>JBHIEG010000001.1:0-116022 GCA_046760505.1 Candidatus Hydrothermarchaeota archaeon
GTTCGATATTTTAAAAAGCTCTTTTAGGCTAGTAAAGCTTTTAGATGCAAAGTGCAGGGGAGGGGATTTGAACCCCCGAAGGCACTAAGCCAATGGGTCCTAAGCCCATCTCCTTTGGCCGCTCGGACACCCCTGCACTACATCTAGGAATATCTAAGTTCTTAAAAAATGTTCTGATTATAAATAATCTGTACTCAGATAACCCTCTTTTAGGGTCCCTAACGCATCTGATCTGCATCGCCTGCAAGAATAAAATTGGGACAAGTATTTCTCGCATTCTTCCCTTATACGCACTATTTCATACATGGTTGGCTCCAAAAGATCATTAGAGACCAAGGGGATTATGTTCATTATGTCAGCGTATCTCGAGATTTTTTTTGCAAGTTTAGATATGGAGTTTGAGTTGATTTCTGGAATTAATACCGTATTTATTTTTATCAACAACCCTTTTTCATGTACCAATTTTAACCCTTTCAGTTGTTTTTTAATCAGTAACTTAGAACCTTCTCTTCCTTTGTAGATCTTGTTTTTATAGTTCACCCTTTTATAGATCCTAGATCCTTCTCTAGCGTTCAACGTGTTCATCGTGATTGTTATTACATCAACGTACTCCTCTATGAACTCTAAATAGTCCTCTATTAACAATCCGTTGGTACAAATACACCTTATTAGGGAGGGAAAACTTTTTTTTATTTGAGAAAGAGTTTCGAATGTCTCAAGATTTGCTAAAGGATCTCCTGGTCCAGATATCCCCGCCACTTTAACGTATTCGTGTCTCTTCACCGCCCTCTCTACTATACTCAAAGCCTCTTCCGGTGTTATAACCTTGGATGCTGTCCCTGGATAATTGCTGTTTGTTTTTCCTGAGAAACAATAGATACATTTAATATTACATTTTTTAGCCACGGGTAGATGGATTCTCCCTTTACAACGAGCCTTGCTTCCCAAACAAGGGTGATTTCCCAGAATATACCTTTTTTTCTCTAAATTCAACAACCGCACCACATTTTTGAGATAACTACTCTATATGCTCTCTCATAAGATCTGTGTCTTCTCCCAAGAATTCTAGAAATTCTCTTGCAGATTTCTTTATGTCTTTAGACTGGGTAATGTATCTTCCAACTATGATTATGTCTGCACCACTCTCTAAGGCCTCTTTCGTGGTTTCAGGCCTCATTCCCCCGGCAACCGCAACTAAGATTTTCTTATTTACCTTCTTTGCCTCCTTTTTAATCTCATTTATTAGTTCTAACTGGCCTTCTTCCTCACCTAAGGTTATTTCCCTGTCTATGGAGCGATGTAAGATTGCCACATCAGGCATTTCCTCCAGAGAATTGAGGAGTTTCACTGGATCTTTGACGTTCATCATGTCCACAATAGCATATATTCCAAGCCTGTGGGCCTCATAGATTACATTATCTATGGTTTCTTTAGATGCAAGACCGGATGCAACTACGGCGTCTGCTGTTTCCTCAAAAGCGAGATCAACTTCTACCTTTCCAACATCTAATGTCTTAAGATCTGCGATGATAAAGGCATCTTTCCAGATCTCTCTTATGTTCCTTATCACTCCAACTCCGTATCTCTTTATTAAGGGAGTGCCGGCTTCTAGCAAAATCATGTCTCGCTTTGGCAATTCTTCTACTATTCTCTTCGTTTCTGCAAGATTAGGTATATCTAAGGCTATTTGAAGGTACGGAGGTCTCCAAAGCCTTGGTCTTTTTATACCATACACCGGATGAACCGCCCTATCTTTTTCATACATTATTTTATCTAAGGGTGGGTAGTTAGTCATTGCTCTTTTTATCGCCAACTTTGTGGCTCCATAGTTGTAGTGGTATATCTTCTCGAGGTCTTTTGCGCTAGGATGCAAGAATACACTGCATATAATCACGAGATCTTCAACTTGATCCTCAGGAATAATGCCCTCTTCAACAGAATCTGCCACTGCCTTGGCTACCGCGACCTGAGCAGGTCCAAATATTTTGCTTGCCTGATCCAGATCCTTTATAGTAACCTTTGGCACGATAAGGGTAGCGGGCTTAGGTATAAGGTTAGGTCTTATTACCGCTAGTAATGGAGTGTGACCGGCTGATAAATTTGCAAGACTATTTGTAAAGGCAATACCCACGGGGCCCTCTTTATCCCCTATGATCAAATCTATATGGGCTATCTCAGGTTCTTTACCAACAAGCGCCTCTCCGATTAGCATCAACAGTATCACCCTATCGTTTAACCTAGTTTTTTAGGGTCAATCAAATTCTTAACTTCTTTATATATTACGCTTTGGCAGACAACATTCTCGAGATCATATCCTTGTTTCATCGCAATAGTTTTAGTTTAAGAGATATGTTAGATCTAGGCTATCGAGGATAAATACAATATAGTGGCATGGATGTCGGAAGTTTTCCACATCGATAACCAAAAGAATTAAAAAGATAGGAGATTAAACCTGATTTATGGTTAGGGTAGTCGGGATAGATCCAGGAACAAAAACCTTTGATTTTTTCGGATTAGAAGGCGATAGAATCATTCTCGACGAATCTATTTCCACTGATGATATATCTAAAAAACCCGAACTTGTTTCCAGTATAATAAAATCCGTGAATCCTGATCTTGTCGTTGGCCCTTCTGGATACGGAATTCCAGTAACTAAGATAGAGGATATAGATGAAAGGGATCTTTTTCTGATGACCCTAATTAAGAAGGAAGAAAAGAGAAGCATATTCGGAATGAGAAAATCCATAGAACAATTGAAAAAAGATGGATTGCCTGTTTATTTTATCCCGGGCGTTATACATCTACCGACGGTTCCCGCATATCGAAAGATTAATAAAATCGATATGGGTACCGCGGATAAGCTCTGCGTTACTGCTTTAGCTATATGGGAACAGGCAAGGAAAAAACAAATCGCTTATGAAGAGACTTCATTCATTTTATTGGAGATGGGGTCCGGGTTTAAAGCAACCATAGGGGTTCAAGACGGGGAAATAGTAGACGGAATAGGTGGAACAGTAGGAGGTATTGGATTCCTTTCATTAGGAGGAATGGACAGCGAGTTGGCTTATCTTATCTCAGGTTTCAACAAAGAAACTCTTTTTCATGGAGGAATTAAGTACATGTTGAGCGAAGATATAACTCCCGAGCAGTTGAGCAGGTTGGTGGATAGAGATAGAAAATATGAAGATGCATGGAAGGCACTTATGGAGAGCGCTATTAAGGATGCATTAAAGCTTACTGCATCAGTAAAACCAAAAGAAATTCTTCTTTCAGGAAGATTATCTAAAATAAAAAGAATTAAAGAAGATTTAACCAAACAACTTAAAAGTATAGCTCCAGTCAGAAATTTGGATGGATTTCCAAATGTGAAAAAAGTGAAGGAAGGAGCCCAAGGAGCAGCATTAATTGCAAATGGCCTAGCCGGAGGCAAATATAAAGATTTAATTGATACTATGAAAATAAAAGAGGCTAAAGGAACGGTTTTGGATTATATAAAATTGGAAGCAATTGACGAATTAAAAAGAGAATATGGAATCTGAACAAAATGAAAAATTCAATTAAAATTTCAATCCAAGATGAAAGAATAAAAGACCTTTTCATAAGAACTTTGAATCGAATTCCTCGTCAATCCTTAAAAGAGATAAAGGAATTATTGAAAGGAATTAGAATTGAAGAAGAAGAGAATATCAAAGCAACAGGACTGACTCTCTATACTTACGGAGCAGGTATTGAAAGGTCCTGCGAAATAATTTTTTACAGGGGCTTTCTCTCCAGATTATCCGACAAAGCAGTAATGGGTGTGATTGCACACGAACTTGCTCATGTATCTTTCTTTTACCATCATGGTGATTCTTTAGAGAATGCTAAAATGAGCGATAAGGAAAAAGAAAAAATGGTAAATGAAACCGCGAGAGATTTTTGGGGTTTTATCGAAGAGATAGATAAGATGAAAGAAGAGTTACATCTAATCCATTAGAAATGCCAAGATTAATTTGTAAGAGAAAGATTACCAAAACTTACTTATAACTGATTGAGCAAGATTTTTTGTCACCCATAAACAATAAAATTAAAGGAGGTGGAAGAAAATTAAAAAATACGCCATTATTCTAGGATTTACAATTATTGCTGCTCTAATCACAGGAGGATGTCAGGTTAAGACTTCTACTTCCGTTGGATTATCTATCGAAGATGCTTACCTTGCAAAAAATGTGGGCGGAGAACTTGTACGTAACGAAGATGCTGTTTTCGAAAGAGGAGAAGAAGTTACTTTAGTACTGGTAAATGTGGGCCCGTTTAAGAAAGGAGATGATGGATTAAACTGGGTTGAAATGGACATGGAAGTTAGCGATCCAAATGGAAATATTATCTTCTCAGAGAAAGGAATGCTGGGTGAAAACGGTCATGTAAATCTACCAAACAATATAGCATCTGCTCCATATGGGACCTTCTACACAACCACTGATCTAGTACCTGGGAAATACAAATTTACGTTGAGTATCTATGACAAAATAGGTGGTGGCAGGGCCACTCAAAGCGCAGTTTTCACGCTTGAATAGGGAATAAACGCTGTAATAAATCAACTCTTTTTCTATCTTTTTTGAATTTTATTTCTTCTCAGTCGCGTTAACTACTTTTTTCCATAATCAAAAGTTCTAAATATACGTTCAAATAGACACCAAAAGGGGGGTAATAAATTATGGGAGAAAGAGAGCTCTCTTTAGATGAAAGGTTGTCTGCTTTGCTGGACGAATCAAAAGCCACAATAGAAGAGGTAATGGATGAGGTCGTTCTTACCCAAAAACTACAAGAATTATCGACGAGTATTGAATCGCGAATGAGCAAATTCAGATTCCTGTATACATCTCAGATGTTGATGGTTTACTCTGCGGTTCAGTCTATCGTTCTCCTATTTTTGATGCTGCTAATCGTCCTTCCGGGTGTGAATGCATTTGTCATACTGTTGTTAACAGGTATGTTGATAATATTCCAGATGGGATTTACCGTGGTTACCTACAATAACAAACTCCGCAGTATTGAGAGGGAGGAAAAAGAGCTGAAAAAATCCTATGAGGATTTATTGAAAAAATAATTGACCCTCCTTATTTATTTCTTGCTTTTTAAAAGCCAAGTCCTAACAATTGTGTTTATAAAAATTGCTGATATGAGTAATTTTGACATAATTACAGAAAAAATTGCAGCAATTGGAAGTAAATTTAAGTCATAAAGGGTAGAAAAGATTTTAAAATCATTCGATGATAGTAGATTGAGGTATCATCCATGAAGAAGAAAACTTATGCTACTTTCCTATTGATTGCTATACTTCTCAGTGGATGCTTGGCTCAGCCCAAAGAAGCAGAGGCGCCAACTAAGTACGGAGGAACCCTTGTATGGGGTTCTATAGGAGATGCAAAGATATTAAATGAAATCCTTGCCAGTGATAGTGCTTCAGTGGATATCTGCGGGTTAGTATACGACAGACTTATAGGTATTGATCCAAAGACTCTAGAACCTTACCCAAGAATGGCAGAGAGTTGGAACATATCTGAGGATGGTCTAACCTACACATTCCACCTTAAAAAAGGAATAAAATTCCATGATGGTCATGAATTTACAGCCGAAGACGTCAAATTTACATACGATACCTTTAAAGACCCTAATACAAATGCTCCGAATCAGGCTGATGTCGCCAACTTAGAATCGGTTGAAATTATAGACAATTATACAGTTGCATTTCATCTCAAAAAACCTGATTGCGCATTTCTTATTGCTACAGGTTATGGAATTTTGCCAGCTCATTTGCTTAAAGGAGTAGATATCAATACTGCGGAATTCAATACCAGACCTATAGGGACAGGGCCCTTCAAGTTCAAAGAATGGATTCCAGATGATCATATAACGGTGGTAGCATTTGATGACTACTATGATGGGAGACCTTATTTAGACCAAATCATATACAAGGTCGTGCCAGACGCAATAGTTCTCCAAGAACAACTCTACACTGGAGAGGTCGATGTTACCACGATAGAGCCTGATCAGGTCCCGAGATTTTTGGAGAATCCCAACATAGATGTATACGTTTACGATACATTAGCCTATGGATACATAGGATTTAATCTAAAAAATGAATTTTTCAAGGATATTAGGGTAAGAGAGGCTATTGCACATGCTATTGATAAGAAAACTATCGTACAAGAGGTCTTTTTTGGTTACGGAGAAGAATGTAACGTTCCAATGGCAAAAATCTCTTGGGCTTTTAATCCAAATGTTAAGGCGCCAGAATATAATGTCGAACTGGCAAAAAAACTCTTAAAAGAAGCAGGCTTTGAAGATATAGATGGCGACGGAATATTAGAAAAGGATGGAAAGAAATTTAAATTCACTTTAATAACAAACAAGGGAAACAAGCAGAGAGAAAAAATAGCCGTAATAGTACAGGATCAATTGAAAGACCTTGGAATTAAAGTGGAAGTCCAGTATCTAGAGTGGCCAACCTTTATCGATAAAATTACAGGCAAAGACTTCGATGCATGTGTTTTAGGTTGGGGCCTAGGGATAGATCCAGATGCTTCGAGCATTTGGCATTCAGAAAAGGCTGGAACATTTAACTTCATTTCTTATCACAACGAAAAAGTGAATAAAATTCTCGATGAAGCCATTTCCGTACCTGGATGTGATAAAGAAGAGAGAAAAGAATTATACTGGAGATTTCAGGAAGAAATAGCAAAAGATTATCCTTACATATTTCTCTATTACAGAAAAGCAGTAGTTGGAGTTAACAAGAAGTTCGACTCTGATACAGGGATATTCGGCACACCGATAGGAATTCTCTGGAACGTAGAAAAGTGGTACATAAAGCCGGAGTACCGGGACTGATAAAGATTTCCTCTGGATTAAATCCAAGTGTTTATATACATATTCATCCATAGTGGTATGGGAGTAAGAATGGTATACAAATCCAAAATTACTGAGAAATTTCAGATCACCATACCAAAAGAGCTTAGAGAAGTTTACCATCTAAAGTCTGGCATGACGCTATCTCTTATACCCAAAGAAGATGGAATAGAGATAAAAGTCCCAAAGAAGATCGAAAACATAGCTGAGAAATTGTATGGGATCGCTAAATTTGAAAAAGACGCAGTAGAGGCAATCCACGAAGTGAGAGCCCGGTTAGAATGAGGGCATTCATTGATTCCAATATATTTGTATATGCTGCACAGGCACATCCAGAATTCGGCCAAAAATGCAGGAAAATCATAGAGGACGTTGAAAAGGATAAGTTGCTAGGCGTTACAACATCACTAAATATTTCAGAAGTCGTAGAAGCTATAGACAGAGTTGCCGGAAGGAATAAATCTTTCGCAACCTTAGAATTACTCTTAGCTCTACCAATCCATATTGAGCCAGTTTACAAGGAGCATCTCATCATGGCTAAGGAATACTTCAATCAATATAAAATCAATTATTTCGACTGTGTTTATTTAGCGGTTATGGAAGAGAAATTCATCAAAACCATAATTACTAACGACGCCCACTTCCAAGAAGTTGATAAAATTAACGTTATCAAACCGTTAGAATATTAATATCTCTTACTCACAACTTTTTTATCTGTTGTATCCTTATTTTTTTGGGTGTATATGTCTCTGGCAAGTTATATCATAAGACGCATCTTGGTAATGATTCCCCTACTTCTTGGAATCTCGATTATCTCGTTCTCAATTATTCATCTCGCCCCTGGTTCTCCAGCCAGCGTCTTGCTGGGCGAAAAAGCCTTTGATCCAGTTGCATTGAAAAGAGTAAATGAAAACCTTGGATTAGACAAGCCGCTTTATGTTCAATATCCGAAATGGCTATGGAGAATAATTCAAGGAGATTTGGGTATATCGATAGGAATAATTCCAGGAATGCCTGTTAGCGAACTGATAAAGTTGAGAATAATACCAACGCTGGAACTTACCATTAGCGCAATGATCTTAGCTATAGTAGTGGCGATTCCTGTTGGAGTTCTCTCAGCAACGAGACAGTATTCTCTTTTCGATCACCTAGCCACGGTAGGAGCATTTATGGGTATTTCTCTACCAAATTTCTGGCTTGCACTTATGCTGATTTTGATTTTTTCGGTAAAATTAGGCTGGCTTCCATCCTCAGGAATGATCGATCCCCGAATCACTAATCCAACAATATTCGATTACTTGAAGCATCTTATAATTCCCGCGTTTGTATTGGGTACGGCAGGAATGGCTGGACTTGCCAGATATACAAGAGGGAGCATGTTAGATGTATTAAGAGAGGGGTACATAACAACTGCAAGAGCCAAAGGTCTGAGCGAAAGGACTGTTATCTATAAACATGCTCTGAAAAATGCTCTATTGCCCTTAATAACCATATTTGGCATGTCGCTTCCTGGTCTTTTCAGCGGAGCAGTACTGGTAGAGACGGTTTGCGGCTGGCCTGGAATGGGAAGACTAGCGGTAAATGCGGTTTTCAGCAGAGATTACCCGGTAATGATGGCTCTTGTCCTAGTATTCGGCGTTTTGGTAGTTATCGGAAATTTAATAGCCGATGTAGTTTATGCGTGGGTGGATCCAAGAATAAGATATGACTAGGTGAAATCATGGCGAGCAATGTAACTTTGAAGAAAGCGACCAAGGATATCGTATGGAGAAGATTTAAAAGAAATAAACTGGCTCTATTCGGCATTACCGTGCTGTCTGTTTTTTACCTCCTAGCAGCATTTACCTTCGTGAATACTTGGATGGACTACAGATGGCTTCCGGATCCTACGGATGCAAGAGTAGGAGAAAAACTCTACAAGGTCCAGACAGTACACTCCTCTGAAAAGGCTGCTTCTTTAGATTCCTTAGAAAAATTTCCCCAATTAAAAAAGGCATTTTTAAACCTTGGGAAGAGCATGCTGATCGAAGATAAGAGTGAAATCGTAGAACTAGAAAATTTCCTGATAAAAAAAGGAATAAAAGATATTTACCCACTAAATCCGTATAAGAAGGCTTATTATGTTGAATATAAAGGAAAAGTATACAGAATCTCCATAATAAACATGGAAAACCAGCCTCCAAGTTTAGAGCATCCTTTGGGAACCGATGATTATGGAAGAGATGTACTAAGCAGGGTACTTTACGCTTCCAGAATATCTTTGAGTGTTGGATTTGTGGCTATTTCAATAGCAATGTCCATTGGAGTGATCTTAGGAGCTATATCAGGTTACTATGGCGGATTTATAGACCAGTTAATCATGAGAATAGTTGATATATGGCTTTCCATTCCAGGATTGATCCTTTTGATTGCGATGGTTGCGGTTTTCGGTCCTGGTCTTTACAAGGCCATGATACTGATTGGAATTCTTAGCTGGGCTGGTATTGCGAGGATAGTAAGGGGACAGTTTTTGTCCTTAAGGGAACAGTTATTTACCGAGGCAGCCAAGGCAACTGGTTCAAGAGATAGAAAAATAATATTCAAACATCTCTTACCCAATGCAATGGCTCCAATAATCGTTTACGCTACCCTGTTCTTAGCAGATGCTATCTTGCTAGAGGCTGGACTGAGTTTCCTAGGATTGGGAGCACAACCTCCAACACCTTCTTGGGGGAACATGCTCACGGACGGACAAAAATATTTGACTACTGCACCATGGATTGCCGTGTTTCCAGGTATGGCAATCTTTCTCACCGTACTATCTTTTAATTTTGTAGGAGATGGTCTCAGAGATGCGTTAGATCCAAGATTGAAGGGAATAAGGTGATATTTTGGCGTTATTAGAAGTAAAGGATCTTAAAACCTATTTCTATACAGAAGAAGGAATTGTAAGGGCAGTGGATGGAGTTAGTTTTACATTAGAAAAAGGAGAGGTTTTTGGCCTAGTCGGAGAGACAGGGTGCGGAAAAACCGTTACTGCCCTATCAATAATGAGGTTGGTTCCTGAACCCGGTAGGATCGTGGGAGGAAACGTGATTTTCAAAGGAGAAGACCTACTAAAAAAGAAAGAGGAGGATATGAGGAGGATCAGAGGGAAAGATATAGCCATGATATTTCAAGATCCCCTCTCTTCATTGAATCCTGTGTGTACAATAGGAAATCAAATTTCTGAGGTTTTTAAAATCCATCAGGGTCTTAATAAAAAAGATTCTTTAAAAAAGACAATAGAAATGCTGAAAAGAGTAAACATACCCTTTCCAGAGAAGGTCGTTAATCAGTATCCTCATGAACTGAGCGGCGGAATGAGACAGAGATGTATGATTGCGATGGCTCTATCATGTAATCCTGAGTTACTAATCGCTGATGAGCCCACAACCGCTTTAGACGTCACAATTCAAGCACAGATTATAGAACTGTTGAAAAAACTCATTAAAGATTTTCACTCCTCTGTTCTTCTAATATCACACAATCTCGGTCTGATCTCTGAGATCTGCGATAAAGTCGCGGTAATGTATGCTGGAACCATAGTAGAGTTCTCAAGCATCGAGACAATATTTCAAAATGCCAAGCATCCGTATACAATGGCGTTGATTGAGGCTATTCCAAAAATGGATAAAAGGACTAAATGGCTAAAGGCGATTGACGGTGCTGTTCCGGATATGTTAAATCCTCCTGATGGATGTAAATTCCATCCGAGGTGCCCAAAGGCATTTTCTGTATGTTCGAAAGAAGTTCCTGAAGAAATTGAAGTAGAGAATGGACACAAAGTAACATGTCATCTTTATATTTAATTTAATCTCCGCCTACTTTATGCCATTCTCCTTCTTTGTCTAACCAGTAACCTAATTCCTCCTTCAAAATATCGTTCAATTTCTCGACAAATGGCGGCGAAAATCTGGTCTGCATGTCGGAAAGAATATCCTTTATTTCTTCGTCATTCAATTCATTTAAATGATTTATTACGTTTTCTATAGAATCTGGCTTTTTTACACCTATGTAGTCTCGTTCCCACCTTTTTCCGGTGACTTTTTCGTAAGATTTTCCGAATAGTATTAGAGCATTTGTTGTGAATACCAGAAATTGGCTCAATCTTGCTTTAAAGGATCTGTCAAATTCTATTTCCATATTGAGAACCTCCTCCTGAGATTGATATTGAACATTTCGTTTATATATATTCTACCGCTACGCGAACACTATAAATCTCAACAACTTAATTTTACATGGATAATATGAAACTTATAATTGTAAAAGATCTAAAGAAGTATTTCCCAATCAGATCTGGATTACTCTTAAAGATAACTGGATTTGCGAAGGCAGTGGATGGAGTATCGTTCCACATAGATAAGGGCGAAACTCTGGGCATAGTAGGCGAATCTGGATGTGGAAAAACAACATTGGGTAGAGTGGTTATAGGGCTAATTAAGCCAACTTCTGGAGAGGTTTGGTTTGAAGGAAAGAATATCTTTGAGTTGAATAAAAATGAGGAGAGAGAAATCAGAAGATATATGCAAATCGTTTTTCAAGATCCTTTTTCCTCCTTAAACCCAAGGATGACGGTTTTAGATATCGTTTCTGAGCCTCTCCTAAATTTTGATTTAATCGAAGAAGATGAAAAGGAAGAGGTAGTTTTCGAACTTTTAAGGAATGTTGGATTAAAAAGAGAAGATATGGGAAAGTATCCACATGAGTTCAGTGGAGGACAAATGCAAAGAGTGGGTATTGCAAGAGCATTAGCCTTAAATCCCAAGTTCATTGTACTGGACGAACCTACATCTGCCTTGGATGTCTCTGTTCAGGCACAAATATTAAATTTGATAAGGAGGTTGCAGGAAGACTATAACTTAACGTATCTTTTTATTTCCCACGATCTCCTAACGATAGATCATATTTCGGATCGTGTAGCAGTTATGTATCTTGGAAAAATAGTAGAGGCAGGCGAAAAAGAAGAGATATTCAACTTTCCCCTCCATCCTTACACAAAGGCTCTACTCTCATCAATACCGGTTCCTAGTATCGAAAAAAAGATGCAGAAAATCGTTCTCACGGGAGATGTTCCCTCTCCACTCAATCCTCCCTCCGGCTGTAGATTTCATACAAGGTGTCCTCATGCGAAAGATAAATGCAAGAAAGAAGAGCCTATCTTAACTCAAGATAGTAAGCACCATACTGTAGCATGTCATTTTTACAAAGAACTTACATAGCAACGAACTTTTAGGAAAAGTTCGATCAAAAGAAAATTATTTTATGGTGATGGAATCCAATCCTAGATATAATCTCGAAACATGCCTAATTCAACCCAATATTACAGGTATTTTGGAAAAAGAAGGCTATTTCATTGAAATAATATGATGAATATGAATTGTTAAAGTACCCAAAATAGAAGAAAAGGTCTGAACCTAGGGGGTTAATGAGAGTAAATCATAACCTTAAAATTTGGAGCAATCTAAAGGATTTAAACTCGTCAAAAATCTCTTAAAATGTCTTAATTTTCAGGTTGATGGACATGTAACCATTTCTCTTCGCATTTTTAATCGATCTACTCCAAGAACAGAAAAAGTCTCTTAGTCTTGCTTTATCTCCTTAAATTTCTTGCTGAGATACTCCATTAAAGCATTCTCAACTATCTCTGACTTTGTAGGCGTGATCCCGATCTTATCTTTGATTATTTTTATATACTCTTCTATTGAGTTCAGTATCTCTTCATCTATCGTTACTGTTAGTGACTTTTTTACCACCTTCCCAGCCCTCGTTTCTCGTCTTGTCTTCCCCTATATATATCACCTCGCATAATTCGACTTGTAAATAAGAGAAATAAGATAAATTTTATATATAAGAACGATCTTATACAAATATAGATCGAGAGTACAAACTGAGAAGAGTGATTAAAATATCACCCATAGAGTCGATATATGCTAACAATACCGCCAGCGGGGTCTTCAACTCAGGAGATGCTTTTAGGGCTGGTTTTTTGTTTCCTACTAATTTCTTTAACCTTCTTTTTTGTATTCTTTATCTTTTTTCTTGATCACAATATCTAATGCTCATCACAAGACGTGTAATCATAAAGTAACCGTGCAGTTAGCAACCTTTTAAGATAGATAATTCCATAAAGTTAGAATTACGGTCACTTTCCTATTTGTCCCCACTGCTATTTCTCAACTCCAGTGTTCGGAGCCATACGTTTAAGTAATCACTCGGATCGAAACGACACATCCTTATAACTCTTATATCTCCTGGAAGATTGATTTTTAATTCTGAGTCAACAAAGATTGCACCGGTTTCACCATCTTTCAACGTTTGATCTATTATCCTTGCGATATGCTCGCTACGCTCGCGCATACTTTCCTCGTAGAGTTCTAGAAGGAGTGGATTGCTCTTAGATTGCTCGAACCATTCCTTGGTTTCTGCTATCAGCAAGCGATCCTCCGTTGTTTGAAGCTCTGCTCCGCTTTCAATCAACTTCTTAACAATCGAATAATTTCTTTTGTCGAAGGAACTGAGAGTTTTTAGTCCTTCATCTCCGCTCTCGCACAACGACTCGTGATACACCTTATGAATGCGTCGAAGCTTCATTAATGGCCCAAGTTTTTCTTCTACATAGTCCCAGTACTCGTTCGATCTCTCCTCAAAATCCTCAGGTACTTTTGAGGCAAGCCTTTCGAACTCATTTCTGCTATACATCCTTGGAATGTATATCAAGGTTCTCATATGAGTACCTGAAAACTGGTTAAATCATAAAACTAAACAAACTTTATCCACTGACCAATGTTTCTCTTTACAGCCTCTTTATAGATAAAGTACCCTGTTGAGACGTCTTGAATTGCTAGGCCAGTAGAGTCAAAAAGTGTTATCTCATCATCGTTTACTCTTCCTTCTTTAATGCCTGCGCATATCTCCCCTAAAGTTCCATAAATATCTTCTTTTTTCAATATACCTTTGGAGAGGGGAACGTTGATCTCACCGGAATGACAAGCCTGTTCCCAGTCATCTATGACTATTTTTGCTCTTTTTATGATATCTGGATTTATCTCCTGCTTACCTGGAGCATCCGCGCCGATAGCATTTATATGAGTTCCCGGTGAAACTGAATTAACAATAGGTCTTCTGACAGGAGTTGCAGTAATCAACACATCACAGTTTTCGGTGACTTCACTTATTCCACTACAAACTCTGGTATTCAATCCTAGTTCCTGAGCGAACTTCTGAAATTCCAATGAAGCCTCCTTTCTTATATCATAGACAAAAACATTCTCCATTTCTCTAATCTTCAGTGCAGCTAGCAGTTGTGTTCTTGCTTGAACTCCGGCTCCAACCAAACCAATAGTCTTAGAATCGTCCCTTGAGAGATATTTAATCGCGATTCCTCCTGCTGCACCAGTTCTATATGCAGTTATTCGAGTTGCATCCATTATTGCAAGGGGAAAGCCAGTATTTGGATCGATTAATTCCAATATAGCCATTACAGTAGGCAAATCTACATTTCCCGTGTGAACGTTTACTATTTTAACCCCAGATGTCTCATTATATTTCAAATAGGCGGGCATCGTTCTGAGATCGCCCTTGGGATAATATATGTATGATTTCGGAGGCATTTCAGCCTCATTTTTTGCATAGGCTGAGAATGCTTCTTCTACAACCTCCATAACTCTTTCAATATCCAACAATCTCTCTACTTCCTCTCCGCTCAAGATTAAAGTCTCCATAATGATCACTCGACCTTGATTTTGTAATATATACTTAATGTTTTCTTGGTATGTAAACTATGGGCTCTAAACGCAAGTAACGATATAATTCCTCCATATAAATGATAGAATCGATTTTATTTTTATCTAAGCGGTAGAGATGACTTTTGCATTTACAATCACTTGATCCAAATCCTTTTATGGCAACTGCATCTTTTTCTATAACTCTAGATAACTTACATTCCATTTTATTTTTTGTATAGGCGTAAACAACTGCATATGGGATTTTTTTAGTTGTAATATGATCTATGTGCCAAAAAACTTTTTTTGGGTGGAATAAATGTCTCCTGATTCTTGAGTTCAAGAGGCCCTCTCTTAAAGCAGACCCAATATATGTATATACTCCCTTGTCAATCCTCCATCTATAAACTGAAACTTGGGGCAAATCAAATATTAGGGAATATATGCCTCTCATATGATTCACGGTGGTGTCTGTGAGAAGTCTAATAGAATCTTTTCGTAAAGATGGGGAAGTTTTGGATGTAAAGAAAGAGGTATCCGTCACATATGAAATACCTTACTATCTAAAGAAGAACGAGGAAAAGATCGTGTTTTTTGAGAATGTAAAGAGTTATGGAATAAAGGTAGTAGGGAATATATGCTCTACAAGAGAGAGAATCACCAAAGCGTTAAATATAGAGAAAAATAGTTTGGTAGAGCATCTTTTAAATGCTTTTGACTCTCCAAAAAAGGTTAAAATCGTTAAAAAAGGGCCTATAAAAGATATAGTTAAAGAAGAAGTTGATATAGAAAATTTACCGATTTTAAGGCACTATGAAAAAGATGGTGGTCACTTCATCACCGCTGGTATCGTAGTTGCAAAGGATCCTGATACAGGCGTGAGAAATGCATCCATCCATAGGTTGATGAGGCTAGGTAAAGATAAGTTAGGTATTCGAATTGTCCCGAGGCATCTTTACAAAATATTCAACGAAAACAAGAAAGATGGCAGGTCTACTGAGATTGCGATAATCATAGGGGCTCATCCGGCTCTGCTTCTCGCTGCATCTTCATCCATACCTTATGAAATAGATGAACTGGAAGTTGCTAATAGATTGCATGAGTTTAAATGTATTAAATGCAATACAGTTGACTTAGAGGTACCTGATCAGGCTGAAATTGTCTTAGAAGGAAGAATTTTAAATGACAAGAAACATGCAGAGGGCCCCTTGGTGGATATCACCGGTACATACGATATTGTAAGGGACGAGCCTGTTGTAGAATTAACCTGTTTGATGCACAGAAAAGAACCTATTTATCAGGCAATCCTGCCTGGAGGCAGAGAACACCAACTATTGATGGGTCTACCTCAAGAACCCAGAATTTTAAAGGCAGTGCGGAATATTACCCCTAACGTTAAAGGGATCAGATTAACCGAGGGAGGTTGTCACTGGTTCCATGCAGTTATTTCAATTGAGAAGCAGAGCGAGGGCGACGGAAAAAACGTTATTCTAGCTGCTCTCTCTGCGCATCCAAGTCTAAAACATGTCGTTGTGGTGGATGAGGATATTGACATCTTTGACGATAAGATGATAGAATATGCGATGGCAACGAGGGTAAAGGGGGACGAAGACATATACATATTTCCGAAAATAAGAGGGTCGAGCCTCGATCCAACAGGAGATCAAGTGACCTCACTAGTAACTAAGGTTGGCATAGATGCCACGAAGAGTTTTTCAATTCCACCAGAGAGGTTTGAAATCGCTAGAATACCTTGGAGTGAAGATTGATGTACCTAACCAAAGAAGAAGAAAAGATACTAGAAGGGGAAGAAGGCTTTGCAAGACAAAAGGCAATGGAGATCCTCGTCGCCTTAGGAGACATATATGGAGCGAGCAATCTAATAGATATAGAAGGTGCCCAGGTATCCGGTGTATCCTACAAAACTATAGGAGATGCTGGACTCGATTTCCTTGATGAATTCTCTAAGGATGCTAAAGTAAAAGTTCCTACGACTTTAAATCCAGCTGGAATGGATTTAGAGGAATGGAAAAGCATGAATGTGAATCCAGAATTTGCCTCAAAACAATTGGAGATACTTAAATGTTTCGATAGAATGGGACTGCAGCTCACCTGTACGTGTACGCCCTACCTTATAGGAAACATACCTTCGTATAATTCTCATGTCTCTTGGGGTGAATCATCCGCCATAGTCTTTGCGAACTCTATACTGGGAGCAAGAACAAATAGAGAAGGAGGTATGAGTTCTCTGGCAAGCGCATTGATTGGAAAAACCCCAAACTACGGTCTTCACCTTGATGAATCTAGGGGTGCTGATTTTTTGATTCAGGTAGAAGAAGATCTGAACACGTATATGTACGGTGTACTAGGCTACCATGTGGGAAAAATAACGATGCAACCAGCTTTTATTTTTTCAAAGAGACCGTCTCTAGAGGGATTAAAGTTATTGTGTGCTTCATTGGGGGCATCTGGCTCTGTAGCCCTTTTCCACGCGAAGGATATAACGCCAGAATGGAGGGGAGAGTTCGAAAAACTGGAAAAAATAGAAGTTACAAGAAAGGAGTTAGAAGAAGAGCAAACCAATTTCAGAAACGCTGACAAAATAGATTTAATTACATTTGGATGTCCTCACTGTACGATTAATGAAATAATCAATATAAAAAATTTATTGGAAAAGGAAAAAGAAAAGCCAAATTGCGAAGTTTGGATATTTACAAACTATCAGACAAAGAAACTGGCAGAAAGAATGGGCCTGAAAGAATCGCTGAAAAAGAAGAATGCAAAAATAATATCAGATACATGCATGATTGTTTCTCCCATAGAAGAAATGGGAATAAAGTCCATAGCAACGAATTCAACGAAAGCATGTTTATATGCGCCCACTATGTGTGGTTTTAATGTATACCTAGGAGATGAGAGGGAGTGCATAAGGCTGGGAATGAAATAGTAAGGGGGCGAATAATTAGCAGAGGCACAGCAGAAGGGGATGTTTTATATTCAAGTACTCCCATATCATTCTTGGGAGACATCGATCCCAAGACCGGAAACATAATTAACAAAAATCATGAATTGTTTGGTACCAACATTTCGGGAAAAATACTCGTGTTTCCTCACGGAATAGGATCTACTGTGGGTTCATACGTAATGTATCAACTTAAAAAGAATGGATTAGCCCCTTTGGGCATAATAAATCAATACGCCGAACCAATTGTGGCAGTAGGGGCTATAATATCACAAATTCCAATGCTAGATAAGTTAAATAAAGAATTATCATATATTAAAGGAAAAAGAATAAAAATAGACGCCAATAAAGGCATTATTAAAATCGTGGGTGTAGCACGTGAAGACATTAGTTGAAATTCAATGTTTGTGCGGAAATGCCTTCATCCGTGAATTTAAACCCGGAGACTATATAGGAAAACCTGAAAAATGCTCTGAATGCAAAAAAGAAGAGGGTAGAGTATCAAAAATATACGAGGAAGATGTCGAAGAGGTATTGGATCCTGAAGATTTCAAAAAAATTCTTCAAATAGTAAAAAGTGAATTCAACGTTGAAGAATATTTCTTCAGATCAAATGGAGTAGTTTTTACCCTTAAAGAAGACAGAAATACGGAAAACCGTTTTCTAAATGTATACAAAAAACTTAGATTTTTGAACTATGTCCCATGGCTGAAGGGTCAAAGTGATAGAGGTATTACGCTATCCGTTTTTCCCCACGAGATGAAATCGAATGGAAAAGGAATCATATGGAATATTGGCTTACTCATTCTAACATTTGGAACGTGTACTCTTGCTGGATACCTCTGGTTTTCAAACGGGAAAATAGAAAACGCCATATTGTTTGCTGTCTCTTTACTCGCGGTCATCGGCGCCCACGAGATGGCTCATGCATACATGTCTTGGAGGCATGGTGTTGCATCTAGCCTTCCTTACTTTATACCTGCACCTCCATTCATGCCTCTAGGGACGTTTGGGGCCATCATAAGCACAAGATCTCCCATACCAAACAAGAAGGCTTTATTTGACATTGGAATAAGTGGGCCCTTGGCTGGTTTTCTAATTTCTCTTTTAGTCCTAGCCTTGGGATTGGCTCATTCAGAGATAACAACAAAATCTAACTTAGAAAATGCACTGATGTTTGAGTTACCTCCAGTTGAGTTTCCTCAACTGGGTTCTGTCTCTTTACCCTTGGCATTGAATATTCTCGAGAAACTCATATTAGGAAAGCTTCCAGAAGATGCCATCATCCAAGCACACCCACTGTTTTGGTCTGGTTTATTCGGTCTCCTAATCACCATGCTCAACCTTGTTCCTGCCGGACAACTTGACGGCGGACACATATGGACTTCTATCCTCAACAAAAAAGAGGTCCAGTTATTCACCTTCCTCTTCGCCTTGATCATGCTTGCTATGGGCTGGTGGCTTTGGGTTCTCATAATTATCGTTATGAATCACGTCGGGCATCCTGGTCCTTTAGACGAGGTAAGCGACGTTGGTGGGTTTCGTAAGGTAGCCTCTATCCTAGTTTTCATCATGTTGCTACTCTCTATTTCTTCAATACCAATCATGCATGCTGCATAAAAGAAAAATATATAAAAAACTGTTCTCTAGCAAGATACGGATGTGTAACTATGGATACCGACAGAATTGAGGAATTGATGAACAGGCTCGAAAAAAGGTTCGCAAGCGAACTGTACAAAAAAGAATACCGGAGAATCATGCAACTTAATGGCAGAGAAACCACCCTACAAAACAAGTATTTAGAACTCAGAAAAGAACGTTATAATTTCCATAGAGAAGGAGGTAGAAATCTTTTCGCCCTCGGTAAAGCATCCACAAACGTTCTATCAGGCTTAAGTAATCTAAAAAGGAATAAATATAAAGATGCGATCCTAGACTTTGAGAGAGCCTGTCCATATTTGAAAAGTGCTAAGGAAGATATGATTAAGGCATTAGAATTGGATAATGATGTCATCGATATTTTAGAGCAACTTTTACTCATAAATAAAGGAATAAAGCACAACAGAGAGGATGTTTTATGGTTGATTGATAAAATAGTTTCATTGATGGAAGAAGTAATGAAAGAAATTAAAACTGCTGAATAAATCTGGAAAGGTGGTTTGATTGAGTATTAAAGAAGGAGACTTCATCAGAATCAAGTATGTGGGTAGAATTAAAGACACTAACGAGATATTTGACCTGAATGATGAGGATGTCGCAAAAAAAGAGGGTATTTATGAAGAGAACAGGGTTTATAGACCCACTCCCATCATAGTAGGAGCAAAGCATGTAATTGAAGGGTTGGATGAATCATTAGTAGGAATGGAAGTCGATGAGGAAAAAAAGATAGAAATAGAACCTGAGAAAGGATTCGGAAGGAGAAGAGAAGATTTAGTTAAAATAATGCCTCTAAGTTTCTTTAGAAAGCAAAAACTTAGACCATATCCGGGAATGAAATTAACAATTGATGGAAAAATTGCAAGGGTTCAAACAGTAAGTGGAGGCAGAGTAAGAGTTGACTTTAATCCTGAAATGGCAGGTAAAAGTCTAATATACGAAGTAAAAATAACCGAGAAAATAGAAGACCCTGAAGAGAAGATAAAAGCAGTTTTAGAGCTGCATTTAGGTGATATAGAGGGTATATCTGATGTAAAAATAGAGAATGGAATCGCACACGTAGAGCTCACAGATAAAGTTAAATTACATCCAAGGGCTCTTCAGATAAAGTTGGCAACGGCAAGAGATGCATTTAACTATATAGATGGGCTAGATGGAATCAAATATATAGAGAGTTTTGAGAAAGATGAAGTAGAAAAATTAGAATCCAGATCTGAAAGCCTTACTCACGAATAGTTTTTTCTTTTCACTTTGATAAAAATAAAGAAATAAAGAAGTAAAAATGTCACCCTCCCTGTTGATACTTTCTGATCATTTCTTCCATGGTCATTGGCTGAGCAGGGGGAAGGAAAGCACTATCTGCTGGTGGAGTTAGATCTACAGATATGGCTACTATTCTGAATCCTTCTGATTCCATGAGAAGCGGTAAGAGTACATTAGGATGATAGCAAATTCTAGATGTTTCGCCTCCATACTCGTACCTGTAGCAATACGCGTCTAAGCCTGCAATTCTTTGGATTCCATCGAAGAATACGCTCTCCTTTGCCTCTTCAACTTCTCCTATCTTCGATTGCCACTGAGGTTCTTCTATCTCAGCGCTAAAGCACATCCATGGCTGTCCCGGCTCACTCGAACACATGTAAAATGCACTTTCCGTTCTAATAAATCTCATTTCAGCATTTGTTTTAGGATCTCTATAGTCAAATCTTAGTTTTTTCCCTTTAACATAATGGGTTTGTGTTAGTGTTTCGCCCTCGCTTGTGATTCGGTATGTTACTTTGTATCCTGCTGGCCTAGTGAGTTTTGCAAATAGATCTGCCAGTGTCTTTTTCTCAGCAGGTTTCTCGGTTTCCTTTGGCTTTGGGACTTCGGCTTTTTCAGTAGGTACCTCTGCTTTTTCTACCACCTTAGGTTCCTCTTCCTTTGCTCCCATGCACCCAGACAAGAAGACCAATCCAACCAAAGTAATGAACAAGGTAAGACTGACTGTTTTTCTGTTCATCAAAAAACCTCCTTCAGATTGGTGTCGAATATTTTCGACCCATCCAATATAAGAATTTCGTCTATATCTTCTCGGGACGGATAAACTTTTCAGTAGATCAACCTTTACCCCAAATGAATTAGAAAAATAGCTTCTCATAAAAATTTATAAAGAAAAATAAAATGAAATAAACGATAAAAAAAATAAATTTACGCCAAAAAGCTTTTTTATGCCAAAAACAAAAATCTTACCAAAGAAAATTAAAAAAGGGGTGAGAAAAAATGAGATGGAAAGTCTTCATTGTGCTAACGATATATATCGTAGGAATGATGCCAGCAGTTCTCGCGGAAGAGCAACCTCCGAGCATATTGAATGTCAGGTACCTCATGCTAAAGGTAGGCATTGAGAAGAGGCTAATTGCAATGGATACCACTATTAATTTCGCTCTGGACAAGGGAATCGATACAAAAAAATTGGAAAAGCAGAGAGATAATTTTCTAGAAGAGTATGAGAAACTAGGAGATGCAGCTAAAGAAGGAGACAGCAAAGAATTTCAAAAAGCTCTTGAAAGAATGAAAGATGCAGATAAAAAGTTCATAGAAGAAGTGAAAAGTAACGGGGAGTTAATGAGTCATGTTAATGAGTTGAGGAACGAGATTGAGAGAGCACTGGAAGAAAATAGAGAGTACTTTGAAGAACTAAAGAAAGAAGCTTTCGAGGCCTTAGAGGACCTTTTAATGGAAAAAATTGACAAAATGATATCAAAAGCTCAAGATTTCATAGATAAAGCAAAAGAACAAGGATTAAATACCGAAGAACTGGAAAAAATCGTCAGTGAGGTGGATGAAAAGAAGAGTGAATTGAAAGATGCAATAGATGAAAGGGACTTAAAAAAGATAAGAGTAATCTCTAATGAGGTCAATGAACTATTTAAAGAATTTAGAGACAAAGCAAAGGATCTTAGAAAGAATATGCTTGAAGAAAGACTGGGAAAAATCATTAACAGATCAAAGAAAATAATAGAGAGGGCAGAAGATGTCCTTGACAGACTTGATGAGAGCGGGACCAATGTTCAGGATCTGAGGAAAAGTTTAGACAAGGTAAAGGACCATGTAGATTCTGCGGAGAACTACTATGAGCAAGGTAACTATGAAGATACAGTAAAAGAACTTAAAGATGCAAGGGAAGATTTTAAAAAATTTATAGAAAAACTCAGAAACGTTTTAATTAAACGCGGAGGGGCAGGAAGATGAGATCTTTGAGAATAGGAGAAATAGCAATCACATTAATGGTTATAACAGCGCTATTCTCGGGTTGCGTAAAATCAGCCAGAGAAAAAAGTTTCTCTGAAGAAGGAATTCAAGAAGACTTTGAGGATCTGGAGAAGGACTTAGATTTGTTAGAGGAATTTGATTCTGCACTTAAAGATCTCGAATCTCTTGAGGTTCCAGAAGTAGAAGGAACCTATTAATTTTTTATTTTTAAATTCTTCGTATCAATTACATTTTTCTACAAGTATATATTCTCCCTGCAGGAAAATTCGCTCTCATAGGGGGTGTATATCTCCTTTAATGCTATGTCTCTATATTTTTTTGCTTCTTCAAATTCTGGATCTATTTCTAACGCTTTTCGAAAATAGATCAGCGCATCCCTATATTTTTCTAATTTTAGAAGTGTCTTCCCCTTTGATACTAATGCAAGGATGTGATTCGGATCTATCTCCAATACTTTCTCGAAAAAACCCATTGCATCCAAGAATTTTTCAGAATTGTACATAATGGTTCCTTTATCTAAAAGATCTTTCACCATATTACTCCTTTCTTCTTCATTCATTTTAAATGCCCCGAATTTTCAAATTATCTACTATTTTATAATTTTCTACTATTTTATACCTGTTACTATCTTTTGTTATCATCTTTTATACTTTCCTCGATTATCCTCTTTACGTGAATATTGCACATTTCCTATTTCAATGATATTGGACTATGACATTAGACTATTAAACTATACCACCATGATAAATTCCACTTAGATTGGCTTAGAGAACTATAAAGGGGTTATAAGGGGTAATAAAAAGATATAAAGCAAAATTAAGTATGTTTAGTTTTACCTAAACTTCATGTTTTCGAATCTTCTTTTAAATTCCTCAATTTTCATGGCTTCTTCATGTCTGCCAAGCTTTGACAATACCAAACCCTTTCCGAAAGCAGCTTCCCTGAAGTCCGGGTTGATCTTCAAAGCCTCATCAAAGCAATTTAAGGCCTCTTCAAATTTCCCAAGGCGCATTAGAGCCATTCCTTTGCCATGAAAGGCAGCCTCATCTTCTCTAATCTCTAAAATTTTGTCGAAGCATTCTATTGCCTCTTCGTTTCTTCCAATGTCTGTGAGGCATGATCCCTTCAATCCTAGAGCCTCTTGGCTTCTCGGATCTTCTTCCAGTGCTTTGTCTAGGCAATAAATAGCCTCCTCGAACAATCCTGAATCCGCTAGCGCAATTCCAGCATCTATCCATCTTCCGCCCTTTGGTATCTGGGATCTTAAAGCTCCTTCGTAAGTGCTCTCGATAATTTCGCCACCTTCACCGAATGAGGGCATAAAATGACCCGGTAAGAGGTTTCTTACTTCCATTTTCAACAAATTTCTTATAGAGAAGAAATAACTTCTTAAATCTCCGCCTAGGAGAGAATCCGGTTCTGGGAGATATATGGGTAATACTGTGTCTCCGGAAAAAAGGGTTTGAGTTTTTTCGTGATAGAGACAGATACAATCTACCGTATGTCCAGGGGTATAGATCACCTTGAAATCATGTCCTCCTAGGTTAACCTCTTCTCCACCTCTTACTCCAATTACACTGCCTCTTCCCTCTGTAAACTTCTCAACTGCCTTGCTTAGCATTGTAGTTGATATATCATGAACTACTACCTCGATGTCTCTAAACCCTCCATATCTCATGAGAAGTTCTTTGAGGCCTAAAGTATGATCATTATGAGCATGAGTTAAAAAAATCTTTTTTATATCCTCTACCTTGAAACCCAATTCAAACAACTCAAAGAAAGCAGTTATGTCGTTCCCTGTGTCGACGAAAGCTAAATAATCGCCCTCTATAACGTATATGTTTGATGATTCTCCGTATCCCTCTAAAAACCAGATCGATGAGAGAAAGGGATCTTCAAAACCCGGGAAGATATCAATCAATTTAATCCAAGTCATTTTGTATCAAACAGTTGATTTTCATCCCTCCATATAAACTTGTGCCATTCTTATGCAATTTATATGGCACTCATTAAACCAACTATTGTAGTCCTAAGTTGGACATAAAACATTCGAGATTAAACCTTCTTTTAGAATTTAAAAACATATTATTCTTTTAAAAAATATATTTTTGAGAAATACTTTTTTTAAACTGATTTAATGCTTAAGGAATTTTAAATTTTTATGCTTTTACTATATAATATATATATTCAAAAAAAATAAGACTATTATAGTAGTGCTTCTAGTACAAGTATTCTTAATCATCGATCATAAAGGTTTTATATTAGAAGTGCTCAACATTAAGATACCCCGAGGGAGTATACATGTATTCAAGATCACCTCCACAAGGGGTATAGGTATTTTTCGGAGGTGAATGGATGGCGGAAAGAAAAATAGAGAAGTTTGAAGACACCCTTAGACCGAGACCATGGCCTATCAGGAAAATGCCGACTTTTGAAGAGTTATACGGAAAAGAAACAGGACCAGACAGGGCATACTCCGAATTCATGGAAGAAAACCTACATGTGAGACATGCATACCGCAAGCCCTATCAATTGGGAGACATCAGGGTTCTAGACTGCTCAATATGGCGTAAAGCCCCGGCTGCATGTAGCTCTATGCTAGCAGAGCTGGGAGCCGAAGTCATCAAGATAGAACCTCCGGGCGGCGATCCATGGAGAAGGTTAACACCTTTCGGAAGAGAAGAGTACATGGTGGAGGACCAGTATACAGGCGAGAAAGTAGGTCTGGACTTCCTAAATGAGTGCAGAAACAAGTACTGTGTCACCTTAAACCTCGAGATGGAAGAGGGAAGAGAGATTCTTAAGAAAATGGTCAAGCAATCAGATGTATTGATAGAGAACTATCCTCCGGGTCAATTTGATGAGTGGGGCATTGGCTATAGACAGTTGTCCAAGATAAATCCAAGGCTTGTATATTGTTACATTGGACAACTCGGTCAATGGGGTCCAAGTAAAGATAGGGTAAGCAAATACGGACAGTGGATGCTAGATCCATTCGCAGCGGCTGCATGTGAATTCATACACAGCACGGGATTCCCACCAGATCAGTTGCCAAGAGAGAGAGGAGGAAATCCCACTCGCTCAGGAGAATGGAACAGCGAATGGCCTGGTGCAGAGCATGCATTCGTAGCGATTATGATGGCTCTATACGTAAGAGACGGTGTGGCAGGAACTCACATTGGTAAGGGACAATTCGTAGAGGTCGCAAGCGCTGAAGCATACCTAGAACTAAATGACTTTAACATTTGCTGGTACGGCTTTGACGGAAGTATAAAGGCAAGAACAGGAGGATGGGATCCAAATCTAAATCAGTATGCATGGAATCCGTGCGCGGATGGCTTCATGATGATTGGAGGACAGTCAGATAGGCTGTGGTACAGAATTGTACAGTGTATAGAAAGGGACTACCCAGATTATGGACGTTTAGTAGGAGAAGATCCCATATTGAAGGAAATGGGAGCAAGAAATCAACTGGAGATGTTATGTAAGACCTATACATTAACATCTTACTGGCTCGCGAGAAATCCAAGGGCAATGGCTGAGAAGAAACTCCTAGAATATGGTATTGCCGCGGGTCCATTGTTATACATAGATGAGGTAGCAGAGTATCCGGACTTCATATACAGAGGTCACGTGCAAATGGTTGAGGACGAGCACTACGGCAATATCCTCGTTGCGAGACCACCTCTGGGACACCAGCACAGAGCTCCTGCGAGAATAAGATGGCTTGGAAGACCAGTAGGCTGGGATAACAACGAAATATACGCCAAACTCCTTGGAGTCGGTCCAGAAACAATAAAAGAATGGAAGGAGAAGGGAATCATCTAAGGGGTGAAAGAAATGGAGGAAGAACTCGAAAAAATTCCGTTTGAGGAATATTGTAGAAAGGTATTCGATCCAAAGAAGGATTGGGAAAAACCTGAGGCACTAAAAGGCTGGAGACATCTTAGCCAAACGATGTACATCTTATCACCCCACGTAGGCGCTACACTAGGAGAATGGGGAGCAGAGGTCATAAAGATCGAGATGCCTAGGCTGGCAGACCCCATGAGGCATACATCTCCATTCAACGAAGCATATCTTTATCCTCTAACCGATGAACGACCTATGACCGGAACAGGCTATGGATTCCTTCACGCCAACAGGAACAAGATAATGATGACCTTGGATTACCACCATCCCGAGGCGAAGGAAATAATGCGGGACCTCTGGAGAATGTCGGACAGTCTAGCGGAGTGTTACCGTCCGGGTACATTTAACAGATGGGGCATAGGCTATCCTCAAGTATTAGAAGTTAATCCAGCCCTGATATACTGCTGGTTAGGAGGATTCGGAAGCCTCGGTCCCGGCAGAAGAAAAGGTTCATACGATATCCTAGGACAGAGTATAGGAGGATTAGCAAGCATAACCGGACAGCACGAAGACGTTGTTAAGGTCGAAGACGAGTACCAGATCAAGTATGCGGGTGGCGGTTTCCCAGCAAAGCACACAAACTGGATTATCGACTGGGTAGCAGGATTGATGTGCGCTTGCGGATTGGTAGCAGCAGGCTATTGGAGAAGAAAGACCGGCCTAGGAACTATGATCGACTTCTCTCAGGTTTCGGTATCGAACAGGTTTACGGGATATGGATTACCGCTCTATGGAAGATTTGGAGTTGTAAGACAGAGATGGGGTAACTGGGAGCCCCAGCTATGTGTACATGGAATAATCATAGCGGGTAAATCTGATTTTCCAGACAGTGACAATCCTCAGGAAGCAGACGAAGCAAGATACCTGCTTGTAAGTGCCTTCCAAGACGAGGACTTCAAAGAACTCTGCGATTTAATAGGAAGAAAAGACCTGGCAGAAAAGTATGGAGAGGAGAAAGAAAGACTAAAGCCTCTGGCACAGATGGAGATTTACGGGGCAGTGGAAAAATGGGCAAAAGATAAATCAAGAGCTGAGTGTGTAGAGGCTATTCAGGACAAAGGCCTGCTTGCATTTCCGGTAATGAGTGCCGGAGATATATACAGATGGCCTCACATGTGGGAGAGAGGTAAGTTAAGATTCCTCGACGATCCAATATACGGTGACGTGTTGCAATCATGGGCCCCCGCATTGATGTCGGAGACCCCTCCAAGGGTCAAATGGGAATGCAGACCTCTGGGAGCAGATAATATAAAGATCTTGCATGACTTGCTCGGCATGCCCATGGAAAAGATCAAAGAACTCTACGAGAAGGCGGTGATATAAGATGTGTGATATCATCGATTGTCCGAAGTGCAGAACTGTCAACTACATAGATCCCTACTGTTTCTGGAACTGGGGTCCGGGAGTAATTGCGTGCGCTGGCTGCGGCCAAGCCTACGAAGTCTACTATGTAAATGGCTTAATGCAAGAAGGATACCCAAAGGAAACGGATAAGGAACCTGACGAACTAGTACTGTATGCAGACAAGCCGCTGGAAGGCTACGAATTTATTCCTCCTGGTACGCCAGGAAAAACAAAGGCTTTCAGATGCTTGATGAGAAATCCAGAAACTTACACAGGAAAGGCAAGAAAGATAAGCCACAGCATAAGGGGAAAGCCCCTCAGGGGATGGGCTGGACAGAAACCCTCTGCTAAAGTAGCGGGATCTCACCACTACGATGACTCTGAGTACTGGAAACCAGAGGCAGGAGAACTCAAGTACTATCCGGAGTTACTAAAGAACAAAGGACCACAAGAACCAGGTAAAGGGAGGGCTTGGTGATGGTTACTCAGGAAGAATTTGATGCAGCAAAGCATGTGTGTAAAACTTGCATGCACTTCAAGCCGATTATACCAGACACATTCCTGCCACCAGAGGACTTAATAGGCTACTGCAAAAAGATCCACTGGCCCTTCTTCTGGTGCATATCCAAGGATGACGTCATAACGGAGTGCTACGCGTACGAAAAGAAATAACTCTTTTCCTCCTAATTTTTTAAATATTAAAGCCTACTTTTAAGATAGTCGATAATCATGCCAAAATTATTATATCAAAAACTAAATTACTATGCTAAACCTACATTTAGCCTAATTACACAAAAAACAATTGTATCAACAATTCGTGGTGAAGAAGATGAATGAAGAAGAAAACGAGATAGAAATCGAGCGCAAAAAGGTAGCGAAAGAAGAAATTTCCGCGGTAAGAGAGATGGTAACCACTTGGAAGAAATGTTACATTGATAGATGGGAATTAGACGGTGAAGCAGTAGCAAACTTTGATTTTGAGATAGAGGAGTATATATACCCCTACGTAAGAAGATTATTTGATATGGGAATTTTAACTCAATTCGAGGCTCAGGATCTATTAAATTATGCGGAAAGAGAACTAGCAGACTTAAGCAGAATAGTTGAGGCTAGAAAATCAATAGGCATTTCGAAGTTGGAATTCTACTATAATTCTAACGTAAAGCCAAGAGATGAGTACTACGTTGACATAGAAAATTGTCTAAGAATCATAAATGAGTTACGTGAATTAGGTATTGATGCCAAAGGGATAGACACGGATTCAATAACTCCGAAAGAATTAGATGAAGTGTATAGATCAGTCATCTCGGCAACAAACGTAGATAAATCGATATTTAACTCAGAAATAGATAAAGCATTCTTTGGTAACGAAGTGGCTGCAATTTTACTCTATGAGAAAAAAATGGATAAGAATCCCTGCGATGTGTTCCCCAAGAAGGATGAATCTGGAAAAACCATTGGATGTGAGGAGATCCTTAGACAAACCATAGAGCGATTGAAGAATTTATGATTTTTTGTTGGAAGATTATTTCCCTCGAATTTCTCTATAATTTTTTAAGTAAAATATGTCAACTTCACGAAACAGATAAATAAGATTGTTACAAGAGTTTGTAACGGTGGATTTGATGCCAATACTATCCCATCGAGAATACAGATTTTTAAGGGGCGAAGTATGGGATAACCGGAAAAAGAAGTGGATTCCAATTCATGAATCCAAAATGACAAAGAATTATCAAAGAGTAATGAAACACCGTATCAACAAGAAGGTAGCCTTAGCGATTAGTGATTTAATTATGTTGCTTCAGGATCCACTGATCGACATAGAAGAAATAAAGGTAGAGTTGGGAGAACTTATCTACGTAATAAACGAAATTTTACCATACATAAAAGGTTATTAAAATCTATTTTTAATTATCGATAATGCTATTAACCGAAAACCTTATATAACCAAACTGTAATACTCAGGAGAGGTGATACGTATGCCACAAAAACTGCGTACTATTTGTTGCGGATATGACCCCATCCTGGTGAGGGGTTATGTAAGAACTGGAGAGCAAGCTCTGTGGATTTACATGCCGAAGGAGCTCTACCAGGAGATGAACGTACCAACAAACACACCAGTTGAGCTGACCCTCCATAAAGTCTATGATTACGAAGGTAATGTGGTAGCGGAGCCAGAAAAGAAGTATACATGGAATACCTCTAACAACAGTGGAATGAGTATCGTAATCCCTGGTGAAGTAATCACCGAGTTCAAGTTAACAGCCTGGCACTATCTAGAGCTAACCATTGAGAAAATAGGCGGAAAAGATGTATACCCCGGGGAGACAAAGGAACAGATGTGGCCAATGGAAAAAATCAAGAATCCCACCTGGCCTTACAGACTAACCTACGTAGAATAAAAAACAGGTAGTATCAAGTGACAAGAAGGAGAGAGCCAGACAGGGGAGAAGGAATATTCTCCTGGATGAGGATGGACGAACCCCCAGAGGAAAAGTGGAAAAGAATAGAGGAAGAGATCGCGGAGGAAGAAGGTAAAACCTGGGTAAAATTAACAGATCTTGACGCCAACCTGGCGGACCCTTTTTTTTCTTATATTTGGTTCTTGGAGGGTTATGAAGAATCATCCAATATGTATCTTATAGAGGGTGATTATCTAACTCTCGTTGACACAGGAAACGACATCTATGCTTTCTTTGAGTTGTTTGAACTGGGTTTTAAAGCAGAGGATATAAAAAAGATTTTTTTAACCCATGCTCACAACGATCATACCTTAGGCTTGATGGAACTCATGACCCGCTACGGCACATTTAAAGATTTCGAAGTAATTGTACACAACTCGATGTCTACGGGTCTTCTTCCAAGAGCCATAGAACAAATGGCTAGAGGGGGAAAGGTAACTGGAGTAGATACTGGAGATACGGTAAATCTGAGCGGTCTTGATTTCAAAGTAATCTATACCCCCGGACATACCCAAGATTGCATTTGTCTTTATCACGAAAAAACTCAAACCCTTTTTTCTGGGGACACAGTGCTTTCGTTTGGTCTACCAACCCCTGATGAACGGATTGGGGGCAACTTACAAGACTATCTATTTTCCCTCAGGATCCTGTTGGAAGTGGACGTGAAACATCTTCTACCGGGTCATGGCTTTCCTGAGTTCTTTACGGGAAAAAATGATGTTATGGGTACCTACCATGGCGTGATTCTTTCTCTCATACCGGAAGGGAGCACATGGACCGAGGGGGCCATGGAACTAATGAAAAAAAACCTGCCTCATGAAGCAATCTTCTGCCTAAATAAAGCATTAGAAAAAGACGCTAATAATATACAAGCTCTGGGGTTGAAGGGATCATGCCTCACAGAGATTGGAAGAAACGAAGAGGCAATAGAATGCTTCGACAAAATTTTAGAGATTAGGAAAGATGAGGGAGCATTTTATAGTAAGGGAATGGCTCTAATAAAACTCAAGAGGCATGAGGAGGCTTTGGAATCTTTTGATGAGGCTTTGAAGATAAATCCAAGCTTTGAAGAGGCAAATGTGGGCAAAGGAATTGCCTTAATGGAACTTGGAAGGGAAGAGGAAGCGATGAAAATAGAGGCTTTCAAAAAGGCATTTGAATTATCTAAAGATTTTACGAGTAAATAGGTTTAGATAAGGTATTCAGCCATCATTTCTTATGAAACCTTGAAACTCTAATCATTTCCGATATGCTCTCGACAGGAGTTTCTGCAGGAACAACACAGCTCGAACTCAAGATGAAATTCCTGTCGGCTATTCCTATTAGCCTTTCCGACTCTTCTCTCACTTTCTCTTTTCCTTTCATCAAAACGTTTGTCACATCCAAGTTACCCCAGAAAACAATGTCTTCCCTAATATCTCTTGGAGATATTGAAGACTCTACGCTAAGACAATCAGCACCGATCTTTTCCACCATTTCTAGTATATTTCTGGCATCTCCACATATGTGCAATATGGTGGGGACATCTATATCGGCGATCAACTTTTTCAGATAAGGAAGACAGAATTCTTTAAAATGTGTCGGTGATATCAACGTTGAACTCGGCTCTTTAATTAAAATGCCATGTGCTCCCTTCTCTTCTTGTGCTTTTGAATAACTAAGAGAATACTGATAGGAAAAATCAAGGATTTCCTTTGCAAAATCTGGATTCAGAATCAGGTCCTCCAAGAAAAGCTCTAATCCACGAATCCATGTTCCTGCTAACGTAAAAGGTCCCAGTACATCTCCGCAGACAAAAACGTCTTTTTTCTCAAGCATTAAAGTTAGGGGTTCAGCCCTCTCTTCATTGTAAGGATCTGGAACATCCAGATCTCCAAGCATTTTATTTTCTAAAGCAGGTTTCTCGATTGAAATAGATCCTCTCTCTGGAACTCTTAGTATCGTGCCCAATTCAGTTTCTAGTAGCAGATAGTTAGGGAATTTTTTAATGGAATTCTTTTCTTTTTCTGTAATGCCCTGGATGGTCTGATGATTCCATATCCAGTCGTATCCGAGACTTTCTTGGCAATAGATCTGGGCTCGAGCGTACATCTCGTTATTAAGTACGTATTCAAATGTGGATATGCCTGAATACTTGGATGCAAAGGCTATGTTAATCATTGGGGCAACAGGAATGAAATCTGGCTCTTCTTTGTTTAAAACGCTCATCATCCTCTCATGGGAGTTCAACTCTTTCACGATCTAAGTTTTAAATCTCAGGAGTTATATTAAGTTTGGGAATAACATGCGGAAAATCGGTATGAGAAAAGGCAAGCGTAGGGCAATAAACACGGTGGGTGAGATAAGTAAAGTTTTCGAAAAATCAGCTCATGAAAAACGGTACGAAATAGAGATTAAAAAAATCCATGACAAAAATCCCCTTTGTAGATTAGTATGCGATCACGAAATAGGAGATAAAATGGAAAGAATTATTTACCTGGTTCTTTTTCCATGGAGGGCAGAATTAGAGAGAGAAAATTTTGAGAAAGATGTTTACACATTGCTGAGATTAGAGAATGAGGAGTTAGAAGGGGCTCAAAGACACATGTACTTCCAATCCATCCAAGGTAAGTATCCTATTAGGAGCATGGAACTCTGGCTAGATAACAGAGGCCGGGCAAGACAAATTTCGAGAGAAGAAATATATTATTTCACCCTTATAGATAAGAAAAAGGAATTTTTCGAGAGATATGAAAGAGGAGCAATACCACCTAGGTTAAGTAAAGGTAAAAGAAGTGAGCCTGATATGGTGAGCGAGAAAAGAATCAGAAGTTTTATTGATATGTCTGAGAAATGGAGCGCAGACATAGTTTTAGACGTTGCAGCGGGTGTTAAAGATTACATAAAAAAACTAATTGAAAGAAATTTTTTCGTAATTTGTGCTAACATTTCTTTTTCCTCACTAAAGAGCGTAAGAGACTCTTTTTCCGAAAAAAATCTTGCCTTCTTAGTTTATGATGCCGATAAACGCTTGCCCTTCAAAGAGAACTCGTTTAACTACGTAATCTGCGATGCAGTCCTTGAGTATCTTCTCGACCCAGTCTCATTCATCCGGCAAATTTCTGACTTACTACCATACGGCGGAGAGATGCTTCTCCTTGAGCCCATTAGATCAAAAGTAAAAGATGATTTCTATCCTCAGGATATGTGGGAGCTTGCCTTGTGGAGACCTTTGTACGATCCTCATTTCAACTTCGAAATTGTTCAGGAAAACCTTAAAAAATCTGGTTTTGAAGTAATAGAGAGAAGAGAGCTGGAATTTAGTTATTCTATATATGATGAGGAATTTTTCAGACAATCCATTTCCAGATGCCTTAAGATGGATTAATTGGGTTAGCAACTAAATCATAGTTATATTTTAGAAATCATACCGTTAACATTATATTCTCAAAACAAAGAAAAGTTATCAAGCGTGATAACAATGCTTGGGGTCGTTGATGTTTCTTATTATAGTGAGGTTAAAGAATTAGAGAGTATTCGTCTCTTATACCAATATAATGCCAGTTTATGGGACAGATGGGCCAAGCATGTTAGAAAAGGAGGAAAAGTTGTTGGAACCTTAGCATGTCCTCCAACAGAATTACTGAATGCTTATGATGTATTTACCATAGTCTACAAGAGGCGTGAAGACCTGAATAGAGCGATCATAAAGGGAGACTACGAATTGAAGAAGTGGATCAGTCACTTTGGCGTGGGAGAATGTATCTGTCGCAACATAAGTGGGGGAGCAGGATCTCCAATTCTTGGCGCTTCTCCTGGTTATAATCTTGTAGTTACAGATTTCGTTGAAAAAGTACCGGAATGGTACTATTTTTTAAAAAAAATTGGCAACGAATGGAATTTTGAATTTTTAGAAATTGAAAGAGGTCTGAGCAGGAGAGAGAGGGAAGAGATTATCTACGATAGGTTGCTCTATTTGAATGATTTGTTAATTCAATTAACAGGTGAGAAGGTCTCCGAAGACAGGATAGTCGAGAGTTGCGAAATGACAAACGAGATTAGTTTAGTATTCCAAGAAATCGATACGCTTATAAGAAAATCTCATCCTCTGAGGAGTTTTGATGTCTACAACCTCAAGGTCATATGCACGGATTATGTTGGCGGCGAAGTTGATGCAATCTTGGACTTGTGCTATCGTTTGATAGAGGAACTGAAAACCAAGTTAAAAGAGGCAGAAAGAAGAGAGGCAAAAAGACTTCTTCTTGTAGGGGGATTCAGAAACGAATTTTTGGAGCCAATAGAGCGTAATGGCGGTATTGTTACAGCGGCATGGCCATATCAACGGTTTACATCTCATAGAACCCCAATTAAAATAAGATCTGACGTATTCAGGTCACTCGCCAGATGGATATCCAATCACTCTGGAATAGGAACACCTAGAGAAGACGCTTTGGATATGAAGGATATGATAAAAACCTACGAAATCGATGGAGTTATATACCACAAGCAGTGTCCCTTCGGGATTAAAGCGGTATACGAATCCTACAAGGATATAAGGGATTCAATAAAAATTCCATTCCTCACCATAAACCCTGAAGAGTGCAACGTTGAGAACAAAATTCGAGAATTTCTGCTTGCTCTACATGAAACCTGAAGGGCTCTTGATGGAAAAAATCAAGGTCAAATTCATTGGAGACTCCCTGAGAAATCCAGTATCTGTCAAGGTAAAACGAGGGACCTCAGTTCTAGATGCAGCAATCAAAGGAGGAGTAGAAATTGATGCTCCGTGTGGTGGAAAAAATAGGTGCGGAAAATGCATCGTTAAGGTAAACTCTCAGCGTGTTCTGGCTTGCTCCACCAAGATCTTTCATGATATCATTGTAGAAGTAGAGAGCCAAACTGCTAGAATTTTAAAAGATCTCGCTATATCGAATTTTGAGGTAAACCATTCTTTTCGCATTAAAAATTTGGATGGTTCATCTGTTTTGATGAGAGATGGAGAGATATTGGGATATACCAACGATTTATACGGAGTTTCACTTGATATAGGAACTACAACTCTCTCGGGATATCTTGTAGACCTTAAAAATGGAGTTCTAATGGATAAAAAATCCATTACCAATCCTCAAGTATCCTTTGGTGCTGATGTGATATCAAGAATTTCCTACGCAATAAAAAACGGAAGGCATGAGCTCACTAATTTTCTTCTAAAAGGTATCAATCAACTCATAAGAGAACTCTGCAAGAATGATGTTGACCCCAGTAGTATTTACTACTCTACCGTTGTGGGGAATTCAGTTATGCATCATTTTTTACTTGGTCTAGACACCAAGAATCTTGGTTTTTATCCGTACAAACCCCTCATTAAAAAAGGCACAGAAAAAAAAGCAAAGGACATTGGAATAAGTATAAACCCCTCAGGATACGTATATTTCTTGCCCCTAGTCAACGGCCACGTGGGTAGCGATGCCCTGGGCATGATCATCGCTCTTGAGATTCATAAATCAAATGAAACCTGTTTGGCGATAGATCTCGGAACCAATGGCGAGATCATTATAGGCAATAAGAAGAAAATACTCGCTTGTTCTTCCGCGGCAGGTCCTGCTTTCGAGGGCACCAATATTTCAAGCGGCATGAGGGCTACTGACGGTGCAATAGAACGTGTATGGAAAAATTTTGGATACAAAACCATAGGTAATAAACCAGCAAGGGGAATATGCGGCTCTGGCTTAATAGATGCGATTGCTGAAATGCTAAAATCTGGCATAATAAATAGAAATGGAAAGTTGCTTAAGGAATTCAGCATTGGAGGGATCAGAATAACCCAGAGAGATATAAGGGAATTCCAACTTGCAAAGGCAGCTATTAGAACAGGAATAGACATCCTTGTAAACATGCTTGAACCTCCAAAAAAAATTTACATTTCCGGGGCTTTTGGTAACTATATAGATAGAGAAAACGCAATTTACTTGGGCTTGCTCCCTCAATCCAAGCATATATTCTATGCAGGAAATGCAGCTGGTCTTGGGGCGATTAAATCTATGTTGTCCGATTCGATAAAAAAAGAGGCTGAAGAAATTGCGGAAAAAATTGAATACATAGAGTTATCTACTCAACCGGAGTTTGAATCGATATTCATGAAGAACATAAGGTTCGGAGAATATGCTTAGGGAGGCAATTGTAGAAGGGAAAATCAATGAGATAGAGGAAATAATAAGAGATCTTTTAAAAAGTGAGAATCCAAACTCAATACTAAAAGAAATGATCAAAGCGATGGAAATAGTAGGAGATTTGTTTGAAAAAAAAGAGTATTACGTTCCAGAAGTCCTTCTTTCTGCCCATACAATGCAGAAAGGTCTAAACATCTTAAAACCCCATTTAGTTGTAGAAGAAGTTAATGTCCCGGGAAAGGTGCTCATAGGATCTGTCGAGGGAGACGTCCATGATATAGGAAAAAATCTTGTAGCGATGTTTTTAGAGGGATCAGGCTTTGAAGTCCATGATTTAGGTAGGGATGTGCCCATATCGAAGTTCATCGAGAAAACAAAGGAAATTGAGCCTGATATTTTGGCCCTTTCAGCCCTCATGACAACCACAATGGAAAAGATGAGGGAGACAATAGAGAGACTCAGAAAAGAGGGATTGAGAGAAAAGGTTAAGGTAATAGTGGGTGGAGCATCTGTTACAGAAGAGTTCGCTAAAGAAATAGGGGCTGATGGATATGCTGAAGATGCAGTCAAGGCAGTTAGCCTTTGCGAGAAGTTAATGAAAGGTTGAATTTTTAAGTATCACCCAGAAGAGTCAGCGAGCCTTCCAGCCTCTACGAAGATTTTGAGTCTTTCTGGAGGAGTATCCATCCTTATATGAGACCCTGTGCTCAGAATAAACCCTTTTTTACCGATTTTGTGGACTAGATCCGATACCTCATTTACAATACCGTTTTTTTCCTGTCTAATTAATCTTTCAGGGCTATAATTTCCCATTATCGGTCTTTTTTTTATCTTTGAAATATCGGTATGCTCAGAAAAACTGGGTACTGACCTTAGAGATAAGAATTCTCTCATTATCGGGCTAGGGTCTCCACAAATGTGCAATATCGCGTCTCCCTTAATTTTCTTTAGGATTTTTTTTTGAAAAGGATAGGAATACCTCTTATATACCTGAGAAGAGATGATATCGGGATTCGATGCTGAGTCTAAAATGAATATAGCGTCTGCGTAGTCTAATTGGACGTTAGCACAGTTTGATACAAATTCAGCAGATATTTTCAACCACTCTTTTACCATATCTGGCTCTGAGAGTATTTTTATCAAAAAATCCTCCAGTTCAAACATCCATGTCGCGCAGAATGTAAATGGTCCCAGTACTGTGCCGCATATAAACCCTGAGGTTCTTTTCCTTAAATCTTCTAGCACTTTGTTTCTTAAATCATAAAATTCAAAACTAGAGTTATGTTTAGAGACCCACGGATACCCTTTCTTTGGTACGGTTATTTGAATTCCCAATTCAGTTTCAAATATCATATTGTCTCCAGCTATTTTTCCTTCAAAAGCAAACTCGTAGAACCAGTCTTTCCATAGCCAGTCGTAGCCGAAGTAATTTTTGGATTCGATCAAAATGTCCGCGTATACTTTAGGGTTGTTTAGGACTTTTCTTAGATCAATTCCCATTGCTGAAGCCAGATAACCAACATCCACCAATGGCGCTACCGGTAACTTTTCGTTCCTGTTATTTATAGCATCCTTCAGACTCATGCTTTTCAATGATATGCCTCTTTTTATTTTTTGGTTTATTATATTTACTGAAGGGAAGTTTTTTATAATCTTAGATGAAAACCCTTCGTGCCCCTTAAAAAAGAAAGATATGTGGAGCACGAAAAACAAAATAAGTAAAAACACACAAGTATAAGTAGAATGGAGAATAAGATAAAAAGCAATGAGACAAGAAGTAATAAAACAGACGAAAGCGATATGAAGAAGAATATGATAAATAAAGATAGAATACAAGACCGAACAGCTATTGAATGGTATGAAATAGGATCTTCACTCTACAACTCCGGTAAATATGAGGAGGCGATAATCTGTTTTGATATTGCACTTAAAATAAATCCTGAACACTATCCTTCTTTAAACGGTAAGGGAAAGGCCTTGGTTCAACTTGGAAAATTCAGAGAATCACTGGTTTTTTTCGGTAAAGCGCTTGAAATCTTTCCCGAACTCGAAGATGCAAAGCTATATAAAAAACTAGCCTTGAAAGAACTGTACAAAATCTACCAAAAAGGCTCTTGCAGGTCTGTAGAATGAGATGGATTGATTGGGAGAATTAATTTCTCCAATTAAAGAGTTATGTTGAGTAAAATGAGTTCTCACCACCCCTTACAGAATTAAGTTAGTTTATCAAAACCGTTATATATTTACTTGCAAAAATATACAAATCTCAAAAAATAGCCTATGGGAGGGTTCACTGATTGGACTATGTAATAGATAAAAGAACCGGTAAACCCATTGAAGTAAAGGTCAAATGGGCATCGTGGGAAGATAAGAGGTATTTAATCAACAGTGAGAGATGGAAAAAATCTGTTTTTGGCGGATGGCGAGGTATAGTGAATGACGGATACAACATTCGCGTATTAACTCACAAAGAGACCGGCGAAGTTCTAGGAGCTTACGCCTTTTCGATCCACAAGGAAAAAGGCTATCTGTTCATAGACTACATCGAATCGATCGTTAAAGATGAAATAAAGTACATAGGTACAACACTGATGAAAGACGCCGTAAAACAAGCATTTCAATGCGGTTTTAAAGGTCGTGTGAGACTTATATCAAGGTGGACGAAAGAAGAGACTCAGGCTCCAGAGAAGTTTTTCCTGAAGATCGGAATGGAAAAAGAAGTGGGAAATATACACTGCCTTGATGCAAACATACATTACTGGAACTTTTCTTTTGATGAAGAAAGTGCAAAAAAGTTTTTAGAAAAATGCGATGAGCTTCTATCGAATAAAAATAATTAGCACATATACCCTTAAACCATCATCTTTTTAATTTCTGAAAAATCTTTTGAACTCTTTCTATCAAATCCTCTCTTATTTCTTTTTTCTCAATTTTTCCAGGATCTTCTTCTTGTTTGTACTCAATTTCTGCTAGTTCACAAATAACACCATAGATTGCTTGCTCCGCAACCTTAATAACCGATCCACCACTCAGAATATAAAGTAATTTACCGTTACATACACTTTTAGCGTTTAATTTCAAGATCCTTGTGAATTTAGGATAAAATTCCCAACTCAACTTAAATGAGCCGTAATCGAGGTAATGGGAATCGTGTCCGAAAATAACCATTATCATCTCAGGATTAAACTTTTTTGTGAGTACAGGCACGATGGAATCTACCACGTAAAGGAATTCATTGTCCACTATATCTCGAGGTAGGGGAAAATCTATATTTTTGTTATGTAAATCAACCCTTTCCTCTGTTCCTCCATGAAAATTCAGGTGAAAAACCTCTTTATCCTGTTCAAAAAAATCCCTAGTTCCGTCACCAAAATGGGGATCGATGTCAACTATGAAGAATTTATTAACTCCATAATTTTTTCTTAGATATTCAACCAATATTGCTACGTCATTGAAAAAACAAAAGCCCCAGGCACTCTCTTTACTTGCATGGTGTCCTGCTGTGCCGACGTATGCGAAGGCATTTTCAAATTCTCCTCTAATCAGAGATTCTCCACACACCAAGACGCTACCAGCGGATAGCAAGGCGATGTCGAAGTAATCTGTAGCCATTACGCTTGAGATGTGCTTTCCACTATGAACTTTCTTCAAGAGATCAAGAGAGACAGGTGAGGGTTTTCTAACATGAATATTATTTTTATCAGTAAGTGATTTAGCCTTTAAGTAATCAAACGAGGGATTCACTCTATATTTGGTTGTCCAGTATCCGTGTTTTCCAAAATCTTCATGGTACGATATCAAGGTCTTTTTAATCGCCATATAAACGGGCCTTGATAGTTTTCTAAAAGAAATGTGAGTAGTTTTAATCTTGCCCTCCTCTCCAAGCTTAGTTATTTAAAATTTCATGTTCTGAAAGGTATCATGTCAAACCTAACCGGTATGCCTATTTTTTGCTCGATCAACCTGCCTTTGTGGTATATTTTTCCTCCCTTTCTTCTTTCAGTTACGGAAGTATATTCTCCATCTAAGTGGATTTCTCCTCCGATCATAAAAAGTCCAACGTGTTCTCCTGCCCTGCCCTTTATTCTGATTGAGCCTTTTGTCATCCAGTTCCCCACCATGTCTTGAGTATCTCCATGGATGATGATTTCCCCTCCAAGCATATTGTATCCAAGCATGTATCCTGTGTTTCCTTTTATCTCCATTTTACCGCCCCACATGTAGTGACCTGCCTTATGACCTGCATCTCCATGAATTATTATCTCTCCCCCGTACATGTCTGATCCGGCTTTCTCTCCTGCATTTCCCTTAATCTCTATCCGTCCTGACCTCATCATGTGCCCGAGACGATCTCCAACATTTCCTTCAATTATTATTCTTCCTCCTTGGAGAAATACGCCAACATAATCGAGGGGATCTCTTAGCTTCCTTAAATCAAGGCACATATCTTCTTCTCTCCTGACATTAATTAAGGCGGAGAGAAAAACCCCTGCTTTGGATTTAAAATCCTCTATATCTGTGTAAAGATCTTGAAGTTTCCACAAGTCCTTGGAGAATTCCTCTACTGTCTTTATGCTATAATTTAAGTTTTTTAGGCTATTGTATGCGATTTTATAATCGTTCTGGATGATTGTTGATTTCTTTTCCATGAAGGAACCAAATAACTCCCTAATGGTTTCCATTTCAAGAACTTTCTCGCTCTTCTCTACCTTACTTTCTTTCTTGATTTCAACTTCGCTTGAGATTTCTGAATATGTCTTCCCGAATAATCTCTTCCTTAACATACTAGAATTTCCTAATTCCTTGTTTTGTCAGGTCAATCATCAACTTCAGTAGATCCTTCCTGTTTCTTACATGATTGACATCGAAACCTGCTTCTTTAAGATCATATCCAGTTTTACTTTCCGTTTCCACCTCTATAAATGATAGATAGTTCTTTTTTGCAACATCGATGAATTCGCTTTTTATTTTCTGCCAGTTATGGATCTGTCCGTCTGAGAGCATGATGATAATATTCCCGCCTCCACCAAGTTCGGTTTTAACGATATCAATATCGATAATGGTATTTCCAAACTGAGGAGTTAATGCTAGCTTTTTTATCTCAGATATCCTCGAATACGTTTTCCACCCGGTTTTCAGTGTTTTATCTGAGAAGTTTATAAGGTTGTATCTCACGTAAGGGGCTATTCCATAAGACTGAATGTACTTAATTATTCCATAAAGACCCAGAAGCGCATGATGGTACTTGCTATCATCACCCCACTCAACGATACTTTCCCTCTTAAGGATAAGCTCTTGGTATTTGCTTTCATCTCCAACTTGAACTATGCTTACGCCTTCAACATCCTCTTGCATGCTCCCAGATGTGTCTATTATGAAACAAAAGTCAGGCATCCTCCCAAAGCCAGACTTTGCAGGTATCGTTAGGGAATAATCAAATCTTGGAACCTGAAAGTTTATGGGTCTTTTTATCATTTGCCTGAACGGGCTATCTGGATCAGGTACAAGCCTTCTAAAAACAATCCTTTCTGGATCGTCTTTATCCTTTTCAAATTTCTTGAAGCAATACTTCATTACCGGATATCCAAATCCTTCCCCTGTTCCTTCTGCCTTTATGAATATTCTGGAGGAAAGAGCATCGTATAACAAGTCTAAAAACTCAAATTTATCCATGTGTTCCGGAATTTCTCTTACATCATCAGATGGTTTTTTTGATCTCATGTATACCTTCAATACTAGATCCTTCTTTACCCTTGGAATATCCATCATCTTCTCGAAACTGCTCTCAGGACCCATCGTAATTTGTTCAAATTTTTCATCTATCAAAGTTGCCATGTGGTAGGCGAAGGTATAACTCTTGTATGGCCAGTCCTTCTTATAGGAAAGGGCGCGTGCATTATCCTCTATGCTTTCAGTAATTCCCAATTCTCTGGTAATTTTATCTATAACATCGTCTATTATTTTATCATTGGAGAAGAATTCTTTTAATAGAAGACGGTCCCGCTCCACACCCCAAGATCTAATATTTAACTTAACTAGAGCCTCAGAGAATGGATCAAAACCTTTGTTAATCAATGCCCTGTCGTAGTAGAATATAACCTGCCCAGCATATGGGGGATATAGAAGCTTCGCAAGTGTATTTGCCACGAGATCTTCAAAGGCACTTGCGATGTAACCCTGAGCCCCCTCCATTCCTCTCAGCTTAAGGGCCTTGGTAACCGATCCGAGGATATCACTGTGGTAGATTATGTCTGTTGGACAGCCATTTAATTTTCTTCCGTTGTATTCTAAGTTGTATTTCCAATGAAAGCTCTCGTGTATTAGTAGATCTCGGGATACGATAAAGAATATGTCACCGGGATCTAGTCCCTGAGTTAAGAGATATTCTTTTACTGCGGGGTTAATCCTCCACTCTGGATTTATATCTATTTTGATGTTCCATCTATAGTCGATGTCTGAATTTATGTTTCCCCTTTCTGTGTTGAGGTAATTTACTCTTACTCCGCCACCTATCATTCCCAATTCTTTATTCTTAAAGTCCCTCAATCTTTGTATTAGATCCATTTGTCTCTCCATTACTCAACAAATACTTTCAGTATGGGATATCTTTTGACGAGTGTTTTATACTCTTCCTCTGATTTCTTGCTGAGATCTCCTTGTTCTTGAGCAATATTGTTTATTTCTCGAAAGATCTCTCCGCAAAATTCCCATTCATGATTAAGTTTATCCAGGGTGCTCGTACCTAACTTTCCCTTAACAGAGTCTAAAAAAGCCTCTTCTATCAGTTCTCTTTTTTCATCAAAGCCTTCTTGGAATCTTCTAGTAAGGTCTAATATGGCTAAACTCGGGTTGGAGCAGTACTCCCTCCTGACCCAGTAATCGTCTATTATATTCGAGTACGGTGCCATTATTTTGAATGCCTCAAATACATCTCTATAAGAGACGATCTCGTCTGTATTGCCCTTTGCTCCTGCAACAACTTTTATTCCGCAAACGAATTTCTTCAGTGCTTTTTCTCCTCTTACAGATAGTGGTCTAATGTAGCCGCAGCCATCCCCCAGCCTTGAGCAGCCCTCGCATATCTCAGGGATTGCATTTGGTATCATCCTTTTGCTCTTAGTGCCATATGATTTTTCAGGAAGGCAATAATCCAGACCATCTCTGAGAAAACTTAAGGCTAAATAAGCAGAGATGTCCATTTCAACATTGTTTAGAAGATTTTTTACATATATGATGTCCTCAATATGGTCTTCTCTTTTGGAATCCAATATTATTGGATCTGTATCCGAGAGAATTATCTCTAAATTGTCCTTTGTATCAGGGGGATGGTTATCCATATCTAGCACGATATGAAATCTGTCTGTCAGACCCGGATCGACATCAAAAGTTCCGTAGTACCTTCCATCTCCTATGTTGGCAGAGGCTATCACAACATGATAACCCTTGTATCCCAGAGGGATCCTAGTACCCTTTCCGGTCTCTATGTAGCCATCAAACATGTTGAAAAACTGGTTCTGCGTAATGCTTGGAGCCCTATTGATTTCATCTATCAAAACTAAAGGGATCTTGATCGCTGGGGTCAACTCTTTTTCAAGCTTATCGATGTTGAATTTTTCATAGATTTCCTTCGGATCAGAGTCTGGCCTTGCTCTTAGATATACTGAATTTCCTCCGAACCAATTGTTGGCAACATCATTCATTAATTGGGTCTTTCCCTCTCCTCGCTCGCTGCAGAGTAAGAGATTTAGCCTGCTTATCATGGCTGCTTTCACTATGTCTTCGATTATTAGAGGAAAACCGTCTATTTCCGCTACTGTATTATTGTTTCTGTAGACTTGAAGTCTTGGGAGCCTCTTCACTCTTTCGACCATATCCCAATAAACATTATTCTCCATTTCCACACCAGTTACATGGTATTAATATTATTTAACCCAATGATTTAAAAAAGCTGACGGATCTTATTCAACACCTACATTAATTGAGTGATCAATTTTTTAATTAAGAAATGTGGAGAAAATCACCCCAAGATTTTTTTACCATTAATATCGAAATAGAGCCATGACGTACTGGATCTGTATTGAATGCAGACACACATACAAGGCTGAGACTCGAGTGGAAAAGTGTCCTGAATGCGGTGCATCAAAGGATATGCAGGGAAAACTACCTGAAACAACGCTGTTCGAGATGATAGCAGAATGGAAAATGGATGAACATTAAAAAAATATTGAAAATAACAATGCTCACTTTTATTAAGGACTCACAGGTTATTATGCTTGGGGTTCTTCCTCGCAGTTCGGGCAATAGTAGGCTGGAACTCTGTATCCCGGTCTAACTGGATGCGGCAGGCTTTTTTCCACGATTTCTGCACCGCATTCAGGACACTTATACTTGGCTTCGCCAGATTCTTTTATGTAACATGACATGCCCTTTCTCAGATACATTTTTCCGCATTTTTTACATTTTGCTTCGTATAGATCTGAAATAATAGTCTCCCACCATAACCTTTCCTCACAACAAGTAGTTGGTGCTTCCATAATATTCCTCCTGTTTTCCTGACAATTTGGAATCTTATACTACTATAAAAGTTTTTTTAGACATCGATTTCGGATGAGGCTAGATGCCGTTCATGAGACCGAGAGACTGATGATATAAATCCTCGAGGGATTTATTGTAGCCGAAAGGATCTGATTTGGTTACCTTGAATCTCTCAGGATTCAAATATTCCTCAAAAGTTTCTTTTAAGACCATTAATCGCTTATTCCTTTCTTCTAAATTGCTTAAATTCATTATTGCTTCAACTTCCCTCCCTATCCAGTGCCAAGCCTTGATTTTAAATAGTTCAAAACTTAACATTGCGGTATCAGATGGATTTTCGCATAGAAAGCGATATCTCGCCTCTAAATCTACCATTATCTCTAGAGATTTTGTTATTAAATCTGTTAAAGTTCTTCTATCCAGAAATCGTGGTTCGTAGCTCAGCCATAGGTTCCAAGATGGCATCATCATACCGTTGTAGTAATCTTCGAAATTCTTGAAAATCAATCTGTAACCATATTTTTCTGGAAAATCAAAGGCCAGAGATCCTGGATCTAAAAGAAGCATGAAACCAAACTCAGGTTTGACGATGGATGCCTTCTCGCCATTTTTAATGTATCCCTCAAGGTTTAATGAGTAGAGCCTTTCCCATAGGTTCCATGTTTCCCTTATCGTGTGGATTGTTTCTTCGCCTAGACTCAGCATGAAAAAGACTCCAATGTCTAAACTGTATTTCTGGCAAAGTTTAGCTGTTTTAATGAGATCGTCCGTAGAGTAATTCCTTCCGTGAGCTCTGCGAACGCTTTCGGAGCCGGATTCTGGTGAGATTGTAAGAGCTATGGGAACGCCGATCTTTGCTATGGCCTTCAAATACTCTTCATTTGCCGGAACGAAAAGCTCCATATCCAAGCCATTTACATCGACCTTTTCTTTGCTGAGAAGTGAAAAAAGATTTTCCCAGTACTTTCTACCCCCTATACGAGGGTCCTGAAATAGAGAAACTTGATCTATGCCTTGTTCCCTTAGCCTATTTATGTCTTCTATGATTTTTTGGGGACTTCTCAGTGCAGGTGCATCCCTGTTAAACATTTTCCGGTAAGCATAAGAGGAGGCTCCACAGCATACACAATCGTATATGCAGCCCCTCGCAATAGGTATACACCACCACCTAAGAACTGATCCATCTGTAATCCTTTCTAGAAGTAGCTTTTTTGGCTCTACCAAGTCCAATCTTGTAAAGTCATAGTTGTCTAGAGTATCAACAGGCTTCATGGTAGGATTTATACTGATTCTACCGTTTTTGTTGATGTATGTAAGGTTTGGAACATTTTCTACATTTTTTTGTCTTTCAAGCCTTTCGGTTAGCATCAAAAAAGGTATTTCCGCTTCTCCCCTCACGATAAAATCTATAAATTTGAATTTCTGAACTATTTCTCTGTGAAAGCACGTTGCAGTAAGTCCACCAAGAACTAGGGAAGAAGATGGTCTTATTTTTTTGCATATTCTTGCAATCTCTATGGCGCCATGAGAATGGACGCACCAGTGTAAATCTATCGCGTAGATATTTGCCTTGGTTCTTTTGATGAATTCATCCACTTCAAAGTTTCTATCTGCTATCATAAACTCTCCTAAGTTGAATATCTTAGCCGAATATCCATTTCTCTCAAGATATTCAGCCATGCTTAAAAGACCCACAGGTATCGTTATAAACTGTGAGGAACTGAAGGGTACGGTTCTCGCAATTGCGCCCGGAAAAAATACCCTTTTTCTGAAGTCATGAATAGCTGGAGGGTGCAAAAAAACGACATCATACTTCATGAGAAAAGATATTTAATGCTGATTATTTAAGTTTGGTGCAAGGTTTAGAAATGAGTGAAAAAATCCAAAATTTCATTAAAAACGAAAAAGGAAATCTTTTGGTAAACTTAGCAAAAGAAGCATTCATATACTACCTAAAAGAGCAAAAAAGAATTGATAAAATATACATTTATGATGAATTGAAGGAGAAAAGAGGTGTTTTTATTACTCTAAAGAAAATTGAAAGAGATAGAGAAAAGAGTATCGTTTCAATGGGTTATCCATTGCCTGAAAAGCCTCTTTTTCATTCAGTCATCGACTCGGCTATTGCTTGTGCAAATAAAGCAAGAATTTTAAATCTTTTGGGCGAAATTGAAAGTATAATTCTAGAGGTTAGCGTTTTGGGCAATATAGAAGAAATTCAAACAGAAAGGCGTGTTGATTATCCCAAGCAAATTAAACTTGGGCAGGATGGAATTATGATAGAAAGAGGTTTTCAAAGAGCGCTTATTCTTCCACAAGTGCCGCTGGAAAATGAATGGAATGAGATAGATCTTCTCAGCGAATGCTGTCTGAAAGCAGGACTTTCCCCTGACGCTTGGCTTGATGAAGATACGAGAATATATAAGTTTAAAACCAGAGTCTTCAGATGTATCTTCAGATGTAAATAGGATTTTAGGCTGATAAATTGAATTAAGGTCTGGATTTTTTACCCTCAAAAACTATTTCTCCAAACTTTAAACCGATTATATATCCGATTACTAGAACTAATAGCAAGATAATCGTAAGTATGATCAAAAAACCGGTAATTCGTGTCGATAAATCTATCGATGAAGCATTAACAAAAAAGAAAAGGATGAGAAGCCAAAATAGGTAAAGCGGACTCATAGCCATAATTGCCCCGATTATATCATTTTTCATGATTTTATCTTTTATCACTCTTGTAATCGAGAATATTATCAAAAATGAGATGGCAAAAAACATAAAGAGTAGAAATAATTTTGGATTTTCCAACATAAAGGATATTTACCTTTATTTCTATATATCCTCTTCTTCTTAAGCTACCTATGGAGAAATACATTTGGAAAATGATTTTAAGGGAAACTAATTTAGATTTAACTCGCGTATTATGCAAATATCATGGGCCAGACAACCGCATTTACAGATATTTATGTGTTTACAGCCATAACACTTCTTTATTTTTATTTTTCTGATTTTCTCTGATATTTCCATTGTTCTGGTTATAATGGTGTCTATGTCGTCTTTGGTTATGTTCCCTGCCTTTATTGGGATGTAAGGACATGGGTTGACATTGCCTAATGGATCTATAGACAATCTAAATCTTCCAGCAGGACAGTATCCGAATTTTTTGAATCTTTTTTTTCTTTTTTCAAATCTTTCCTTATTTTTGAGGAAGAAATAGAAATCTCTCACAACAATTTTTGAGTAAAAATTGCTCTTTTCCAGTGCGTATTCGTAGACTTCCTTTAGCATTTTTGCATCCGGTACCCTATCAGATATAGAGGCACCGTGTCCTAGGGGTACAAATATAAATCCAGCAAACCCCCATTCATTTTCGCAGACCATATCAATAATTCTCTTCAAATCTTCTACATTGTCGTTGAATACCGTGGATCTTACCCAAGGATTCTTGAGATAATTCAAAGCCTGTATAGCCTTTTCAAATGTTTTTTCTTTGCCTCTAAGGTTATCGTGTTTTTTACCGAGATAATCTAAACTGACAAAAACTAAAGCCTCTTCTAAGTTATTCGCTACTTCTCTTGTGATGGTTGTGCCGTTTGTCTGTAAATATATTCGGAAATCTTTTTTTATCGCATAGTCAAAGATCTTGGGCCAATCATTTCTCAGTAAAAATTCTCCTCCTGAGAAATTTAGTTTTTCTATCCCATTATCCCAGAGAACATCAATCAACTCAATGGCTTTATCGGTTTTGAGTTCATCCCCTTTGGCGTTTGAGAAACAGTGTTTGCATTTAAGATTGCATCTCCACGTTAAATGGAGTATAGCGAGTTTTATCATCGCTCTCTCCAAGATCTCATAATTTACTTCTCTCTATCTTTTCTGCAAGATCGACGCAGAAGTTGAGGGTATCTGTTATCCATCCCTGATCAAAATTCCATGCCTTTGTTTCAAGACTTATTTCCGAGGACGATACTTCTAACTTTACCAAATCTAATTCCAAGAGTTTTTGAATAGTTGATGAATCTAAGATTCTCTTTATTTCTTCCTTTAAGAAGGACTCCCTATCTAAGGAAATAAATCGAACAGTAAAGTTTTCATCGAAATATGGGTCTCCGATCTCGAATGAGCCCTTCAATCTCAAAAAATATCTTTTTTTGTTTATGGTGAATCCATTTGATATATTCCTGCTTAACTTTACTGTGAAATTATTGTATTGCTCTACTATTCCTCTAAAACTGTACTGCGCATAACTTAATCTTACATCATGGTTCCTGTAATTTCCCCAAAGCCTTGGTTTTCCTCTAAGGATGCCGCTCTTGTAATTTAAATTCAATTTTGATGCTAAATCCATCAATATTTTTTCATATTTTTCTCCGAACTTATATACTGCGAGAAAAATCAACGAGAGAGTTATTCCACTTACTAAAATTATCTCCTTTGCTGTAGGTGCTCCTAACATCAAACATCCCTACTCATATTATTTACTCATGTTATATTACTCTGTAAACCATAACTCTCCTGAAGATATTATATCATTCTGTGAATATTGTATCATTTCATAGAGATTGGAAAATTAGAAAGAAATGGTTATCCCTATGATCTGCGAAAAATTCACTGGTAATACAGTTTCCAGTAATCGTCGTTTCCAACTCTTTCTTCAATATTTACGTCGTAGAAATTTTCCAATGGCTCTAGAATTTCAGGATTTTTTTCTAAAACAGTTTTTACCGCATTTCTGACTATTTCCACGCCTTTTTTGGTCATTTTACCCAGCGGTCTTCTACAAACACCTGAGTCAATTCCCAGTCCAGCCATTAGAGTCTTGCATGGTAGAGGATTTCTAAATTTTTGAGGTACCTTCTCTCTTTTCCCTCTAACTGTAAATGTTTCTTCCGTTTTCACGGTAACTACGCCAAACAGAGGAGTTAGAGCCTCCTTTAATGATCTGGCTTTATCAAGATCTCCCTCAAGGATCGCTTCGCACATTTCCTGCATTGCTCTTGGCGCCACATTTGACATCACGCTAATTACTCCTGCTCCCTTGATCTCAGGATCTGTCATTATGGTATACGTTATATCATCGTCACCTGACAGTATAGCAAAATCTTCCGGGACAAGGGTTCTGGTCCTTTTCATCCTATCTATATTTAAAGTTGCTTCCTTTACAGCGTTAACATTGTCGTATTCATCTGCCAAGATTGCAAGATCCTCGGGTAACAATTCGCATCCGGTGCGTCCAGGAATCACGTACGGAATGACCTCTAGGTCTGGAAACTTTTCCGCTACCAGTCCATGATATTCTTTTCTCAATTCCATTGAGGATGGTCCATTGTAATAACAATCTACCAATAAGACAGCATCTGAGCCGACGTGTTGCGCATGTTTAGTACCTTCTAACGTTTCATTTGTATTATTACTCCCTGTTCCTGAAATATTCGTTGTTCTCTCCTTTGAAAATTCTATTGCCTTTTCAATCACCTCATTATGTTCATCCCAGCTCATCGTGGGACTTTCTCCGGTCGTTCCCATAGCCAATATTCCAGATACATTATTTTCAATCTGGTATTCTATATTTTGTTGGAATCTTTCCCAATCTATCGAAAAATCTGTTTTCAGGGGCGTTATAAGCGCCGTATAACATCCAGAAAACCCCATAAAACCACCTCGGATTTTAATCCAGCATTCTTTATTATTAAACTTTTTGAGGGATTGGATGGTTTTTTAAAGGGAACAAGGTATCTCGGATAATCTTAAGCACCGATCAATTTCATTATCTCAGCGGCAATTCTCTTCGAATCATGCCTTATCAAGATTTTTTTGCTCATAACATCCGCTTCTACAACTTCTTTTATTCCTAGATCATGTATTTCTTGGACATTGTATTTTACCGGGTAGGCTTTTTCCTTGGCGTATTCTTTTAATACTTCATCTGGGGCTTTTCCTGAGTTGACTATGACTGAATCAATTACTCCTTTTCCTAAATATCTTTCAATCGTTTTTATATGATCTGTAGCTGTATAATCGTTTGTTTCTCCGTATTTTGTCATGAGATTGCATACATAAATTTTCTTTGCCTTAGAAAGTCTTATTGCATCTGAAACGCCTTCTACCAAAAGGTTTGGGACAATGCTTGTGTATAAATCTCCAGGTCCTATAACAATGGAATCCGCATTTTTTATGGCTTCCAAGGTGTCTTTGTATGCTCTTGCTTTAGGATCCAAGTAAACTTCTACGATTTTTAAATCTGGATTGTGTTTCGGTATATCTATATTTGCTTCGCCCCTGATTATACTTCCATCTTCCAGTACGGCGCATAAATCAACTTTATCTAGGGTAACAGGAAGTACTCTCCCTCTAATCTTTAAGATTTTGCTTGTTTCTTTAATGGATTGTTCATCGCTCCCCGTGATATCGGTCAATGCTGTTAAGAATAAGTTGCCAAAGCTTCGACCTTCCAAAGACCCCTTCGAAAATCTGTACTGGAATAGCTTTTTCATAAGTTCTGTTTCCTCTGACAATGCCACCAAGCATCTTCTCAAATCTCCTGGAGGCAAAACTCCATATTCATCCCTTAATCTTCCTGTATCTCCTCCACTATCCATTGTCGTTACAACAGCGGTAATGCTACATAAACCCTCTTTTGCATACTCTTTTAATCCTTTTAGCACCGTATAACTTCCTGTTCCACCACCAATCACTACTATGTTTTTCATTTTTCCTCTATTCACTATTCATTTTCAGATTAATCAGATTTACGGTGAAAAATTCGTGTCCAAAAAATAGATATGTCATTCACCACATTCAACTTGCGGGTGAACAATATCTAAAGATTGGGGGGTCAAAAATGATCAAGCTCGCTGTTTTTTCAGATTCACATCTCGGAGCAGGTCTGACTGACTTTAGTGAAAGAAGAAATGATATAGTAAAGGGTTTCAGAGTTTTTTCAGAAAAAATAGGAGAATCAAACCCAGATGGATTAATATTCACAGGTGATCTATTCCATGAGGTTTATCCGAGAAAACCTTCTCACTTCAACTTCGCAATTCGGGAGTTTACATGGCTGGGGGAAAAACTCTCAGATAAATGCACGGTAACATCTGTACATGAGAATAAAAAAGTTCCCCCTCTTTTCATGATTCATGGAAATCACGATGGAACAAGAGATCCAGATAGCCCGGCAAAATACTCAAGTATTCTCGAACTATTTGAGATTTTTCAAATTGCTAACTACACAGATCTTTATGTAACAGAAGAAATTACCGAACCCAAGATTTTTTTGATGGAAGATAAGGATGTAAAATTAGGCATTCAGGGATTTGGATACAGACATCCCAATGTGGCCAGGAATCTGTTGAAAGAATTTACTCCAATGGATGATGTGGACTATAATTTACTTCTGATGCATCAAACCATAGAGGGATTGCAAACACCTACAACGCCTATTCAAGGACTACTTCAAGAAGAAATCGTCGAACTAGGATTTGACGTAATAATAGATGGACACATCCATAGGCCACTAGATCCTGTTCCTAAGATTCGAGATACCTTAATAATCCTCCCAGGTAGCACGGAAAGAATTGATTCAGGAGAAATAGGTGAGAAGAAGGGTTATTTCATTTTAGAATTTGGTAAAAATGGAATAAACACGATATTCAAAGAAATAGATCTAGACTCTGAAGTTCGAAGACTACATAGGATAAGGGTGAATATAGCAGATTTTGTTGGTAGAGAGATACTTGATGAAGCCATAAAAGAGGTCAAATCAAAGTTAAAAGATCCATTAAATGCGTATGTAGTGATAGATTTACTGGGAAAAGTGAGAGAATCTGTTTCTCCAGAAATAAGATCCAGCATTGCTAATGCAGTAGAAAAGATGGGTGTTGCTCATGTGGTAATACGGGATAAGACTAAGGCGAAAACTTTGCCTTTGCTTAGTGTTGGGGAGTCTAAAACAATAGAGATAGGGGAAGACTTATTCAAAAAACTATTAGAAGAAAAACCACTTAAAACCAAGGATAAAAAGCCAATAAGAGATGAAGAAATCATAAAAAAACTAGCAGGCTTAACTTACAAAGTCTTTGAAGCCTCCAAAAGCGATAATGAGGAAGAAACGAAGAAACTCTTTACTGAAGATCTCAGAAAAATCGTGAAGGACCTAAAAGAAAGGGAGGAGCATTCATGATCATCAAGGAGGTAAACGCAATAAATATAAAGACTCATACTGCAAACACTCCTCCTATAAAATTTCAAAGAGGGTTAAACGTTCTTTTAGGAAGAGTTGGCTCTGGGAAGAGTACCATCCTCGATTCCATCATGTTTGGATTGTACGGATGGAGGGGGATTAAATTTAAGAATCTAATTACGAAGGGTAAGTCTGATTTTAGAATAGAAATAATATTTGAGCATGAGGGAAAAGATTACAGGGTTGTTAGAGGGGAAGAAGACTATCTCGAGCTTTTGGATAACGGTTATCGGATTGCAAGCGGACACAGGAAAGTTACCGAGGAAATAGAGAGAATCGTTGGTATTTCCAGAGATCAGTTCCAAAATCTTTTTTACGCGACTCAGGGGGAGATAGCAAGACTGATAACAGGCTCTCCTGAAGAGAGACAGAAGATAATAGACCGTTTGTTGGGATTGGAGTCTTTGAGAGAAGCATATGATTGGTTAAAAGAGCCAGCGAAAGCCAATCAGGATGATTTAAATAAATTAAAGGAGGAAATTGCCAGACTTGATGGAAGGCTCCAAGGTAGATCGCTTGAACAACTAGAAGAGGAGAAAAGAGAAAAAGAGAAATTGGTAGAAGATTTTGCCTCCCAAATCGAGGAACTGGAGGATAAAATAAAGAAAATAGAAGAATCTTTATCGAGTATCAAAGAGAAGGTAAAAGAATGCGAAGAGTTTAAAGAGGAAATAGAAAAACTAAACAAGAAAATAGAGCAAATAAACATAGAAATTAACGTTTTAAGAGAAGAACTATCAAGATTGGATCCTGCTAGCATTAAGAAAGAAATTGAACACCTAAAAAATGATTTGGAAAAACTAGAAGGTAAGATAGAAAGGTTAAGCGATGAGGAAAAATTTTTGATCCGTGAGAGAGATCACAGTATAGTGGTTCTTGAGGGTTCTTTTTCCCAAATAAAAGAAGAACTAGATACCGAAATTAAAAATATTCGGGAAGAATATGAATATATGAAGGGTCAAATGGATGAAAAGAGAGGTGAGGCAAAAAAAATAGTAAAGCAGAAAAAAGAGCTAGAAAAATTAGAGGCTGGTCCAGATGCTCTTTGTCCTTTGTGCAGAAGGCCCCTCACCGAAGAACACAAGAAAAAAGTCATAGAAGAACTAGAACTAGAATTGGACAAACTAAAAGCAAAGATCAATGTTTTTGAGGAAGAAGTTAAGGAAAAAAGCAATATTTTAAAAGAAAAAGAGAATACAAAGAAAGAAAGGGAAGAATCGATTAGGAAAGAGATTAAGGAGAAATACGATGAATATGAAGCTAAACTAAATTCTGTGAGAGAGGATTTGAGAAAACTCAGAGATCTGTATTCCAGCAAAAAGACGAGAAAAGATGAGCTAGAAAAAAAGTTAGAAGAGACTACAGCACGCAAACAAGAATATGTTAGTAAAATAAAGGAATATGAACTTGAAAAAAATCATATCTCACTAGAACTTAATGGAGTGATAAGAGATTCAATAAGTAGACTTGGAATTGAAGGACTCAGTCCCATCGAAGAGTTGACTCAACTAAAACAGAATTTTGAAGAGGAAAGATCTAAACTAACCTCCGATAAAGAAAACTTGAGTGTACTCAAAACAAAAATAGAAAGCGATCTCAAGGTATTGAACAGGGAGATCGAAGAACTAAAGAGTTTAATCGAGGATGCAAAGGCAAAAGAAGAGAAGAAAAAAGATTTAGATGTAGTTGAAGAAGCCAACCATTTAGCAGGGGATATAAGAGAAAAATTTAAGGAAGCAAGAGAACTCATCCGTGTAGAAAGCCTTAAAGTCCTTCAAGCACAACTTGAAGACCTTTTCTTGGGAGACAACAGACTATACGTTCATGGAGATTTTCATAAGGTAAATCTCAAAGAAAACTATGAAATAACTGTAGAGAATCCCTACGGGGAGATTTCCATAGATACTTTATCAGGAGGTCAAAAAGCCATTGTCAGTCTAGCATTTAGATTTGCGGTCGCGAAAGCTCTTGCAAAAAACTTCGAGACTTGGCTGGTGGACGAGCCTACAGAAAGTCTGGGAGACGAAGACGTAGACCAATTGGCTAACGTTTTGGCTTATATACAAGAGATTCCTCAGATCATAGTGGCTACACATCATCCTGAACTGGCAAGAAACGCTCACGCAATAAGAGTTTATATCGAAAATGGCGAGACTAAGATCGAGTATTGAATTTGATTTTTTTAGATACGTCTCTAGGTTTAATAACTTCCCCCCTTTGCTTCGATACTGTTTTCACACTTATGTAGGTCCCCAGTCTCTTAGCCTCATTTATGTATCCCAAAAGCGCGTTTTTGGCGCCTATTTGATCTCCTACTTTTTCCAGGGTAGTGGAGTCCCCTATAACAATTAATTTCTTCTTGCACCTAGACATTGCCACATTCAATCTTCTTAAATCTCCTAAGAAACCTATTTCACCCTCGTCGTTACTACGAACAAGAGAGAGAAGCACTATATCGTGTTCTCTTCCTTGGTAAGAATCTATGGTTCCTGATCTTATTTCCCTCTTTAAGTAGGTTTTTATCCAGTTATTCTGCCTTTGATACGGTGTTAAGAGCAATATATCATCGGTTGCATGTCTTAATAAATCTATGATAGAGGCTGCGATTACAGCCTCTAGAGGGTTGGATTTGCTATAATCACCTGATTCTCGACAAGAACCTAAAGTATCGATGAAAATTAAGGTATTTTTAGGATCAGAACATAATTTCAAGATTTTTGGTGTTATTTCAGCCTTTAAATCCATTTCTTTCAGGATTTCGTTGTACTTGCTTGCTATTCCTTCAAGATCTATGTTCAAAATCTCTTTGTGATGGTGGTTTTCTTTTGGTCCTGGATCGTTTTTTAACTTCGAATCGTAAAAATATTTTGAGAGATATTCTCCAACTTCATGGGGACATCTGTACTGAACGTCTAACATTCTGTAGGGGTGGTATGATTTTTTCTTTTCCAAGTGTTCAATTACCTGATCAAACCAAGATCTCATAAGCCTCTTAGCATCTTTATCCTCCAAAACAGGCTCCAATTGTTTATGATCTCCAATTAAAATCCACTTTTTAGCAAAAATTCCAGGTATTATGGCTGTTGGTAAAATACATTGGGTGGCTTCATCTAAGAAGAGAACATCAAAAGGTTGTTGAGAGAAGTGAGGATAATCTTTTTCATGAGGGAACTCTGCAAAGGCAGAGTAAAATGCGTCGCTGAAGGCTGATACAATTGTGACTCCCACAAGATCTGCTTCTTTCAGTTTTTTTATTTCTTCCAGATTTTCTTCTAAGGTGTCTATTATTTCTACTCCTTTTAGGTGTCTTACTGCTTCCGGTTTTCCAACCCTGACTATTCTAGCACTGATTTTTTTCTCATTCATCAGTTCAACTATCTTCTCTAGCGCATTATCAACCGCATTGTTGGTAAAAGAGGCAATTAAGACTTTTTTACCTTTTTTTAAAAGTTCTAGTGAGGCATAGGCGATTACAGTTGTTTTTCCTGAGCCAAAAGGACCATGAACGACTCCGTACTCTGATTCCATCATAAATCCCACTGCCTGCTCTTGACTTGGATTTAAACCAATTTTTGTATCTTTTTTTATGGAAATAGCCTTTGAAGGGTTTTTCAATAACTCTTTAAACCTCAAAAAGTGATTTCTTGTTTCTTCGTTGATCGAAAACAATTCTGGTGCCTCGAGGATGGAGAGCGCAAACTTAGATCTCCTTGAAAGATCTATGAATGAGCCATCGATTCTAAGATTTTTCCTGTTGGTAATAACAGGAGATGGCTTTTCTAGGAAGCGAACTCTAATCGAATAGGGTTTTATATCCTCGATTAGAGCACTGCACCAACCATGACGTGGATTGAATCCTGAAATACGAATGTAAGCTCCATTGAAGAAATAAGGTGTTCTTTTCGTGGGTTTGTCTGATTTTAAAATACCTAGATCATGATGTACTGACTCTAAATATAAATTCGAGAGGGTAGTACCCTGAAATTCTAGCTCAGCTAAGGGTAATTCGCCCAGATTAATCAACCTTTTGAGCTGAGTCTCTTGTTCGAAATCGATTCCGTTGCGCATTTTAGAAAATTCTTTTTCAAGAGTAAGACGGTTCATGTTGGAGCAAATAACCTCTTTCTGACATTCTTCGCATTTTTTGCTCTCTGGTTCATAAACGTTTATCGGAGGATTGTTAGCGGTTGACCAGTAAATGTATTCATCCCTGTTCCACAATAATTTCTTTAAGAAAATCTCTTTTTCTTCTTCTTTTACGGTATATTTCTCTATAAGGCTTCCATCTCTCAAATCAAATGCAAACAAATGAGCTTGGGACTCAGTTAAACCTATAGCATCTTCCATCAAAACTCTGTAGGCGTTCGCCTGTGTACTTCCCCTGAATACAGCTGGGCTTAGAAAATCCTTGTAATTTTCAACATTTTCCGTAAACTTCTGTTCTACGACTCTCCCTGTTTTTTTCTTACCTTTGTACTTTACGGCTATTGCATCCGCCCTTCCTATGAACCCAAATCTTGGGCTCATCAACGAATACTCTGACCAGGTATAGGATTCCGGATCTCCTTCTGATATCCAGCAAAAAAGATCGTATGCTGTATCTGCATAACTATTTAATCGTGTTAGTGCATTTTTTATTAATTCTTTCGTTTTGATCCTTTGAGAATGCCTTTCTATCTCTGCATTGGCTTTCTTTAATCCTACATCTATGGCTTCTTCGATATTTTTTCCAGATTTAAATTCTTCCCATGTAGCATTCCAGAATTCTTGAAAAATCATGTGGTTAATTCTACCAAGAATCTGCTTTTCTGTAGGCTTAAATTGGATTCCAAATCTTTGGGTTAAAAATATTTCCATTGGACAAAAAAACAGAGCAGAATCAACGTTAACCAATCTGTCTAGGGCAATGGTAATCGGAGGACCGTTTCTCCAGAATCCATATCTGTCTTTGCGAGGTATTTGCCATTTGAACCATTCGTTAGGCTCTGGGGTCCTATGAAACAATAATCTCGTTCCGATGCGTAGTATCTTTCGATCATAGAATTCAATGAGACTCGGATAGGTTCCATCATAATCATCTGGTTGTGAAAAAAATACGGGAATTTTATCCTTGTTCTCAAGTTCAAGAAGAACTCTGATGTAAGGGTTTCCGTTTCTATCTACTTCTCTAACGGCTTGTAGGATAGTTCCTATGATGCCAAAAACCATGAAAAGCCCCTAACCTTTTTTAGAAAAATGCCTTATTAATGTTGGGATCGTATCTTTCAATACCTACCTTATACCAATATTATACAATATTTGTGCTATAAAATGCCCATCTTGACTTTATTTTATAATTTTTCCGGTTCTCGGATCGATCCAGAAATAATGATATTTAATTGGTTCTCTTGGCGGTGGTAGGTCGGAATTCCATTTATCAGATTTTGCCTTGAAAACGCGATCTAGGGTGAAAAATTCGTGTTCCCATATTCTTAACTTACTTCGCTCCTCCTCGCTTAAACAAAAGACCCTTATTTTCTTACCCTTGGGTAACCTTGATAAGTCGATATCGTGTTTATACCCGCACTCAGGGCATTCTATAATCATGGTATCACCTTCTCTTAGATTTTAAAAACGCTTTAGTAAATCAGAGCGTATTTGTGAGTTAAAAACGTCGAAATTATCGTTATCATGGTGGTTAGGGCAAAGGATACATGAATCCTTCTGATTATCCTTTCATTTGATATCAGGAGAGAAAAACCTGAAATCGAAAGCACGGAAAATCCAACCAGACTAAGATAGGCAAAGAGATGATGCCAGTCTACTGGCCTAGGCTTTTGATAGTAGAGTGCCCAGATGAAGAGAATACTTATTAAATAAGTTAGAACAGTAATTGCAAGGGTTTTCTTCATATCATCACCTCTTATGCCCTACAGGCATTATATAGATGGGTTTATGATCTGATGGAAGTTTGAGGACTTCTTGGACTTCATCATCGTAAAAAGCTCCAACTACCGTTGTTCCTAAGTTTAAAGAAACGCATTGAAGGTATATATTCTGGGCAACATGTCCTGCTTCCATGTAAACATATCTTTCTCCTCTCTCACCATATTTCCTCTTCGTCCTTTCGAATACAGCTGTGATTATAATGTCGACGGGGGCCTCTCTAACCCATTCCTGATCTAAAGCTGCTTTTGAAAGGTTTTTTCTAACATCTCCAGCGTATTTTTGCTCCAACGAATGAGTCCAAGGATCGTAGTGATATATTCCTTCTTTCGTTACTACGTATATTTCCATAGGGTAAAGAGCTCCAGCCGAGGGTGCAGTTCTGAATCCTTTTGGTCTGTACGTTATTCCTTGAGCCGCCCAGAGAATCTGTGAAATTTCCTCTAAACTGAGATTCTTCTCACTGTATTCTCTTATGGATCTTCTCTCAAGGATTGCTTCCTCTACAGATTTATTGCTTGTATAACGAGGCTCAGGAAGCATGATTATCTTGTCTACTTCTTTTAATTCTCTCTTTTCAGTTATGCAGAGGCTTGTGGGCAGAATTAAGATGATTGAAAGGCATATTGCATTTATATTTCGATACATTTTCCAATCTAATGAAGTTATTCGGTTTATCGATAAAAGTGTTTCTTTGTTAGGAAATTTGAATCTTTAAGATCACTCCTTGGAAAAGATCTCTACTGCTTTTTCAACGGAAGACACTCTCTCAGTACATTCGTATCATGAACCCTCTCGAAGTATTCTTTCAGCCCTTCAGGCGTCTTCAGGTTCAGGCCAGTAAGTTGCCTACAGTTCACGTAACCAAACCTATCCTTGAATGCAGTTAAAAATTCATCGACCATATCGGTTGAGGATCTTCTTCTATGCTTGTTCTCCCACTCCTACTTTTGCACTAAACACACAACCAGAAATCTAAACGGTCTTTGCTTTAATTTGTTCACAGGACCGATCTAGAGAAAAAGTATATTGAGAGATCTATTTTACTTTCTTGGAGAATATTGTTCTCGTCTCAACGATTCCTTTGATTTGTAAGATCTTATCTGTTACTAGGTCTATAACCTTCTCGGGATCATCGATACCTATCTTCGCAAGAACGTCATATTGGCCTGTGATAAGATAAACTTCCAAAATCTGATCAATTTCTGCCATTTCTTCGGCAATGGTCTTTTCTTTTCCGGCCTCGGCTCTAACAACTATAAAAGCACTCATCCTTTCACCCTATTATAATTGGAGAAGAAATTACTTAAGATTTATTCATGTATCCCATCAATCGTGTATATTATCTCGTAGGTGTGTATCAAATAATGAGTAACCCAAAGTTAGAAATGGTAGTATTACTTAAGATAAAACCATGTCCGAAAAAATGGAAACTTCTCGGAAGAATAAGTTTGCCAGATTTGACAAGGATTTTCTCAGGCAAATAGGGATGTTTAGCAAGCCGAGAAAATATAAGGCTCCAATCTCCAATGAAGAGTTAATGGAAGATTTAGAGAGATACAGAGAATTTGCTTTTAAGCTTGGATGTGAGGATGCGAAAATAATTCCAGGCTCGATGGTTAATGTGGATGAGAGGCTGAGATTAAAGTGCAGAATTTCCGCATGCCATCACTACAATAACTGCATAAACTGTCCGCCCTATTCCCCAACAGCCGAGGAGATGGCGAGAATCATTCCAAAATACAAGTATGCTTTGTTCATAAAAAGGGACGTTGATCCCAAAGAAGATTTCATAGATCCAAAGGAAGAAGATGACATAGCAAGACATTACAGAAAAAATATGGAGATAGTAGGTCTCCTAGAGGCTCAAGCATTTAGTGATGGTTACTACTTCGCAATGGGCTTTGCAGGAGGTTCCTGCCAGCATGCACTCTGCATGATGCAGCCCTGCAATGTTTTAAAGGGGGAAAGATGCAGGTTTATATTAAAAGCCCGACCTGCAATGGAGGCAGTGGGAATAGATGTCATAGACATTGCAATAAAGGTTGGATGGGAACTCTATCCGGTTCGAGCCAGACCAATTCCACCAGAAGAATTTCCATGTGCTAAAACTTTCGGTATTATCTTCGTTCACTGAGACTTCTAAGCATTCCTTTTTATTTTTTTATACCTGATAGATGCCGCTAAGGTTTAAATCATTTGATAACTTTTATAGCTCCTATGAGAGTGTACGTTGAGAGCTACGGCTGTACCATGAACAAGGGAGATGCGGATTTAATCAGAGGTATTCTATCAATGAATGGTTTCTCCTTGGTAGATTCCCTGAGCGAGGCAGATCTTGTTGTAATAAATACATGTACGGTAAAAGGACCCACAGAAAGAAAGATGATAAAAAGAATTAAAGAAATCAAAGAAACGAACAAAAAACTTGTTGTAAGCGGTTGCATGAGCATGGCTCAGCCCGAACTTGTAAAGAGGATTCATCCCAAGGCTATTCTTTTAGGACCTAAAAGCGTGGACAAGATCATACCTGCAATAGAAAGGGATTCCGACTTTTTGGATGAAAAAACTCCAAACAAAACCGATTTACCAACAGCAGAGAATTCCAAAATAATACAGATCTCAGAGGGTTGCTTGGGGAACTGCTCATATTGTATAGTCAAAATGGCGAGAGGTCAATTAAAAAGCTTTCCTTTGAGGAACATAATTAAGAGGCTAAGAGAATTCGTTGAAAAGGGAAGAAAGGAGATACTTCTAACCGCTTTGGACACCGCTGCCTACGGTCAGGACTTGGGTCTGAATTTGGCAGATCTTTTGTACGAGATAGATAAAATTGATGGTGAATTTTGGGTTAGAGTAGGAATGATGAATCCATCTCATGCCTTAGATTTTACAGACGAATTAGTAAACGCTTTTAAATCAGAAAAAATTTATAAATTCCTGCATTTACCGGTTCAGAGCGGGGACGATGATATCTTGGAGAAGATGAACAGGAATTATACCGTCGATGATTTTAAGTATATCGTAAATAGATTTAGGAAGGAGATACCCTATTTAACTCTTTCAACAGATGTGATTGTGGGATTTCCTACTGAAACAGAAGAGCAATTTCAAAATACATATAAACTAATTGAGAAAATAGAGCCGGACGTGCTTAACATAACAAGATTTTCCCCTAGACCTTTTACTGAGGCAAGCAGGATGAAACAAATACCTGACTGGATAAAAAAGAACAGATCTAGGAAAATAAATGAGTTGAGATCCCGAATCTCATTAGAGAAGAATAAAAGATGGATAGGAAAAAGATTAAAGGTTCTTATATCCGAAAAAGGTAAAAAAGATGATTTTATCGCTAGAACCTTCTCATACAAGCCTGTTATTGTCTCGAAGGATGGGAAGATGCTCAACGAGTTCATAGAGGTAGATATCACCGGTGCCAAGGAAAATTACCTGTTAGGCTCTTAAATAAATCAAATTAAATCAACATCCCGTGGGCTCTATAGCCTGCTCTTCAGACCAGAGCATTATCAGATTTTTGTTTTCTAGCCTCTTCAGCACTCCATATAACAACTCGGGATCTAAATCTGTTCTTATCGAAAGTTCCAGAAGGGATATCGCTTCTTCGTTAGAACTGGGGATATGGGTGAATACCATACCTTCAAGCCCATCTAATTTAACCTTCTTCTTAATAAATGAAGCAATCTTTAACTTTCTGGGTATTAATACGACTTTAACAGGATCGCCTTCCCTTTCTGTCCCTTCAAACTTTTCAACACAGTATATTTTTCCTATGTCCATTCAATATCACTTGAATCTAAAATTTTTCCGTTCAAGACTTCTTCTATTTGTTTAAGAGCCCACTCATGGTCTTCTTCGTTCAACCCTGCTACGCAATCTCTCGGTACTGTTATCCTGTAACCTAGATTGACTGCATCACTCGAAGTATAGAGCACGCATATATTCGTAACGATTCCGGTGATTATTAATTCCTCCACCTTAAATTCTCTGAGAATTGAATCTAAATCAGTGCCAAAAAATCCACTATACTTCCTTTTACGAACGATATAATCATTTTTTTCAGGTTTTAGTTCATCTATAACTTCTGATCCTTCTGTGCCGCTCACACAGTGTCTGGGCCATATATCGAATTCAGGATCATCTTCTCTATGACTATCACATATATATATTACCATAGTTTTTGTTTTTCTAGCCTTTTCAATCAAATTTTTTATTGGATTAATGATATTTCTAGATTCTGGAACTTCCAGTGGTGCATTTTCTTTAACAAAATCTTTTAACATGTCTATGATTAGCAATGCCTTCATAACCATCCCAAATTTAATTAAACAAATGTGCTTAAGTATTTGTCGCGCCCAGAATTAGGTGAATTTAAAGAGCAAAAATTCTAGTAGTAGAGCAGAGAGTAAAATGATCCAGAATACAGGGTGGGTGAATATGAGGTTAAATCTCATCTTCCATGTAACGTGAGGAGTTAGATACTTGTTTAGTTCGAGTTCAACCTCTCTTATGAGATCGAGATTATCGAATTGAGGGTTGTTCTTGATGAGTTCTAGGTTTCTGCTAATTTCCATTCTTCTTCGAACTGGAATATTTCTCTGAACTTTCCTGAACTTATTCTCCAGATCCGTCACTACGTCAATACCAGCTTCCATAGCCATCTTCTCTAATCTAAATCGTTGTGATTTAGATGATAAACAACTTTTTAATTTGTAAAACCTATTTAATATACTTTTTCGTTTTGAAATTTTGGATATGATTTTTGTATAAGTTTTTAGTAACTAAAAAATAATGGAAGTTCATTTGTTGCGGATCGGTGAAGTTGAGGATAAAATATTGAGCGAGATAAAGAATGATGTAGAAGAGGCTTTCAAGGGAATTGTTACGATAAAACTATCGGATACTTTCCTATCAATTCCTGAAGAATCATGGAACAAAAGTAGGAGACAATACAAGTCAGATATCATCTTAGAAAAAATAGACAAAATGGGAAGAAATATGGGGCTCATTTTGGTGGGAATCACTCCAGAAGACCTTTACGTTTCAGGACTGAACTTTGTTTTCGGTCAGGCAAAGATACACGGAAATGCCTGTATAGTTTCCTTACACAGACTGAGACCTGAATTCTATGGATCTATTGTGAGCGGAGAAGTGTTAAAAAAGAGATTGAAAAAAGAGATAATCCATGAGTTAGGACACGTCCTTGGATTGACTCACTGCTTTGATAAAAGTTGTGTAATGTCGTTTTCTAATAGCATAAAGGATGTGGATTACAAAAGAGAGGAATTGTGTCATAATTGCTGGAGGAAGTTGAATGAAGATAAGATCCATGTCCCATTCAGACTTTGACAGAGTGATAGAAATTGAAAGGGCATCATTTAAAGATCCGTGGTCACATATCAGTTTTCTGGATTTATTTCACTTCAGCCCAAAGGGATTCATTGTAGTAGAGGTCCAAGGCGAAATTGTTGGATACGCAATATATGTTCTAGAAACCAATGAAATAGGACACCTCCTGTCAATCGCAGTAGATCCTAACTGGAGAAGGAAAAAAATAGGTACCTCTCTAATGAACTATATTATAGAGGACCTAAGAAACAAGGGAGTAAAATATCTTAAGCTAGAGGTCAGGGAAGGAAATCTTCCTGCAATAAAGTTGTACAAATCACTCGGGTTTTTGGAAATTGAAATCATACGCTATTATTATAGTGATGGTGAAAATGCGATACTGATGGTTAAGGATATAAGCAGAGAGTAAGTGCAATCAAAGGTTAAAAAACCAACTTTTAAGGTACTTTTTAATCACCATTCTGAACATCCTCTTAATCGTAAGATTTATATATGACATCTAACGCAAGATTATTTAGTGGGTCTAACACTCATGAGGTGATGAAAATGTCTTGGAGAAGGAGGAGAAGAGACATATTCGATATATTCGGTCATTTTGGAGATGCATTTGAAGAAATAGAAGAAATGATAGACCGAATGTTTAGAACTCTGGAAGAAGAAGAGAAAAAATTTGAAAGAATTCCCCTTGTCTACGGTTTTTCGCTCACGATGGGCGCTGACGGAAAACCGCTGATACAGAGGTTTGGAAATGTTCAACCTATGGGAAGAGAATTTGTAGATATAAATGTCAGAGAACCTTTCGCAGATATAATAGAGGACAAAGAGAAGAGAGAACTCATAATAACAGTTGAAATGCCCGGAGTCGAAAAAGAAGACATAAAGATAGAAGGCAGGGAGAACAGCATAGTGATAAAGGCAGAGGGCAAAACCAGAAAGTACCGCAAGGAAATACCACTGGATAAAGAGATTGAACTCGACAAAACAAGAGCTACATACAAAAACGGAATCCTTGAAGTAAGAACCAAACTGAAGAAGGTTAAAGAGGAAAAATCCAAAGAAATTAGGGTAGATTGATCAAAATGGAAATGTTAAGAGTTATAGAGGCAAAACCGGGGGACGTCGGAAGAGGACTTGCCAGGATAGATCCTCTGGTAGCCGAAAGATTGGGCATTACATCTGGTGATATCCTAGAAATAGAGGGCAAAAGACGTACTGTTGCTATATCTTGGCCAGGCTATCCTGAAGACGCTGGAAGAGGCACGATAAGATTGGACGGAGCGATAAGAAGAAATGCCAACGTAAGAATAGACGACAAAGTCAAGGTAAGGAAGATAGAGGGAAAAGATGCAGAAGAAATATCACTCGCTCCAACCGAGCCTTTGCGCATAATGGACGGAGAGGCGTATCTTTCAAGATTACTTGAAAACAGACCCGTGTCGCTTGGAGATTATGTGGAGCTCAACATAATGGGAAGAAGAATTGACTTGGTGGTAACCGGTTATAAACCAAAGGCAGACGCAGTAATTGTCAGATACCATACCAAAATAAGATTGAGTGAAAAACCTGTCAAAGAGGTAAAAGAGGTTCCAAAGGTAAGGTATGAAGACATCGGAGGTCTAAAAGAAGAGGTAAGAAAAGTAAGAGAAATGATAGAGCTCCCTCTCAGACATCCCGAAGTCTTTGAGCGTTTGGGTATTGAGCCTCCAAAAGGCGTACTTCTTCATGGTCCTCCAGGAACAGGAAAAACCCTTTTGGCAAAGGCGGTCGCAAACGAAAGTAACGCTAACTTCTTCTCAATCAGTGGTCCTGAGATAATGAGTAAATTCTATGGTGAAAGCGAAGAAAGAATCAGAGAATTATTCAAACAAGCCGAAGAAAATGCTCCAAGTATAATATTCATAGATGAAATAGATTCAATTGCCCCAAAAAGAGAAGAAGTTACAGGAGAGGTAGAAAGAAGAGTCGTAGCACAGTTACTTGCATTGATGGATGGAATGGAGGCGAGAGGAAAGGTAATCGTTATAGGCGCAACAAATAGACCAAACGCCATTGATCCTGCTTTAAGAAGGCCAGGTAGATTTGACAGAGAAATAGAACTAGGTATACCGGATAAGGATGCTAGACTGGAGATACTACAAATTCATACGAGGGGAATGCCTCTAGATGAAAGCGTAGACCTTAACTACCTTGCAAACATTACCCATGGCTTTGTCGGGGCAGATCTTGCCGCATTATCTAAAGAAGCAGGTATGAGGGCATTGAGAAGAGTACTGCCTAACATAGATCTTGAATCAACAGAAATACCCGCTGATACGTTAAGCCAACTAGTAGTAACTCAAGAAGACTTCCTAGAAGCTCTAAAAGATATTGAGCCATCAGCACTCCGTGAAGTATTCATAGAAACTCCAAACGTCTCCTGGGAAGACATTGGCGGTCTAGAAAATGCTAAAGAAAGCCTGAAAGAAGCTGTAGAATGGCCATTAAAGTATCCAAAATTATTCAAACACATGAACGCAAAACCTCCAAAAGGAATACTCTTATACGGACCTCCGGGCACAGGAAAGACCTTACTTGCCAAGGCCGTTGCAAAAGAAAGTGAAGCCAACTTCATATCAGTAAAGGGACCAGAGTTCCTGAGCAAATGGGTTGGTGAATCCGAGAAAGCGGTGAGAGAGATTTTCAGAAAAGCCAGACAGGCAGCTCCTTGTGTAGTTTTCTTTGATGAGATAGACTCAATCACTCCAACTCGTGGATCAGGATTTGACTCTCATGTAACAGAGAGGGTGATCAGTCAAATTCTCACCGAACTAGATGGTCTCGAAGAATTAAGAGATGTTGTAATCATTGCAGCAACAAACAGGCCGGATATAATTGATACTGCCCTGTTAAGACCTGGTAGATTCGACAGATTGATCTACATTCCGCCTCCTGATCCAGAGGCAAGAAGGGAAATTTTCGAGATACATCTAAAAGACAAGCCTATTGAAGAGGATATTTCCATAGACGAACTTGTAAAAAGAACAGAAGGTTATACCGGGGCTGACATAGCTGCAGTATGCAACGAAGCAGTGATGCTAGCCATAAGAGAAGCAATCCAAGAAGGAAAGGCAGAAAATCCAGAAGAGACAAAGGTTACTGCAAAACACATGGATATGGCATTACAAAAGGTCAAAGGAATTTCCAAGGCGGATCTAGATAGGTACTGTTCGATATGCGAGACCTTTGAGAAAGGGCCTCTCCTCGAGAAAGAAAGAGAAAGAGAGAGAGGAAAAGAATACGTTTGATAAGGGTGTATCCTTCCACCCCAATTTTTCAGAAATTATCAGATCGCTATACCGTGTTCCTCTTTCATTATATTCAAAACCACCATGGTGTACGTTCTTTTAACGTGCTCCATTGCCAAAACTTTTTTTACGAAATCGTTCAAACTGGAACGATCTTTGAATTTAGCCACGATTATGGCATCGTACTCTCCAGTAACGTCATAAACTGCAGAAACATTCGGTTCATCTGCGATCTTTTTTTCTATCTCTAATAAATGTCCACCCTCCACAATAATACCGATTATCGCAGCTAAGTCATAACCCAACTTTGAGTAATCTATGTTTGGAATGAATCCTTTTATTATTTTAAGTTCTCGAAGCTTGTTAAATCTATTGTACACCGTTCCCTTGGCAACATCCAATTTATTGGCTAACGCCCTGAAGCTCTGGCGTGCATCTTTCTTTAATTCTCTGAGTATGTTTAAATCCAAGTCATGGGGATTATCAGGGATGAAAAATTGGAGGATGTTAAGATAGCGCTTGAGAAAGTCGGAATCATAGGACTAAATGTAACAGAGGTCAAGGGCAGGGGTCGCCAGAAGGGAATTCCACTTCAATGGCGAGCCACTACGTACATTGTAGATATGCTTCCGAAAATAAAACTGGACATTGTGGTAAAGGATGAGGACTTGGAAAAAGTTGTTAATACAATCCTAGAATCGGCATGGACAGGTAACTTTGGCGATGGAATGATTTTCGTTATTCCGGTGGAGGAGGTGATAAGGGTCAGAACCGGAGAGAGGGGAGAGGATGCATTATGAGTAGTTAGAGGTCCAAGATCAACCGAGTCTTGCCTCTATCTATTTCTCTCGTTTTCTGGATATGCATCACAGAAAAAGTAAGAATTCATCAAGAATTTATCCATGGACATGATAGGGAGAAACTAAGATTCTTAAGTTAAATCCAGAAAACACCCCCATCACAAAAGTGTAACAAAAAGCATACAATAGAAATTCCGTTTAGAGGGATAAGTGCGTGGAAGATGCGGAACATCGTAGGTTACTCTCAGATTCTAAAGTTTTCTGAACTTTTTTATATCAATTATGGATTCCATGGCCATTGTCTCCGTTTCAAATCCCTTTTCTTCTACTGCTGCCATAGAATTGACTCCACCTATCAGAGATATACCAATCTTGTCTTTTCCAACAGGTATTCCAAGCAAAGGCTGATTTGGCTCTCCAAATTCTAATAGACCTGTGAAACCTCTCCTTTCCATTAACTCTAATATCTCTCTCGCCTGTTCTTTGGCAACCATCGGTATCTCCCTAAAGTTTGCTAAAATCTTGCCTTTTCCTGTTTCTATTGTTTCATTGATGGATGTTATCCTCTTTGTCATGAAAACCTCGAGTGGATCCAAGGAGGATCCATGGTATGATATTGCATCCGAAAATCTATAGGGCCTATGATCCAGCATTTGAACTACTCCACCGAACCTTGGCTCTACGGGGATTCCAGACTTTAAGAGTACTCCGTCAAATGTTATGCTACATATGGTTGAGATACCACTTTTATCTCTCGGAACCTCATATTCGCCTATTATCTCGCCCTCATCTACCACTAGCACATGAGAGCTTATTGACAAGCCCGCATCATGGACCTTTCGCATTATTTCAAGTATTTCCTCTACATATTTTTTGTCAACAAAGCTTATATTGCTCGCTACTGCTCCTTTGTCAGTTTTGGGATCGTAGGTCACGTAGTACGCTATTGTTTCAATTTTTGTTATGATGAATCCCAATCTATCATGAACCAGTGCATTTTCCAACTCTTCTATACCTTTTTTTGTAATAATTCGACCTGCTTGCCCATGTTTTTTCGTTAATCCTCTTTCATCCATGATCCTTAGATAATATCTGACCGCCCTTTCTCCTATTGTATAACCCGCATCTGCCAGTTCTCTTGCTATTATTCTTGCTCCAACTGGACCTTTTCTGTTTTTGAGGCATCTCAATATTTCAATTATCTTTCTTTGTATATCTACATCTTCCATAGCGATTACTCCATGCGGGATCTGTTTTCCAGTATAGAAAGACTCAAGATTATTTAAGTTCTACGCATCTTCAATAAAAGGAAAAAACCTTTGGTTAGGCTCAAAGCAGGTGGAGATATTTCTTTATCTCATATGGATGCACTTGGATGCTGTACTCCTCCCATTCCTTTTTCTTTAGATCTAGGAAGTTTTCATAGACATGATCTCCCAATGCTTTTCTAACTAGTTCACTATTCTCCATTTCCTCGATAGCCTCCTTTAATGAAGAAGGTAGGGACTCTATACCCAGTTCTTTCTTCTCTTCCTCGCTTAGAGCATAGATATCTCTTTCTATTGGCTCAGGAAGTTCGTATTTCTTTTTGATACCCTCCATGCCCGCTGCAAGCATTACCGAGAACGCAAGGTATGGATTGCAAGCGGGGTCTGGAGATCTGAGCTCCGCTCTCATCGCCAGTTCTTTTCCTGGTTTGTACATCGGTACTCTTATTAAGGCAGAGCGGTTTCTCCTTGCCCATGAGATATACACAGGCGCCTCGTATCCAGGCACCAAACGCTTGTAGGAATTTACCCACTGGGCCAGTACTGCACAAATTTCCCTTGCATGGACGAGTTGACCTGCTATAAATCTTTTTCCAATATCAGAAAGCTTATACTCGTCATCAGGGTCGAAGAATGCATTTTTGTTCCCTTTAAACAAAGACTGATGGGTATGCATGCCGCTCGCATTCTCTCCAAATATAGGCTTCGGCATAAATGTGGCGTATACCCCATGGATCTGAGCAATTGCCTTTACCGCAAGCTTATACGATTGGGTATAATCAGCCATCCTCAGGGCATCTGTGAATCTAAGATCTATCTCATGCTGACTTGGAGCCACTTCATGATGGCTGTATTCTACGCGTATGCCCATTTCTTCCAATGCAAAAATTGTCTCTCTCCTAAGATCCGTTGCTAGGTCGAGCGGAATTAAGTCGAAGTAACCTCCCCTATCAAGCACTTCCGGCTCCTGTGAGGATTTAAAGTAGAAGTACTCTAGTTCAGGGCCAAGGTTATAGATGTACCCTTCTTTTTCGAGTTCTTTGAGATTTCTCTTCAATACATAACGGGGACAACCCTCAAAATTCTTTCCGCCAGGCTCTAATACATCGCAGATTAATCTCGCAACACCTTTCTCCTTCGGCCTCCATGGAAGTATGGCAAATGTATCTGGGTCAGGCAACGCTACCATGTCGCTTTCTTCTATATGCACGTACCCTGTTATAGATGAGCCATCAAAGCCCATGCCATCGTCGAGAGCATTTTCCAATTCCTCGAATGGAATTGCAAAACTTTTCAAAATACCCAATATATCCGTAAATTGAAGTCTTATGAACTTTATATCTTTATTTTTACAGGTTTCTATAATCTCCTTTTTTTTCTCTTCTATTGTCTTTTCCATGATCTCACCACCTCCCTATCCATGAACTTCATCGACTAGGAAGGAGGTTTCCTATGTTGTATATATATTCTTCGCCAAGGTAACTTCAGCCAGAAAAGGATTCGCATTATTTTTTGACTATTTTTACTCCTTCTTTGGACCCTACCAGAACTCTTTCAACGGGACAGGTAAATATTCCGTTTTCTACCACGCCAGGTATTGAATTCAACTCAATTTCTAATTCTTTTGGCTTATCTAAATCTTTTACCTCTAAATCACAAATAAAATTACCAAAATCAGTTATAAAAGGTCTATTTTCTTTCCATCTCAGGGAAGGATTGCCTATTTTCTTCAATTCCTCTTCTACAACTCTCAATGCCTTTGGTATCACCTCTACAGGAATCGGGTGAGAAAATTTCTCGACCATTTTTCTCTCTTCAACAATGACTATGAACCTCCTAGCGCTATAATCAACAATTTTTTCTAAAGTATGGGCTCCTCCTCCACCTTTTATAAGAATAAGATCGCTGTTGACTTGATCGGCACCATCTATCGCTATATCACATTCGTATTCATTTAATGAGGCTACTTTTATGTTGTTTTCTATGGCTAAAAGCATTGACTGGTAAGAAGTAGGAATTCCTATCACGTCTAAGCCATTCCTAACCTCTTTTCCCAAGGCAACTATGAACTCCGCTACCGTGGATCCTGTTCCAATGCCCACAACATCGCCATCTTTAATGTATTTTAATGCCTCTTTGGCTAGTAATTTTTTTGCGTGCATTAAAAACCCTCTAACCCATTGTTTATCTCTCCTAAATATTTATATTATTGCACTTACCGTTAAACCATGGGTCGTAAAATAAAAATCCTACTCATTTTGTTATTCTTATTAGGTATGTTATCCTTGATCATTTTCCCAAAAAGATCAAAGCAATATGAGGCGGAGTTGATAAGAGGAGGGGGTGAAAATGCTGAAGTAATTACCATTGGAGTTATATCTGATACTCATATACCTAAGAGAGCTCAAAAACTCCCGCGAGAGATCTACGAAATATTTGAAAACACTAGCATGATAATTCATGCGGGAGATATGGTAGATACGAGGGTAATAAATGAGTTGGAGAAAATTTCTCGGGTTATAGCGGTTTATGGGAACATGGATCCTCCTCAAATAAGAGAAAAATTCCCAAAAATTAACTCAATCGAGATTTATGGCTGGAAAATTGGTGTAACACATAATTCAATAATAAGGAGTGGTGAAATGAAAGAGATAGCGATGAAAAACGACTTCGATGTCCTGATTTTCGGACACACTCACAGGGCATCTATCGTGAAAGAAAACGGGAGGATTTACCTAAATCCGGGCAGTCCAACAAACCCCTTACTGGCTAAACCTAGTGTTGCGGTATTAAAAGTGAGTAGAAATAAAATAACTGCTAGAATAGTTGAGATTTAAATGTTTGCTTTCAAAGCGCTTGCAAATATTATAAAAAGCAGGTATTCTCCTGTTCCTTTGGTTATATGTCACAACATAACTTATAAATGTAATTTAAGATGCAAATTCTGTCGTTTTTGGAGAATAAAACCTCAACAAAAAGAACTAACCTTTGAAGAAATTCAACGAATCATCGATGAATCCAGGGAATTAGGCGCAATAATGTATAATGTATGGGGTACAGAGCCTCTTATGAGAGAAGATCTGCTAAATTGTTTAAGCTATGCAAAAGAAAAGGGCTTAAGAACTTGTCTCATAACAAACGGCATACTCCTCGAAAATAGGGTTAAAGAACTCTCTAAGTTGATAGATTATTTGATCGTATCTGTAGACGGACTGGATGATACATACGAGAAGATAAGAGGTATTAACTTTAGAACAATACTAAGGGCTCTTGAAAAGGTAAAAGAGTATAAAATTAAAACTACGTTGAACTACGTTATATGCGGTCTAAATCTAGGAGGAATACGAAAAACCATATCTTTCGCAAACGATATGGGCTTTTACATAAGTTTTGAACCAGTTCATTATTTTCCCGAAATAGAGGAAGACTGGGAAGAAATAAAAATAAAGGACCAAGACTCTTATATTAAGGCGATAGAGACAATCATCGAGATGAAGAAGGAAGGATACAAGATTGCAAATTCTTTTAAGTACTTGTCCCTGTTGAAAGAAAATAGAAGAGACTTCAGATGTAGTGTGGGAAACTTTCTCTTGCATATAGAGCCAGATGGCTCTGTTTACATTCCATGCGGTAAATGGGGCAAGATTGGCTCTGCAAGAGAGAACTCGCTAAGGAATATATGGTTCTCTAGTGAGGCGAAAAAAAGGAGAAATCATGCCAAAGATTGTAGAGATTGTCTTTTCTCGGGTTATATTGAGTCTTCCCTCCTATATTCTTTTAATTTAAGTGCACTGAAAAATTTTTTCATGAATATATAGAAGAGCAAAAAGGGATATTTTTAAATTAATCTCGAAATCTCTATTCCGTAGTCCGTAATTTCAAAAAGAAACCAGTATGTGAGTGGTTTTTTCCCAATCATTGACTTTATCCTCAGTTGTCTTTCAAGCCTTTCTTTTTCCACATATCTTACCTCGACCAAGGAGTCCATTATAGATTCTATTTGTGCGACTGTTTGTGGATCTAGAGCTTTTTCATGCAGGATATAGAAATTTATTCCATTGAGCCTTTTTAATTTTGCTTTAAATTTCATAATGTGTCTCAGGAGTTCTTTTGTTTCTACATAATACAAAAGAGTGGTTAAATCATCCACCAGAACCAAGAAGTGGTGACCCTTTACTCTATCGAGTACCTCATCCATTACCTTTGAAACTCTGATCAAATTCGTTGGATCGTCTATTACGTATTCAGCATCGCTTTTTTGGATTTCTTCTCTTCCTATGAGTCCTGAATAACCATCCACTATTATAAAAGATCCTTCCTCCTCAAATTTTGTGGTATCCCATCCAAAATATCCCATCTTACTCCTTACATCACCGGGAGAATTCCTCAGGGTAAAATATATACCATACTCTCCTCTTATCAAGGCGTTGTACAAAATCTGCCTGCACAATATACCTTTTCCAACTCCAACATCTCCAAAAACTAGGACGTATTGGCTTCTCGGAAACCCGCCGAAAATTCGATCGTCAATCTCCTTTATCCCTGTAACCAATAAATCCATATATATTAATGAATCGAAACATGATAAAAACATTTTGTAATCAATATTGTAGTAAACTAAAGAAGAGTTCTAAGTCTCCTCTGGCTATTTATGATGTCTAGGAAAGCTCCTATGTCACCGATCTTTAATGCATAACTGGCTTTCTTAAGAGCACTTGAAATCTCTCGTAATCTCTTTTGATCTGCATGCATTACCTCTTTACTCAAAATTTCTAGGGAATATGCAGTATCCCCAATTATTTTTCTTATCTTTGGATCCTTTGCTTGCATAGAAATTCTTTCAAGTTGTTTTGAAATATGAAATAGCGACTCAGAAGCTTTCTCCCTATCTTTGAGTAAAAGATCAGAGATTTCTTCGAATTGATCAGACAATTTCGCTAAAACAAAGAAGAACTGTGGAGGCTTTTGGATGAGGTTCTTTAAATCTTCGGTTCGAACCACAATGTATTCTCCAAATCTGGCAAGGACGTACTCTCTTGGTACGTTTTTTCTCTCCAGTATTGCGTATCTAATGTTAGCGTTTTTAGATTGGGTTATTATCCATGGCTGTAGTACTTCACGCCACGCTCCGTTGTCGGTTCTTCTATCCGTGAAGAGAGATATTGCACATGCTGTAAATCCATTTTCTACGTGGAGTATTTCATTTTGGTATGTGTTTTCCATGATCCAATTGTATAATTCCAATGAATCTCTGGAAATAGCCCTGTCTTGACGTAAAATCTGCTTATCAGATAGAGCAAGAATTTCCAAGTGTAAGGGCGTGGGCACCTTTCTTATTTTCATAAGATAATTCTTTCCTTCAAAAAATTCCCTCCCCCTAGGTATTCCTCCTACTTCTTGTATAAGTTGTCTTGGCAAGTTTTCCTTCATTTGTTTAAACTCTTTTGCAGAAAGCGTTTCCTCAGGAAAAGGTCTTATAGTAATGCTCGGAGAAAATGTGAGTGAAAGTATTATCAATAAACATAAGACCAAATGAAAGCCGTATTTTCCAAAATCATTTGCCAAGTTTCTCGCGCCTACAGCACATGGTATAGTTATTGCCGAAGGAAAATGGATCCAGAATCTCCATGAATAAGTATACGCAGTTGGAATCAACCCGATTACACTTGCTATCAACAAAACATCCACATCTCTTCTTGACTTAAATAGAGAGTAAATTCCGATTATACCAAACAAAGCTATGATCAGATCCAAATTTATGTCTCTAAGAGCATGGATCCTTCCATGTATCCAGTTGAAATTTGAAATTACATGAAGTCCCCAAGGCAAAAATAGGAAGAGAGATATTGAGAGTACCTTGAAAAACCTCTTTAAATATTCTCTTTTTATCAAACTGAATATCAACAAGCCAAGTATGGCTGTCCAAGGAGCGGCCAAATGCGTCCATAAGGAAATCGTCAGCAACAATATTGCGATCCTTTCACTTTTTATAAATGACCAAAATATCAGGGGATATATCCCAAAGATCAGAGATGTCGGTGCTATGGATAGTTGCCACCAAAAATAGTTTTCAGGCATACTTAAAAATAAAACACTTAGTAAGGCTATTTTATCATCAAAAAAATCCTTGGAAACAAACCATATAATAAAAAAAGAAGTGATATACATAATGATTCCATAAAGTCTTTGTATCGTCAGAAATTCTAAACCAAGTAAATGTGAGGATGCAAATATGGTGTGTAAAAGAGGAGGATATAAATGGGGTCTTCCAACCGGTGCAAACTCATAGTAGTCCCACAGAAGGGATTGGTGATCTGTAAACATTCTTGCAACCATCTGGTGATAAGTCCAGTCTTTTTGATCGTTTGGTAGTGCATCAAAATTTAATACAAGCAAAATAAGATGGATGAGTATAATAGAAAAAGCAATCACCTCGTACTTAGAGAGATTTCTTGAGCCCATGATGAAGAAGTATATCTCGCAAAATTATAGTTTTTGTTGAATAAAGGAAGCATAAAAAAACTTATATTTTGGACAGAATACTGAGGTTATGCGAATTATAATTGGCGGGGCCGGGGAAACAGGGAGAAATCTTGCAATAGCATTTGTAGAAGAAGGCAACGATGTAATTATCATCGAAAAAGATAGAGAAGTCTGCGATAAAATAAAAGAAGAAATTGATGCACTTGTTATTGAGGGAAACTGCGCCAGTTATAAGATCTTTGAGTCAGGAAACCTTGAAGGATCTGATCTTTTTATTGCCACGACCGACAATGATGAGGTAAACATACTTGCATGTATGGTCTCAAAACATTTCGATGTAAAAAAGACGATTTGCAGAATCAGTAACTTTGAGTACCTTGATAAGCCTATGAGTTCTGCTCCAAAATTCAAGCGATTAGGCATAGATTTAGCGATGTCTCCTGAGTTGATAGCTTCAGAGAAGATTGCAAGAATTTTAGAGCACAGATACGCAATAGACTGTGAGTATTTTTCTGAGGAAGATATAAAGATGATTGAATTTCCTATTTTAAATCCAGATATCCATGATCACTCTTTAGAAGAGAGAATTTTCCCAAAAGAGAGCATTATAGTTGGAATAAGCAGAGGGGATCAGTTAATAATCCCCAGAGGAAAAGACAAACTTTTCCTAAATGATAAGATAGTTATCTTGGCGAAATCTGAAGTGGGTCCTCTCCTAGAATCTATATGCTGTGGAACTACTGGTTTAAAGCCGATAAGCAAGGTGATGGTAGTCGGAGCTGGGACAATAGGATTTTATCTGGCGAAATTGCTGAGTGAAAGGGGAATAAAAACCATACTGGTCGAAAAAAATAAAAAAACAGCCGAAAAAATGGCTAAAGAGTTGCCAAAGGTGCTGGTGCTTTTTGCAGACGGTAAGAACATAGAAGTGCTGAAATCCGAGAAAGGAATTGATGCCTACGTGGCATGCACAGGAAGCGACGAGACAAACCTCTTAGGATGCATATTGGCCAAAAGATTAGGAATTCCAAAGAGCATTGCCTTGGTACACAATCCAAGTCACCAACTTCACTTTGAAATGGGCGGAATTGATTCAGTAATATGTCCTAGGCTAGAAATTGTAAGTGAAGTTTTAAGGTTTACCAGAGAGACAGAAATACTGTCTTTAAGCTTTCTCACCGGTAAGAGAGCAGAAATAGTTGAATACATGGTCTCCGAGAATAAGAAAATTGTTGGTAAAAGATTAAAAGATATAAAAATGCCAAAAGACTCCATTGTGGGAATGATCATTAGGGGAAATAAAACCATTATACCCAGCGGGAATGAAGTAATTCAGGCTAGAGATAAGGTGATCGTTTTCACCCTTACTAAGTGCATCGATGATGTTGAGAATATATTTAAGTGATTTTTCATGTCTTTCAGGGAAGTCATCAGATCCTTAGGTACAATTACAAAGTTTTATGGGGCTTTATTTGTTCTTCCAACCCTTGTTGCATTAATATACGGAGAGTATAATCCTGCTATCGTATTCGTTTCCGTTGGAATTTTTGCATTTTTGATGGGGAAAATTCTTGAGACGGTAGGTCCCGAGCTTGAAGAGATTCATATAAGAGAGGGTTTCATGATCGTTGCCTTAAGCTGGCTTGTTGCAGCATTACTTGGTTCATTTCCCTTCTACTTTACCCATGTAATGCCTAATTTTTACGATGCTTTTTTTGAGGCGATGTCAGGCATCACGACTACTGGTGCCACGGTTGTTACCGACATGGATGGAATACCGAGAAGCATACTTTTCTGGAGAGGATTAATCCAGTGGATCGGCGGTATGGGGATTATTGTCCTATCAATCGCTGTTTTGCCTGAATTAACGATAGTAGGGAGGCATCTCTTTAGAGCAGAAGTGCCTGGAGTGGCTACAGAGAAAATAGTGCCCAGAATTAGAAATACCGCCATAATTTTATGGTCCGTGTATGCATTCTTCTCCATTGGGGAAGTACTTCTCTTAAAAATTGCAGGGATGTCGATTTACGATGCTATTTGCCATACATTTACCACAATGGCTACTGGCGGCTTTTCCACAAAACTGCAGAGCATAGGGTACTACAATTCTCCAACGATCGAGTTTATAATATGTACCTTTATGTTTATTGCAGGCACGAACTTTGCATTACACTACCACGGAATTAGAGGCAACTTTAGAGCGTACCTGAGGGATTCAGAATTTAGATTCTACTTGGCGATTATTATCATATCAGTGTCTTTAGTCTCGCTGAATTTATATCTCAACCATATATACAATCCCTCTACAGCGTTTAGGTACTCCCTCTTCCAAGTGATGTCTATTCTCACGACAACAGGATACACCACCGCGGACTTCAACAACTGGACGGATTTTTCCAAAATGATCCTCCTTCTTCTTATGTTCATTGGAGGTTGCGCTGGCTCTACCGGAGGATCAATCAAAAACATAAGGATATTTTTATTGTTAAAACTCATTCATCGGGAAGTACGAAAACTAGTGCATCCAAGCGCGGTTCTTCCATTAAGAATAGGTGATGATGTCATTTCAGATGAAGTTATCATAAACGTAGGAGCCTTCTTCTTTCTCTATATGATAATATTCATCATCTCAACTCTTTTTGTTGCCTCTCACGGATACGACATTGTTACATCTATATCTGCTGTAGCAGCCACACAAGGGAATGTTGGTCCTGGGTTGGGGCTTGTTGGCCCCTCATTTAATTACGCTTTTTTCTCTCCCCAAGTAAAACTTCTATTGGCAACTTGTATGTGGATTGGTCGTTTAGAACTTTTTACGGTTATATTGCTTCTTTTCCCTAGCACATGGAGAGCCTGAAGCTTAAAAATTACCTTAACTTGTGAAGAAACGATTCCATCCTAGATATTGCTTCATTTATTGCTTCTCTTGAAGCAGCATAAGCACATCTCACGAATCCTTCGCCTGCACTCCCAAATGCATCTCCCGGTACCACTGCAACCTTTTTCTCCTTGAGCAGTCTTTCTGCAAATTCTTTAGATGTGAGTCCTGATATGTCAATTGATGGAAAAGCGTAGAATGCCCCTTTTGGCTCAAATGTGTATAGCCCTATTTTGTTCAACCCTTTTACTATTAATCTTCTTCTTCTGTTGTATTCCTTTACCATTGCCTTCATCTCTTTCTCACCGTTCTGAATTGCCTCTATTGCCGCGAATTGACCAGTTATGGGGGCACATAGCATGCTATACTGATGAATTTTCATCATAGCCTCTATAATCTCAGGAGTAGATGCTGCATATCCTATTCGAAGACCAGTCATAGCATATGCCTTAGAGAATCCGTTTAACAATATTGTATTCTCTTCCATACCATTTAAAGAAGAAAAGCAGGTGTGTTTTCCTTCGTATGTGAGTTTATCATAAACTTCGTCTGATATTACGATCAAATTGTGTTCGTTTACAACATCCGCGATTTCTTCTAGGTCTTTTTTACCCATCGTGGCTCCTGTAGGATTATTGGGATAGCCAATTACTATTGCCTTTGTTTTGTCTGTTATTTTTTCTTCAATCTGTTCAGCAGTTACCTTGAACTCATTTGAAAGAAATGTAGGCACTTCTACAGGTTTTCCACCAGCAAAGATTATGCAAGGTTTGTACATTACATAGCAAGGCTCAGGTACGATTACCTCATCTCCAACATCAACTATCGCCCTCACTGCTAAATCGTATCCCTCGCTCACCCCAGTGGTGATCAGCAGCTGATCTGAGGGGTCGTAGTAAACAGAATAGTCAGAATAAAGTTGCTGAGAAATCGCCTCCCTCAATTCAAGCAACCCATAGTTAGATGTATAGGTTGTATATCCCTTCTCTAGAGAGTAGATAGCTGCTTCCCTTATGTGCCAAGGAGTAACAAAGTCAGGCTCCCCTACACCTAGGGAAACAACATCTTCCATGCCGATGACCATCTCAAAAAATTCACGAATACCAGAGGGTGGTACTTTTTTTATTCTATCAGCTATCTTGGATTTATCCCTCATGGAGTTATCGCCAACCTCTTGTTATCCTCTTTTACGTAAATGATGTCTCCATCTTCCTTGTATTTTTTCAAGAGGAAGTGCGTGAATGTGCCTCCCACTTGTTCTAAGGGGGCTAATTTTTCAGCCACAAAAAAAGCCACATCTTTCATGCTCTTTCCTTCCACAAGTACCGTGAGGTCGTATTCACCTGAAACCAAATATATCGTTCTCACTTCTGGAAAGTTTGCTATTCTCTCCGCAGGATGATCATACCCGGTTCCTCTCGCAGGGGTAATCTTAACGTCTATTAAGGCGTAAACTTTTTCTTCTCCAACCTTTTCCCAATCAACTACAGCCTTATATCTCCTTATTATGCCCTCTTTTTCCAGTCTGTATATCCTCTTTTCGACTTCTTCTTCCGATAAGTTTAGCATTGTGGCAATCTCACTTCTGCTCGTCTTTGCATCGCGCTCTAATATATACAGAATCTCTTTTGTTTTCTCATCCATCGAGATCACCTCTGGTTACCCTTGTAATACATGCCCAACATAATTAAAGTTTACGACATAAACATGATCATCAATGATTTTTAAGTTAGAGTGCTTTACCATAATCCCCCATATTGAATAATGGTTTTACACCGATGTGTATACTTTCTAACTAACTTAACCAGATATTAATACACTTTATCATTGCATAAATGTTAAGCAATTTGTCACCTAATCCATATCAACCTCTCATTTTTCCATAAAACTTATATACTAAGAGATTGAGAAAGAGTTATTGTGCTCTGTCGTATGAGCTAGTAAATATAGGAAAGGTTAGCTGGAGGTGAAAACATATGGCGGAGTTGCCTATAGCACCAGTCGATAGGATTGTGAGGAAGGCAGGTGCAGAGCGAGTAAGTGAGGATGCAAAAGAGGCATTGGCTGAACTCCTAGAAGAATATGGAGTTGGAATTGCCCAAGAAGCTGTCAAACTCGCTAAACACGCTGGAAGAAAGACTGTAAAGGCCATAGATATAAAACTCGCTGTGAAACGCGCTTAATCCTTCCATTTTCTTATTTTTTTATATAACTGCCGATTATTGGAATCTCCTCACCACACTTACATTTTTTATCGATGAGATTGTATTCCAAAACCCTGTATCCATATCTTTTTATCAATAGAGAATTACATCTCGGGCAATAAGTATTCTCAAATTTATGTCCTAAAACATTTCCCAAATAGGGAAAAAGTATCCCTTCTTTTTTTGCAGTTTCATACGCATGGATCAAAGTATCAAGGGATGTGGGAGGGTTTTCAAATTTATAGGCCGGAAAATACCTTGTAAAGTGAATGGGGGTATCTGGGCCCAAGTTCTTAAGGTGCTCATCAATAATCCACCTGATACATTCTTCATCATCGTTAACGTTAGATATTAGAAGATTAATCATTTCGACATGGATATTCAACTCTTTAGCCCTTCTAGCATTTCTCCAGATTATATTAACATCAACACCTTTGCAATATTTCTTGTATACCTCATCGTTTCCCTTTATGTCTATGTTTATAGCGTTCAATCCGCTATCTTTAAGCATTTTAAGTGCATCTAACGTGAAGTATCCGTTTGAAACATAAGTATTGTACAATCCAATCTCTTTGGAAAGTTTAAAACACTCTAGATTGAATTCATGTAGTAAGGTTGGCTCGTTTAAACTCACACACAAACCATTGTCATTTCTCTTAAAAGCCAGATCAACCACATCTTTGGGGGAGAAATATCTCAAATGGACTTTATCAGGTCTTGTTTTGCTTAGGTGCCAGTTTTGACACCATGGACAATCGAAGTTACATGATACGGTAGAATAAGTAAGAGAAGTAGAACCCGGCCAAAAATGAAAGAATGGTTTTATCTCTATAGGTCTGCTTTCCAATGCACTTAATTTTCCGTAAACAGTTGTGTATAATCTTCCTTCAATATTTTTTCTGGTCTTACAGTAGCCTGTCTCTCCAGATGAAATCTTGCATCTTCGCTCGCAAAGATTGCAGAGGACTTTTTCTCCCAATTTTTTATACAGCATGGCTTCTCGAACTGGACTCTCCTTCAACATATAACCAAGGTACTCAGTTTACATATTAAAATTTAGATCAAAGTTAAGATAGTTTAGACAGTAATAATAAAATAAAAAAAATTAGAACAGAAGGGTATTCATGTCTATCTGTAAAAACAAAAAGAGAAGATACTACAGGTTTAGAGCAGACAGATTTTATGGTGGTATAGCCACTGCTGATTGCATGGGATGCAACCTTGATTGTGCCTTCTGCTGGAGCTATTATACGAAAGAGAATCCTATGATGGGAAATTTTTATTCTTCAAAAGATGTCGCATTAAGATTAATTAAAATAGCAAAGAATAATGGATTTAGGTATGTAAGAATAAGCGGAAACGAGCCTACCTTATGCAGAGATCATCTATTGAATGTGATAAAAACAGTGGAAAGAAAAACAAATCTTACATTTATACTCGAAACCAATGGAATAGAATTGGGTAAAAACGAAGACTACATAGAAGATCTGAAGGAATTTAAAAATCTGCACGTAAGAGTCTCTTTCAAAGTAGGAAATCCAAATCACTTTGAAATTATAACAAATAGACCAAAATCATGGTTCAATTACCAATTAAAAGCGATTGAATATTTATATAAGCACAAAGTTTCTTTTCATCCTGCTATAGTGAAAGAGTACCATGATGAATATCTCATTAAAAGATTGGTTGATGTAGATTCTAATATAGCTAGAAATCTTGAGTTTGAGAGTTTAAAAATAACTGCACCAATTAAAAGAAGATTGTTAAGGAGGGGTTTGCTCAAAAACGGATCGATTCCTCTGAACTTGGAGGATTTTTAATGTTCTTATCATCATAATAAAGAGAGTAAATCTAAAAAAATAATTGAAAGATAAAAAGATTAACAGATTTCTGAGACCGTTACTCCTTCAGGACTTTAATTAGGTCGTCTACAGACATTGCAGGCATGGTTAGTGTTTGTATTGTCCCTCGGGCACCGAGTTCAACCGCGACCTTGATAGCAGTTTCGTTGTCAGGAGCTTCCAGTATGTTTACAAAGTCATATGGGCCGAAAACGGTGTATTGACTTAGTATTTTGACTCCCATTGCCTCAACTTCTTTGTTGACCTCTTTTATTCTTTCTGGATTCTTTTTTATGGTCTTTCTGCCCTCGTCCGTAAGCGTGGTCAGCATAACATATACCGGCATATCCTCACCTCCCTCTCGATCAACTTACACGAGCGATGTACACATTAAGCTACCTTATAAATGAGATAAAGTTTGCGGAGTATGAAGGTTATTTTCACATGAAACATAGCGGATCTCACTGGAATCTTCAACGATCTTCTCTTTATCCAAAAGTAGTAGACAGAAGTATCCAATATGTTTTTGGAGATCAAACTCCTTTATATACTACTTATCTATCTCTGAAGTGGTCAGCGACCTTTTATTTATCGCCTCTCGATTTTCTTCTAATTTTGTTGAATAGATTCGCCTGAAATCCATGAAATTTGAGCATGCCACTTATTTCTCTCTGATCGAATGCCTTTTCATCGAACGATACAGCCTCTTTTTCGTATAGGGCAAATGGAGATTCTTTTGAAACCACCCTTGCATTGCCTTTATGCAGTTTTATCTTTACCGTACCAGAACACCTTTTCTGAGTAAAGTCTATATATTCGTCCAGCCCCAACCTCAAAGGATCGTGCCACAGTCCATGGTATATCAACTCTCCATACAAGGAGTCCACATATTCTTTAAATCTGATTTCGTTCCTTGTTAAAACCAAACTTTCTAGGCTTTTATGAGAGTTTAAAAGAGTCATAGCTGCGGGAGCTTCATAAATTTCCCTAGACTTTAGACCGAGAATTCTGTCCTCGATTATGTCAATTCTTCCCACCCCGTGTGATCCTGCTATTTTATTTAGGTTCATTATCAACTCAAGAGGGGGCATCTTATTGTTATCTAGAGAAACAGGTTCTCCTTCTTCAAAATCGATTTCAATAACTTCGCCATCTTCAGGTGCATCTTTTACAGAAACCGTCATTTCAAATATATCCTCAGGAGGATCCAAAGAAGGATCTTCTAAAACTCCACCCTCAATCGATCGGCCCCAGAGATTTTCATCTATGCTGTAGGGTTTCTCATGCGTTACAGGAATTGGAATCCTCTTTTCTTTTGCATATTCGATTTCTTCTTTTCTTGACATGTTTAGTTCTCTGATCGGCGCTATAACCTCAAAATCACTAGTTCCCCTTATTAAGGTCTCGAATCTGAATTGATCGTTGCCTTTGCCGGTACATCCATGGGCTATTGCTTTAGCGTTTAATTCTCTGGCTTTTTCTACCGCTTTTGTGGCGATTAACGGTCTTGCCAAGGCTGTACTTAAAGGATAGCCTTCATAGATGGCATTCGCTTTGATAGCCCTAAATATGTAGTCCTCTGCGAATTCATCCTTTGCATCTATGGTGTAATGATCCGAAACACCAATTTTTTCAGCTCTTTCTTCAGCCTCTTTTATATCGTTTGCTGGCTGTCCAACGTCTACTGTAACAGTTACTACATCCATATTGTATTTTTCTTGGATCAACCTAATGCAAACCGAGGTATCCAAGCCTCCGCTGTAGGTTAACACGCAGATATCCTTCATGCCTCCACCTTCCATTTCCCCCTATAATACTCGGATAACGACCTTACACAGAGTTTGCCTTTTCTTACCTTCTTTATTGCCTCAACCGCTGCTCTTGCGCCTGCAAGAGTTGTTATGTAGGGTATACTTAGTTCTACGCATGCCCTCCTTATCATAAATCCGTCTCGAGAGGGTTCCCTTCCAACGCTTGGGATGTTTATGACGAAATCTATCATATTTGACCTCATGTAATCGAGTATATTTGGAGTTCCCTCGCTTACCTTCTTCACGATTTCGGCTTTAACTCCATTTTCATTAAGAACTCTTGCTGTACCTCTGGTTGCCAATATTTTAAATCCTAGATTGGACAATTCTTTTACTATGGGTACCATATTTAGTTGTTCTTCATCTTTTACGCTGATAAAGATAGTTTTGTTGAAAGAAGTGCTTACAGGTAGTTCCATAAAGGCGCCTAACTGAGCCTTAAAGAAGGCGTTTCCGAAAGCATAGTCGATTCCCATTACCTCGCCGGTAGACTTCATTTCTGGTCCCAGTACGGGATCTACGCCAGAGAGTTTTGCAAACGAAAACACCGCTTCCTTAACTGCTACATGAGTTAGGTCGTGCTCGCTAGTATAACCGAGTTCTTTTAGGCTGCGTCCAATCATTACCTTTGTTGCCAATTTAGCCAAAGGAATACCGATAGCCTTGCTAACATAGGGAACTGTTCTGCTTGCCCTTGGGTTTGCCTCTAAAACATAGACAACTCCATCCTTCACCGCATACTGTATGTTTATCAACCCTACTACTCCAAGTTCTAAGGCTATTCTCTTTGTGTAATCCTTAATTTTTTCAACAATATCTTTTCCAAGCGTCTGTGGAGGTATAACGCATGCACTATCTCCAGAATGTACTCCAGCTTGCTCTATATGTTCCATTATGCCTCCAATGAAAACGTCTTTTGAATCACAAACCGCATCAACGTCTACTTCTACAGCGTCTTGCAAAAATTTATCTACAAGGACCGGGTGCTCTGGGGAGACTTTTATCGCGTCTCTCATATATTTCTCAAGTTCGGTTTCATCTTGCACTATCTCCATGGCCCTTCCGCCCAATACGTATGAGGGTCTCACGAGCAAAGGATAGCCAATCTTCCTTGCAATATTCTTTGCTTCTTCTATTGAATGTGCGGTTCCGTAAGGAGCCTGAGGTATGCCCAACTTGTCTAGCAATTCTGTAAAGCGTTTTCTATCTTCTGCTCGATCTATGCTTTCAGGAGACGTTCCCAATATTTTAACACCGCATTTTGACAGAGGAACCGCTAGGTTTATGGATGTTTGACCGCCAAACTGAACCATAACTCCTTCGGGCTTTTCTAACTCAATTACGTTCAAAACGTCTTCTAGCGTAAGAGGCTCAAAATATAACTTGTCAGATATGTCGAAATCAGTACTAACTGTCTCAGGATTGTTGTTTATTATTATGGCCTCTATTCCCTCTTCTCTTAATGCTAAAACGGCATGTACGGTACAATAATCGAACTCTATTCCCTGACCTATTCTAATTGGTCCTGCACCGATTATGATTACCTTCCTATTTTTGGAGGGATTAACTTCGCATTCGCTCTCATATGAAGAATAGTAATAAGGTGTTTGCGCTCGAAATTCTGCTGCGCACGTATCCACCATCTTGTAGGTTGGGATAATGTTCAATTCTCTACGTAGATTTCGTATTTTAAACTCATTTGTCTTTAAGAGATGTGCTAACTGTCTATCAGAGAAACCCAACTTCTTTGCCTCAGTTAAAATCTTCTTATTTATGTTTTTTATCCCCTTCTCTTTGATTATTTTTTCCATTCTCACTATGTTTGAGATTTTATGTATAAAGAATGGATCTATATTTGTTAATCTCGAAATTTCTTCTACCTCGAGTCCCTTCATCAATGCCTCCCTGATATGAAAGAGAGTTGTATCAGTGGGAGAGGAAAGAATTTTTTTAAGAGATTCTTTATCACCAAAGGACTCCTCTGTTCCGTTTGCTTCCAAGCCAAATTTTCCGATATCTAGTGATCTAACTGCTTTCTGTAACGCCTCCTCAAAAGTTCTTCCAATCGCCATTACCTCTCCAGTTGACTTCATTTGTGTTTTTAGAGTCCTATCTGCGTACGGAAACTTGTCGAAAGGCCATCGGGGTATCTTGATAACAACGTAGTCTAGTGTAGGTTCAAAACTAGCAAGAGTTTCGCCTGTAACCGCATTTGGAATCTCATCTAAAGTCATGCCGATTGCAATCTTTGCTGCCACTCTTGCTATTGGATATCCCGTCGCTTTAGATGCTAGAGCACTGCTCCTGCTAACCCTAGGATTAACTTCTATTACTCTGTATTCTCCTGTTTCTGGATGGACGGCAAATTGTATGTTGCAGCCTCCCTCCACGCCCAATGTTCTTATAATTCTCAGTGAGGCGCTTCTTAAGATTTGATGATCCTCATCTGATAAAGTCTGAGCAGGTGCTACCACTATGCTCTCTCCGGTATGGATTCCCATTGGATCTATGTTCTCCATGTTACATACGGTAATGCAGTTATTCGCTGAGTCGCGCATAACTTCGTACTCAAATTCTTTCCAGCCTAGAACCGCTTCTTCAATAAGAACTTGATTTATTCTGCTATACTCAATTCCGATTTTCACTATTTCTTCTAGTTCTTTCTGGTTATGGGCTATCCCCCCTCCGGTCCCTCCCAGTGTGTAAGAAGGGCGTATGATCAGGGGAAATCCGATTTCCTCTGCGATAATTTTGGCGTCTTCTAGATTATTTACGGCTTTACTTTTGGGAACAGGCTCACCAATGCGCTCCATCGTCTTCTTGAACAAATCACGATTTTCACATGCTTTTATCGCCTCTATTGGTGTTCCAAGAGTTTCTACTCCGTACTTTTTTAATATTCCTCTCTCTGCAAGTTCTGATGCAATATTTAACCCGGTTTGTCCGCCAACAGTAGGTAAAATTCCATCTGGTCTTTCCTTTTCAATTATTTTCTCTAGAAACTCGGGTGTAAGAGGTTCAATGTACACTACATCTGCTATTTCAAGATCGGTCATGATTGTAGCAGGATTGCTGTTGACAAGTATCACCCTGACTCCTTCTTCTCTCAATGATTTACATGCTTGTGAACCTGAATAATCAAATTCAGCCGCTTGTCCTATTATTATAGGACCTGATCCTATTACTAGCACGTTTTTTACTTCCTCTCTTTTTGGCACCTCATTTCCCCCAAGATATAAAGGTTAAAAGTTGTTTTTTCCGAGTATTTCTCTTAGCCTTTTGTCATTAAATCTTACGCTCATAGTTGGAGTGCTCAATTTTAACCCTGATACAACGATTGTAACCCTAACCTTGTCCCCGAATTCTGGATCCAATTGAGCCCCCCAGATAATATGTGCACCCTTAGAGAGTTTCTTCGAAACTTCATTGACAATTCTCCCTGTTTCCTCCATTTTTAGGTCATATCCTCCTACTATGTTTATTAATGCTCCTTTGGCGCCGTTAATATCTATTTCCAACAGAGGACTATTTAAAGCTTCAGAGGCTGCGATGATTGCTCTGTTTGGACCTTCCCCCTCGCCTATTCCTATCATTCCGATATTTTTTCCTCCAATAATCGTTTTGAAATCCGCGAAGTCAAGATTAACGAGGCCTGGCTTGGTTATTGATTCAACGATGCCCTTCAATGTGGTTACGAGAATTTCATCAGCGAGTTTATAGGCAGAAGCAGATGTAGAACTTGAGGTTAACTCAAGCAATTTCTGGTTGGGTATAACTATTACAGAATCAACGATATTTTTCAATCTATTTAATCCTATATGCGCGTTTCTCATCCTCGAAGGACCTTCAGATTTAAGTGGTAGCGTTATCATTAATATAGTTAGTGCACCGGAATTTTTGGTTATTTCCGCTATTACTGGCGTAGATCCCGTTCCTGTCCCTCCCCCCAACCCGCATGTTATGAATGCCAAATCAACTCCCTTTACCGTATCTCTTATGATTGGTGCATCTTCTCTTGCTGCAGAGTCTCCGAGTTCGAGAATACTGCCTGTTCCTAAACCCCTAGTAATGGACTTACCGATCAGTATTTTATGGTGGGCTTTAGCATTTAAGAGAGCCTGCGCATCGGTGTTTATGACAATGGTCTCCGCTCCCTCTATCCCGGCCTCCATTAATCTCGAAACAACCTTACAGCCCGCTCCTCCTATGCCAATGATTTTTATATTCGGTCTTGATTCAATGATTATTCTCTTCAATTCGTCATCAGTCTTATCCTCTTTGGACATAGAAGACCCTCTGGCAATCTATTAAAAATTAGAATTAATCTTATTTTAGTTTAGTGATCAAAAAGAAAAACTGAGGAGTTGAGAAAGTTAACTCAGTATCGTCTTCTCTCTCCTCTACTAAAATCTTTCCTAAAATAGCCTCTTCTACGATAACCCGTCTCGTACGTCTTGTTAGAAATATTTTTTTCGGTATTTATTTCTCCTAACTCTATATCCTCTCTTTTTTCCATCGAACCATACTTGCCTATGTTGAGTCTCATGTTCCCCCTGATTAAAGATACGTACCCATTATCTATGGCTATTATGTCTCCTTCGTTTACCTCGTCAATCTGGTTTCCCCATAGGGTCATGACGACAGTAGCGGTTTCATCGCCAACGAGAACCTCTGCAAGAGTCTTTGTTTCACCAGATCTTGTTGTTATGGTCCTCTTTTCTGGTTCTTCTAAGACCTTCACTATCAAATTAGCTCTCCTACTGGTAGGAGAGAGGTCTTCAACCTTAATCATCTCTTGGTCTCTCACCATCACCACATCTCATATTTGATCTGTTTCGGAACAGTCTTCTGAAGTATAAGTATCCCATCTATTTAAATCTTTGCAGGGTTTCACCGAGGCACGCTGTAAATCTTCTATTACGCTTCGAATCGGAAGTTTTTGTGGACAAACAATTTGGCAAAGGCCCTTACAATTACCACACATCAATGCAACTTCCTTAGCAGGCATTCTTTCGGATCCTATCCTAACAGGATAATTTGGATCATTAATGCGAGCAGCAATCATAAAATGAGTTGGTTCTATGCGGAGTGGGCATTTTTGCATACATATCCTACATTGCCAGCAGATCATAGTTTCAGGGTGCGGGCCTTGGTATGCCCTAACGAAGTAGTATGCAAACAATGCAATGATAATTGAAAAGGAGATCAACTGGAGTATGATAATAAGGTTCATATTCTAGTTCCATCGATACTTCTTCTTAAAAATTCCGTGTGAACATATATATTCCTTCATCCTCTAATAATATAGGAGGCTCTTCAATGATATGTAAGACATGTGGTACCAGTTTAAAAGAGAAATGGCGATACTGTCCAAACTGTGGAAAAGCCGTGAAAGACGTCGAAGAATTCCTATCCCTCGAGGAGTTAATTGATAGGATAAAAAGAGAGATAGGAGATATAACCAAAGATTTTGCAAAGGAGATTCAAATCCTTGATTTTAAGGACCTTACCGAGTCAATTATAAAGGGCGGAGGCTTCAGTATCAGAATTTCAAAAGAAGGAGATAAATCCCCTGAAATAGACATAAAGACTTTTGGTGATCTCGAGGAAGAGATAAAAGAGATGATAACAAATATCCTGAACATTGACACGAAAAGTAAAATAGAAATCAGAAACCCAGACAAAAAAAAGTTCAGAACCACACCAGAAAAGGTAGAAGAGCCTGAGATAACCTTTAATAGTGATGGGGTTTACGATATCGTGACACTTGATTTACCTGATGTGAAAGATATTAGCCAAATCGACATTGAAAAGTTTGAGGAGTCCATTGAAGTGAGGGCGTTTACCGATAATAAATGTTACATCAAGATAATACGCATTCCTAAAGGTACTTCCATCGTAAAAACAGAATTTAGCATGGGAAAACTAAAGTTAACCCTCAAATAGGTGGGTTGAATGAAGCAGATAGAGTTAAGAGTCGCAGAGTCAATGCCCCAAGATGTTGGTAAAGGTATAGTTAGGATAGATGGAAAAAGTCTAGCGGAATTAGGACTTGTTGCAGGAGATATCGTCGAGATAAGAGGAGAAAAAATAGGAGTGGCAATAGTAAACCAAGGGTATCCTATGGATGAAGGTCTGGGCATTGTGAGGATGGATGGAGTGGTAAGATACAATGCAGGAGCCAACATAGGAGGGAAGGTGAAGGTAAGGAAAGCACAAGTAAAAAACGCCCGAAGAATAAGGTTAAGCCCCATTCAACCCGTTAGATTTAGATCAGATTTCCAAGAATACGTCAGAAGAAGAATTATAAAAAAACCGCTGATCAGAGGAAATAGGATAGATGTTCCTGTTTTTAATACCGCTTTATCTCTAATAGTAACGAGTACAGACCCGAGCGGTTCGGTATTAGTAACCGAGGAAACCCAGATTAATATCAGCGATCGTCCGATAAAGGACATACTAGATATTCCAGCCGTAACATATGAGGACATAGGTGGGCTGAAAGAGGAAATCCAGAAAGTTAGAGAGATGATCGAGCTTCCACTAAGGCACCCTCAGGTATTCGAGAAACTGGGTATCAAACCCCCAAAGGGCGTTCTTCTCCATGGACCGCCGGGAACCGGAAAAACATTACTTGCAAGAGCAGTAGCCCACGAAAGTAACGCCCATATTATAATGTTAAATGCTCCTGAAATTATGGGAAAATATTATGGAGAAAGCGAAGAAAGGCTCAGAGAAATATTCAAACAAGGGCATGAGAATGCTCCAAGTATAATATTCATAGATGAAATAGATGCAATAGCGCCCAAAAGGGAAGAGGTTACTGGAGAAGTGGAGAAGAGAGTAGTAGCACAATTACTTTCTTTAATGGACGGTTTAAAAGAGAGAGAGAAAGTAATAGTTGTTGCCGCTACAAATAGGCCAAACGCTCTCGATCCTGCGCTCAGAAGGCCTGGAAGATTTGATAGAGAGATAGAGATAGGTATTCCAGATAGAGATGCAAGATTTGAGATACTGCAGATCCATACAAGGAACATGCCTTTAGAAGACGTGGATCTGGAAGAGTTAGCAAATTCAACCCATGGTTTTGTGGGTGCAGACATAGCCGCTTTATGCAGAGAGGCTGCAATGAGTGCCTTGAGAAAAGTTTTGCCAGAAATAGATCTTGAAGCCCATGAAATCTCACCAGATACATTGGAAAAATTGGTAGTGCGTAGAGAAGACTTCAAAGCAGCCTTAAAAGACGTTGGCCCCTCTGCACTCAGAGAAGTCTACGTTGAAATTCCGAATGTAAGGTGGTCAGATATTGGGGGGTTGGAAGAAGTCAAGAAGGAGTTAAAAAAGGCGATAGAATGGCCTCTCAAGTATCCAGATGAGTTTGAAGAACTAGGTATCAAACCGCCTCATGGTATATTACTCTACGGTCCTCCAGGAACCGGCAAGACCATGCTTGCAAAGGCTATAGCCACTGAGGCTCAGGCCAACTTCATAAGTATAAAAGGGCCCGAACTACTAAGTAAATGGGTTGGAGAAAGTGAAAAGGCAGTTAGAGAGGTATTCAAAAAAGCCAGACAAACTGCCCCCTGTATAATCTTCTTTGACGAGGTAGACTCGATAGTTCCTAGAAGAGGGACTGGTATAGGAGATTCAAGAGTTACTGAAAGAATAATAAGCCAGATACTAACGGAGTTAGATGGTATTGAAGAACTAACAGATGTAGTGGTAATTGCCGCGACGAATAGACCTGACATAATCGATCCTGCCCTGTTCAGACCAGGAAGATTTGATAAAATAATTTACGTACCAGAACCTGATCAGAGAGCAAGATTAGAAATATTCAGGGTGCATACAAAGAATATGCCTCTGGGAGATGACGTGGATATTGAGTGGTTAGCAGGCGTTACCGAAGGATACACCGGAGCAGACATAGCTGCTCTTTGTCAAGAGGCAGCTATGATAGCGCTTGAAGAAATCATGGGAAAAGACGTTAAAAGGATTGAGATGAGGCACTTTGATGAGGCACTGAAATCAGTAAAACCATCTTTGTCAAAAGAAGTCATATTTCAATACGAGAAATTTACAAAGGAAAGAGAGAAGAGAGGCACGATATTGGACGAAGATTTCAGGGTTTCTTACTTGTAAAATTTTTTATTAAAACATCAGATATTTTTTTGTTTCACCAAATTATCCCGTTTAAGCAGAGAAAAATTTTTATTCTCACTCATCGAAAGAGTTCTGGGGATTATATGCTCTCTGTTGATAAGGTAGTTATACAAACGATAGTAGATAACTATATAGACGTATTTGAGCCAAGTACCGATAAGATAAAAAGAATCTCTCCTGGAGAATTGAAAGAACCCTTGGTTGCGGGTCATGGACTCTCTTTCCTCATAGAAATTGAAAGAGGCAATCAGACTAGAAAGATCCTCATGGACACCTCTCACTCATCCCACGCTCTGCTTCACAATCTCAAAAACTTAGGAAATGAAGTTGACGATATCGATACCATCTTTCTCAGTCATGGGCACCCGGACCACTACGGTGGTCTCTTGGGATTTTTGAACTCAAGAAATAAAGAAACGCCCATATTGATGCACCCCGAGGGGCAATTTCCCCGCTACATAGTAACTCCAGCTGGAGTAAGAGGGCCATTTTTATTTGATAGAGAAAAGGTAAAGGAGGCTGGAGGATTAATCGTAGAGGCAAAAAATCCAGTTTCTTTAGATATCGGGGTCTTGAGTACAGGAGAAATAGAAAGAACCACAGATTTTGAGAAACCATGGATAGGCCCTAAGATAGTAAAAAATCATGTATTTCAGGATGACTATTTCATGGACGAGCAAGCCTTAGTTTTGAATGTTAAGAATAAAGGTTTGGTCATACTCGTGGGATGCGCTCATCCAGGAGTGGTGAACATAATCAATCATGCACAAAAACTAACTGGAATCAATGAAATTTATGGAATCATCGGAGGTTTCCATCTTACCGTAGCAGAGGATGAAATCATAGAAAAGACAGTCGATGCTTTTAAGGAAAAAAATCCATCTATCATAATACCAGCTCACTGTACTGGCTTCAGGGCAATGAAAAAAATTTCAGAGAAAATGCCTGAACAATTCTTTGTGAACTGTGTGGGAACAAAAGTTTTTTTATAGTTTCAAAGTTGATTAGAAACATGATAAAACCCTCAGATCTGGTAACTCTGAAGAAATTCGAAGCAGGATTCGGCTGGTACAACAAAATAAGAGGAGATATCAAAGGTAAGTACTTTAGAGATATCGTTGATCTTGACAGAGAAACTGCTGTTGAATTATCCAATTATATAAATGGAAAATTCCATGATTTCAAGCCTTATCCAACTGTAGAGTGGATAATATCTACATCTCCCTTAAAAGATCTGGAAATATTTTTTATGTTCGACAATAATCCTGAATTCGGTAAAGATCTCTTCGTTTTCTTTGATAAAAGAGGGGTTGACAAGATTCCTTCAGAAGATGTATACGTTTTTACCCAGAGCTACCTTTCATTGATTTCCAGATATCGCAAAGACTTGTGTAAAAGATTAGAGTGCTCCAGTAAAATGCTAACAATGGAAGAGGTTGAGAGAGAAAAGAAAGAAAATTTTTCTGAATATACCATGGGAAAGAGAGAAGATCTCTTAAAAAAAATAAAGTATGAGACTGCAAAAGAAATATCTCCACGAATAAAGGCTAAATTTATTGAATCTGAACAAGAAATATGGGGATTTAGATTTTCACCCCTCTATGATTTAGATATTACATACAAACTTGATTCGGACAACAATTTGAAAATATTATACAACGAGATTGGAGTAAAGAAATATATACTGGGAATTTTGATAGCCTTTACCTGGCTTTATGCAAACGAAATTATAAGGGAAGCCCAAAAAATAGATAATAGTATTCCACGGATATCCAGATACATATAGGGGGTTTAGATGAAGGAAAGCAAAACAGAGATCAAGGTGAGAATCTCTGATACAGACCTATGGGGCGTCGTTTATTTTGCAAATTACTTCCGCTATTTTGGCGTTGGTATAGAGGAGTTCTTCATGTCTCTAGGAATTCCTAGGGAAGAGTTGATAAAATTTTTCGAAGAAAAAAAGGTAGCAATGCCAATAGTAGAGGCTTCCTGCCAATATAAGGCTCCAGCCAGATTTGGAGATACATTGGAGTTGGATACAACGCTTAAAGGAATTGGTAACAAGAAGATAACCTTCGAATTTAATTTACTTAGAAAATACGATGGTGAACTCATAGCAAAAGGTCGCGTAACTCACGTATTAGTGGACGAAAACTGGAAACCCATAGAAATCCCTAAAGAACTGAAGAAATTATTAGAAAATTGAGATAAAATAAAACCATTATATAACTCTGTTATAATGAAAAACCTTTAAAACAGCTAGAAGTAACAATACATCGTCAATTGATTTGTTGATGAACTTCTCAAAACTGTATAGAGAAAATATATATTAAATACCCGCTCATTTTTAAGCATGCGTGAAAAGCCTATACCTGAAGAAATTTTAGATGCGTTTAACAGGTACAGAGGTTATGTATTACTGATAAAGGGAGATCCAGGAACCGGGAAAACAATATTTTCTCTTGAATTATTAAACGAATTGAGTAAAAATGGCAACGGAATTTACCTCTCTACTAGAGTATCTGGAAAGTATTTATACGATCATTTTCCATGGCTAAAAGGTGTTTTGTTTGAGGAAAATATATTAGATACGACCAAAGGCTACCTAATCGAGGCAAAAGATCCTAAGAAAGCGGTATTCTACAGTTCAAAGCCAGATTTTATCAAAACCATATATGAGAGAATACATCATTTAGAAAAACCAGTTACTTTAGTTATAGATAGTTGGGACGTTATATTTAACGATATAAAGGAAGCAAAGGATTTGGAAGATAATTTTATAGAGATATCTCGCGATACTGAAACGAATGTAGTTATGATAACGGAAAAGCAAGGTAAGTCTCTTGATTATTTAGTAGATGGCATATTAAGATTTGAGAAGAAGAATATAGAAGGGAGAAGAATTAGGTTACTCCACATAGATAAAATGAGAGGAATAAAGATAAGAAAGCCAAGCTATGTTTTTACTCTGGAGAGTGGTAGAATAAAATGCTTTAAGCCATTCAAGCCATTGGTCTACAGTTTGTGTGGAAAACTATGCTCTGTCTGCGATCTTTTCATCGATAAAAAATGCAAGGGATGTGTACTAGAAAACGAAAGCAGAGAAGAAAAATGCCCTATATATAAATGCTTGGTGGTTAAAAAAGCCAAATCTTGCGACAGATGTGCTGAATTAAACTCATGTAGCATATATGAAAAATCCGTGGAGAAATGCATAATATCGGGATACAGTCCTAAGAAATTAATAATTAAGGAGTGGGTGTCTACAAAAGATGGCATGACTCATTTTTCATCGGGAAGCGAGGAGTTAGATGCAATTTTAGGGGGAGGATATAGGAGAGGTAGCCTAGTGCTCATAGACGTTGGAGAAGGAGTTCAAGATCCAGCATATAGACTCTTTAATTATTTGCCTGTAATGAACTTCATTCAGCAGGGAAGAGGCGCAATAATATCAACTGTGGGTGGAGCAGACTCTCAAGAAGTAAGGAACAGGATGTGCCGTTTTGTAAGCGAGAAAACATTTGACGAATACGTTAGGGTACTGGAAATAAACAATCCTGAAAAAGATCAGGAGAAGCCCTACATCGTTATATTAGAGGACGATACAATAGAGGCTTTCAACGATGCCTGGGTTAAAACTCAGAAGGAGCTCAGAAAAAAGACAGGCAAGCCGATATATCATCATTTTGGTTTTGACATACTGGAATACAGATACGGAGAGCAATCCCTGATAGAGGAAACCAGCAAGATAACAACAATGATAAAGAGCAACGGAGATCTTGGAATCGCAGTAACAAAACCCGGTCTAAAATCCAAACAGGAACTAGCAAACATAGCAAGTGTCCATCTAAAAATAATGAATATTCATGGTTTCACTGTCTTTTATGGAATACAACCAATTACAGAACTTTATTTAACAAATGTAGATATATCCAAAGGTTATCCTAAGATAAAACTCTGCCCAATTGTTTAGAGTTTCCTAATTGCTCTCAAATAAAAATATATAAAATATTTTTGTAAAAAGAGAGTTTTGGCGTATCAAATGAAAGTTCATAAAACTGAGATCAGGGTTAGATTTGGAGACACAGATCCCTTTGGAGTTGTTTATTATGTAAGCTACTTTAGATACATCAAAGACGCCCTTGATGAGTACATCAGGTCCAGCGGTTTTGAGCCAGAGAAATTTTATAGGGATGTTAAGAGGAAGATAGGTTTTCCCATCGTAGAGGCATTTTGCCAATACAGGGCTCCAGCCAGATATGATGATCTATTGGAAATACATACGAGCATAAAGGAAATAAAAGAAAAATCCATAAAATTCAACTTCGACGTCTATAAAAAAGAAGAAAAAAAGTTTTTGGCAAACGGATATCTCACGATCCTAGCAATTGATGAAAATTGGAGACCTATAAAGATTCCGGATGATATACGAAATTTACTGACTAAATGATCTTAAATTCCAATATCTCTCGCATTTTTCCCAAGGATGTTTTCTTTAGATTCTAAGTCGATTTCCAGAGATAGTACCCACCTTATGCAGTTCTTCATTCCTGTAAATCTATCGCAAAAGCCTGTTATCGCGGGGTAATCTGATCCATAGAGTATTCTATCGGATCCGACTTCATTCAAGACTTTTTTTAATAGATCTTCGTTGAAAGATGCTGAAATATCCATATAAATATTATCGTTCCTTTTCAACAGATTCAATGTATTTTCAAAATGATTCGGAGGCAAATATGGAAAGTAGCCTCCCATGTGTGCAAGCACTATCTTCAGATCCGGATGTTGTGCTGCGATATCTCCTAGATGAGAAGGAGAACAGTCTTTAGAAAGGCTTGGAAGTTCCCAAGGACCCATACCTAAGCCCATGTGGATTAGAATGATTAATTCTTCTTTTTCAGCACATTCATATATTAAACTCATTTTTTCATCCTTAGGATTGAAGAATTGATAGTTAGGGAGGAGTTTTATTCCCTTGAACCCATAATCTTTTATCTTTTTGAACTTATTTCTTATGTATTCTTCATCTTTATTTGGATTTATTGAGCCGAAACCAACTATTCTGTTAGGATATCTGTCCAAAAAATCTTTCACTTCTTCTTCTGGCGTATTTACCAGTGAATGAATTTGTTTTCCAAGATGAAAGAGATACCTCTTTGCGATGTCCTTTTCTTCAATGGGAACAACACGCCAGAAGTACCAGAAGTATGATTTTGCCTCCTCAGGGTCAATATCTCTCATGTACTTATTAAAATCCTCTTTGTTGGTCTCTATAGAAAGTAAAACTGCTCTATCAACTCCTGCTTCGTCTAAAATCCTGACAAAGTCATCTATCATATTTTCTCTTGTTTTACCAGGACTAGGGACTCTTGGGGGATGTACATGAGCATCTATTACTTCTATTTCTCTGGAATCGATCTTAATCATGATTTTGATAAAATATTTCAAAATTTATAAGTTTTTTTATCTTCTGTTTCCCACAACATCTCCATGATATTTTGATCTAAGATTCTTATAGATTCTTCCACGTCATTTCTTTCAATGATTTCATGGTTGTTCTTCAGCGAGCAGATTATAGATATAATGTACAGCGTGTGCAAAATTCTCCCTGTGTTGAACAAACCCACGATGCATGGAATAGGGAGACTCTGAATCAGATGGTATTGAAATATTGGGTGGTCTATCAGGTAATTAACGTAAAATTCCATCGTAGACTTTGCTTCATCTGAAATTTTTTTAGCCAATATATTTTTATTTATTGAAACTTTTTTATCCTTCTTCTTCCCAAAATAATTTACAATCAGTTTGTTATCAGAGTATTTAATTCTATATGGATATAAACCCTCAGTTCCACTTAAATAACTTGTCTTTTCCAGAAAAGAGTAAAAATCCTTCTCAACGTGGAATTCGTCTTTAAATAACTGAAACAAATCTTCAGAAGCATCTATTATAAAAGTAGAATCTTCCCTGCTTGTAATAGGTCCTAGATATTGATTGTAGTAAACTTCGTAAGCCCAAATTCTTTTTCTGAAAGAGAATAGGAAGTCTTCCTCTTCAAAAGCTCTTCTTTTTATCTCTTTTATGGTAAAAAATATCTCATCAGGAGTTACAAAAGTAATGTACTCGCTGAAATTTTCTATCCACCGCTCTATTGGAAAAGGCTCCCTTATAATTTTAAATTTTTTCGAGAGTGTCTCGTACGCTCTTTTTGCAAAATCTTCCAGAAATTCTCTCTCTATCGAATTGGATTTTGGGTGATTTATGGCAGGACAAGATAAGTTTAGTATTATCTTAAGTTTTCCAGAAAATAAATCCCTCCTTATGCTGAATGGAAATCTCCTACAGATAGATGGTCTATTTTCATAGATCTTGCATACGTTATAGTTTATCAGGAATGAACATTTTTCGGCTCTTTGTTTTATAAAATAACGCTTCTTGCCATCTCTTTCTTCTGTTTCTTCCAGAAAATTGTACTTTGATACTATCTCTTTTTCCTCCTCAAAAACCTCAATTTTCTTAAAACGGCAGCAGAAACCACATCTAAGACAGGTCCATTTCCAGTTTTTAGGAAAATAAGTTTCAAATTCTATTTCTTTCCCATGAACTTCTATCACACCGGTAAAAATTTCTTTTTCATCAAACATCAAATGAACAACTAATCTTTTCAATAAGTATCTTTGGCTCTCAGGTAATTCGTTGTGCAAATACTTTTATGTCATAACCTCAGTTTTATGTTATAAACTCTATTTGTAACATAAGTTGGTGTGTAACTTGATTGTGGAGTACGGAGATGTTGTTAAGGTCAACTTCTCCATCCTACTGGAAGATGGAGAGGTATTCGAAACAACTTATGAAGATGTTGCAAAGAAAAAAGGAATCTACGCAAGCTGGAGGAAATATGTACCACTTGTATTCAAAGCAGGAATAGGACAGGTGATAGAGGGATTAGATAAAGCAGTCATAGGTATGAGAAAAGGAGAAGAAAAATCAGTAAGAATCCCTCCCGAAGAGGGTTATGGGCATATAAGACCGGAATTGATTCAGACCGTGCCCATGGATATGTTCAGAAAAATTGGAGTAGAACCAATGGAAGGAATGATCATAGATACAAGTGAAGGCTATGCGAAGGTAATAGCAGTAACCGAAGAAGAAGTCGAATTGGACTTAAATCACCCTTTGGCAGGTAAAACAGTCATTTTTGAAATCGTTTTAGAAGACATAGTGAAAGAAAAAGCAAAAGAACAAGGTTTAGTCGAGAGAGGGACTTACTTACTTAGAATGAGGAGATTTGAGGAAGCATTAGAATTTTTTGATAAAGCCTTGAATATAAATCCAGAACATGGAGATGCTTGGAACAAAAAAGGTGTTGCCCTAGGAATGATGGAAAAATTTGAGGAAGCTTTAGCATGCTTTGACAGAGCACTAGAAATAAATCCACAAGACAGAGAAGCATTGTCCAACAGAAAACTTGCCCTGAGCAGGATAAGAGAAGGAAAATAAAGGTTAAACTCTGTAAACAGTCTTGGGATCGAATATTCTTTCCTCTACTACTTCCCATACCCCATCTCTTAGTTTTCTGAAGAAACATGACCTGTAGCCTTCATGACAGGCTCCGGTGACCTGTTCGACCTTTATTAAAATAGCATCGCCATCGCAATCTAACCTTATCTCTTTCGGTACTTGGATGTGTCCTGAGGTTTCTCCCTTTTTCCAGATTTTCTTTCTACTTGTACTGTAAAGATAAACCTCATTCTTCTTTAATGTCTTCTCCAAGGCTTCTTTGTTCATGAATCCCACCATCAAAACCTCTTTGTCACTTATGTCCTGAATTACCGCTATTATCAAGCCGTTTCTCTTGAAATCCACTTCATTTAATATATTATTTATCATATTATCATTTCTCATTCAAGAATCTCCCACTCATCCCATGAGATACCTCTGGGAGGATACAAGTTATCGAAAATCTCGCCAATCTTATTGTTAGCGGTTAGAATATCTTCAGAGTCCTTTATATCGGTTAAGGCTTCTGCTATTTTCCCAACAAAGGTGGATTCGCTGGTTTTTAGAAAACTAAAATCTTCTTTGGAAACTGCATCAAACGCAAGGAATGTAGCCAGAGAACAATAGTAGTACCCATCTCTAAGTTCATAAGGCGTTGGGATCAATTTTCTGATTAAAGTAGAGCACCTAGCATTAGCAATGCAAACTATCCAGTATTTTTGAGGGATTAGGTACTTATTTATGTAGTAGTCCTCTACATTAACCACAACATAAGGTCTGAAAGGCACAGGAGGCGGATAAAGTTCCCTACAAGTTATATGACCCTTCTCATGAAGAATTTGCCACTCAACAACATGCTTCCAAGGTACATCGTAGTGCTCGCTTGCAAATGCAATTGAGAGTTCTGCATTATCAATGCTAAAGTAGATAATATTCTCCTTAAGATTGATACATGTAGTGTAAGCTGTTTTGACTTCTATGGGGTATGCTATTTTCTTTGCATGCTCAAATATTTCTTTTTGGGTTACCCCCAAGGGTTCTACGTGTTCGAATCTTATGTGCTCCGTGTTTCCCCTTTCAGTGATTTTTCCGCAAACCACGCAACGCATCTAATTCCCCGAATTGTTTTTGATTTAACCTCTACTCTGGAGATTCCTTAATTTTTCTACACAATTATCACACACAATTATTCTCTCGCCTTCAAAGTAAATTGGGTAGAGCTTCGTTACCTCCTCCTTACATAGTTCGCATTCCATAGATATCTTCAATTCCTCAACACATTTAATACATACCAGTAAATTTTTAGATTCCTTTTTTACAAGATGTAATACATTTGCAGGGCCCTTACACCAATCACATTTATAGTGTCTCATTTTTGCCTCCGTTTGTTAACTTGATTAAGGTCCTATGTGTCCTAGTGGGGTTTGAGCGATTACTACCTTTAAACCTACACCGTTTAATATATTTTTTATCTCCACCATTTCTTTGAAACTCGGTCTTTTTAGCCATGTTCTTCTGAACTCTGGTCTGTAATCCAAAACACATACCTGAATATCCTCTTTGATCTTAAAAATTTTCTCTCCCATATTCGCTATTTCTTCTTTTGAAATCAGTTCTCTATTATAAGGTACTCCGATTCCCGTAAAGACTTCGTCAGAATAATTATCTACCAAATACTTTACCGAATCCCACGCATTTTTCATGTATTCTCTAGCAAGTTTCTTGTCTTTTACATTGGTGATGTGCATGAACGTCTCGAGTTCTAAAGCCTTTAGGTCTACTCCTATGTCTGTCATTCCCGATTGTACCAGTTCATCGATATAGCCTCTTTCGAGCAAGGATCCATTTGTATCTACGTGAAGTCTTACATCTTTATCAAAATCTCTCATCCGAGAAAGAGTCGATAGGAGCCAATTCCGATTTAAAGTACATTCCCCTCCCGAAAGAGCAATTCTATTCACTCCATATAAACTTTTTAGCATTATTAAGGTGCTAGCGTTTCTTTCTGGATCTACGGCTTTGCCATAGGTAAAGGCAATGTTATGGTTTTGGCACTGACCGCAGTGAAAATTACATCCGTGACAAAAGCCTGCGACTTCAATAATGCCTTTACCTTTTAGATCATGAGGAGTTCCAACTCCTCCTACTTCGTGAGGAAAATATCCGGATACCACTCTTAGCATAGGTTCTTCAATTATTTCTATTTCCATATTTTCATCTACCCTTGTGATACAAGAAGGCATCACACTATTGTTTATTTTCACCGCACAGCAAAAACATCCCCCCACATCGCATGGAGAAAAGATTCCCTTCCCAGGATATCTTGAAAACGAATATCCAAGAGTTTTTAAGGCTTCTCTCACTGGTATTCTCTCTGGAACTTCCTTTTCTATTCCATTTATTCTGATCTTTATTTTTTTTCTTTCTCTTTCATCCTTGACGAAGTACCTAGCCTCTTTAGGGCATGCTTTTATGCATGCTCCACAGGCATAACAATCAAGTTTACACAAAAATCTCGAACATATGTTGCAGTTGATGCATTTATCCTTGTCTCTCTCCGCTCTATATGAATCTTTGTATTCGGTCATATGAGTCTTCATCTTACATTCCTAATCAACAACGTTGAAGAGCTTTTTCTCCCCCAAATATTTTTCTATAATCTCCTTTTGATCCGCTGTTACCTTTGTATTTCCGTATAAAGCGTATCCTAGGTTTAATGCATCTTTTAGGTTCTTTGCGCCCACAAGATTTGCTTTCATAAGGTTTGCTCCCATAAGATTTACTTTCCTAAGATTGGCATTGCTTAAATCGGATTCCATGAGATTGGCCTCTCTTAAAAAAACATTACTGAGATCTGCCTCGCTGAGGATGCTGCCAGCCAGATTTGCTTTCCACAGATTGGACTCACTAAGATTTGCTCTAGTAAGATTTGCTCTCCATAGATTGGCTCCAGATAGGTATGCTTTAGTGAGATTGGCCTCCCATAGGTTGGCTCTCCATAAGTTTGCTTCCATTAGATTGGCCTTCATAAGGTTTGCTCTGGTTAGATCTGCCTTATTGAGGTCTGCTTCGTTGAGATCTGCCTCGCTAAGATCTGCTTCCCAGAGGTTTGCCTCCATAAGGTTTGCCCGGTAAAGATAAGCTTTGCTTAATTTTGCTTCCATGAGCCTTGACCCGGCAAAACGTGCTTTTGCAAGGTTTGCCCCGCTAAAGTCTGCTTCACCAAGAAAAGATTCAGATGCTTTAAGAAATGGCAGTTGTATATTGCTCGCCTTTACACCCTTCAAGACTGAGCCTTCGATGTTTATTCCTGCTTCCACAGAAGATATTGTCCTCAAGTATGCATTGAGCATATCGAAATCCTTGTGACCAGATATATCGCAATCACTTAAATCAATGCCACAAAAATCCTTTTCTCCACTGAGAACCCTCTTGTAAAACTCATCGAGCGTTATCTTTTTAATTCTCATTAATCACACACTCAAATACATTATGAGTGAAACTCCATTACGTGAAACTGCATCATAGATAAATGTTCTCCTTCTGGGAGAAGGTTTCTATGTATGTGCTGTACATTTCCCTGAGACAGAGTTCTCTGTACCTTTTGGCTTCCTCGCAACTTCCGTCGATTTCAATTGCTTTGTTGAAGCAAATTAAAGCCTCTCTGTATTTTTTTGAATCTAGCAGATTCTTTCCTTTTTTAATCCATTCGGAAGGTAGATTATTCTTTTTGAGACCTTTTATCTTATCTTCCATTCCTTTATGAAGATGTTAAAGAACTAACTTAAATACTTATAAGATAAGGTCCTAGAAATTTCATACTAAAAGACTCGGGATAAAGATGCACGCTATCGTTGTTGAGGAAATAACAAAAGAATTTAATGGCTTGGTGGCCGTAAACAAGGTTAATTTGAAGGTTAAAAGGGGAGAGTTGCTCGGCTTACTGGGTCCAAATGGTGCTGGAAAAACCACGCTGATTCACATGTTATGTACTCTCATCCCCCCTACCCACGGTAGAGGAGAAGTATGGGGCTATGACATAGTAGAAGAGCCAGACGAAGTCAGAAAATCCATAGGTATAGTCTTTCAGGATCCTACTCTGGACGAGAAATTAACTGCAAGAGAGAACCTTGACTTCCACGGAAGGATGTATGGAATGCAAAAGGCTGTGAGGGAGAAGAGGCTTAGAGAAGTTTTAGAACTTGTAGAACTTACCGATAGAGAAAATTCTTTGGTTGAGACTTTTTCAGGAGGAATGATGCGAAGATTAGAAATAGCAAGGGGATTGATGCACAAACCAAAGGTTCTATTTTTAGATGAACCCACTCTGGGTTTAGATCCTCAGACTAGAAGACATATCTGGAATTACATCAAAGAGTTAAACAAAAGGGAAGATATAACCATAGTTTTGACAACTCATTATATGGAAGAAGCCGACTTTTTATGCGACAGGGTAGCAATAATTGATCAGGGAAAAATAATATCTCTAGACTCTCCAGAATCTCTTAAAAAGAATCTAGGCGGAGATATAATTTACCTCAAGGTTTCAAACGCCCAGAAGATGGCTGAGATATTTTCAAGATTAGATTTTGTACAGGGTGTAAAGATTGTGGATGAAACTATACAGCTAAAAGTTAGTGACGGGGAGAAGACTATACCCAAGGTACTAGATATCGCTAGGGAGAACGGTACCACTGTTGAGGCAGTAAGTGCAACCAGACCCACATTGGAAGATGTTTTCATCCAATATACCGGTAGAAGAATAAGAGAGCAGGAAGTCTCTTCTAGGGAGAAAACAAGAGCAATGATAAGAGCAATAAGGAGAAGAAGGTAAAATATAGGATTAAGAGGGGAAAAGCAGTTGATGGCAATTTACACTCTATGGCTAAGAGAAATGAAGAGATTCATAAGATTCAGGAGCAGAGTAGTTTCTTCTCTGGCAACCCCTATCTTCTGGCTTCTATTATTTGGTGTGGGACTTACCACCGCATTCAGGTTTCCGGGTCTTGGGAGGCTCTCGTACTTAGAGTTCATGGCTCCTGGAATCGTTGGCATGACCCTACTCTTTGCCTCCACGTTTGCTGGAGTCTCTGTTCTTTGGGACAGACAGTTTGGTTTCTTAAAAGAAATAATGGTAGCACCGGTTTCTAGAACGCATATTGTGCTGGGAAAGACGATTGGGGGGGCAACGACTTCTCTCATTCAGGGAGGTATAATGCTCATAGTAACTTTGCTCGTTGGCATAAAATTCTCTCTTTCCGGATTTTTCATAGCCTTTCTCTTCATGATCTTGATTTCGATAGGCTACGTTGCCTTTGGACTCATATTCGCTGCCAAAATGGAGGATCCCCACGGCTTTCAGATGATAATGAGCTTTCTCATCATGCCAATGTTTTTCCTTTCCGGTGCTCTTTTCCCACTCGATAGGGTTCCTCACTGGCTAAGATCATTGTCCTGCATAAATCCTCTAACATACGGAGTAGACGGGATGAGGGGGGCTTTAATTGGAAATTCTGTCTTCCCCCTGTGGACCGACTTCATCATCTTAGTGACTTTTTGCCTGATAACAATATCCTTGGCAAGCTACTTCTTTGAGAAAACAACGGTATAAGAGAAACCCTAAAGACGTTTTACGCCCTTGGTGAGCACGAGGAGGTAAAAACTCGGAACCCACAAAAAGGCATGCGCACGTCTTTAGGGTATTTCTCGCTAATCATTCAGCACGTTTTAGTTTTTATTTGTAATCTAATTTTTCTGGAACTCAATTATATATGTTTTATTCCTTTAGTTGTACACTTTCGTCCATGGCATACATTTTGTTTTTAATATACAATTTCTATCGAAAGTATCCTCTCATACAACTTTTTATTATATTTATTCCACTGGCATTAATACTTAAGAATATGTTACTGATGATGTATGTGTAAAGATAATAAGACGGTGATTCAATGCCAAGTAGATCATATCCAAGCTTTGCGGACGAAGTAATAGAGGCAGGAGGAGAAACCCTTAACCTTTGCTATCAGTGCGGAACCTGTACAGGAACTTGTCCTTCCGGGAGATTAACTGCATTTAGGGTCAGAAACATTATCAAAAAGGCTCAATTTGGATTTAAAGATGATATTTTACCTAATGATGATCTCTGGATGTGCGTTACTTGCTACATGTGCTACGAAAGATGTCCAAGAAGGGTAGACATCCCCGGCATAATCCTGATCTTAAGGAACATGTCTGTTTCTGCCGGTTTCATGGCGGACAATCATAAAAAAGCTGCTGAAAACCTTATAAAAACAGGTCATAGCGTTCTTCTGACCGATAAATATAAAGAAATGAGAAAAGCACTCGGATTACCTGAAGAACCACCTACTACACTAACAGATCAAGAGGCACTCAAAGAAATCAAAGTTATTGTTGGACGAACAGGGTTTGAAAATCTTTTGAGGAGGAAAAAATGACTTACGCTCTTTTTCTCGGATGTATCGCTCCACTGAGGTATCCTGGAATAGAGAGTTCTACGAGGGAGATCTTGGATAGGCTGGGTATAAAATACACAGATCTAAGAGGTGCTTCCTGTTGTCCAGCACCAGGAGTTTTCAGATCTTTCGATCAGAGGACGTGGCTCTCTGTGGGGGCAAGAAACCTTGTCTTGGCTGAGAAAAATAATTCAGATGTGTTGGTGATTTGTAACGGATGCTATGCCTCTTTAAAAGAAGTTGCACACGAACTGAATAAGGAGAAGAACTTGACAGAGATAAATGACGTTCTGAACGAAATCGGTATGAAATACAGCGGTTCTGCAAAGGTTAAACATATTGTAGAAGTCCTATACGAAGAAGTCGGGACAGGAAGAATAAAAGAAAAGGTTGTTAATGAATTAGAATTGGATATAGCGGTTCATTATGGATGTCACCTCTTAAGACCCAGCGAGATAATGGTGAGCGATGATCCTGAGAAACCCCATATACTGGATGAACTAGTTGAGGCAACCGGAGCCAAAAGCCTTTCATACACGGATAGGATGCTTTGTTGCGGCTCTGGAGGCGGAGTTCGTGCGAGGTCTCCAGATGTAGCGCTGAGAATGACTAAAATAAAACTTGACATATTCAAAGAAGCGGGTGCTCAAGCAATAGTTACCCCATGTCCTTTTTGCCATCTCCAATACGACTCAGGACAAAAAGAGTTGAGGAAAAAAGGAAACGGTTACAATATTCCTGTTCTCCACGTATCACAACTACTTGCATTATCCTTTGGGGTCGATAGGGATAAACTTGGATTGAAGTTTCATTCAACGCCTGTGAATCTGGAGTTTGATTGATACCATGAAGAAACTAGTGGTTATTCTTTCTATTCTTATAGGGATCTCTGGATGCTATGAAGTTGAAGGAAAAGCAAAAGATCTTCTCGCAGATAAATGGAATAGAGAAGGAGTCTATCTTCTCAATCAAGGAAATTATGTAGATTCCATTGAATGCTTTGATAGGGCGCTGAAAATAGATCCAAAATACTATAAGGCATTGAACAACAAGGGACTCGCCCTGATATTTTTGAAAAGATACAATGAGTCTATTGAATTCTTTGATAAAGCGCTGAAAATAAATCCAGAATGCGTTTCTGCATTGAACAACAAAGGAACAGCTTTACTTAATTTGAAAAGATACAACGAGTCTATTGAATTCTTTGATAAAGCGCTGAAAATAAATCCAGAATACGCCTTGGCATGGAACAACAAGGGGTATACACTGGCAAAGTTAGGAAGATACGAAGAAGCGCTTGCATGCTATGATGAGGCATTAAGGATCAAACCTAACTACGCAATTGCCTTGGATAACAAGAAGAATGCTTTGAAAGAGATTGAGAAAATTGAAAAATCACCTCAAGTATCTGAGAGTATTAAAGACTAAAACAGCCAATACCACCTGAAAGACGGTATCCACTGCTGCAGGAAGAGATGTAACAGTTTTGAAGTTTAAAATCGCTATTGTCATCGCCAATCCCATGTTTTTTATGCTTCCAGATGTGTACAATAGAATATCTCTCTTAATGGGACCGTATCTTCTTGAGAGAGAAATAAGTAGTCCAATCAGGAATCCAAAAAATACATGAATAAAACTAACCAGCGAAAGTTTAAAAGAGAGAAATGCATCAAATTTCTGAATATTGGGTACATTGACTGCTATTATGGTGAAAACTATTATTAATAAAGCTAATCCAGATAAAAATGAGGAATAGGGTTTTATAGATTCTTTCTGTATTTTTGAAAATTTTTTTATAAATATAGATAATGAAACCGGAATAACTATCAGAAAAACAAGATCTTTGAAAACATAAAGAGCATTAACCTTTACGAAAGTCCCTGCAAGCAATAACATCAGTATTGGTAATAGAATCGGAGTTAAAAACGTGGTTACTCCGACTAATGTTATAACTAAGGGTACATCTCCATCTAGCAATCCTATCCATAGAGTTGTTCCAACCGCGATAGGGGCACATCCAACGAGTATTAATCCGGTTGCAAGGTCCGGATGATCAAAAAGAAAAACTTTTGCAAGAATCCAGCAGAGAATGGGCATGAGTAAGAAGTTTAAAATCAAGACGATTAGTATTACATCTTTGTTTTTTGTGATTTCATCTATTCTCTCTATATCCGAGGAGAGACTCATTAGAAAAATTATGAGAGCAAGAAGAAATGGAACTGAAGGTCTAAAAAACTCTCCATATTCGGGTCCTAGCATCAAGCCAATCAGCATGGAGACTATTATGAGGAATGAAAAAATTCGTTGGTACATGGTCTCATCTAATGAATGATAAGTAAATGAAATTTTTGAATTCAGGAAAAAATATTAAAATCTATATCTGAAAGAATGATCTATGAATCCAATAAAAAGGCTAAACCTATGGATATATAAAAATACAAGCCTAATTTCCAGATTAGTAGATGTATGGGTCGTGATATTCCTTATTTTACTTGTATCCCTCATATTTGGCAAACCGTTTCGAAAAATAATAACAATATGGAGTTTTTTAGGTATCCTATTCTTGTACACTCATTACCTTTGTAACTGGTATTATAAAGGTAAAAGGAAACCCAAAGGAAATGAATTGGAACAAATAAGTACAAGACTTCCAACCAAATTAGATTTATGGATAGTTGAGCGGAGAAATAAGATCATAAAAATTTTTTTACTCTACATAGTTTTTTTATCATTCTTCTGCATCCTTTATCTCTATGGGTTACCATCTAAATTCGTTTTAGTATGGTATTTCTTATCATTGATTTTTGTTTATCCTTTATTTGTTATATACTGGTATAGAACTGGAGAAATTAAATTTCAAGATGAAACGAAAAGAAACTCACCATAGGAACATAAAAATAAAGAAATGTAAAATAAGGAAACTGAAATCACCACCTCTTGTGGCGTTCTTCTTTTATTATCTTTCCTTTAATTTCTCTTCCATAAAGGTCAAAAAGATACTTTATCATGCATGAGTGCTCTATTAAACTTATAACCTGATATGCTTCCTCAAGTAACCTTCCTATTGCAAATGTTCCATGTCCTCTTGCTATTACCCCTTTGTTTTCCTTTAATGTACTAGAAACTTTTTTCGCAAGTATTTCTCCACCTATGGGTCCCTCTACAATGGGTATCTTATGTAGGAAGTAATCACCCTCCATGTCTATGGGGATTATCTCGTCGTAAGAAAGAGATAGTACAACTGCATATGGAGAATGACAGTGAATAACGGCTAGAGCAGATGTTTCTTTGTATATTTCCCTGTGAATTCTTATGTCTGTCGATGCAAGCAAGGTCTTGCTATCGGTTCCTTCCAAATCGGTCTCTATCAAATCATCTTTCCTTATTTCATCCAGCATACATCCTCTTCTTGTAATCAGTATTTTGTCTCCCTGTCTAACACTTATGTTGCCTCCATGGGAGGTTACATACCCTCTCTCAACAAGTTTTTTCCCAAACTTGCTTATTTCTTCAAGCATAAAGATCTCCCAGGCCTAATGCTTCCAGTTTCTCTTTTTTGGGTATTCCCTCCTCATTCCAGCCTCTGTATTTGTAGTACTCCTTTAACATTTCGTCCAACTTCACTACATTACCGTTTACTTCTTCTTTTAATAATCTTCGAGGTAGAGAATCATCTTTCCTTGTGAAACCTTCTCTTATGTTAAATAGTCTTTCAAGATTCCAGATTCTCTCCCCTATGCGGAGGACATCTTCACCTGAGAATTCAATTCCTAGAGCGCTTGTCAGCAATCTTGAAAAGAATTCCTCATCTACCGCGAAGGATACAAACTTGCATAAAACCAAAGAATCTATTGCACTGCAGAGGTTTTGATAAACTATTATTAACCCTGCCTTTCCTCTCGGAGAGAACCTGTTTATCAGTTTAGGTATTCCCAATATCTCAGGACCAATCATGTATGCCCTAAGATGACAGGCACCTCTATTGGATGTAGCGTATCCTAAACCCTGACCCTGTGCCCCTCTAGGGTCATAGCCAGGTAATTCAAGTTTTTTGCTTGTCATAGAATATTCAGGCTTTTTTAAACTGCTAGCAAGTTTATACGAACCCTCTGCAAGAAGATCTCCTATTCCTTTCCTTAGCGCGATATCTTTGATCACGTTCAGCAGTTCATGGTCTCCAAACCTAATAAAATCTAAAAATCCACGCTCTGAGAGTTCCATGGCGCATGAAATTGTAACTCCCGTAGAAATAGTATCCAGACCAAATCTGTTACACAAATAATTTGCTCTTGTTATTATATTTAGATCATCTATTCCGCAATTTGCTCCAAATGACCATATCGTTTCGTACTCTGGTCCCTCTCCTTCCTCGTTGTTTAAAGATGTCTTTCTTCCACACGCTATGGGACAGGCAAAACAGGCTCTTCTTCCTTTAAAAAAGCTTATTTTCAGCGTTTCTCCCGATATATTATCTGCATATTCAAATCTGTTGGTTTGGAAATTTCTTGTTGGCAGTATTCCCATTTCATTTACTATATTCACCAAAGAAGACGTCCCAAACTCTTTTAAAGCAATAGAGGTGACTGGATTCATTTCTAGAAGTTTTCTTAACTCTTTGCAGTAATACTTAAATTTATGGTGGTCTTTTAGGGGTACTTTTTCTTTTCCATGGGCAACTATAGCTTTGAGGTTTTTAGAACCCATTACTGCCCCTAAGCCGCCTCTTCCTATGGCTCGATGCCTGTCGTTTATTATGCAGGCATATCTAACAAGGTTCTCTCCTGCCTGTCCTATGCATGCAACCGAGCCTTTATGCCTCTTTTCTAGTATATCTGTTGTCTCATGGGTATCTTTTCCCCATAAATCGCTTGCATCAAGAATCTCGATTTTTCTGGATATATTCAGATAAACAGGAGATTTAGATCTTCCCTTTATTAAAATAACATCATGACCGGATTTCTTTAGCATTGCACCAAATTTTCCGCCCGAATTTGAATCAAATATCGTGTTGGTAAGAGGAGACTTAGATGTAACTGAAAATCTGCCGCTTGTCGGAGCCATAGTCCCAGTTAATGGTCCGCATGCAAATATCAGGATATTTTCTTTTGATAGGGGTTCTGTTTTCTCTTTTAGAAGATCATAAAGCAACTTCACTCCTAAGCCTCTTCCACCCAGGTAAAATTTTATTAGATCTTCATCCATTTCTCTTTCCTCGATTTTATCCTTTGATAAATCTACCGAAAGTAAGTTCATCATCAAAGGTGTCTCCTCAGGTCATAAATACGAGGAAAAACGATGTAATCCTCTTCTATCTCAACTATAGGCTGTAGATTGCTAATATCCACCTTTCTAAGAATAGGCGATAGAAAATCACTTTCTTCGATGTTGTTTATTAAGACGCCCTGACACAATGGGCTAAAAGCAGGCAGGACTACTATATGCGTACCGTTTAAGTTTTTTCCATATAAAAAGCAAGGCAACCTTACCATCTCGATTTCAATGGTAGGGTGCTCGTGTCCAATTATTAGGCATTTTCCATTCTTAAAAGGCATATGACCATGAACAAATGTTATATCTCCAATATCATATTTGTCAAAGACTTTTTTTGCTAAATAAGGAAGCATGGTATCATGGGAGCCCCTAACAAATATTATATCTTCTACATTTTCCTCTAAAAGTTCTAAAATCGATAAAAACTTCTCTTTTACTTTCCATTCTATTTTTTCAAAGGAATGGAATATATCACCATTTAAAACAAATTTTTTTGGCTTAAATCTATCGATTATTTTCTCTAATCTTTCTATCAATATTTCTTTCTCTTTTAACGGAAAAATCAAACCTTGAGAAAATGATTCATCTTCCAGCCCAATATGAAGGTCTGATACCGCGCATATGTTTAAATCTTTAACGAAGAGAGAATTATTGTAGAAATCAAATCTATCTATCAAACTTCTCCCTCTATGGTCTCCATGACTCTTTTATGGAAGTCTCTTAAGAGTGCTAACTTATCTTTAACAAAAACAACATCGCTTGCCCCCATGGTAGCTATTCCAAATGCCATGGGGCTTGGCGATCTAGAAAATTTCTCTGTTATCTGGATCTTGCCCGACTTTATACCTCCTAATATTTCTTTTATATTCTCAACCTCGAATTTATCTTCTATAATCTCTCTGTAACTCTCTCTCAACACAGCGAAGTCATCCAACTTCTTTGCAAAATATATGAGCATATCGGCGCTGATTTGCTGTCTTCTTGCACTTTTTTTCCTTCCTTTGTAGTTCCTTAGTATCATAAAAGATCTTGCAGCATTTATTCTAAATATTCTCTTTAATAGATGTGTATTCTCGACAGATCTTTCTAAAATATCTTCGCAGTTCATTTTGCTTATCTCGATAAGGTAATTCTTTAAATTTACCTTTCTGTTAATAGGAAGAGAAAGTAAAAAACCCGTGTCGCATATAGCAATGGATATGTTACTCGTTTCTCTTTCAGAAATCAAATAGGCGAGCATTCTGCTAAAACCATCGTTAAATCTCATGCCATAGTTTGTTAGGACATAAAAATTGCGTCTGTAATTCTCTCTATCAAGATTTTCTTCTATAACTATTCTTTCTACTGTAGAAATAGAATCATGTCCCAAATATCTTATCTGATGGTCGAAGATTTCATATATGCTTCTGGCTGAATTCTCGTCAATTGGATACTCTTCCATTATCTTTTTTAAGACGTCTTCTTTTTTGTTGTTTTTCATGAGCTCAATCATCTCTGCTTTGAACATCAACACGTGCTTTCCAAGATCAAAAGACAAGGGCAAGCGTTCCGAGAACCAATTAGGAATGGTAGGTCTCTCATTCGTAACATCGACGTATATATTTCCTCCTCTTCTATACCTAAATTTGTATTTCTTCCCTCCAAGGACAAATACGTCTCCCCTGTTTAGTCTTTCCAAATACTTCTCGTCCAACTTTCCTACCCATCTGTCGTCTCTCGTGTAAACGTCGCATGAAAATTCATCAGGAATCGTTCCTAGGTTTAAGAAGTATATCATCCGAGAATATTTACCCCTTCTCCCTATCATATTGGTCTCTTCGTCATACCAGATCTTTGCATAAACGTTTCTCTCTTCTAGTCCAGCATATCTTCCGGAAAGGTAATTTATAACGCTCATGAAGTCCTCGTCTCTGATATTCTCATAACAATAGGATCTCTTTATTATCCTCTTCACATCCTCTATGTTCCATCTCTTCTCCAGAGACATGCCATACAGATGCTGACACAGAACGTCTAAACAATTCTTTGGAATATGTATTTTATCAACAAAGCCCTCCTTTCCTTTTTTTAGCATTACAGCACACTCAATAAGCTCATCTCTATCTAATGCTATTATTCTACCCTTTACTATCTGATCAAGACTATGACCTGCCCTTCCTATTCTTTGAAGCAAAGCAGCAACTGACTTTGGAGAGCCTATCTGTATAACCAAATCGAGGTGGGGCATGTCTATACCAAGTTCTAAGGAGGTGGATGAAGTTACAACCTTTATATCACCGTTCTTCAATTTGTCTTCTATCTCTACTCTTCCATGCTTGCCCATTGAACCGTGATGACATCCTGAATTTTCCTCATTATAAAACTCTGGATAACGTGTTCTAAGATTGTAGAGAACTCTTTCTGCTCCATTTCTTGTATTAGTGAAAATTAAGGTATTTTTATGCTCATTTACTAAATTATGGATCATTTCATAAAGTTTATTGCTTAATTCCTCTGATGTCGTATATATAAGATCTGGAACAGGACATAAAAGTCTTATATCGAATTTTCTTGCAAATCTGGTATCAACAATCTTTACTTGTCTATCCTTTCCAACCAAAAACCTTCCTACCTCTTCCAAAGGTTCTATCGTGGCTGAACATCCAATTCTAACAAAACCGCTTGCAATCTCTTCTAAACGTTCTAAACTTAAAGAAAGATGTACTCCTCTCTTTGAGCCTGCGAGAGAGTGGATTTCGTCTACGATTACCCATCTGACCGTTTTAAGTTTTTCTTTGAATCTGGGAGAATTTAAAAGTATGCCTAAGGTCTCAGGAGTAGTATTAAGAATGTGAGGTGTCTTCTTCAGCATCTTAGATCTCTCTGCAGTAGAAATATCCCCGTGACGGATGGCATGCCTTATTTCCTCTACTTCCAAGCCTCTTTCAGATGCTATTTTCTTTATCTCCGACAGTGGTTGTTCCAGGTTCTTATTGATGTCGTTTGCAAGCGATCTTAAAGGAGAAATATAAAGGCAATAAACGCTATTTGACAAACCCTCATTCTTTGAGAGAACGAATAATTTATTTATAATTGATATAAATGCCGATAGAGTTTTTCCGGAACCTGTGGGGGCGCATATCAAAACGTTTTCGTCTCCATAAATTAATGGAACCGCTATTTTTTGTGGAGGGGTGAAAATTTCTTTGCCAGATGAAAAGGTCCTTATCCACCATTCTCTAATCGTATCATCAAATAAATTCAGTATTTCCTCATCACTCAACTTTGGCTCGGTGATGATTTCTTCCTTCATGTTCTTCTCCATTTACTATTTCTAGAAAATTTTTATGCTGAACTTATCGTTTTGCAAGATAGTTGAGATCATTTAAATATTTTCCAACCTCCACTTATTAAGTATGAGGGATGATAGGGTTACGGTAAGGATGCCAAAAAAACACATAGAAGAGATAGATTCTTTGGTAAGAAAGGGCAAGTTTTCTTCAAGGAGTGAGGTAATTAGAGAGGCAGTAAAGAGTTTTGTTACTCACTGAGAGATAACGCGGCTCATTGCATGGAGTGTGGCTCGCTCCACCCGCAAATCTATCTAAAATTATTTTATGCAACG
>JBHIEG010000002.1:0-107029 GCA_046760505.1 Candidatus Hydrothermarchaeota archaeon
CATCCTTTACAACACTGAAATCATCGACAAAGCCTAGTTTAACAAAGGCTTCTAAGACCTTTCTACGGGTCTCTTCAGGATTCTTACCAGCCTCTATCTCAACACCCTTCTCCTCGAGATATCTCCTAATGTTCTTTCCTACTTCCCTAGCTATAGCTTCACGGGAGACATTTTCATACTTGGATAAAGCAATGCCCAAGCCATAAATAATGGCGTCGTAAATGAGGCGTTCTTCTTTACTCATCGAAACTCGCAAGTCATCAACTCCCTTTACAAGCCCAACCATTCTGTCCGAGTTTGAGTTTTTCAAGAAGTGAAAAACCAACTTCTTTATGTGTTTGTGAGTATTTTGTTTAACCTTTATTAAATACCTTTTTGATTTTGGTTTTAGTTTAGATAAATTCCTTATTGTCCGGGTATTCCGTATTTTGGGAAGATAAACCGAGATTTTTTCTATATATAGCCATATATAGATTATATATGTAAACTATATATTGGCTCGGCTTCCAAACCTGTTTCAATGCTTCCGCCATTATTTCTACTTTTATCTCTAGCAATTGCCTTCTATATGGCATGGAACATCGGAGCAAATGATCTAGCAAACGCTATGGGAACTTCAGTAGGTTCTAAAGCATTAACCGTGAGAAGAGCGGTTTTGGTTGCTGCTATTTTTAATTTCTCTGGTGCCACTCTCGCAGGGAAACATGTGACAGAAACGATAAGGAAAGGTGTTGTAAATCCTAGTCACATAAACGACCCGAGCATGCTTGCAATAGGAGCCTTTGCTGCCTTAATAGCGGCTTCACTTTGGATTACATTCGCTACGTGGAAAGGCTTGCCAGTCTCAACCACTCATTCAATTGTCGGAGCGGTAATTGGATATGGAATCGTTGTGGGTGGCTTGGGATGCGTCTCATGGAAAAAAGTAGTCCATATAGTTGGGAGCTGGATTTTCTCCCCATTAGCTGGTGCAGTACTTGCATTCATAACCTTTTTTCTGATAAGAAAATTCATTTTGGATAAGGCAAACGATCGAATGAAAATAGAAAGGACTTTTGCTTTTTTACAAGTTATGACCGCTTCTTATGTGGCATTTGCTCATGGTTCAAACGATGTGGCGAATGCCATAGGACCCATGAACACCATCTTAAATTACGCACAACCAGGGACAAATTTGGAAATGGCTGCCAAACTCCCTGTTCCCAAATGGCTTTTGATGTTTGGCGGATTTGGAATTATGGTTGGTATGGCTTCTTGGGGCTATAGGGTAATAAGGACGGTGGGAGAAAAAGTAACAGAATTGTCACCAACAAGAGGTTTTTCAGCTGAATTTGCCACTGCTACAATAGTCCTGCTACATTCCTTCAGCTCACTTCCGATATCCACCACTCATACGCTTGTAGGATCCGTATTAGGGGTGGGGCTAGCCGGAGGTATTAGAGCGTTAGATTTCAGAGTTGTGTTAAACATAGTTGCATCTTGGATTATTACAATACCCGTTACCGCATTTCTTTCCGCAGTATTTACGTCTATCTTGATTTAACAACCATCCGTGGCAGGGCATACTCACGATCACTTTAAGTATAATGTTAACCACTTAGATTCCATGCCTTACATTAGAGACTTCTTGACCATAATAGCAAAGTCACCATTCGGTCCTCTGAGAGAGCATTCAGAAAAGGTCAGAGAAGCGGTGATCTTAACCGACGAACTGGTAGATGCGTTCTGCGAAAATGATAGAGAAAAAGTGGAGGAACTTACAGAAAAAATATCCTCAATAGAAGAAGAGGCAGACGCCATAAAAAGAGGAATAAAGGACCACATACCCAAGACGACATTTTTGCCTGTAGACAGAGGGGATATTTTAACCTGGTTGGACTCCCAGGACGATGTTGCTAACGCAGCGGAGGACGCTGCCAAACTCATGACTATAATAACCGCAGAGAGATTACCTGAACCTTTCAAAGATTCCCTGAGGAGCCTGACAAAAAAAAGTATAGAGGCTGTGAACACTCTTAATAATTTAAACATAGAAATTGAAAAGGAATTAGAATCCATTTTAAGGAGGAGAGATTCAAAAATCTATGATATGATATTGGAAATAAACAGAAAAGAGGGAGAGGCTGACGAGATTGAGAAGAAAGCCCTGAAAAATTTACTTGATAGCAAAGACGAGTTAGATCCGATTATAGTAATTTACACAAACAAGATTGCGGAGCAGATAGGAGAGATAGCAAATAAAGCCGAAGAGACTGCAGAGAGAATCAGAACAGTGATCTCAAGGAAGAAATAAGTTTTCAGTTAAGTTTGATGAACCAAAAAATTTTTCTATGTAAATACAAACCTAACAACAGGCCGCCATGGTGTAGTCCGGACAATCATGTGGGCCTCTCGAGCCCACGACCCGGGTTCAAATCCCGGTGGCGGCATTTTTTAATCCTTTATTGGAAAAAATCTCATTCCTAGTTCCTCACTAACATAATTCCAATTCCTATTAAGATAAGACCTATAAAAGATGCTAACAAACTCCAAACGAAGGCGTAAATAAAAATAAAAGCAATTATTGGTGCTTTTTTTGGTGCAAGATAACTTACAACCGGTAAAATGGCAAGTTCAATGCCAATTGCAACAAAAAAATAGCCAACCAATTTTTTTGTTTTGTTTTTATACAAAAGATACGCAAAAATTAATGTAGATAGAAGTACCAGTAAAAAGCCATATTTTCCGAAAAATCTAAAAATTACGCCCACCGGAGTAAGTGCGATTTCAATCAAACCGATGTATGCAATGGCAAATCCAAATAGAAGCGCGAGTATTGCATCAATGATTTTCATAGATTTATTCTCTAATAATATTTTTGTTATACTTTAATAATTTTCTCTGCCTCATCTGTCCAATAAAGTTTATCTTTGTATATTAGCGGAGCCATCTTAGATGAAATCATTTTTATTAATGTTTTCTTTTTTGTTTTAAACCTTGCTTTATTTCCAATCAAATAAAATTTATTGTTTTCATTGATATACGGATAAAAGAATGAACCTATACCCAGAAAATCAGAGGCCTTGACTCCTACATTTATGTCTTCACCTAAATCCTCCAGTTCATAAATAAAAGATAAGTTAAAACTTGGATTCTGCATCAGGTGGTATTCTGAGTTTCCCAACACAAGATAATCTCTTCCATAAACCGATGTCAGTCGTGCAAGTTCCATGGCTTTTCCAATGGAAAAGCCAGCGCTCAGTAGCCTAGAGAAGTTATAACCAATTTTTAACGCTGCTTCATTGCACACACTGAAAAGTGTAACTATTCCTGCGACCGATCCTTTTTTTATTAGACCTTCCCCTTCCTCATAGCTTCTACATGCATTTAGGAAAAATGCAGGAGTGTTGTTCTCCTCAATATCCTTTGCCCTTAATGATCCATCGCTACAAACAAATCCATCATCACAATGACCTATGTAATGGATTAAGTCAAATCCATGGGCAAAAAGATCTGAAAGGTCATCTTTACTCAAAAAGTCGTAAATATTTGTCTTTAGAGGTATATCTTTCCTTTTTCTGTATATACTCTTTACCAATTCCATTTCCTCTAGCATCTTGTGATCGTTTAATACTAAAGCAATTTTTATTTTCTTCTTCTTTTTACCGTTGTATCTTATTTGATTAAAAAATGCTTCTTCACTTGATTTTGCACAGTCTATTACCACCTCCTCAGATAGCCAGAGGTGATTTTGCGCCTCCTTCAGATGAGGTTTTCCTACTCTCCTACTGGAAGAATCGAGGAGATCTCCTCTGAAAAATTTTTGCAATGACATCTTTATTATTTCTCTCTCAGATATGGGTTCATATCTTGGCAAGTATATTAAGGAGAGATTGTTCAGAAGGAAAGGTATTGACCTTAAATTCTCCAACCGAGGCTTTACATATGAAGAAAGGTGCCATTTTGGCATGTAACTTTTAATCTTTTCGTCCGGAACATCTAGATAAACTGGCAGTTGTTTTTCAATACTTTTGTAGTACAATTTGTCGATATCCAGATCTATATCATTCAGAACCTCCGACTCGTTCAAATTAACCTTATATAATCCCGCGTTTCTTACAAGACAATCCAAGAAGAAAATCTTTTGAAGTATCCAGTTTACCTCGTTTTCGAATTCTGGAAATTCAGGCAAACGATATTCAAAGTCATTCGACACTATTCTTGGCACTCCAAATCTTATATCAGCGAGCAGATAATATGCTAGAGGCGCAACCGTATAGATATATTCTAATTTCTCAGGAATAAAAATCTCAACGCCTGATGATGGTTTCTCTAAGTTATCTGGAGCTTCGAAGCGATCAGAGAATTCTATCAAAGGTGGGTGCCCTCTCAAGGTAGGGTAACTTCTTTCACATGTATTGGTTTTTATAGAGGAGGAAAAAAGAGATATCGCATTTGCAATGTCCTTAAGATCCTTTGTAACTTTTATGGTAAATTCTGGTCTTTTATGATAGGATCTTACGCCGAATATTATCTCTCTTTCCTTATCGAACTCCAATGAAATTTCTGTGCATTCTTCTATCTTTCTAGACTTTATTTTTATTTCTGAATCTAAAAATGCATATATTTTTACATGCGAATTGATTTCAATTATGTATTTGTTTTTTGGAAGGGTAAAAAATGCACTATTCTCTATCTGCCTTACAATCTCGTAGGTATCATAATTTCTTACAAATGTTAGGAAATTTTCGTACCTCACTTCTTTACAAAAACCAGAGAAGGTAATATCTACTGGGTATTTAAAACCAAAATGGTTCTCGGTAAATTTAAATTCATTGCAACGTAGGATGGTGAATTTTCCTTCTATCGTGTCATATATGTTAAGTCCTTCGCCGTCGTATTCGATATGAATCGTCATAAACTCCCTAGCCCTTTGTGATGAAGTAAATTTTGCATATTCAAGTATATATTGTTTTTTGCAAATTTATGAAAATTTTTCCCGCTTGAAAATTGAGGATGGTTTTGGTAGAATGAGTGTCTTAATTCTCGAGTTTAAAATACTTTTATTGAAAATACAAATACTTAATCAAACATCAAAAAAATAATGATGAAGAAAATTGTTATAATCGTTTAACTGCCAGTTTTATATCTTCTAGCTTTACAGTTTTTCTACCAGCATGACTTGCAAGGTTGATAGCCTCAGCGGCTATTTTTTCTCCGTACTCTTCTATTAACTCTGCCAGTGCTTCTTTTGCATCTTCACTCACTCTTTCCGCACCCGCCCTTCTGATTATTCTGTCAACAGGTGCAAGAGGCAATTCAACCATGGACACTTCACCCCCATCCTATCTCCTAAGTATTCAAGCAATTTCAACCTCTAAGGGTGATAATCTACTATATAAGTTTTTGGAAAATCGAGTTAATTAGAAAGATAAATATAGAGCAAAGAAAGGATTTATATCATGGGAAAACTTCTTTACGCTAAGACAAATAGGAATAATAAGATAAAGGTTGAAGATGAAATCTTTTTCGAGGCCACAGATGAGGACGGAGTTGTTCACGAAAATGCTATTATTGAGATAGTGAACAGCGAGTATGAAAGATATCTCATCAAATCAGGCGAGAAATTTTCCTTTGAGTATCCCGGAATTTATAAAATAAGACCACTTTTAGAAGGATTTAGAGGAAAAATAACCGAGATTAGAGTAATATCCGAGGTTATAATATCAGTTGATCCTGAAAAGCCCACTTTATCCACTCCGATAAGAATAACCACCAAATCAACAAATGGTAGGCCAATATCCGGCTTAGATATTAAAATTAAAGGAAATAAACAATTAATTAAGAGAAAAACAAATCAATACGGAGAGATTGTATTAAAGAAAGGATTTCTCCCTCCGGGGGACTACACAGTAATTGTTGGAGATACAGATCATATAAGGGGCTCCGAAACCAAGTTCTCGGTGCATCCCTTGGAAAGAATATCAATTTCTATAGAAAAAGAGAGAATAATGATAAAAGACCAGTTTGGCAACTCCATTCCCGGAATAGTATTCCTTTTGGACTTAATAGAGAACGATTACACTAGATTAAAGGTATATGATAAATCTGAAATCGATACCGAAAATCCTCTGATAGTTTGCGCTGGGACAAAGGTGTTGGATGAGGTAAAATCTTCATGTATTTTTGTATTTAAAAAACAACCCTTTGATTTATACGAGGCACTGAATTTGATGGACAAGGAATCCCTGCATACAATTGTTAGAATACTCTCCGAGGATATTAGATACGAACTGGAAGAATTTAAGGACTGGGGAGAGTTAGATTACTCAAAATCTACATTTATAAAAGCAGCCATATGCGAATTGCAGGAACGCATTGAGCCATTATACGAATACGACGAAGAACTCTTTAGAATAATAGCCAAGAATTATGGTGATCTATCACCTAAAGATATCGTTGAAAGGCTCTTCGAGAAACTAAAGGTCTTGGTCGACTCCACTTGAAATTTCCATCAACCTTCCTATGATCTGCCTTTCTTTTGGATATTTGAGTACTGCTATTTTTTTTGGAGTACAATCATCTATATTCGTTATCACAATACTTGAATCTATTTTTTCTCCAATTGCTTTCTCGATGTACTCTCTCAACTCACCTAGAGTTATTCCTTTGAACTCTTTGGTACATTTCAATAACTTACCCATGGTCTTCTCTATTTTTTTAGATTTTAGTGCCTCCATTTGTTCCTGATAATTTCTGTATTCGATTTCATCTGCTGAATGAATTCCTAAATCGATAAAAATTTCGGTCGAGTCATCAATTTTGGCTGCAAAACCTTCTCTTGGAATCCAATCCAGTGCCGTTAATCTTATTCCACTTTCCAGCCTTGTTATCTGGCCCCTTGTAAGAATTTTACCCTTTAAAAGGCTGTGATAGTTTCCTAAAAGATTTTCGAGACTTGTTTCATTCCTAGCTACTTCTATAACTGAATCTAAAAGAATTCGCAGGTGAAATATCTTTGCTTTAGGGACTTCTTCTTTAAGTTTGGATATCTTAACATTTCTGGTAAATGGAGATAGGGTTTGAAATACGTCAATGTTGGTCAATCCTTTACCTGATTCTGTTTCCTTGATACATACTCTGACGACCGCAGACTTACTAGCTCCCTTTAATAAAACGAGGTCCCCTTCTGAGATATTCAATTTTTTTGCATCTTCATCGGATATACACACGATATCTTCATCGATCGACTCATCTACTTCAAGATTCAACCTTTTTACCTTCCTTTCGATTCCATTCCCAGTAATCTTCCTATTACATCAACTGCCTCGTGGAAGAATATGATCAAAAACAATGCAAATCCTAAGGCAATTCTGCTAACAATCGTTGACGGATAGTCCAATACGGGTGTTATCACCTCTTTTTTAACTATCTTCTTTCTCGTTTCCAGTTTGGTAATTATTTTCGTCACCTTCAATTTTGTAACTGCTATTTCTTCAAATAATTTCTTTAATTCTACCCCAGTGGGGGCAAAATAGTATTTTCCTCTGGGAGATATATCAGCGATGTATCTTAATAGTTCTTCATCAGCCTCTTTGCCGTATCCAATGGTATACATGTTGATTCCCATCATGCTCGCCTTTTTGGATACCAAGTTGGGATCAGATCCAAAATTGTAGCGCCCATCAGTAAACAGAACGATCACTTTTTTGTTGTTTTTACCTCTTACAAGGATGTCCATTGATTTTTCTATTGCATCCCCGATTGCAGTGAAGTTTAATTCTGGTTCTATTTGATTAATTTTTTCCTTTATTTTTGTTTTGTTGTCCGTCAAATCTACCAAAACGCTGGCATTTCTGCCAAATGTAACAACACCTAGTGTTATGTTCTTTCCGGTAAGATCAACCAAGGAATTAGCAGCAAGCTTTGCGTAGTACATTTTGGACTTATTCGCAACATCGGGCCACTTCATACTGCCCGATGCATCCATAACTATCACTACATCGCTGGGTTCATATAGGGAAATGGTAACGTTCACAGGTACTTTTACCTCTACCGTTTCATTCACATAGGTTATCTTTTCCTTCAACTCTACCTTTGCAGCGAGAAATAAACTTCCTAAAAGAACTAGAAATATAATTCCAAATGCTATGATTCTTTGTAATTCCATAACATCACCTTGTAATTATTTCAAGAAACAATGCACCACCTATAAACACCATTAGTAAATTTATGAATGTCAGCAACTTTAAAATGGATAAAAGAAAACCTTCCGCAATGGAAAATGCCATTACTCCAAAAAAGAATTCTACTACTACAAACGCGGATCCTAATAAATACCAAGTTTTTCTCGTGCCGTATCTGAAAAGCGGTTCAAGAGTCCTTATCACTTGCATTCTTTTTACATAAACACCAAATAAAATTCCAAAACCTGCTAGAAATGGAATTGTTGAGGAAAAAACGGCTATTAATCCTGCCAGCTTAGAACTCGTCAGCCCAAATGTATCTACTGCCAAAGAAGCGATTGCCAATTCAAGTATTGCCAGCAGTATTAGCCAAAATCCGAATATTCCTATCAAATTCCTCTCATATTTACGAATATACTCCCTCATCTACTCACCTCTTGCCAAAACAAGGGTATCTCCATCCGATATTTCACAATCCGAGATTCTCTTATCTAAAAGCAGTTTTCTTTCTCCTTTGTACAATGAATATTTCTGAACTGTAGAGAGGTTTAGCGTACTCTTTACTACGTTTATAATGTCCTTAACTTTATTTCTCGGATCTAGTTCCAGTTGAACCTCCATGCCCTCGTTTATCGCTACCACGGATACCCGTAAAATATCTTCAACAAGTTTCACAGACTTTGGAGGTTTTACCTTCTTGATAACGCTTTTTACCTTATTTTCCTCACCCATAAAGGTATATCTAACATGGACCGGACCAATTCTAACCGAATTTTCTCCATAGATTTGGACATTTGTTTCAAGTATCCTAGTCTCTCTGGGGTCTATTCTCTTCAAATTCCACTGCTGGGACATGCCCACGTCCTTCTGTAGAGGCGTATTTAGCCGGATCCTGACATTTTTTGCAGAAAGTTTACCTTCATTAGAAATCGCTACCTTTACTGGTAAGTTTCCAAGACTGTCGATATTTCCAACTTCAAGTTTTACCTCTAATTTAGGTCTCCAATTCCCTATAATTTTTCGTTTGTGGATGTATATTCTTCTGACAACATCCTCAGCGTCATTCTCTGTTTCAAGGGTAAATTTAAGTCTCTTCATAATTTTTTTATCTGCCCACTCTATTTCTAGGGTTGAATTTTCTCTCCAAGCACTGAAAACGCTCTCATATGGAATCTTGGTTTTTAGTCCAGGAGATGAAAAGTATATGAAATCCTTCATCAACTCCAGTTGTCCGCTCAGCTTTCCAATACTTGTGTATAAAATAGATTGTATCTTTTTCGTTGAGATTTTCCAACTTTTAAGTCTCCCAATTTTTTTTTCTAGTATTTCATCGCTCAGTTTTATCAATTCCTTTTCTGAAAGATCATCCACATGAAACAAAAATCTTTTTACATGATTGTTTGAATCAACCGCGTCAATATCCAGTTTTTTCCCATTCACTTCCATGTAGAGGATACCTTCAAAGGGAACCTTAGTCTTGATCTTTGGAGAATTAAAGAATAAACAATCTTCTTTAACTTCCAATCTGCCTTCTATCTTGCCAATTCCAACCTGTAAACTGCTAGAATAACTCTTCAACTTATCCCCTCTGTTGAATAAAACTCCAATGGAACATAATCCATTCTAATTTTCCTTATTTTTGATGTCTTGTTCATTATATCGAATACGTCGGCTAGCCAGATGATGATCAAAAAAAAGCCGAATACCTCCACGTTCTGTAACGCAATCAACCCAGGTTTTAGCAACATCAAGAATCCACCAAGTTCTGAAAGTAGTGCCGGAATACCCCATTTGTAAGAGCCATCATAGTCTTTTATGTATAGATATGCAAGTGGGGGTATTAGAGCAGAGAAAAGACTTATGATCGGATTTGGTCCAACTCCGCTATGTCGAGTAGCAAGCCTCCAATACTGCTTGTATTCTTCGAATATCTCGGGAGGAGGTTCCTTGGGAAGTACTTTCTTCTCTGGAAGAAGTTCTTCAGGTTCTTCCAACTCAAGGCACTGATCACAGTACATAATACCATCAGAAACTACTCCACAGAGTTCGCATACATAGGCATTACATTCACTACATTCCGCCAGGGCATCCTTCTCTGGATGTTGGGAGCACTTCACCACATCACCTAAACCAATCTAATTTATTACTCTTTATATTTAATAGTGATTCTCTGAAACGTATTGTAACATTGAGAGCACTTTTTTTCTCGCAATCTTTCATTTCGATACACCAATATACAAGTGTCAACCCTTTAATCAGTATGGACTGGATGGATCTTTATAGAGAAACCTTCGAAAAACTTGTTAAAGCGAAAAAATTTAAATTTTTAACGGCTTATAACGTAAACATAGATAAAATTTGTCGAGTTAGAGGAAACAACGTTGCAAAACTTATTGAAGAAGAAAATTACGTTGGAAAACATGGTTACAAAAGAAAAATTAATTTTAAAGGTGATTTTTTATCAGGACTTCTTTATCATATGAGAACCGGGAAGGGTGGCGAGGCTCTAATAATCGAGAGTGAACTCTGTGATTGGTTGGAGAAGAATTTTTTGTTTGAAGAAGAAACCATGGGCGGAAATGCAGGAAACATGGCAAGCACCCTTTCAAAACTCAGTATGAGAGTGATAGTAAATGTCCCACAGCTCACAGAAGATCAGGCAAACTTATTCGAATGTCCCGAAAATATATTTATTCCAACGATCAAGGGCGGTAAGATTCTTTGTGTACCTGTTCTTAAGGCTATAAGGAGGGGCGATGAGAGTGTCGTACATTACATATTTGAGTTCAGAAGGGGCGATAAAATCGAACTCAAGGATGAATTAATCAATGTAAAACAGAATAATAGGTTTATAGCAAGTTATGACAGTTACAATACTCTTTTGTGGCAGGATCCAGCCTTTAATAAGATTTCCCCGGATTTAATCCGAAGCATAGATGCCTGTTTGATATCGGGATTCCACCTTCTCAGAGAAATAAACGATAATCTGAGAAAATCTCAATTAATATTAAGAAAATGGAAAAAAATAAACCCAGATTTAAAAATACATGTTGAATTGGCAGATTTTCAGGAACCACAAGTCTTAGAATATGTTGTGAAAAATTTTTCTTTTGTAGACAGTTATGGAATGAACGAGACCGAATTGATGGATGTTTCATCTTTGTTTGGAGAAAAATTGAAAGATACAGATGTGTTATCACTTTTAAAGGGATCAATAAAATTTTACGAGGAATCCGGAATCAATAAAATCATTATTCATACTCCTGAGTACTCTTTTGGATTATATGAAAGAGATGATCCCGAGAAAATTAAATCTGCTTTAATTTTGGGCTCTCTTTTAGCAGCATGCAGAGCCAAGAGAGGATCTTCTTGTTCAAAAAAAGATCTTGGAACCCTTCTCAAAATAGCGAAGATAAATGAAATAGGGCTTGAAAAAGTAAAAATTCTGAGAGATGAAATCGAAATGAACTGTCCTGAAATGAAAGGAAAGATCCAATGCTGTCCTTCTCTTGATGTGGGTCCTATTAAGTCCACGGTTGGATTGGGAGACTGTTTTGCCGCAGGATTTGTATTAGGCGAGGTAATCTTTTGATTTCTCGGAAATCTCACATTTTTCTCAATTCATTTAGTTCAGAATTACCCAGATAAATTATCTCAAAGGAAAAATTTAATACTTCCATGAGATCAATTCTGAAATAGGTGAGAAAATGAGGATTGAGAGTAAAGAGGCTGAATTTGAGGGTATACTGAATGCTGCAAGGCTCATGGCCATAGCAATTCGAACAGCCCCAAAAGCAAACGGGATCGATTCCATAGAAACTTTAATACTCTCAGGAGAGGAGAAAAACTCATTGGCAGATAAATTGGAGGATCTAGGAAAAGAAAAAGGCGGTGGCTGGATAAAATTTTACGGAAGAGATGCAGAAAATCTCAGAAATTCCGATGCAGTAATTCTCGTAGGTATCTATGGCGGGAGATCTCCAGCCCCTTTGATGTGCGGGGCATGCGGAATGGACTGCAAACAACTTCTGAAGAGCGAAAGAGTAACCAAGGACTTTACAGGACCAAACTGCATGATGAAAATACTGGATCTGGGAGTCGCGCTAGGATCTGCTGTTAAATTGGCAGCAGAACTAAACGTAGATAATAGAATAATGTACAGCGTTGGCGTTGCAGCCAAAAAACTTGGACTCATGGATACGGATGTAATAATATCGATACCTGTCTCTGCTACGGGGAAGAATATATTCTTTGATAGAGGAAGAGAGCATCCAGAAAAAAAATAAACCGCCCCCATTTTTATTTAAAAAATTAATAAAAATGAAGTGATATCTTGGTAGAGAACATTAACTATAGTAGATATCAATCAGTAATGCTTTCTCTTGCTTTTCTCGTGGCTTTCTCTCTTCATCTACTTTTATTTTCTTACTCTCCTTTGATAACACCTATTATGGAAGAAATGAATCTTTCAAACACCCAAGCTGGCCTTACTTTTTCGATGTCTATACTAGCGCTCATAATTTTCAGAATACCTTGGGGATTGATAAGTGATAGTATAGGTTATTTAAAGACGTTGAGAGTTTCTCTTTTAATAATAGCGGTTACTGCAATACTTAGAGGTTTTTCTAATAACTATTCCTCGCTGATCATTGCTCAGGTCATGTTAGGAATAGGGCTCGCTTCAGTCATACCGTGCCTCCCTAGCATTGTGAAAGAATGGTTTTACGCGGAAAGAGTGGCTTTTTCTACTGGAGTTTATGTATCAGGATTTGCCTTGGGCAATATGGCCGGTCTCGGTTTAACACCATACCTTCTTGAATTAACAGGCTCTTGGAGGAGTACATTCAAAATTTATGGCATATTTTCACTCTTTCTAGCTCTATCATGGTGGAGTTTAGGGAAATCGAGAGGTTTGAAATACAATAATTACCTGGAAAGTTACCGTAATTTCAAGGAAATTTTTAAATTAAGAGAACTCTGGATCCTTCTGGGCCTAGTTTTCTGTTCAATGGGTACCTATGATACCCTCGCCACTTGGCTGCCTCGCGTACTTAGGTTAAAGGGCTTTTCCCGGGAGAAAGCCGGGCTTATAGCCTCTCTTTTATCACTTGGATTTTTTCTGGCAGGTCCTGTTACAGGAATTTTCTCGGATAGATTCAGGGCTCGAAAACCTTTTATTTTTACATTTGGTCTTGTGATAGGGCCAGTCATTTTGGGTATTGCATACTTCAAGGGGCTATTGTTGCTGGCTTGCATATTTCTTGCTGGATTCCTCTCTATTGGAGTCTTCACAATGGCGATGGCTATTCCTACAGAATCTAACACGTTTGCAGAATCTGTAGGCAGTGCAGTCGGATTTATCTCGGCTTTAGGAAATCTTGGACCATTTTTGATGCCAATAACGTTCGGATACCTCATTGATATAACTAAGAATTACGTGCCATCAATTATAATGGTGAGTTTGGTTGCCGAATCGATTTTTCTTTTTGGAATTTTGCTGAGGGAAAATAGTAAGTATTAAACCATGCTAGGAATTATCAAGCAAATTTTAAATAGTAATTTTGGATTAAGATGGAGCAGATGATCAAATGATGATTCCGAGTCAACTCTTGAGAAAAGGTGGTCAGCGGGGCTTTACAACGCCACCTACCTTACCCAAACTTACCTTACTCAAATTTATCCTATCCAAATTTGCCTCATTTTGGACTTGGCGGGTTTAAAGGGACGCCCGCCTACATTCTCCACCTTAATTTTAATTGATTTGATTTTGACGATTTTTAAAAACTGTAGGGGGTTGTTAAAATGACTCAGATTGGAAAAGCGATTAGAATCGAAAGAATAATGAATAGGGAGACTGGAAAGACCATAATCGTACCCATGGACCACGGAGTCTCAGTTGGTCCTGTAAAGGGTCTGATAAACATGACCGAGACCGTGAATAAGGTGGCAGAAGGAGGAGCAAACGCAGTGGTTGGACATAGAGGATTGGCCATGTACGGACACAGGAAGTACGGCAGGGATATAGGTCTGATTTTGCACTTGTCTGCTAGCACAAAGTTGAGTCCTGATCCAAACCACAAGGTGCTAGTAATGAGCGTCGAAGATGCGATTAAATTAGGAGCAGATGCTGTAAGCGTGCACATTAACATCGGGGCAAATGATGAGAGTGAGATGCTTAAAACCTTGGGATACGTGTCAAGCAAGTGCTCTGAATGGGGAATGCCCCTGTTGGCTATGATGTATCCCAGAGGTGAGAAGATAGGATCAGAGCATGATGCAGAGGTTGTAAAGTTAGCAGCCAGAGTTGGAGCAGAATTAGGAGCGGATATAATAAAAACAAATTATACAGGGGATATTGATAGTTTCAAAGAAGTTGTAAAAGGATGTCCTGCTCCTGTTGTAATAGCAGGGGGCGAGAAAATGAATACTGAAAGAGAAATTTTGCAGATACTCTGGGAATCAATTCAAGCAGGTGGAGCAGGCGCCTCAATAGGAAGAAACGTCTTCCAAGCTAAAGACCCCACAAAGATGGTAAGGGCCATGGCAAAGATAGTCCATGAAGGATACGATGTTGATGAGGCGATGAAGGAACTGAAGTACTGAATTCATAACTTTAGCGCCTCAAAAAATCCAATTATGCAGTCTTTGATAGATCTTATAAGCGGATAACTTACCCTAACAGGTTCTTTAAGCTTTTCAAGCCTTGAAATCCGGAAGTACATGGGAGGATGAGGATCAAAGCCTATCCATTCCATTATCCTATGAGAGGGTATTCTTTCGTAATGGAGTCTTCGATACCCTATTTTTCTCAGAGCATTTGCCATTACTGCAGGTTGACCGATTTTTATGGCAGATTCAAGATCGGACCTTGCTTCAAGAAATTTACCAACAAAAAATAGAGAACTGAAGACAAAAAGCAGGTAAATTAGCGGAAATATAATTATGAATGGAAAGAAAATGTAAACCCTCAGGAGAAACTCAGTTCCGAATAGTCCAAATAGCACAAGGGGGTCTCTGTTCTTCAAATGACTTAGTTCGTGACCTATTACATTCAATAGTTCATTTTCTTCCAGCTGGGTCATTATCCCGGTGGTAATCATGATCACTCCGCTATCAGGACCCGATCCGATTGCTGCTGCATTTGGAACCAAGGTATCTGCCACTACTATCTTTGGTAAAGGAAGATTGAACTTCTCAGCAGCCATTTTCACTATCTCATAGAGATTGATCTTCTTCACAGTAAAATTTTCCTCCACGCATGGAATTCTGTACTCAGAAAATACCTCCTTTGCAGCGCGACAATTAATTTCGTCTCCAATGGCGATTGTTCTCTGGAAAATTTTTTGTCTAATATCAATCAGGACATCTTCCCTTTTCACAAGGGCTCTATACTCTTCAAAGGGGAGATGATACTGTAAAATATGGAGTTCCGGATTCTCTTGGGTAATGATCCAATCTCCAAATCTTGCTACAATTTTGTCTGAGACCAGTATAATGCCGAACTGAACACCAATTATTAAAATTGGCGCGAAAAAGGCGAGTCCAAGCAAAACGCTAATCCAGTACATCGTAAAACTGACTAAAACGAAGATCAGTATTAGGGTAAGCATGTTTCCGAAGAAAAGATTGTTTAAAAAAGATTCTTTCTTTTGTCTTTTTCGCGTCGGGAGCAAACTTTTGTCTGGTGCGTACGTAAAGTATAGGCTCGTTTTTCTTATTTGTTCCTCAAACAACTTAATCTGATATATGATGTCTTCTTTAATTCCAATGAGAAAACCCTCAGGCACGTCAGACGTTGAAAACATTTCCACGAGAACCGGTTGTTTTGCATAGACTATAACGTCAACCCAGCCTTTTCTACCGTAAAGAGTCCTGAAATAAAGAGTATTTACGCCATTAACCCTCCTATGAACGATTCTATTGATGGCTCTTTTGGGTCTCAGGTAGTATCTTGCGATAAACCTGAGAAGATCTTCAAATCGAGTCGAAGCAAATTCTACAGTGAATTTTACTTCCACAAGTTAGCCTCCAATTCGGATCTACATGCCTTATATTTAAATTTATATCGATATTGAATTTTCTTTGGAAGAATATGATAAAGAACTACCTCAAAGAATTAGAGAATTGCAAATTATGTGAATGGAGGTGTGGAGTTAACAGACTGGAAGGAGAGCTAGGTGTTTGCAAAATGAGTACACCGAAGGTGGCCTCCTGCCAGCTGCATCCTGCGCCCCCCCAGAGCTATACGATCTTCTTAACTGGATGTAACTACAGGTGTTTAAACTGTCAGAATCATCACATAGCACATCTTCCAGACCAGCTATATTTTCCCTCAGGGTTTATTAAACCCGAAATTCTCGCAAAAGACTCTATAGAAATGATAAACTCTATTCCCGGTAGAAGCATCGGAGCAGACAGAATTTTCTTCTCGGGAGGAGAACCAACAATCCATCTACCATATGTGGAAGAGATCGTAAACTCTGCGAGAAGGATAGATCCAAAAATCAAGGTTAACTTCGATACAAACGGATTTTTGACAAAAAAATCCCTTAATAGAGTTATTGAACTTACCACAAGCGTAACTTTTGATATTAAGGCATACAGCGACGAGGTTCATAGAGCCTTGACAGGCGCTCCGGTTAAGCCTGTCCTAAGAAATGCAAAAGTAATAGGCAAAAAAGCCAAGGAAAAACTTTGGGAGTACCGTATACTCGTAATACCAGAAATTGTAGATTTGGAAGAAGTAATATCTATCTGCGAGTTTATTGCATCAATTGATCCCACGCTACCAGTTTCTTTCCTGGCTTTTAGACCAAATTTCGCGCTCGATAAACACTATGGTGCTCCCAGCACCTTAATGGAAAGAATAATGGAAGAAGCAGAAAGTATAGGACTCGAGAATTTCCATTGGTCTGGAAGAGCTGACATAAAGGGATACGATACCTCCACTATATTGAGTGGAAAAGAAAATCTAAGGAGCAAATATAACTCTGATTCGGCATTAACAGCAGGCGCCTTTGCCCTATCTTTAGGATGTAAAACTCATCCAAGAAATTGTAAAATATGTGGTTCAAAGCATACCTGCCCAATCAAGAGGTACCAACCACTAAGACATGTTTAAAACTCGCAACATTTTTACTTCGAGAACATTAAGTGAACATCGATGTATTACATAAAATCATTCGACCCTTGGAAAAGTAATTTATGTACCTGTCCCGAGAAGTATTCATTTAACCCTTATACAGGATGTGACCATAAATGCATTTACTGTTATTCAACCTCATACATTCCGAACTTCTATAATTTAAGATTAAAAAAAGATTTAATCAAGAAAGTAAGGGCAGATATCAAAAAGATTCCCAGAGATTCTTTGATATCCATTTCAAACACATCTGACCCCTATCCTAAAATTGAAGCTCAGCTGGGATTGACGAGGAAATCTCTGGAGATATTCAAGGAAATGGGCTTCAGGGTTCTCATAATAACAAAGGGGACCATTGTAACGAGAGATGCTGACCTTCTTGGCGATATGAAAGCCGCGGTTACCATTACCATCACTACTCTCACTCAAGAAACCTGCAAAAAACTAGAACCCAGTGCACCTTTACCAGAAGATAGGATAAATGCGTTAAAAATTCTATCTGATGCAAATGTTCCTTTAGGAATAAGATTAGATCCTGTTTTTCCCTTTATAAATGAAAAAGAAATAGGCGAAATCGTTTATAGGGTCTCAGATTACGCTGATCATATTGTATCCAGTACTTTTAAGCCCAGATATGATAGTTTAAAGAGATTCAATAATGCATTTCCGGATTTCGCAAGAATCCAAGATTTATTTTTAAAGAAAGGAAGAGTTTACTACTTGGCAAAAGATATCAGAAGAGAACTAATGTTAAAGGTAAGGGATGCCTGCAATGATTATGGTCTGACCTTTGCTTCTTGTAGAGAAGGTTTCAACGATCTCAATACGGCTAAAACCTGCGATGGTAGCCATTTGATTGATAGCGTTGATTAATCTAATTTTCCTCCCTAAGTACTTGGGATAACTTAAGAAGTCATCCAATTAAAGTGGTGCCGCGGACCGGATTTGAACCGGTGACATTCGGATCTTCAGTCCGACACTCTCCCTGACTGAGTTACCGCGGCTCCTTTCTTAAGAATATGGGCCCGGGGCGATTCGAACGCCCGATCTCCGCCGTGTCAGGGCGACGTCATAACCAACTAGACCACGGGCCCTAGCCAATTTTATTCTATGGTACAATTATTTAAAGTTTTTAGGGTCTTCAATGAAAGATATCTTATCACCGGAAATTTCCTCATTTATCTTCTCTTCTCTGTACCAGTCTCTTGTGATTAAACCGCCGATTAAAAAACCAGTTAAGATTCCAACTAAATGTGAAAGGAATCCTGTAGCGCTTGATAGTATGAAAAAAAGGAATCCAAACATTAATGCGGTATAAACTCCTCCAGAATACTGATTCCTTAAGGCAATCAAGCAGGCGCCTGTTAAACCGAATATTGCTCCGGACGCTCCAGCAGAGACAGAATTGGGCGAATAAAGAAAAGCAGGGAAGATGGATAATAATCCACAGGAAAAATAAATAAATAGAAAGCATTTCTTCCCGTATATTTTTTCTCCCTTAACCCCAAAGAATGCCAGAAACACCATATTGAATCCTAAATGGGATAAGTGAAAATGTGCAAACATAGAGGTTAAGACTTGCCAGTATGATCCATTCAAAAACATGTTTTTTGAGAATCCGAATATGTGCATCCAGTAGTCATTTATCCGCAATAAATCATGGCTTAGATAAGCCAAAATCATATAAAATCCGGTGTTGATTGCGATCAAAATAGCAGTGAGCCTCATGTGATCAAACTCACATGACTCTAGCAATTATGATTAAAAAAAACTTTCGCTTTTAAAGTTAAAACTTTAAAATTGGAGAAAGGCCTGAGATAATTAATAAAATAATCTAAAATAGATGAGAGAATCGGCTGACTATACAAATATGTAGTCCAGTCCGATTTCGTCCTTTAAGGGTTTTTTCTGGTAAAATGTTCCTGGTCCGAGTATTTGTGAGGAATGAACTCCTGTTATTATCACCACAACTCTTACACTACCTTCCATCTCTTTGGATATCCTTGCTCCCCAGATTACCTGTGCATGAGGATCCAGTTGATCTGTTATTAACTCTCCAATTCTATTAGCCTCTCCCAATGTGAGATCTGGTCCTCCAGTTATGTGAATCAATGCTCCAGTTGCCCCTCTGTAGTCTATATCTAAGAGCGGACTGTGTAAAGCTTTTTCAACAACATCTTCTACTCTCTGCTGGGAGTTTGATTCGCCTATTCCCATCATTGCAACGCCGCCATTTACCATGACTGCCTTTACATCCGCATAGTCCAGATTAATTAGGCTTGGTATTGTAATCGTTTCGGCGATTCCTTTCACACTCTGGGCTATAATTTCATCTGCAACGCTAAATGCCTGTTCGATGGGTAGATGAGGTACGAACTGAACCAATCTGTTGTTATCTAAAACGATAACTGTGTCGCATGCTTCCCTTAACCTTTCTAATCCTTCCATAGCCTTGCTTATCCTTGCCTTTTCCATGTAAAAAGGTGTTGTTACTATGGCTATTACGACCGCTCCCTGCTCTTTCGCATTTTCGGCGATTATTGGAGCGGATCCGGTTCCTGTGCCTCCACCCATTCCAGCAGTGATGAAAACCAGATCTGCACCATCAAAAAGTTTTTGGAAAACTTGTTTTGCTTGTTCCGCTGCTTTTCTCCCTATTTCAGGATAGCCACCAGCGCCAAGTCCTTTTGTCAAATTTTTTCCGATTAATATTTTCTTCGCTGACCTCACTATGTCTAGGTGCTGTTTGTCTGTGTTCACAGCTACCGTCTCTGCTCCGAGTATGCCTATGTTGTGAAGACGATTCACTGTGTTATTACCTCCGCCTCCGGTGCCAACTACCAGTATTCTGGCGTTTCCAAATTCCTCGCCTCTCTTTCTATTCAAGCTAAATCTACTAAAATGGTCTCTTCTTATTTGTTCTTCCCTTTCAGCATTGATAAGAGCACTTTTTATTATCGAGTCCATCAAATCTTCCTCCGCTAAAATGCAGCCTCCTGTGCCGTAATATTATATTTCGTTAAAAGTTCTCTTATTGCGGCACGGACGACCTCGCTTTTTGAAGGATATTCACCTGCCAGCACCAATACATCTATTCTGTCGATCTGCTGCTTTGGCAATCGGATTGTTACTCTTTCCATCAATTTTATTCACCCCCTCCGCGAATAAGTTAATATGTGAATAACTTTGTGAATAACAAAATATATAAAGTTTTCCCTGTAATTCTAAATTTGGTTTAGGGATCAAACAATCAAGTTAAAGAAATATGTGATAATAATAGTTTTTAATTAAATTTAACGTCGGACAGGGGTTGAATATCGGTCTGCGATGAATATATATACCTGTAAATAGTTAATAAATGAATAATAACTGAATGTAGTCCGAATGATGACCTGTGAACAAAGAAGGTGTGTACAGTGAAAAAGAAGGTGATAATTGAAATTGAGGAATCCCCCGGAGAAAAAGAAACGATAACAATCCAAGGAGATAATCTCTGGGGTAAGTTGCTAAAATATAAGCACTTATTAGTAGATACGCCAGAACAATTAGACTTTTCTGATGATTTAAAATCTGAAGGTTATGATTTAACAAGTATAGATAAACCGTACTGGCTTCCCAGCGAAAAAAAACTTAAAAACATGAGTAGAAAAGAAAAACTCTTCTTATTACTGAGAGAAATGCATCCAAACGAATGGGTCAAATCTCAACAACTCAAGCGGGAGTATATTAACATATTCGAAGAGGACCTCCCGCTGAGCTCGGTGTCCACATATCTAGCAAGGCTACACAAAGATGGATTCGTTGAAAGGAGAGGTTCAAGAGCCCAAAGAGAGTATCGATTGGTCAGTGAAGCTATTTCGCCATAAAAAAAGCTCTCTTCATTTCAAGTGTCCCTGTTCACGCATGAATAACTGATAATATCAGATAATATCTGTAAACAACAAACCCAAATGTATTTATGTCCTCAGTTGATAAATTAATTATGCGGGCTAGACTGGGGGGCTGGCGGTCCCCTGTAACCTCAAATCCCGCCATACGGAGGAGTCGAAGCCTTGGGGGCAGTAGACGTAACTGCTTTAAGGCCTAACTGTCTTGCAATGAGTCTCTGCCCTATGGGGTTCGCAGGTGCCCGGAACAGTCTCCGGAGGGAGATTTATTCCGGCTTTGCCTCTGAACAGGCTAGGCCCGGAAGGGAGCAGTCATAAGGAGGTACTGTGACGCTCGTAGGTAACCAGAGATGAGTCAAGCAGTTAGGGACCTTGGAGCAGTGAAACTACTCACCTCAAGGCGCGCCCGCTTGTCGGGGTAGCCAAGTCTGGTAAGGCGCTGGCCTGCTAAGCCAGTGGTCGTAAGACCTCCCGGGTTCAAATCCCGGCCCCGGCGCCAATTTAATCACTCTTTATCTCATAACCGCCGGTGCTGATTTATTTCATCGTATTCTCACTTAACTCAGCAAGAAGTGTTGGAGTATGAGAATTTGCCTATAAATATTTATGTAATTAGAAATTAGAAAGAATAATTTTTTAAAAGAATTGCTATAACATTGAATTTATAAAATTTAAGGATTTTTTCATAAGTTAAAATGAATTTGAAGTTAAAGCAAACTATTTATAATCCAAAAACAGGCTATGATCATGAAAAGCGTAATTATTAAGTTAACCGTTGGATTCATAATAATTACTATTCTCTCAGGAGTTATCGCCTACAACTTAGATGATCTGTACCTCATCAATAAAGGAAATGCAATCATTTATTTTCCTGATAATTTGTTTAGCGGTACTCAAACGTCTCTACTGATACAAACAACCGATGTGGAAGGATTTCCAAAGGAGAACGAGCATGTCAGTGTCTTGTTAATTACCAAAAATAAAACGTATCACCTCTTTGAGGGTAACACAGATGAGAGCGGATCTGCTCAGGCAATTATAAACGTTCCTGATTTTACTGGAGAGGCGACTTTGTTAATTCATGCAGCAGGAACAGAGATTGAAAGGAGAATCGAGGTCAAAGAGACTTATAGAATACTCATCTCAACCGACAAGCCAATATATCAGCCCGGTCAGATAGTTCATATAAGAATTCTAAGTTTTCAAGGCATTGAGCCAAAGGCTTCTAATAAAGAAGTTAAATTGGAGATAAACGATCCTAATGGTAATATCATTTACAGAAAGGTGCTAATCCCAAACGAATATGGTATAGCGAGCGTTGATTTTTCCCTCTCAGAACAACTTCCGCTTGGAAACTACAAGATTGAGGCAGAAGTTGGAGGAAAAAAGGTAGAAAAAACAGTCATTGTGAAAAAATATGTCCTTCCTAAGTTTAGCATAAATTTTGAAGGTTTAAAATCTTGGTATCTAGTAAACGAGAGGATAAAAGGGAAAATAATCTGCAATTACTTCTTTGGAAAAGAAGTAGAGGGGAATGTAAACATAAGCGTCAAAGCATACTACGGCATTTGGAAAGAAGTAAGTCGGGCATCTGGTAGATTGGAGGATGGAGAATTTGATTTTAATTTTGATCCAGTTGGTTACGTTATAGGGATACCCTTTGAGAAAGGTAGCGGATTAATAAGATTAGATGTTGGAGTGACGGATGAAGGAGGTCACAAAGAGAAAAAATCTATTTCCTTGCCTATATCTGGTAAACCAATTCTTCTAACGCTCATCACAGATAAAAATGTCTTGAATACCAGATCTATCTATTACATAATCGCAAAATATCCTGACGGCTCTCCGGTAAGGGATGCTGACGTTAAGATATCGATCGGTAATGATGAGAACTACTTTACTAGAACAGACGATAGAGGTATAGCCAAATTTGAATTTATATTTCATGGAGAAGATTCCATAAACATAAGTGCAGTTAAGGATAATTATTCTATCAGGGAAACTTTTTCTCTGCATTCTTCTGATGGTTTGAAGATAATTCCTGAAAAAACAACCTACAACATAGGAGAAAGAGCCAAATTCGATGTTATCTACAAAGGCGACTCGCTTACAGACTGGGTATTCTACGATATAGCATCTAAGGGTTTCATCGTTACAACTGGCAAACTCAAACTTGAGGATGGAAGAGGCAATTTCTCCGTTACTGTTTCCCCTGACATGATTCCCCTAGCAAAGGTAAGAGTATACAAAACCCAACAAGACCTAAAAGTTGTAAAGGATACCGCAGTAATTGGAATAACTTCTCCGAACAAATTGGAGGTGGAAATAACCAAAGATAAAGATCAGTACTTACCGCATGAACCCATTACCCTGCACTTCAAAATCAAAGACAAAGATAAGCCTGTTGTATCGGCTTTAGGAATTTCTATAGTTGATAAATCTGTTTTTGAAATAAGTGAACGGTTCTATGGAATAGAAAAATTGTACTTTGCTTTGGAAGAGGATTTCATAAAACCCCAGTACGAAATTCACGAGTATGTATTTTCGAACTCACGTATACTCACTCCTGCTAGAAATGTTCCAAAAGAAGTTCAAATAGGCGATTTTGGATCTGAAACCAGTATAATAAAGACTTGGCAGAGGGACATTGAACGCGCGAGTATTTTAAGAGAATATGCGATTAAGAAATTTTGGCAGGGTCTTGCCTTCTCTTCGATATTTTTATTCTTAGTCTCTTTTGCTATCGCCGATTACAGAGTGCTTAAAAAATACGGAAAGACTCCTGCTCTCGTGATCTTTTTGGTATTTGTTGTTCTTCTATCCATTGCTACCTCAATTTCAACTTATTTGTTAATGCCGATATCTTGTCCACCACCTGTAGTGGTAGAAAAAGGAATGGTAATGGATATGCAAAGAGCTCCTGGAATTGCTATTCGGAGTGAGATGGTTAAAACTTCAATGGAAAGGGCAATGAAGAAAGAAGAAAAAAGTATTGGAGAAGAAGAATATGCAAGACAATTTTTCCCTGAGACGTGGTACTGGGAACCCGTATTGATCACCGACGAAAAAGGAGAAGCCAGCATATCTTTGATAACCCCGGATTCCATAACTTCTTGGGAAGTCTCCTTAATTGCATCCACAAAGGATGCGAGGTTTGGAACAGGCAATCAAGAGATAACCGTTTTCAAGGAGTTCTTTATTGAGCCAGATATACCCTCCTCCGCAATAAGAGGGGAAAAATTCCCGCTGGGAGTAATGATATACAACTACGATAAAAAAGATCATGAAATTAATGTAAAAATAATGAAATCAGATTGGTTTGAACTCCTATCCAATCCTGAAAAAATTATTAACGTGAAATCTAAGAGCGTATCCAGAGTTGAATTTAATATTATACCCAGATCGGTGGGAAAACATAATTTAACTATTTACGCATTTTCTGATGCTAAAAAAGATGCCATAATTAAAGAAATGAGAATAGAACCTGATGGAAAAGCTCTTACAGATATAAAAAATGGTGAGTTAAAAAACGAGCAAACTGTAATGAAGAATTTAATTCTACTACCAAATAGAGTTCCTGAGAGTGAGGATGCATTTGTAAAGATTCAAGGAGGAATGGAATCAGTTATATTGGATGGAGCTGAAGGTTTCATGCACTTTGTATCTGGGTGTGGTGAGCAATCCTTATCAAGACTCTCCGTCGATATTTTAGCATACCAGAATTTAATGAAGAAAAAGGGGATTACCGAAGAACAGATGTTCAAGTACGAGAATATGATTACCCAGGGAATCCAGCACGAATTGATATACCTCAAAGAAGGAAAAAAAGGAGGAAGAGGAATTGTATGGTTCCCGCACGATGAAGACGCACATCCTTGGCTTACTTCGTGGGGGCTCCTAACTTTTCAGGATGCTAGGAGCGCTGGATATACGATAGACGATAAAATTATAGAGGACATGCAGACTTTCCTCCTGAAACTTCAAAAGAATGACGGATCATTTGAATTTCCTGAATGGGGGTTATACGAAACCACGAACCCTATTTTAAAAGCAAAGAAGGTGGCCACTACTTCATACATCATACATGCCTTAACGTACTCAGGATACTCCTCAAAAAGTGAAGAAGTTAGGAGAGCAATCGACTTTATAGAGAAAAATATTAGAGATAACTGGGACGATCCCTACACACTGTCTCTAGCTTTAATCGTTTTGGAAGATGCAAACGGTGATAAAAAATTAAGAGATGAGATTGCTGACAGATTAATCGAGCTTAAGGAAAAAGAAAACGGAACGTTCTACTGGACATCCCGCATAAGCATGTACTCCAACGTAGAAGGAAGATTTAAATTCAACGAACGCACAATCGAGACGACTGGTTATGCAATAATGGCATTACAAAAGCACGGAGACATCGAAATAGTAAGAAAAGCAATTGATTATCTTTTAACTCATAGAAACGCGATCGGTGGTTTCTTTACAACCCAAGACACAATTGTTGCATTCCAAGCTTTGAATAACTTCGGTTCTATTCCAATAAAAGACCTTACAATCAATGCATACATTAACGATCGCTTAATAAAGACAATACATCTAACAGAGGCTAACAAAGATCTCACCTATTTCATTGACCTCAGACCCTATCTGAAAGAAAAAAATCTCGTGGAATTAAAGAGCGAAGGAGAAGGGATTGCACTTTATCAAATATACATGGAACAGTATCTCCCATGGAAAATTCTTGAATTTGAAAAGCCAAGTGAACTTCTGCTCAATGTAACATACGATGCCAAAAAGATAAGGGTAAACGATATCTTGAAGGCGCACTGCAAAATAAAATATCAGGGGAAAGCAGAGGAAATAAGAATGGTTTTGATTGATCTCAGAGCGCCGGTTGGTTTCTCATTTATAGAGGAAGACTTCAAATCTCTAGTCAATAGCGATACGATAGACAACTATGAAATAAAAGGTAGACAGGCTTTAGTTTACATAGAAGGTTTGAAAAGAGGAGATACGGTTGAATTCGATTATAGATTGAGAGCAGAAAAGCCAATAAAGGGGGTAATTCAGGGAGTTAAGGCATTCGATATGTATAACATGAAGTCTAAGGCAGAGATGCCCCCAGTAGAGATTACATCTTTCGTTTGAGCTTAATGAGCGATAAGTTTAACTACGATAATCACAACCTACACTGTGCATAAACAGGGCCCGTGGTCTAGTTGGTTATGACGCTGCCCTTACAAGGCAGAGATCGGGCGTTCGAATCGCCCCGGGCCCATTCTCGCATGAGGAGGAGTTCTTTGTATCAAAGAAAGATAGGCAGAAACGATCCATGCCCTTGTGGCAGTGGAGAAAAATATAAAAAATGCTGTTTATCTCAGCATTTGAGAATAATAAGAACAGTTCCTGTATTGAAGTCTATGATCGATGAATTTTCTGATTTGAGGAGATTTAAACAGGATATAAAAGAGTGCGTCTCTTTGTTCCTAACAGATATTGATATCCCAGATGAGTTCATCCAAGTGAGAGTTCATGACTGGTTCATCTTTAACTACACTCTCTCCTCTGGGAAAACTATTCTACAAACATTTAAAGAGGAAAAAGCAAACGAACTCAGTAATGATGAACTAGAAATCCTTGAAGAATGGGAAAATACAATATTTGGTGTATTCCAGATAACAAAAGTAATTGAGAACAAAGGAGTTAATCTTAAAGATATATTCACGGGAAGAGAATATTTAGTTGAGGATTTAAGAGCCGCAAAGCCTGAATTAGAAAACAGTGTTTTGGTTACGAGAATAATGAAAGTTTTTGGCACCTCTTATTTTTCTGACTCTGTGATATTCTTCCCTGCCAACCTTAAGGAAAGATTATATGAGTTTGGCATTACCCAGTTTGAAAAATTTAGAAAGGATAAACCGGACTCTGAATGGGATGATTTCATCAAAGAAAGGGGATATGTCTTCAACCACTTTCGAAAATAATTCGCGTTTCTTAAAAGTTCTTATATATGGTTTATGATAAATCTTAGACTATGATAGGAATAATCTCAGACACCCATGATAGGCTGGAAAAAATAGAAAGAGCGGTAGAAATTTTCAATGAGATTGGCGTGGAATTGGTCATACATGCAGGCGATTTCATATCACCATTTACAGCAAAATATTTTTCTAGACTAAACTCAAAGCTCGTTGGCGTATTTGGAAACAACGATGGGGATAAAAAAACTTTAAAGAAGAGATTTGATTTCGCAGTTTTAGAAGATTTCATTGATTTTGAGTATAAAGGAAAAAAAATATGCGTAATTCATGGAGATAACGAAAAATTAGTCAACGCCCTTGTACATTCTGGAATTTACGATATCGTAGTAACAGGACATACCCATGAGCCCGAAATAAAAAAGATAGAAGACGTCTTGCTAATAAACCCAGGAGAAGCCTGTGGTTATCTAAGCGAAAGGTCTACCGTAATCAAATTTGATCCACTTACATTAGAGGAGGAGATCATAGAACTATAGGTGAGTTGATGAGATACCTCGGACTTATAATTCTCTGCATTCTATTCGTAATAGGACTTGCAACCTTCTACAAACTACTCGACGCGGTTTTGCTGGGTGCAGTATTAGCATATATCGTTTACCCGATTAACCTGATATTCTTAAGATTTACTAAATCTAAAGACGTATCGGCTGCATTAACGGTTTTTCTTGCAGTAATCCCGACGGTTTTAATACTAATGTATGCATTCTATGTCTTCGCCAAAGAAGCCACTGCATTGTTCTCTTCTATGCCTCTCGAAGAGTTTAGGACCATCTTGTCTGATTTACTGGCAAAAGTACGTTTGGAACAGTTATCTACAGAAATTGTTCAAGATATTTACAATGTCGTAAGACCTATTATCGTAACTAGTTTTCAAAGAATCCTTCAGATTCCTACCATAATACTTAAGGCATTCGTAATGGTGGCAAGCACATTCTATTTCATAAGGGATGGATCTAAGATAAAAGAATTAATCGTTAATATCACACCGGAGACGATGAAAGATCTTGTAACAGATCTTTTCGATGCGATGGATACCGTATTCCATGGAATGTACATAGGATACTTTTTGACTTCTTTGCTCGTAGGAGTTTTCGCGGGTGTTGGTTTCTACATAATGGGCGTCCAATATAGCCTACTACTAGCTACAATCACGGCTATAGCCTCGCTCTTACCCGTAATAGGACCTTGGCTCGTTTATGGACCTCTTTTCGTAATTTTCTTTGTGAAGAATAAAATTTTCTTGGCTTTTGTTGTTCTGATATACGGGGTAGTATTCCTATCTTTAATTCCAGACATATATCTAAGACCCAATTTGGCAGGAAGAGTTGCGAGAGTTCATCCTCTCATTATACTTTTAGGCTTTATCGGGGGACCGATGGTATTTGGAATTGTAGGGTTCGTAATTGGTCCGGGAGTTTTGGGCTTGATTAAAGCGGTAGTCGACACCTATACGGAGAGATCTATGTGAAAAGAATACTCCTTATGCTTATTGGCATAACAATCCTAGGTATGTTTATATATTGGGTAGGGGTGGATGAGATAAAGATTGCGGTAGCAAACCTTGAAGTTAAATACCTACTCTTGGCTTTGATTCTTCAATTTATGAGCATTTTCTTCTGGCATTTAAGATGGAAATTATCCATAAAAGCCATTGATCGTGAAATAAAGGATAGAAACTTATTTTCCATATTGCTCTGCGGAATATTCGTGAACAACATAACACCGAGCGCAAAAATGGGTGGAGAGCCAATGAGAGCATACTTGTTAAAAAAATCCGCGGGAATACCGATGGAAGAAGGATTAGCCACGGTTGCAATAGAAAGAATCCTCGAGATAATCTCCCTTGTTATAGTATGTTTATTTTCGCTCGTCATGCTTCTTATCGGATGGAATCTACCAAAAAATGTTTTTTTCTATGTATTAATAACTATATCTATAATACTTTTCTCTTTGATATTGTTCTTCTATTTCTGTCTTGCTGAGGGAATGGAAATCCATTTAACTGATTTTTTCGCTTCTTTTTTAGGGAAAATTTCTAATTTTCCATTCGTGGGTAAATACTTGAAGTCGATTCCTGAGCATAAAATTCTGGAGGCGATCACCGCATTCCAAAAGAGCATCCAGATACTGATGAAAAAAACCGAATTTTTGATTGTAGGTCTCTTTTTAGGGTTTATGGCAATTTTTCTCGATGTTTTACGTGTTGTGGTGGTGTTCTATGCTCTATCTTCATTGTTCGTTACCCTAAGTCTATCCATGCCCCCTATACAGGTTATTGTCCTCGTAATGTTGCTCACCTACTTAGTGAGCACACTTCCATTACTTCCAGGAGGAGTAGGAGTCACTGAACCAGTCATGTTTACTCTATACATCCTTGTGGGAATCCCCCATTTTATAAGCGCAGCCATCTCGGTAATAGACAGAACAATATCTTACTGGTTTGTCACAGCCATATCCGGCCTATTTTCTTTAATTGTTGGATTCACCGAATTCTGATACAAGTTCCTTAACCATGTCCGCATGTTCATACGCCAATTTTTTTGCCTTTTTCTCATCTCTCGATTCAGAAAATATTCTTATTATTGGTTCAGTTCCTGATGCTCTAACCAAAACCCAGCTACCATCCGAAAAAATTACCTTCACACCATCTGTTTTATCTAGTGAATCATATTCAGGAACAACATTCTCAAATTTTGCCATAACCTCATTTTTAAGATATTCAGGACACCTTGTTTTCAGTTTACAACTGTAATACATGGGAAGTTCTTTGTTTATCTCAGATAAGGTTTTTTCATATTTGCAGAGTATTTCCACCATCTTAGCAGCGGTTAGTGCACCGTCTCTGCCCCAAACAAGATCTGGGAATATTACGCCTCCGTTCTCTTCTCCTCCTATCAAACCGTTACACTCCTTGAGTTTCCTTGAAACATTTGTGTCTCCTATTTTAGTTCTGATGATATCACCATTGTACTCATTCACAACGAAGTCAATTAGAGAAGAAGTTCCCACCGTAGTTACAACGATTCCCTTTCCTTTTTTTATTAATTCTTCCTTGGCTATTATTCCTAGGTTTCTATCTCCAGTTAATACATTTCCATTTTCATCAAGGAAAATTGTTCTGTCGGCATCTCCGTCATGGGCGATTCCAATTAATGCTTCTGTATCAATCACGGCTTTTCCCAGATCTCTTAGAGAATCTACTGTTGGTTCTGGATCCCTCCCCGGGAAATGTCCGTCTAATTGAGAGTTTATAGTGATTACTTTGCAGCCCAGTTCTTTCAATACATAGGGAGTGACCAAGGACCCAACATTGTTTGCACAATCTATAACTACCTTGAGCCCTTTCTTTCGGGTCAAATTTTTATCTATTCTGGAAATTATTGCCAATTTGTATTTTTCTATAAAACTATCGTCTCTCTCGAGTTTTCCCAAGCAGTCCCAGCTTTTTCTGGGTATATTATCCGAAAAAAACATTTCTTCTATCTTTTTTTCATTTTCTTTAGGTATGCCGATTCCATTTTCATCGAGAAATTTTATTCCATTGTACTCCGGAGGATTGTGAGAAGCAGTGATCATAACTCCTCCTCTCGCACTGCTATTCCTTATTGCATACTGAAGTCCTGGTGTGGGTATTAGACCCAGATCTATTGCTTTACATCCAACAGAAATTAATCCTGCCACGACAGAATGAAATAGCATATCGCTAGATGTCCTAGCATCACGACCAACCATTATGGGACCTCTATAGAGATTGCAAAAGCAAGAGGATACCTTAAATGCAAGTTCGGGAATAAGATCTTGGTTTGCAACGCCTCTTATCCCAAATGTACCAAACAGCTTCATGAACAAAAAATCTTTTTATTAGATTAAAAAATTTTGTCTGGTGAATATGATAGAAATCCTGGTCGCTCTCTTGTTGTCCTTTGGGATCACGTATATTTTGGTACCCGGTCTTATTCCAAGGCTGAAAAAGAGGGGGATCGTTGGAAAAGACGTTCATAAGAAAGAAAAACCTGATATTCCAGAGATGGGTGGATTATCTGTAATAGTCGGTCTGATATGCGGAATTTCTCTTATCTACTTATTTTATCATGATGACAGAATTCTCATCGCAACTCTTTCAATATTGATGCTATCCCTAGTTGGAATAATGGACGACCTGATTGGTTTGAAACACGTGCAAAAGGTTTTGCTGGCATGCATAGCCGGAATCCCCATTGTAGCCCTGAAGCCAGTTCAGACGGTAATTATTTTCCCGATATTCGGTGCTGTTGACTTCTTCTCATTTTATTGGATAATGGTTTTTTTAGGAGTGACTGCTGCCTCGAATGCAACAAATATGCTAGCAGGCTTTAATGGACTTGAAGCAGGAATGGGTGCTATATCTGCCTTTACTCTATTTCTGTGTTCCTTACTGCTAGGATCTAAAGTCGCGAGTTTAGTTTCAATTTCATTGTTTGGAAGTCTAATTGCCTTTCTTTATTACAACAAGTATCCGAGCAAAATATTCCCTGGAGATAGCTGTACCCTAACGATAGGGGGCACGATAGCAATCGCATCAATACTAGGAAAGTTAGAGTTTATTGGAGCCTTGTGTTTGTTACCTGCGATAATTGATTTTCTTATGAAAGCCACAATTGGCTTCAAGGGAAAATCTAAATATGGTTCGAGCACATTGAGAGAAGACAATACGATAGAACCCTCTAAATTCCCATCAATAATTCATATTCCTCTCAATATGTTTAGACTCACCGAAAAAGAATTAGTTAATCAGCTCTATATTTTACAAATATTCAATGGAATAATGACCTTAGCAATAGCCATTTTATTCTTGAGGTGATTCCTTGAGGGTTTTATGTGTAATAGGAAGCAGACCAGAAATAATAAAGATGGCCCCGGTGATTGAGGAGTTCGTGGAGGAGGAATTATGGATAATACACACAGGTCAGCACTACGACTATCTTATGTCCATGAGTTTCATAGAGGAACTGGGATTGCCAGGCATAGACAAAAACCTCGAGGTCGGATCTGGTACGCATGCATACCAGACTTCGAGTATGATCATTGGCTTAGAAAGAATTTTCAATGAATTTAAGCCTGATGTCGTAATCGCTGAGGGGGATACAAACAGCGTTGTAGCAACCTCCCTTACTTGCTCCAAGTTGCTGTTACCCTTTGCTCACGTAGAGTCCGGATTGAGATCTTTTGATATGACCATGCCCGAGGAAGTAAATAGAATCCTGGCTGATCACTGCTCTGAGCTCCTTTTTGCTCCCACTGAAATATCTGCGCTAAATTTGATTGATGAGAACGTATCTCCCAGTAAGATATTCATAACTGGGAATACTATCGTGGATGCATGTAAAAAAAACCTATCTCTTGCCCTAAAAAAGCGAACATACGATAATTTAGATTTGGATGATTTTATACTCATGACACTGCATAGAGCAGAAAATGTTGACGACAAAGAAAGATTGAAAGAGGCAATAGAAGGTTTAAAATCAATAGATTGCGAAATAGTTTTTCCAGTACATCCAAGAACAGAAAAAAGACTGAAAGAATTTAATTTGTACAAAGATTTAGTTGATTCAAATATCACAATGATAAAACCCTTAGGATATCTTGATTTTTTGAATTTGCTCTATCATTGCAAGTTTGTTATGACCGATTCAGGAGGAATACAAGAAGAAGCGATTATTCTCAAAAAACCCTGCCTCACATTGAGAGAGAATACAGAAAGACCTGAAACCGTAATGCTCGGAGCAAATATACTGGTGGGAATTGATAAAGAAAGAATGAAAAAATATGCGAATTTACTTCTAGACAGTGAAGAATTCTATAAAAAAATGACAAATGTAGAGAATCCATATGGAGATGGAACCTCAGGAGAAAAAATAGCAAAAATCATAAGAGAAAAATTTGAGAAGGGAGAATTAAAAATAAAAAGACCTGATTTTAGGGATGAATTGCCCTTCCGAAAATTTATGAAATTGGGAGATAGACACGATAACAAAAGCGTTGAAGAAATTGAAGAGGAAGAGAATATAGAAATTATGCTTATCATAGACGAAGCTGGTGTTAAATATTTCCCAAGAAAGGATTTTATTTTAAAAAGAGGAAGTATCGTGGATTACAGGAGAAGGTGGAAAATTTGTTAGGCTTAAGGTCAAAGAAAGAGATTTTCAGGTTCTTAATGTTTCTATTTTTCTTTTCCTTGATCCTTATTAGCTTGCTGCTCATGTTATTTTTGGGAAAATTTTTACTTGCAGGCAGGCTAAAGGTTACATTTGTCCAGCCATGGATTTTGAAGAGATTGATTGCGAGTATTGTACTAATATTATGGGCTTCTTTCTGGATTTTTTTGTTTAGAACACTGGTATATCTAGATATTCTTTAACTATGTTTTCTCAACAAGATTTTTGCCATATTTTAGAAGTGCTTTCAGTTCATCTCTGTCATTAGATTCAGCATATATCCTGAACAATGGCTCTGTTCCTGATGGTCTAAGCAAAAGCCAAGCATCATCTAGTATAATCTTCAATCCGTCGATCGTATTTATTTCCCTTACATTTTTCCCAAGGATTTTATCGGGTTTTTCGGCCAGGATTTTACTTATTAAATCAATTTTTTCTTTTTCTTCACAGTAAACACCTATTCTTTCACTGTAGATTTCACCGTAGATTTCGGTTAGGGAAGCGTAAATTTCAGAGAGAAAACCCTTTTCAGCGACCATGTTTGCCACGAGGAGAGATGCAAGGATTCCATCCTTTTCTGGAATATGTCCTCCGATGCTGAATCCTCCACTTTCCTCACAGCCAATCAAAACGTCTTTTTCCCTAAATAATTCTCCGACGTACTTAAATCCAACAGGCGTTTCGTAAACCTTTAAATTAAAGTTTTGCGCTATCCTATCAAGCATGTGCGTGGTAGCAATCGTTCTTACCACCGCGCCTTTTTTTCCTTTTTCTGCTAGATATTCCAAGAGCATGGAGAAGATTTGATTGGGGTTGTAAAACCTTCCGTTCTCGTCTACCACTCCCAATCTATCTGCGTCTCCATCTGTTGCCACTCCTATGATTGCACCAGTTTTTTTAACACACTCTACCAGATCTTTTAGATTTTCCGGGTCCGGGTCTGGTGTTAAACCACCAAAGTTTGGATCCACTTCATCGTGAATTGTATAGACCTCGCAATTCAGATCACTCAATATTGTGTTTATGTATCCATTTCCAGTTCCGTAGAGAGGATCGTAACAGACCTTGATGTTTAAGTTTTGATCCAAAAATTTTTTAACGTGCTTTATATATTCAATACTCGGGTCAACAAACTCTAAAAGATCTTCTTTCTCTAAATTTTCGAAATTTAATGATTTTATACTTTTTAAATTAAATATCTCATCTTCTATCTTATCTGTTATGTCTTTTGTAGCTGGTCCCGCATACTCAGGGATGAACTTTATTCCATTATATTCAGGAGGATTATGAGAGGCAGTGATCATAATCGCCCCGCATGCCCTTCTTACCCTTATGTAGAAAGCGGTTACAGGAGTGGGACAATTTCTCTGTGGAAAAAAAGATTTTATTCCATTCCCTCCAAATATTTCAGCACATCTCTTAGCAAAAGAATCAGAATTTTTCCTTGTATCATATCCTATGAATATTCCTCTATCTTCAATTCCTCTGTCTATTATATAGTTTGAGATTGCCTGACAAACTATCGATACATTTTCCAACGTAAAGGACTCATCCATTCTGGCTCTCCATCCATCCGTACCAAAGGATATCATGAGATCAACTCCGAACTAAAATCATACATCTGAAGGTATCCACAAAGAGCATACTACTAATCGCATAATTTTTTTGATATAATTTTTATGCGAAATCTGTTAGCGTGAAATCAAATAAATTAAACCAGCCCTAATTCTTGAGATATCCTTGATGTGGGTTTCTCAAGGATTTCCATGATTCTTTCAGAATTTTTTATTTCTGCAGAGTCGGCTGGTGGGATGATAAAAGTATCCTGAGGTTTCAATATGTTTATTAGGTCAGATACTCTTGCAATTTTTATCTGAGAAATTAACTCGATTGCATCCATGAAATCATCTGGATCATAGAGGAGAAGTCTGTTTGGTGCAGCTATTATAACAATACCCGGCTCGATAACTGGGGAAGTGTAAACAAAATTCTGTAAACCCTCTATCATGATTATATCGTATTTCTTCCTTAGAGCCTCGTGAGAGCTTTTAATTGCTTTTGTATACATACCTATATGTTCCTCTAACCCGAACTGGTCTCTCACCTCAACTTTCTCGTCCATTGGAGAAAAGAATTTTTCCACCAAATTTTCTGGAATGATTGAGAGATGTCTCTCCTGATTGAGAAATATGGTTGTCTTTTTGGAGATTGTAACCCTATCTATTACGAAGATATCCTCTGAATTTTTCATGGGAGCCTTAAAGATATCCAGTGGAGACCACAATCTATGTATCGGATTAATCAACTGGATTGACTCGTTGGCATTAATAGTATCAACAAGGGTTTCTGCATCTTTGCTGTACAGAAGCCTTTTTTTAAGGCATTTTTTTGTATGCTCATAGTGATACCAGTAATTGTGACCAGATCTCGGTTTGAAGACTATGAAGTTTACTCCTTTTTTCTTTAAATTTAATGCTATTCCCCTTGCGATGGTAGTTTTTCCGGAATCTTTGGGTTCTGTTCCAAGGATGATTATGTCGGTCATTTCGATCACCTTACTGGGGGTACTTTTAAGATCGGTAAAAGATAAGAATAAATATCTGCTTTACTTTATTACCCTATGGTATACTTCATGGGAAATGGTCTACCAGAACCATGAGGGCGGTCGTAGTCTAGTGGTCAGGACATAGGCCTCCCAAGCCTAAAGCCCGGGTTCGAATCCCGGCGGCCGCGCCATGCTCTGAACAATAATTTTTTCGATAATGATATATTGAAGCTCCTACTTAATCTCTCTGGGAAAAATCATGAAAGGAAAAAAGATCCTATTCTGCCTGATGGTATTTTTGCTCCTCCTTTCTATGGCTTCGGGTACTGTATATCAGAGAGTAGGGGTAAAAAAACCAATCGTTAAGTTAGACACCGAAGTCACTTCGGAAAACAAGGCGAACTATAACTTGATTTTAGTTGGAGGTCCAAATGTAAATTCGCTCGTAAGAGAATTGGATGAGGCAGGCAAAATACCAGTAGATATTGCAGCAGCTCCATCAGGCGAAGGATTTCTCATACTTCTAGAGGATCCATGGGGAACAGGCATGAACGTCTTGATAGTCGCGGGACCTGATAGGGAAGGAACAAGAAAGGCGATGCTTGAATTATTCGACCTGTTGCGATAATCAAACCATACTGACATTCACTCTTAAATCTTGCCAATATGGCCTAGGTTTTTTCCGACGGTAAAATTATCATTCAAAAAATAAACTGTTTTTATCATGAAGAAGAAAATCTTCATAACTATTAGTGTAGGATTTTTACTTGGACTACTCCTTGCATTAACAGGAAAAGATCTTTCTCGCATACTTGCATACAAGATTTACTTCTTAGAAAGACTCTTCTCATTTGTAGATTCAGAAAAAAAACGTGATCTTATTATAATAGAAACATCCAATATTCTATCCTGTTTTATCATCGTTTGGGGCGGGATTGTCTTATCCAAACTCGAATTCTCTGTGTATACGGGATTAGGAAGCGAGAAATATCAAAAATTGGATAAACCGTGGGATATATTTTACAGAGCCCTTTCCAAGATGGACGAAAAATTCAAGACTCCTTCTCCTGTGCGATCCTGCAATCTTTATATCAGCATAATTCCGTTGTTGGGTTTATTCTACAATGCTCTTATCTTCTTTTACTTTGAGACAAATTATTATATGACTCATGAAGATCTCCTGATAAGTCTTGCAATGCCCTTTGAGTTTTTGTTTTTAATTTTTTCATGTTTCCTTGGTTTAAGTTTAGAAAAACATGTTGAAATTAAAGAAAGGTCCATTTCGACTAGAATTCCCTGGAAGTTCTATATTTTATTCCTTTTCGTCATTTTAAATTTTTTACTTATTGGTTATATTGAGTTGTATTATATTTACGGTCGATAGAGCAAAAAAAATTTAAATAAATAAAAATAGGAGGCTCTACATGGAGGGGTAGTACATGCCGGTGAGGATTATTGTTGAAGAGTGTATAGGTTGCGGCGCATGCGTGGATGTATGCGAACAATATGTTCTAGAAATGGAAGACGATGTAGCTGTTGTAGCAAATCCAGAAGACTGCATAGACTGCTACATGTGTGTTGACGAATGTCCAAATGAATGTATTGAAATAGAAGAGTGATCTACATTGAAGTTTAGCGTTGGTATCCTTGGTGCTACCGGAACGGTAGGTCAGAGATTTATTCAGATGCTGAGCAGGCACCCTTGGTTCGACTTAAGGGTACTGGCAGCATCCAAAAGATCAGCGGGAAAAAAATACGCTGAAGCGGCAAACTGGCTTCTCGATACAGAAATACCTGATGAGATTGCAAATGAAGAAGTAGTGCTTACCGATGTAAAAGAAGTAAGAAAAGTGGACGATGTAGATATCGTATTCTCGGCTTTACCTTCTGATGTTGCAAGAGGAATAGAGATGGATTTCGCTAGTGAAGGAGTAATTGTTTCCAGCAATTCAAGTGCACTAAGGATGGAAGAGGATGTTCCATTGGTTATTCCCGAAGTGAACCCTGATCATTTAAAAATAATTGATTATCAAAAAGAGAAAAGAAATTGGGAGGGCTTTGTAGTAACAAATCCAAATTGTAGCGCTATACCTCTTACATTGGTCCTGAAGCCGATATACGAGAAATTTGGTATTGAGAAAGTATGGGTAACCACGATGCAGGCTATATCAGGAGCAGGATATCCCGGTGTTGCCTCGATGGAAATACTCGATAACGTAATACCTTACATATCAGGGGAAGAAGACAAAGTAGAGAAAGAACCTCTAAAAATACTCGGAAAACTAGAAAACAACAAATTTGAATTTGCAGAGTTCACAATTAGCGCCAGTTGTAATAGAGTCCCCGTTATGGATGGACATTTGGAATCTGTCTTTTTAATAACCAGAGAAAAGGCAGATTTAAATGAGATTATAAATATTCTGAAAAACTTCAGATCATTGCCCCAAGATTTAGGCCTGCCCACGGCTCCAAAGAACCCCATATACTTGTTTGAAGAAAAAAATAGACCTCAACCCAGACTTGATAGGAACTTGGAAGGAGGCATGTCCGTCTCAGTGGGAAGGATAAGGAGAGATATATCCTCAGAAAAAGGAATAAAGTTTACTGTATTAGGTCACAACTCCATAAGGGGCGCGGCTGGTGCCTCGATTTTGAATGCTGAACTCATCATCGAAAAGTATTTGTAGATGAACCTTGGCTTTATCATCTGAAATCTAGCGATGGAGGTGTTCAATGTTGGCAGAAGAAAACATTGTGTACATCGGCGGAAAACCCGTAATGAACTATGTTTTGGCTGTCGTAACCCAGTTTAACAACAATGCGAACGAAGTTGTAATAAAGGCAAGAGGAAGAGCCATTAGTAGAGCCGTGGATGTTGCGGAAATAGTAAGAAACAGATTCTTGACAGATGTGTCTGTTAAAACAATCGAAATAGGAACTGAAGAACTACCAACGGAAGGAGGAAGCGTAGCAAACGTATCTGCGATAGAAATTACCCTTGCTAGGTAGAGTTCCAAATAGCGGGAATAGAAAAACCCTCCCCGCGTCTTTTTTTAATTTCCAACCAAAAAAATCACCCTCATACTTATTCTAGAGTAGATGACAAGAAATTTATAATAGCGGTACTGAAACTAAAAACATCAAAATTTTTGGGGCAAAAGATAAGATGATAGAAATCAGATTCCATGGAAGAGGCGGTCAGGGAGCGGTTACAGCTGCTCAATTGCTTGCTGAGGCTGCTTTTAATGAGGAAAAATTTACTCAAGCATTCCCCTTATTCGGAGTAGAGAGAAGGGGTGCACCAGTAATGGCATTTACAAGAATAGATGACAAGCCCATCCGAATAAGAGCACAAATTTACAATCCCGATCACGTAATCGTGTTGGATGAAACCTTGCTGGAAGCCTGTTCGGATTTAACGGACCCCTTGTGTCCGGCTCATGGAATTAAAGATAACGGGACCATACTCATAAACTCTCAAAAAGAGGCAGAGGATATAACCCGCGACTTACGCCTAAACGTTAAAAACCTAAATACAGTGAACGCTACAAGGATTGCTCTAGAAACACTCGGAGTACCAATTGTAAACACCGTCATACTAGGTGCATTTATTGCTTTTACTGATCTAATTGGTTTAAATTCCCTTAAAAAGGTTATAAAGGATAAATTCCCCGGAAAACTTGCTGAAAGAAATGTAGATGCAATTGAGATCGCCTTCGAAGAGATGAGGTTCAGGATATGAGGGTAACTGTGGCGGGTATAATAAAAGACCCTGGAAGCAGTATTAAAAATAGGACAGGTGACTGGCGTACATTTAGACCAGTATTAAATCATCATCTTTGTATAGCATGCGGTAACTGTCATAACTTCTGCCCAGATGGGTCGGTCAATCAAAAAGGCGATAAATATGAAATAAATTATGATTACTGTAAAGGTTGCGGAATATGTGCTAACGAATGTCCGGTCGATGCTATAGAAATGATAAGAGAGGAAAAATAAATGGCCAGTAAGAAAATTTTATCCGCGAACATTGCCGCTGCGGAAACAGTGAGGTTAATTAAGCCTGACGTGATAGCAGCCTATCCTATAACACCTGCTACGAGTATTGTAGAGGCCCTTGCAAGTTTTTGCGAGCAGGGTTTATTAAAAGCGGAGTTCATTCCCACGGAATCAGAGCACAGTGCAATGAGCGCACTGGTAGGGGCATCCGCAACTGGAGCAAGAACATTTACTGCCTCATCTTCTCAAGGAATCCTTCTAATGCACGAAATATTGTTTGCTGCGGCCGGAATGAGATTACCAATAGTTATGGCTGTAGGAAACAGAGCAGTGAATTCTCCTCTGAATATATGGTGCGAGCATACAGACTCTTTGGCGCAAAGAGATACCGGCTGGATACAAATATACGCCGAAAATAATCAGGAAGTAGTCGATTCCCTGATCATGGCCTATAGAGTAGCTGAAGATAAGGAGGTATTGACACCAGCAATGGTATGTTTGGACGGATTCTTTTTGACTCATACCTATGAGCCGGTTGAAATACCTGAAGAGGGGGAAATAGACGATTTTTTGCCTCCCTACGAACCTTCGCATGCATATCTAGACGTAGAAAATCCAATTACACAGGGACCTGTGGTTGGACCGGATTTCTATACTGAAGTCAAGTATATCCAAGAGTTGGGGATGAAAAATTCCAAAAAAGTAATGGAAAAAGTACATGAAGAGTTTTTAAACTGCTTTGGTCGAAAATATGGATTCATAGAAGAATACAAAATGGAAGATGCTGATATAGCCTTCTTTACTATAGGCTCCATGTCAAGTACAGGAAAAGAGGCAGTAGATCTTTTAAGAGACAGGGGTGAAAAGGTAGGATTGATAAAATTAAGGGTGTTCAGACCCATACCTGATAAGGAAATAATAGAAGTCTGCAAAGATTTAGCTGGAATAGCAGTATTTGATAGGAATTTTGGCTTTGGAAGTGGAGGGATAATATTTTCAGAGATAAAATCTTGGTTATATAAAAAAAAGATGCATCCGGCAATTCAAGACTTCATCATTGGTCTGGGGGGGAGAGACATTAGATTAGAGGATTTCTTAAATGCATACGAAATCCAAAAAGAAGCTACAAAAAAAGGTGAATATCAAGAAATAATTTGGCTACAACTCAAAAAAGAAATGGTAGATTAAAATGGAGCTGTTTGCGCCAGGCCATAGAGCGTGCGCAGGATGTGGAGGAACGATAGCTGCAAGGTTATTCCTAAAGGCTCTGGGAAAAAATACAATTGTGGTAAATGCCACAGGTTGTTTGGAAGTTGCCACAACCATGTACCCTGAGACTTCTTGGCGAGTGCCATGGATCCATGTGGCATTCGAAAATACCGCTGCGGTGGCCGCTGGTATAGATGCAGCACTTAGGACAATGGGGAAAAGAGACAATATAAATATAGTCGCCTTTGCTGGAGACGGTGGAACCGCTGACATAGGGCTCCAAGCACTCTCAGGGGCAGCAGAAAGGGGACATGATATAATCTACATCTGCTACGACAATGAAGCCTACATGAACACCGGAGTTCAAAGAAGTGGACTCACCCCCTATGGTGCCATAACCACAACTTCTCCCTCTGGTAAGGTTCAAAAGAAGAAAGATATTCCAATGATCATGTCATCCCACAACATATCATATGTTGCCACTGCTTCGATTTCTTATCCGAGGGATTACATGAAGAAGGTAAGGAAAGCATCTGAGAAGAAAGGTTTATCATACATTCATGTCCACGCTCCATGCCCAACGGGCTGGGGCTTTCCAAGTGAAAAGTCTATTGAAATAGGTAAACTAGCGGTTAAGTCAGGAATGTGGATTCTTTATGAGATAGAAGGCGGTGTCTTCAAACTGACCCATAAACCAACCAAAAGGATCCCTGTTAGAGAGTACCTCACCGCTCAATCGAGATTCAGACACCTAACAGAGAACGAAATAGAGGAATTACAAAAAGAAATTGAAGACAGATTTATAAGGTTGGAAAAGTAGGTGGAAAGAAAGATACTCTCTAGGTTAGAGGCTGAAATAGACTTACTGAAAAGACATTTAGAAATACTCAAATTAGTAATAGAAAAACAACCAATTGGAATCATAAAACTCTCTGAAATAACCGGTCTTCCACAGCATAAGGTGAGATATTCCCTCAGGATACTTGAACAGGGCAATTTAATCGCTCCCTCCACCCAAGGAGCCATTTGTAAGAGTATTCCTAAAGAATTTTTTGTTAAACTTTCTAAGAGAATAGAAGAAATCAGTGAGGATATATCTAATTTGAATGAACTGATCAACAGAATAGATACATCAAAACTGTAACAAAAAATTTTTATGCTACTTGTTTTCATGGTACATGCTAACAAGTATCAAGAAAAAAAAGTGATTGGTATGGTGGGTAAAAAAATAAGGATGGAAAGAATAACAAATAGGGAAACCGGAAATACTCTTATAGTTCCGATGGACCATGGCGTCAGTTCTGGTCCCATAAAAGGTCTGATAAATATGCCAGAAACCGTAAATAAGGTAGCAGAGGGTGGTGCAGATGCAGTACTTCTTCATAAAGGAATTGTTCCCTACGGACACCGGGGTTACGGAAGAGACATTGGATTGATAGTGCACCTGTCAGGAAGTTCTTCTCTGAATCCCGATCCAAACCATAAAGTTCTGGTCACTACAGTAAAGAGAGCCATAAAACTGGGAGCAGATGCGGTATCGGTTCACGTTAATGTAGGAGCGGATTACGAGGGAGAGATGTTTCAAAAACTGGGTATGATCTCTGAGGAATGCGACGAGTGGGGAATGCCTCTAATCGCTATGATGTATCCCCGAGGGAAAAAGGTCGTGGACGAGCATGAAGTGGAGGTTGTAAAGTTAGCAGCCAGAGTTGGAGCAGAATTAGGAGCAGATATAGTAAAAACAAACTATACAGGAAGTCCTGATACATTTGAAGAAGTGGTAAAAGGCTGCCCGGTCCCTGTTGTAATTGCAGGTGGGCCCAAGATGGTTACCGATAAGGACGTCCTAGAAATGGTTGCAGGTGCAATGGAGGCAGGAGCAAGGGGCGTGGCAATAGGCAGAAACATTTTTCAGCACAGAAATCCAATTGCCATGGTGAGAGCAATAGCAAGAATAGTGCATGAAAAAGCAAGTGTAGAAGAAGTTCTTCCTTTGTTAAGGTGAAGAGGATGAAGGAAATATGGGTTGATGTAAGAGACCTCTCGTGGGAGGAAGCAAAGCCCATCGTAACCACTTCCCTAGAAAGCGGCATAAACTGCTTTCTATCAACGCATGAATTGGTTGAAAAAATCGCTGACCTCGGAAAGGCAAGAATAGCAGTATTTGGAGAAAAATTAGATGATTTCAAGGAAACTGATATAATCATAACGGATTCAGAAGAAATTCTAGAAGAACTCAAGGTCTTAGGTAAAGAAACAGGGTATTATGCAGAGATATTTGATAAGAAAAGTGAAAGAAAGGCTGCTAAATTGGGTCCCAAAGTGGATTATTTGCTCGTAAAAAATGAGGATTGGACAATAATTCCTTTAGAAAATTTGATTGCAGAACTACAGAAAGTTGATACAAAGATTGTAGCATGCATAAAAAATGCGGATGAAGCCAGAATAGCATTCAAAACTCTGGAAGTTGGAGTAGATGGTGTTTTAATTAAAACACCGAATTTGAATGAAATAAAAAAACTGGCAGAAACCATTCGTGAATTAACAGCCGAAAAACTTGAGTTAAAAGTAGCGAAGGTAAAAACAGTAAGGCCTGTAGGTATGGGAGACAGGGTTTGCGTGGATACTTGCTCTTTGATGAATATAGGAGAGGGAATGCTAATAGGATCTCAAAGCAATGGACTGTTCTTGGTACACTCAGAGTCAGTCGAAAACCCTTATGTAGAGACCAGACCATTCAGGGTAAACGCAGGTCCTGTGCATGCTTACATAAAGGTCCCTGAAGAAAAAACACGTTATTTGAGCGAGTTAAAAGCAGGGGATGAGGTTCTAATCGTTGATTCTAAGGGAAATACACGTATAGCTGTGGTAGGCAGAGTAAAAATAGAAAGGAGACCTCTAATGCTAATAGAAGCAGAGGTGAACGGTGAAATATTTAGTACACTGGTTCAAAATGCAGAGACAATAATGCTCGTAAATGAAAACGGAAATCCGGTTTCTGTTACGGATATAAAAATTGGCGACAGGGTTTTGGTATATCTTGAAGGCTTTGGAAGGCATTTTGGTATTTCTATCGAAGAGACCTTAGTAGAACGGTGAAAAAATTGGTGAATATCGGAGACGTAACTATAGGAGAATGCCCGGTTATATGTGCTTCCATTAAAGGAAAAGACCCTGATGAAATTCTAAGAAAAGTTGACATGGCAAACCTCTCGGATATTATAGAAATAAGATTGGACGGTTTTCCAATATCTGTTTCAGAATCAAAAAGAATGCTAAGATCTATAAAACAAAGGACTGACAAACCAATATTGATTACAAACCGTATGGAAGCCGAAGGAGGTACGTTTGCAGGTTCAGAACAAGAAAGAATAAACATAATCAAAGAGGTAAGCTTATTTGCAGATGCAATAGATATCGAACTCAGAACAGAGGAGCGCCAGAGAAAAGAAATTATAGAGATATGTAAGGAGAGAAGAAAAACTGCAATTATCTCATATCATGATATGCTGACTTCTCATTCAGTTGAGGAGATATCTCTCATATTTCATAGAATGGCAGAAACTGGAGCGAATATAGCAAAAGTTGCAGTCTTAGCAAATACATTGGAAGACGTTTTGAATCTTTTAATGGCAACTTTACAAACGAAGAGTACCCTTTCAATACCTCTTGTATCAATTCCTCTCGGGGAGAAATGGAAATTTGCCCGCCTATGCAGCGTGCTCTTTGGATCGAGCATACTTTATTGCTCGGTAGATGAATTAAGCAAAACAGCCCCAGGACAGTTAACGGTAGAAGACGCCTTTGAGATACTGAAAAGGCTAGGGTTAAGATGATTAATGGCTCCACAAAAATATTCGGAATAATTGGTTTTTCTCTGGAACATTCTCTCTCACCTCTGATGCATAATTACGTGTTTAACTATATGAAATTAAACTGTGTTTATGTCCCTTTTCCAGTAAAAAGAGATCTGAAAAAAGCAATTATTGGATTGCACGAACTTGACGTAAAAGGAGTCAACATAACTATCCCTTACAAAGAAGAGGTTATAAATTACATTGATGAGTTAGATGAAAAATCAAGGAAGATTGGGTCTGTTAATACAATAAAATTCACCGATAAAAAGATCGGATACAACACAGATGGCATAGGCGCTATTAAGGCACTAAAAGATGGAAATATAGAGGTAAAGGGAAAAAAAGTTATGTTGCTGGGAGCAGGTGGGGCTGCAAGATCTATAGCCTTTCAGTTGGTCTTTGAAGGTTGTTCAGATCTTTTAATATTGAACAGGACAAAAGAAAGGGGAGACAAACTGGCTCGAGAAATAATGGAAAAAGCCGACTTTTCGTGTAAATCAATGAAATTGGACCAGAAAATTCTCTCTGAATACATTCATGATGTTGATATACTGATAAATTCAACTTCTCTGGGAATGTATCCTAATGTAAATGAATCTCCGGTTCCCAAAGAAATTCTACACGATGAACTAGTTGTATTCGATATAGTGTACAATCCATTGAAGACCAAACTCCTCAAAGAAGCAGAGGAAATGGGAGCAAAAACCATCGATGGTCTGGGTATGTTGGTACATCAGGGAGCCGAGAGTCTTAGGATCTGGCTAGACATAGATCCTCCAATAGATTTAATGAAAAAGGTCCTTTTATCGCATCTTAAATAGGGAGTTTATAATTTCTTCCGTCCTTCTGAACACCTCATCTCCATAAATAGAGGGGGATACAACCCTCAGAGTTATGCTTTTCTTTCCTTCAGGAATCTGCGGACCCTTGTACTCATCTATTATCTCTACAGAGGTTACATTGGGGATGAGAGAGAAGACATACCTTATTATCTCATTATCAGCCTTTTCTTCGACCACAAAAGAGAAATCTCTATTTTTCTTTGGAAAATTCTGGATTATCCAGTTATTCGCATCTTCATCGCTGAGTACTTCTATGTTTGATGTTTTAAGTGTTATATCGCCTTTTTTTGTTTCTAAAATAACATTTTCCGGATCAACATGTTTTAGTTTTCCATAATGAAAATTTTTTGAATAAACATGCCTTAGAACAACGTTTTCTCCCAGCTTAGATTTCAACAATTCAAGTTCCTTATATAAAGATCTGATTGCCTTGTCAGATCTCCTCAATGCACCTTCTACATCTCCTAATTTTCTTGCCGCTTTACTCATTTTTTCAACGAAGTCTTCTTTACGGCCTTCTATTATGATTTTCCTTAGTGACTCGGCATTTTCAATAAATTTGGAGTGGATATCGAAGTTTCTTGGATTGTAGATCTGGATCATCGCATACATGTGAGGATCCTGACCAACAATCCTCGCTATCATATCGAGCATCATTTGATATACTGGAGAGGCGAAACGTTTCGTGTATTCTACATCCACGTTGAGATCTCCAAGTGTGATTCCCGTAGCTATATAAACGAAATGAGTGAGCCCCTGAATGATGCTCATGATCCTGTCGTGTTCTTCTGGCGTAGTTATGTGAACTCTGGCGCCTTCTTTTTCCAAAAAACTCTTGACCCTTGGGAGCCAGATCTCAGATCTTAGGGGGGTCAATAATACAACCTGTCCTTTTAAATCAGGGGCGCTAGGACCAAACATTGGATGGGCTGGTATCAATTCCACACTTTCTTTTGCATACTTTAGCATTGCATTTGCCGGACCCTCCTTTATGGAGGCAATATCCATCAACAAAGATCCGTCTTTCATGTGAGGAGCTATTTCTTTAATTACTTCTTCTGTAACAGAAATAGGAACAGATACAATAACTACATCGGCTTCCTTAACAGCCTCGACATTATCGGTGAAAAATTCTACTCTCATCTTTCTTGCAAATGCTTCCCCCACTTTTGCGTTCCTACCTGAGATTCTAACCTCAAAGCCTTTCTCCTTTAGAAGTTTAACCAACCATCTTCCCATTGCCCCATATCCGCCTACGATGGTTATGATCAAATGTCTCCCCGCCTGTAAGATCCAAATATCTTCAACATCTCAGTTTTTGGTTTTAATTCTTCCAAGGCTTCTTTTACCTTTTTGTCTTCTCTATGACCCTCAAGATCAACAAAAAAAATGTATTCGCCCAAAACTCTTTTCGAAGGCCTCGATTCAATCTTTGTTAGATTTATGTTTTTCAAAGCAAATGGTTCCAATGCTTTGTACAGCGATCCAGGCTTGTTTTCAAGTAGACCGAAGGCTATCGATGTTTTGTCATACCCACTTGGTTCTGAGTCCTCTTTTCCAATAATCACAAACCTAGTGAAGCTCTGATATGGAGTTGGAATGTTTTCTATCAGTATTTTAAGAGCATATATCTCAGATGCAATGGGTGAGGCAATAGCTGCGATATTTTTGTTTTTTTCTTTAGAAACTTTTAGAGCGGCCTCTGAAGTGCTCAAAGTATTTATGAACTGACATCTTGGGAATTTTTCTCGCAAAAAATCTCTTACTTGAGCTATGGCATGGGGATGAGACAGAATAACCTCTATATCTTCTGTGTTGGCGCCTTCTTTTCCCAAAAGACAGTGGGATATCTCTATTATTATTTCTTCTTTGATCAACAAATTGCTCTTTGCCAATAGATCCAGAGTTAGGTTTACCGAACCTTCCAACGAATTTTCTAAGGGTACCAGGCCGTATTTCGCAACATCGCTCTCAACTTTCTCAAATATTGATGGAATATCATTTAAGAAAAGCAGATCTTCTTCTCTGATTCCTGCCTCCAAAGCTGCTTGATGAGCGAAACTTCCTCTTGGACCTAGGACGGCTATTATGATGGATCCCCCTTCAATGATTAGGTTTATGATTTATAAAGTATTTTTATGAATATCTGTTTTTCATGCCAGAGGGATCGACGATATGGCTAAGTTCAAGTATCTGAAAAGGGGTGTGAAAAGAAAACACAGGGTCATAGAGGGGTTACTTCCAATACTTGAAGAGATAGCAAGCATAGATGGAGTAAGCAAAGTTATCCCGGCAGAAATATCTTACTCTCCACTGAGAAAAGCCAGATCTCCCTCAATTAAAATCACGAGAGAGACAAAATCAGGGTTTAAGTTACTTGCGCATAGCAAGGGTTCTATTCAAGAAGTATTTGTTGTGGTTGAAGGAAAAAAGGAAGATGTGAGAAATAAAATTGAATCCATGAATTTATAAAATCAGTTGGTTCAACTTTTATATTTCTTCAACAAGCTCTTTCCTTGGATAGAAAAATATTACCATCGTTATCATCCAAATTAGGGTAAATGTCAGTGAAATTTTCAAAGAGGCTTCTCTTGGCAGAGTTTTGGATATGAATCTCGCGAATCCAAAGAAGATGAGAAAAGAAATGGATAGGTTAAATGGATTAAACAGGTCATCAGACTTTTTCTTTGACATTGATACGCCGTCAATGATCCAGAGCAATCCTATTGCCAGAAGAATCGGAAAGAATACAGATTCGCTAAATATCCCTATGAAATATATTAAAGAGCCGATTCCAACAGATACCATCCAGAGATTTTCGATGTACCAGTTGAAGGCAAGAATTGAGCTAAATCCTCCAATTAACAGGAGAAATGCAGTAAAAACTTCTCCAAGTTTGGAGAAGTGATAAAAGAATGCCAATCCTGCTATACCCAAGATCAAGGACTCAGGTCTCTTCATATTATTACCTTTTTAAAGTTATCTTGCGTGTCTAAGCCTTAATTTTCTTCTTACTTAAATAAATTTTCATTTTCACATCACTATTTGGATTTTTTCAGAGCAACGATAAGCCTTTATTTTTTAAATAAAAATCTAATACTTCTTAGATATTAAATTCAAACCTGAATATTTATTTGATATAATATTCCAAATGGTAAAATGATTTTTTAAGTCGCTTCTTTACCCCAAACTTTTTATATGAGAAATAATATATAGAACTCAATGCAAGGATCTAAAGCATTACTTTTACCTGTAATTCGGCTCTATGTATTGACTAAATCTAACCATCTTCTCACTGAAGGTGTATGACCAGTGTCAGAAGATTTTTGACATGTTAGGAGGTAAAACAGAATATGGAAGGCACGATTGCTTACGAACTTGCAAAGAAACAGAAGGAAATAAGCGTATCCGAATTTTTCTCAAAAAACAGAGCAATGCTGGGCTTTGATAACCCGCAGAAAGCATTGTTTATAAGCGTGAAAGAAGCGGTAGATAACTCTCTTGATGCGTGCGAGGAGGCTAAAATACTTCCAGACATAATTGTTAAAGTAAGTGAAGTTAAAAATGGGCTCTACAGTGTATGTGTAGAGGACAATGGTCCTGGAATTCTGCCTGAACAGATTCCTCTGATATTCGGCAAGTTACTATACGGTTCAAGGTTTCATACCCGAAAACAAACGAGGGGGCAACAAGGAATAGGAATTTCAGGCGCTGTCCTGTACTCAAACCTCACGACAGGTCATGGTGCGATCGTAGAATCTTCTATAGGAAAGGGAAAACCGACCTACAAGTTTGAGGTGTCTGTAGATCTGCACAAGAATCAGCCACGTTTCAAAAAATTAAATGAATCCTTTAATTCTAGAGCCCATGGAACAAGAATCGAGATACTCGTTAAAGGTGCTTACAGGAGAGGAGAGAGATCAATAGATTCTTATATAGAACAAACCGTCACCGCTAATCCTTGGCTAACGCTCACTTATATAAATCCGGAGGGAAAGAAGGTAGTGTATCAACGTTCATCTAACCAGCTACCTCCAGAACCCAAGGAAATACCCATACACCCTCACGGCATAGATGTTGGGGAGTTAATGCTTCTTTTAAGATTAAGCAGTCACAAAAAATTGAGGTCGTTCCTAATAGAAACTTTTAGCAGGATAAGTACTACGAGCGTAGAAAAAATAGGTGCAATATCCGGAGTTAATCTAAGTAAAAAACCTTCTAAGATAGATTTAGAGGAGGCGAAAAGATTAGTAAGTGCTTTCAAAAAAATAAAATTCATACGCCCTCCTACAGATTGTTTGTCCCCCATAGGACCAGATCTTATTGAAAAAGGTATTTTAAGAGTTCATGATGTAGATTTTGTTGCAAAAAGTATTCGTGAACCCACCGTATATTCTGGGAACCCGTTTTTGATTGAGTGCGGACTCGGCTATGGTGGAGAACTTCCCAGAGAAAACAGAGTAAAAATATTGAGGTTCGCAAACCGGGTTCCACTACTTTATCAGGAAGGGGCGGATGTAATTACTCACACGATAGAAAAAATTGACTGGCGAAAATATGGGCTAAATCAGCCAGGTGGAAAGGGCATTCCCCATGGACCTGCCTTAATTATGGTGCATGTTGCAAGCGTTTACGTACCATTTACATCAGAAGCCAAGGAAGCGATAGGAAATATAACAGAAATAGCAAAGGAGATCAGACTCGGGCTTCAGGAATGCGGTAGACAACTCAGAATTTATCTGAGCAAGAAGAGAAGAGAGGAAAAACTTAAAGAGAGAGCAGATTGGGTCAGGGAATATGTTCCTTTAATACTCCAAAAAGCCGCTGAAATTACAGGGGAAGAGGCACCAGATCCAACTCCGATTATTCATAGAATTTTGGGGAGACCACTCGAATGAAAGAAGAAGAAGTAATAACTAGACTCTTAAGCTTGCCGAAAAAATTAATCGACCAAGGAAGGGAAGTAAAGATACCCCATCTCAGACTGCCATCCAGAACGAAAGGAAATATTATATTCGACGAAAAATTTAGGGTCTGGGTTTATGGAAATAAACTTACTACAAGAAGTGCAAAGAAAAAAGACGAAGCAATAGGGATACTCAAAACATTGTACGTCATAGACTTCTTTAAAAATCAAATAGAAACAGGAAAATCATCTACTCTAAGAGAATTGTATTATATATCTGAGAACTGGGGAAAACTGATAAGGTTCAACGAACAACAAGAAAGCGACAAGCTTATAGAAGATATCGAAATAATGCTTCATCTCCAAAGAGAAGATTTTAAAATGTATCCTGAAGAAGACGGGGCCAGCGTCCTTGGAAATCTTAGAATCAGGGAGCCTACTAATCGAGGTATCAGAGAAATCCACTGTATAGATGATGTAGGTGAGACTGGATACGCGATACCCACAAACGTGGATAAACTAGAGTTCTTAGATTATGATGCTGATTTTGTCATAGCGGTAGAAACCGGAGGCATGTTTATGAGGCTAAGAGAGGAAAAATTCGATGAGAAATTTCGATCAATCCTAGTTCATTTAAAAGGCCAACCTGCTAGAGCCACAAGAAGATTTTTGAGGAGACTTAACACAGAACTGGGATTGCCTGTAGTGGTATTCACAGATTGCGATCCTTGGTCATTCAGAATTTATGCCTCCCTGGCATATGGTGCCATAAAGACCGCTCACTTGAGCGAATATCTCGCTACTCCAAACGCGGTGTTTTTGGGAGTAAAGCCCAGCGATATAGTTGAGTACGATCTTCCAACGGATAAGCTCAAAGAACAGGATATAAACGCTCTGGAATCGGAATTAGAAGATCCTAGATTTCAAACTGAGTTCTGGGAAAGAGAAATTAAACTTCAGTTAGAGTTAGGGAAGAAATCTGAGCAGCAGGCACTAGCGAAATACGGTCTTAGCTACGTCGTTGAAGAATATTTGCCAAATGAACTTTCGAAGATCGGAATAATTTAAATGTTATTTTTTCATGTAACATTCCTTCAAGGGTTGATTGGATGCCGGTCATATCCTTCAGGTACGATGAACTGATAGAGGCTCTGGGAAAAGATTTTCCCCTAACTTACCTTATTGAAAAGATTCCCATGTTAGGTAGCGACATAGAGGACTACGACGAAAACAAAATAGACATAGAACTTTTTCCAAACAGACCAGATCTCTATAGTTTAGAAGGATTGGTTCTTGCACTAAAAGGTTTTTTTGAGATTGAAACTGGTTTGCCTGTATTTAATACAAAAATGAGTAATATAGAAGTAGAAGTTGATCCGAGTGTAAATGAAGTGCGCCCCTACATCGTTTGCGGCATTGTAAAGGGACTTAATCTCACGGACAGAGAGATAGAAAGACTCATAGAGTTTCAGGAAGATTTACACTGGGCTATCGGAAGAGATAGGAGTAAAGCATCCATTGGAATTCACGATCTGGATAAGGTAAAGCCTCCATTTAAATACCATGCGATAAATCCTGAAGAAATAAGTTTTGTCCCATTAGATATGGAAGAGGAAATGAACCTTGAGGAGATACTTAGATATCATCCGAAAGGAATTGAATACAGGCATATAGTCATGTCTCATTCGAGATACCCCATAATCACAGATATAAATCATGATGTACTGTCTTTCCCACCCATTATAAACGGTGAATTAACTAGAGTGACAGAGGAAACAAAAAATATATTTATAGATATCACAGGCACGGATTTCAGGGCAATAGAGAATGCATTAAAAATTTTGATAACTTCTTTCCACGAGAAAGGAGAAATCTACAGTCTAAAAATAATCTATCCTGAGAAAGAGATTATTACTCCGGATCTTAGTCCTACAGAAATGACCTTATCTAAAGATTTTGTTAAAGATCTGTTAGGCAAAGAATTTGAAATGGATGAGATCAAGCATGCCCTAGAAAAGATGAGGTATGGCTGTACTATCGAGAAAGATATGGTAAAGGTTAAGATACCTTGTTATCGTGTGGACATACTTCATCCAGTGGATATCGTTGAAGACGTTGCTATTGGCTATGGATACGAGAAGTTCTCCGAGAAACTACCTGAAACAATGACATTCGGGGAAAAACATCCGGTGGAAGAAATATCAGAGGATGTTAGAGAACTCATGATATCTCTAGGCTTTCAGGAGGTAATGACCCTATCCCTAACAAACGAGGCAGATCACTATGAGAAGATGAATCTTAAAAAATGTGAATCGGTAGAGATAGAAAACCCTGTTACAGAAGAACATACAATAGTGAGGACTTCTCTCTTGCCTAATCTAATGGAGCAACTGAAGTTGAATAAAAGATTTGATCTTCCTCAGAGGATATTTGAGATTGGTGATGTCGTATTGTTAGGTGAAACGGAAACTGGGGGAGTTAATGTAAGAAAGGTGTGCGGAGTAACGATTCATCCAAAATCAAACTTCTCTGAAATAAAGTCTGTTGTGATAACCTTGCTGGATAATCTTGGAGTAGATTATCGTATTGAACCTCGTGTTCATGGTTCCTTCATAAATGGAAGATGTGCAAAGATTATATCGAATGAAAGAGAAATAGGTGTATTCGGTGAAATACATCCAAAAGTTATCGTAAACTATGGGCTTGCACATCCTGTGGTGGGATTTGAGATTTCAATTGAAGATCTGAGGGAAATAATATGAAAACGCCAACGAAGATTAGTGTTTCGGTAGAAGAATCTGAGGTAATTCCTGTAAAGGCAGGGGGAAAGCATACTGGAGAAGAATTGATAGTGATTAGATCAATAACCAGAGTTGGAGATATTGAGGCAACAGTAAAGAGACCGATTGCCATAAAGGACAAGGAAAACAGGATCATACCTTTGGACGTAAAACTAGAAGCATTGGAATTGATACTACATGATATGAGGGAGAGATGCCTCCAGATTTTAGAGGAAAGAAGGGCCTCCAAGAAATCATGAGTTTATATAATTCCATTATCAAAAAATTTATATCATTGATATTGTTTGTAAATGATTGATCAAATGATGGAAAAGATGTCAGGGAGGTGAATGGTAGATGAGGAGGAGCGTAAAAGGATTTTTACTGGTTATAATAATTTCTACTGTGCTTTTCTCTGGTTGTACAGCGAAACCACCAGAAAAACCAGAGAAGGTAAAAGTTAGGCTAGGATACTTAACCGCAGACCTGCACCAGCTAGCATACTATGTAGCAAAGAAGAAAGGCTGGTACGAAGAAGCAGGAATAGAAGTAATTCCTGTTGAATACATAAACGGAGCCTTTGAAATGGATGGTTTTAAGGCAAATGAGATAGATGTGGGTTATCTAGGTACTGCGCCAGCCACCATTAAGCATGCTAACCTAGACATACCAATCCAGATTCTCGCTCAGGTGAACAATGAAGGCTCTGCAATAGTCGTGGGAAAGGATAAGGGCATAAAATCTGTAAAGGATTTGAAAGGAAAGAACATAGGAATACCTGGTCCAGGAACAGTACAGCATTTTCTCTTATTGAAAGCACTTTCCCAAGTAGGATTAGAATCTAAAGATGTATCATTAGTTTATCCAATGCCTGGAAAAAGCATGTTAGACAACCTAAAAACAGGCACAATAGATGCGTTCGTAGGATGGGAACCTTTTAACGCCGCAGCAGTAGAAGGGGGATATGGCGAAATATTGATAACTTCCCACGAAATATGGCCAAGCCACCCTTGCTGTGTACTAGCGACAAGGATGGATTTCAAGAGAAATAATCCAGAAACAATTCAAAAGCTCGTAGATATCCACGTCAGAGCAACGAAATGGATAAAAGAAAATCCTGAGGAAGCGGTCAGGTATGGGGTTGAATTTACAGGAAGAAGCGAAGAAGCAGTGAGACTGGCTATGAAAAACATAGACTTCGCCTACGAGCCAAATGAGGAGGGAACAAAAACTTATCTGACCGAACTGCTAGAATTCGGAATTATAAAACAAGAGAAGGTTCCAGACAAGGATCAATTTATCAGAGATTTCTTTGATAAAAGTTTCGTCGAAAAAACATCCTAATCCTTTTTTATTTTTTGGTGATTCAATGCCAATAAAAATAGAGAAAACAACAAAGTGGGTTTCCCCAGTTATAGCGATCTTTCTATGGGAGATACTTGCTATCTTAATTTCAGATCCATCAATTTTACCCTATCCCCTTGAAACGTTTAAGTTTTGGTATAAACTAGCGGTAGAAGGTTATATGGGAAATACACTTTTTCAGCATACAACAATGAGTCTTATCAGGGTTTTGCTAGGATTTACCATGGCAAGCATTATAGCAATTCCGATGGGCATAATTATGGGCTGGATAAGGTATGCAGAAAGTGCATTGGGAACGATTATAGAAACTTTAAGACCTATCCCTCCTTTGGCATGGATACCTCTGGTTTTGCTGTGGTTTGGAGGAACGAGTATTCTCTCGCAGGCGATAATCATTTTTATCGGGGCATTCTTTCCAATACTCCTGAATACAATTTCTGGAGTGAAGAGCACGCCAAAAATACTGGTAGAGGCAGCCTATACTCTTGGGACAAACGAGAAAGAGCTGGTGAGAAAAGTTGTGATCCCTTCTTCTTTACCCTATGTGATAACAGGTCTCCGCATCGGGCTGGGCATTGGTTGGATGTGTCTCGTAGCCGCTGAATTCATGGGGGTAAAAAACGGTTTAGGCTTAGGAGCAATGATGATATTTTTCCATGGCGCCGGTATTCCGGAAGGGATAATAGTTGGAATGCTAATGATAGGTATAATAGGATTAATAATGAACGAGATAGTTATATTTGTGGAGAAAAGAACTCTGGTATGGAGAGAGGAGGTCGGTTTGAGATTGGGAGTATAAGGCTAGAGAACATCTCAAAGGTATTCGTTGACGAAGATGGAGAAGAAGTTCTGGCCTTAAAGAATGTTTCATTTGAAGTTAATGACGGCGAATTTGTTTGTATTGTAGGTCCAAGCGGATGCGGTAAGACAACTCTACTTAGAATAGCAGCTGGCTTAGAAAAACCCACTGCTGGGAAGGTATATTTAGATGGAAAAGAGGTAAAAGGTCCTGGCTCGGAAAGAGGAATGGTTTTCCAAGAATATGCTCTTTTTCCCTGGAGAACTGTTAAAAAGAATATAGAATTTGGTCTTGAATTGAAAAATGTACCTAAAAAAGAAAGAGAAGAAATCATAAAGAGATACGTCGATCTGGTAGGGCTCAACGGATTTGAAAGCAGTTATCCTCATGAACTATCGGGTGGCATGAAGCAAAGAGTCGCTTTAGCGAGAGTCCTAGCAAACGATCCCGATGTTCTCTTGATGGACGAGCCTTTTGGTGCTTTAGATGCTCAAACGAGAAATGTGATGCAGGAAGAATTGCTGAGAGTATGGCAAAAAGCAAGAAAAACCGTCCTTTTTGTAACCCACAGCGTGGACGAAGCTGTTTATCTAGGTGATAAGGTAGTTGTCCTTACCGCAAGACCAGGAGAGGTTAAAGGTATCTTTGAGATCAATGTCCCGAGACCCAGGAATAGAACTGCCTGCGAACCCATTGTGCTTACAAGGGCAAAGATCCTTGATATACTAACGGAAGAAGTTAAAAAAACCCTGATTTAGGCTTTAAACAAAATTATTTCGGCTGTTTTTGAGTCTATCCACCTGACGTGAATTAAATCGTCTCTCAACTTTGAGACATAGTCATACTTAGATAAAACTATAGAACCTGCTCTCGTCCCGTATCTGTCGCTTCCTGCCACCACAACGATATCGCCATCTCCCAAAGGTTTTTCTAGGTAAGCTATAATCCCTTCTCCAGGCTTCATCTTGTTAAAGTCTACTTTTAACTTGCCTTTTTCAATCAAAAGTTTGGTTATTTCATTTGCTTCGGGTCCGCCCACTAAGACGAGATTTTTATCGTATAATTCTTTTTCGCTTAACTCGTCGTCCAATCTTGCTACAGGCTCGACAAATCTGAATTCTCCAGTCTGTCTTTGCAGTGTCAAGGTTTCACCAATTTTGGCTTCGTATACTTCTTCATCTATCCTAAGATCCACGTAATCTTTATGAATTTTTTCAAGCAAAATTTTAGAGCCAAATTCTATCTCATCTCCCTCTTCAAGTTCTACTCTTTTTTCTCCCAATCTCTCAACATGCCAACGAGCAAGATCATCTATGCGCTCATCAAAGACTATTTTAGTTCCATCAATAAATTTGACGTAATCATTCTCCTCCAATAACTGAGCAGTTTTCTTAATTAATGATATCTCATCTTTTTTTAGGACGTACTCATAACCCGCGTCAAAATCGTCTCCGTCGTATATTCTCCTATCTTTCTGGTAAACCCTTATCTGGGCCTTGTAGTCTCCAACTACTGATCTAAAAGTACCCAGAAGCTCAATATAAATGTCTTCATAATTGAAAGGTCTTTCTAATCTTATTACGTCTTCAATCAGTAACTTATCATGCTTGTAAAGTCTAAAGGATGCGGACTCGGTCCTCGTATTAATTCCAGTTATCTCTAATTGGTATCCATCGAATGATTTCGTTTGATGTAGCGGTATGAGATCCTCTAATAATATCTTTCCGGTCGTCATATGCTCTTCTGGCTCGTAATCAACCAAATAAAGTTCTTTATCCAATATCTTAATCCTCGTTGGCAACAAGTTATATACATTATCAGAAAACTCTAAAGTATAGGTAAAATCATCCACTTTCAATTCTCTGCCATCATATTTTATTCTAAAAGAGATTTTTTCTTTCTCTTCGAATTCTTCTTTATTTTCTGTTTCCAATTTAATTTCCTTTAAGGAAGGTAACTCCTCCTGAGTAAGCTCCTCAAGTCTGTATCCGTTCTTCTCGATTTTTCTATCAGTTGAGGAAACAGCAGCCTCTATATGCAATTCTGCCGTATCGCTGTCTATATCAATTAATTCAAGGGTCCCTATTTTCTTCCATGTGCTGAGAAAATAGAATCCCTTTATTATGTTTATTGCACTTATTGAATCCATGGGGGGGCTATTTTTCCCTATAACTATAATCGAGTTCTGTTCACTTCCCTTTACGAAAGGGCTCGGATAATCTGAGAGATCGTAGGCAAATGAGGATGAAAGCAGGCAAGGTATCAGGAGTGAGATGATGAGTAATCTTAGGTTCATGGAGGAATACAACTCAACCATGTATATAATTTTAATGTTTCTAATTAGCCGAATTTGTACCCTATCTTCCTTAAGAATTCCTTTCTCTTTTCAATGTCTTCTTCTTCCTCTACACCTTTTGGTGGAAAACCATCTATAACCCCTAAAATTCCCCTTCCTTGCTCCGTCTCAGCTATTACAACTTGAAGAGGATTTGCGGTTGCACAATAAATCGAACAGACTTCTGGAACGCTTTTTATGGTGTTCAGTATGTTAATCGGAAATCCTTCTCTCATGAATATGATAAAAATGTGACCACACCCGAGTTTTAGTGCGTTTTCCTCTGCTATCTTTTTCAATTCTTCATCGTTACCTACACTTCTGATGAGACAAGGACCCGAAGCCTCGGAAAAGGCGATGCCAAACTTGCTGTTTGGAATCGTATTCATGAAAGCCTCGTACAGGTCTTCTATTGTTTTTATAAAATGAGTTTGTCCCAATATAACATTACATCCCTCAGGAATCTTTATTTCTTCAATTTTAAGTTCCACAGGACCACCCCTCCTGATTAATAGAAAAATGATATAAATAATTTTCAGTGATTGATAAGTCCAAATCATTTATTTGTTTTATTCTCGGTTTTATCGTCTGACAATCGTCTTAAACACATTTATATACCTGTTTTTAAAAATCTAAATGATAAAAGGGATTAATATGCTAAAAGAACATCAATTAGTTGAATGTGAATGCAAGAATAAACTTTTCAACCATTACTGCCTGAAATGCAATCTCGAGGTTGAATCAGACTTAAGAGAATTCAGAAAAAAACTACTGGATTGTTCTTTTGAACTAATTTTCAAATGCATAGAGAGGTATAAAGAAATTTATCGAATTTTAGAGCAAAAAGTTACCATTGAGGAATTGAACGAACTTGAGAAGGAATACAAAGATTTTTATGATGATATCAAAAATGGAAGGGTGAGTAAGGAAAAGGAAACTCTCTTTCTTGATCGCATAATCTTTAAACATATGAAAAGAATATTGAAACAAATGAATAGCGAACTTTATACCTATCTAAAGGAAAATTCAGACATATTGGAGGGATATACTGACGAGAGAGCAAAATATCTCTGGAATCTCATCGACGGCATGGTTGGAAAAAGTATCATTTGGTAACTGAATATTTTACCTAAAGAATTAAAATAATACCTCCATATTAAATTCATGTTTGTCACCATTTTGGGAACCGGAGTTTTGATTCCCGAGCAGAACCGGGCACAGGCAGGTATCCTTGTAGAATCAGAGGATACTCTGGTTTTGTTTGACTGCGGGAATGGTGTTCTGAAAAGAATAATCCAAGCAGGATATGACCACGAAGATATACAGCACGTGTTCATTTCGCACATTCACATAGATCATACGAGCGATATACCGCCTCTCTTGGGAGCTAATTTTTTAAAAGGAAAGCTTGATTTTAAATTGTACGGACCAAAGGGCACAAAAGACTGGCTAACTAAGATACTCGAAGCATACGACTACATTGAGAGAATAAACTTCCAAGTCAATGAAATAAAGGATGAAGAACTCATCGAATTGGGAGACCTTAGGATAAGATGCAGATATGTTTCTCACGGAGTTCCTTCCCTAGGCTTTAGAATTGAATGCGACTCTTCCATGGTTTATTCAGGCGATACAGAAACATGCAACGGGATGAGAGATCTATGTTCGAAGAAAACAGATTTGTTGATTCACGAATGCTCTTTCCTGGATGATTTTCCCCGCAGATACGGACACACGACGCCTTCTGCCCTATCTGAATTTTTAAAGAATTTGAATGTAAGCTCTTTGATCGTTACCCACATTTATCCAGAATCAAGACACGAAGAGCTTATAATCAAAGCCATAAGGAAGAATTATCAGAATGAATTAATGATCGGTGAGGATCTGCTCAGGGTAGAAATATAATGGATGCAGTAATCTTGGCCGCTGGAAAGGGAAAAAGACTCATGCCAATAACTGAAAGGATTGCAAAACCTCTTTTACCAATAGATGGTAAGCCAGTAATAGAGCAAATAGTTATTTCTTTAAAAAAATTGGGTTTTAAACGTATTTTTATAATAATCGGACATCTTGGAAACCAAATAGAAAAATATCTTGGAAACGGATCGAAGTATAATATAAAGATAGAGTACAGAAGACAGGTTCCTCTGGGGACCGCTCATGCACTGAGATGCGTAGAAAATGATATAAAGGGAGACTTTCTGGTAACAGCAAGTGATTCCATATTCCCTTTAAGCCATATCAGAGACTTGGTTAAGAAACATAAGAAAGAGAGATGCGATGCGACGATAAGCCTAAAAAAAGTAAATATTAAAGATATACCATCCATGAGTACCGTAACTCTGCAAGGAGACAGAATCTTAAAGATAGTAGAAAAGCCAAAAAAAGGACAAGTGTTGAGCAACATTTCCGCATCCCCCCTATATGTTTTTGGCGATGTTGTTTTTGATTTCTTAAAAGATGTAAGAATATCTGAAAGAGGAGAATACGAGTTACAGGACGCTATTCAAAAAATGATTGATTCTAACTTATGTGTAAAGGGGGTATTTTCTGAGAAATGGAAGCATCTTACAGATATAAACGATCTGATCGAACTGAACTTTCCTTATCTCATAGAATTCATGAAAGATCTGTAGGTGCGCTTTCGTATTTCAGCCTATTATGTTTAAGTAGTATTGAAATTAAGGTATGCACATGAACTTAATAAAGCTCTTGTCGGGTTTATTGCTACTTATTACTTCCTACCTTGCTGGTGAAAGCCTGATTTTCAAAAAAGTTTCACTTTTAAATCCTTACTTTGATAATCTGTTATTTGCATTTGCAATTGTATTTCCTATTTTTTTCTTCTCTAGGAAAGATGGGGAAATAAAGGAAAACAATGATTTTATATTGATTTTTTTAACTGTTTTTTCTCTCATATTCAGACTTTTTTTTAGAAGTAAGGGTCTTCTGCATATGGATTCTATTGCGTACATAGGGTCAGCAAAAGGACTTATAGAATCAGGAAGGCTGCAATACGCCCATTCTCCGGGCTATCCGGGTGTAGGAATTATATTTGGGCTCTCTAATCTCTTCTTGGATCTTCCAATGGATAGAGTTTCAATATACACGTGTGCAATAATTGGATCTTTATCTGTTCCTTTGATGTATCTTTTTGCCTTTAGATTTACCAAAAACAAGAGAATTGGCCTCATTACAGCTCTACTTCTTATGGTAAATCCCTTACACTGGTCTCTGAGCGAGCAAGCCTTGGGCGACGTCCTCTCTTTTTTCTTCTTAGTTTTTAGTGCTTATATGCTTACCTTCAATAATAGGGTAAGGATACTAAGCGCGCTGGTATTTGGAGTAGCCATTGCCATTAGATTGACAAACATATTGTTCTTTCCGTTTTATCTCTTTTTGCTCGTGAGAGAAAGAAAAATTAATTATATTCTAGCAGGCTCTATTTTAAGCCTAACAGGATTTTTTTTCTACATTCCTGCATACCTCATGCATGGATTTGAGTACTTCTTAAGCCCAGTAGTTTATAACAGGTTTTTCCCAAAGTTGTTTCTTTCAATAAAAGACTATCTCTTGGACATTTTTTGTGTTTCCCTTAGCACAGCTTTCATTCCTCTCACCCTATTTGGAATAGCAATAATTTTGAGGGACAGGAAATACTTCCATCTTACTGCTTTGGCTCTATGGATTTTTCCATACTTCTTTTACTTCGGAAATATAATCACCTTTTCTGCGAGATTTTTCCTCCCGATTATTGCTCCACTCTTGCTCTTAATGGCCGTTAGTCTAAGTAAAATAGAGAAAAAAGCAGGGATGCTTCTTGTCCTCTTTATAATTACACAATCTATGGGTTATATTTATCCTGTTTTAGATTCACGTGCAACTCATTCTTATCAGGAGGAATTCGCCCTTTTTGTAAAAAATAACACTGAAGAAGACTCATTAATCATTGTAAGTGAGGAAAGAGCCTTTATTAGCTATTATGGAAACAGAACCACAATTCCTACAAACGTATCGTTAACAGAATCATATCTCAAGGAGGGAAAACCAGTCTACTTGATCTCCAGTGCATTTTTCACAAGAGGAGGAAGAGAAAAAGAAGAGAAATTTAAAGAAAATTTTAACTTTACATTAATTGGAACTAAATTAAACGAAGATTTTCACCATAAATCCATATATTCTGGATTTTTCGATGAGTATCTCTATGAATTAAAATTAAAGAATACCACAAAAAGTTAGGTTGGGGTTTGATGAAAATGGTCTATTTTTTCATCTTCCTTGATATGAAGAATGCTCCGATTATCACTAAGAATACAACTAACATTATTCCAACGTAGTTGGTTGGAAAGTTACCTGTATTTTCATCTCTTTCATACGTAAACTCGATCCTCGGATCCACCAGTTCATAGTACCATATCTCATTGTCTGTTCTAAAGTCATAATCTGGAGAAACAGAAAGAATTTTCACATTCTTGGGGAAAATATAAATTCTTTTAGTCTGAAGGTAGTATCCCTGTCTAATGCCGCTTTCCAGCCTTCCACTTCCGAACAAAACGTATTTTTCATCTTCCTTTCTCACGTAGTTCTCTAGGTTATACCAAACTTCCGCTATGTATTCTCTATTTCCAGGAGAAATGTCAGCGGTAAACTTCATGGTAAAATTTTTTACAATGACCCCCCTCTTGCTCCAAGCATCCTTCAAATCTTTTAGAGACTTTCCGCTGTTATATTCGTTTTTCATTTTTTCTAGCTTTCTATAAGCATCGGGCTCGGATGGAGGAGTATCTGGTATGATAGAGAATTTTCCGTAATACGAGACAATTCCATTCTCATGGATCGTATAAGTCCCCGAATACTCGTACAGTAATTTAGATGTGGTCGGTATGGCAGATAATGCTAAAAAGATGAGGAGTAATCTTTTCATGTGACCATAACTATTACTGCATATTTAAAAGCATTTTGGTATCAGATATAAAAACTCAACTTTAATCCATTGGCTTGAGTCCGGTTAATCTGTTCCTTATTATTGCGAGTTCATCTGTTGTTAAAGAAAAGTCTGAGCGCAACATAAAGAACTTGTTTTCAATATAACTTACATGGTTCCATAACAATAAGTTTAGAAATAGGCTCAAACCAGCTACCAGAATTAACTCCAGGCGGATGAATAGGTTATCCTCAATCGGGATGATTCTTAATTTCTGCAGTACAATAAAAAAGACAGATAAGATCACGATGAAGGGTAACTTTGCTCTCATAATCAACCATATTAATCTAACTTTAATTATCGTTTTTGCTCAACTTCTGAATACAAAAAAATAACTGGATTTTTTTATCAAATGCGTATCCGTTCAGCTTTCTTTAGGGCACTTACGGTAAGCTTGTGGTATCCAAAAACAGGCTTAATTATTATATCAGCTGCATTTATCCTCTCAAGGTTCATGTCACCTAAAACATCCACTACAACGTGTCTTAATCCTTCTTCGCAGTAGCCTATTAAAACTGGCGTCCTTGCGTCGAGCATCTCTTCGTACCTCTTCTCCAGTGTATTGTATTCCACCGATGAGTCATGATGGACTACTCTCACGTTCAAGCCATCTTCTATTGATGCGGGGCGTATTTCTATGTATCCATCTTTAAATCTTTCCTTAACCCTGTTTTTTATAGTGAAATATTCGTCTTCTCTAAGTTCCTTCCTATTTTCAAGCAAAAGTCTCCAAACATCTCCTCCCGCTCTGCCATCTCCACTTCCAAGGACTACTGATGGAGAGAATCCATCTCTTACTGCATCTCTATGGGAGGGTCTCGAGGGGTCGAACGATGAGATTCCTCTGATATCACAGTACATGTTTAAAATTCGAAGGGTACCCAAAATATGCTCTACAAGATACGCCGCTTTTTTGTTCTCCCTCAAATCCACCCTTTCATATGCTTTTATGACCTTGCTTACGGATGGAACTATTCCGTTCAGGTATATTTCATTTGAGGGTTTAACCTCCAGAGTTTGGGTGGATATTGTTCCGCTAACTGTAAACATCTTTAATTCCCGGGATTAAACTTTTATATAATGTTTTATAAACTTTCTTCGAGAAATATGAATCCTCAGGTAATTCAAGAGATAGTTAAAAGTTTAAGAGATATAGAGGAGAAAAGGAGGCGTATCGGCGAAAAAATCCGATCTCTGAAAAACGACTTATCCAAATCTTTGATATTAAAGGTAAACCCGCATCCTCTAGACCGCTTAACCGTCTTGGGAGTTGATGGGTCTATTGTTTCTCACGAGTATCATGATCTCCTGCTAATTATGGTCAGGAGTATAGCGGTTTTTTTCTCTTTCGAAGACAACACGCTGTCAGAATGCTTCTATTACCCCAATTCCACTCCAGAAATCGAAGTATGTCCGATATACGGTTTTCAATCGGATGAGATAAAGAGTATATCTTCCCAAAGGAGGTTGGAATCTGAGGTTAAAATGGCAATTGAAGCAATAGATGAATTCAAACCTGATATAATTTTACTTGATGGGTCTATAGTGCCTCAAATATCCGATAAGCCAAAGAAAAAATTAATAAGGCTGTATGAGAAATTATATGCAAGGTGTATGGATGATGGCCTGTCCTTGGCTGGTGTAATCGAGGACAGCAGGGGTACGAGGTTCGTAAATATGTTGCTGAACGAAATCATGCCAAATAAATTCAAAGACAAAGAAGAGTTCTTTCAAAAATCAAATGACACCAACATATTGAACCATGTCCTCGATGCCGGAGAAAGGACATTCGGTTTTCCGTATTCTGATGCTCCAGGAGATCACCCGGTTTTGAAGGAATTTGATCCTGAATACGCAGGAAAAATTTACTCATTTTACATGAAAACAGTGGATTTTGATAGACCCCTCAGAGTAGAATACTTAAGACATGATAACGATGATTTCATAGCAGGAACAGTGTTCTCATTATCTATGTTTCATTCGGACTATGGCTTTCCCAGTATTTTAATAGAAGCCGATGAAAGAGTCAGAATCTCAAGGAAAGATCTAGACCACCTTTACAGAGTTCTCATAGAAGAACTCGGAGACATATCTTCAATTATGCGTATGAGGAGGGAAAGAAGACCATTTTAAAGGTGATTGAATGAAAGAGATAGGAACCGTAATATCTGAACCAAGCCCTTCTCCAAGCGAATTCGCTTTTGTATTAAACGTTGATGGTTTGGCAGTAAGAAAGGGAAATTTTGTACAGTTAGAAACAGAAGAAGGAACAATGATAGCAAATGTGAAGGATTTATACAAATCTAACCGATATTTTGAGAAAGCAGAGACGGTGAGAGAATATGAAAGAAGTGGAAGGCCTTTAAGCAGCATATTCCCCGCACCCCGATGGGAGATAACGGTCGGAATCGCTAGACCACTTGGAGTTTTTTCATCCGAGACTTTGAATCGAGCAACCTATCCTCCATCCACAGGTACAAAGGTGTATCTAGCAGATGAAGGTTTGCTTTCCAAATTTTTGGGAAGTGAGGAGAATGGTATTAATGTAGGGACCTTAAGGTTTCATGATCTTCCAATAAAATTGAATATGACTCGATTGTTTCAAAAACACCTTGCCATACTGGCTATGAGCGGAGCAGGGAAATCTTATCTTGTTTCTGTACTTTTAGAAGAGTTACTGAGCAGGAAAGAGGGGGGAAGGCTCGGCGTAATAATATTTGATGTTCACGGTGAGTATACGGGATTTTCAACAATCCCTCCTCAAGGGTATGTTGATTACAGCGGGAGTGTCAATGTATTTTCTGGGGAAGATATAAGTATTGGCGTCCCTAATTTAAGTGCAGGTGATTTCTCCAAGTTATTGCCCAATATAACACCCGTTCAAAAAAGAGAATTGAGCAGGATTTTGAACAACCTCAAAATGACCTTTGACTCATATTCACTAGAAGATATTGTCGAATTTATTCAAAAAGATCCTGACATGAACAAAAAAACAAAAGAGGCGATGATAAGCTGGCTTATTGGACTGGATGACCTGGGTCTATTTGGAAAATACGATTATCCTTCTCTTAAAAAAATAGTCGAGCCAAGAAGGGCAACGATTTTCGACCTAAGCGATATAATCGATATGCAAAGGAAACAAATAATAGTTGCTCACATAGCGAGAAGACTCTTCAATCTAAGAAGATCTGGAGAAATTTGTCCATTTCTCATTGTTTTAGAGGAGGCACACCAGTTTATACCAGAAGGAGAAAGAGTTGCAAGAATAACAAGGGAAATATTTGAAACCATTGCAAGGGAAGGAAGAAAATTCTATGCTTCCCTTTGCTTGGTAAGCCAGCGACCAATAAAACTCTCAACAACGGTTCTCTCTCAGTGTAACACCCATATAATTCTAAGGGTGACAAATCCCTACGATCTCGACCATATAGGAAGGTCATCAGAGGGAATCACTCGAGATGTTCTGGACCAGATATCTACCCTTAGAGTCGGCGAGGCTCTGATTGTTGGAGAAGCTATAAATCAACCGATATTTGTAAAGGTAAGAGAGAGAACTTCACAGCCACCGTTGCACAGTCTAAGTCTTGAAGAGGCGTGCATACTCTATGAAAATAAAGAAAAAGAAGAGCTAGAAGATTCTGACATATACTGAAAACATGCAATTTTTGACATGAATACGAAAATTTGTATACGACAAATATATATACATCCTTATAGTTTTATTTATACATGGCAACATCGACATATGACGTATTAACAGACGTGAGCCAGATAAGGCCAAAGTACCTTGCATCCTCAAATATATCTGAGCTATATACAGATGGAAAGAACACCCTCATACTGCTTAACAATGGAGAAAAACTTATCAGACCATTCAAATTTGGCATAACTCATTTAGAAAGGAATTTTAATATTAAAATAACCGGTAAGCCAAAAACCGTGATAAAATACTCTGAAAACATAACCTTCAAAATAATTCACACGATGGGCAAAATACTTGTGAAGATTTTAAGAAAAGGCTAGCTACAATCTGAATTTTGCTCCACACTTTTGACATCTAAAGGTAATTCCTTCGTAGTGAGATATATCTCCCACCACCACGCAACAGTTATCTTTACACTCAGGACATAGGATTCTTTTTTCGTTTGAAGCATGGGTCGCTAAACAAATTGCCCTTTTTAGAGCGGAATCGTAAAGACATATCTCTTCTTCATTTGTATCAGGCATCACAAACCCTCAATTATTTACCTACCACTCTTTTATTTTATTTAATATAAACTTTGTCTTTTAAAAAAAATTAATCAACCCAGTACTCCTTAGATTCTGTGTATTCTTTCTTCCATATGGGTGCTTCTTCCTTTAGACGATCTATCATTTCTCTGACTGATTTAAAGCATTCTTCTCTGTGCCTAGAGGCTACAACGATATATATAATGTCTTCGCCGGGATATAATTCCCCTATTTTATGTGCTACTCTTATATCCAATATGCCGTATTTTTCCATCAATTCTTCGATAATCTCATCCAACTTGGATTCAGCCAATTCCCTGTAACTGTCGAATTCTAACTTCATTACTCTTTCATTTTCAGATAATCCCCTCACCACACCAATGAAACAGCAAATCGCTCCGCATTCATTTTTGTTCTTTTTAATATCCTCAATTAATTCGCTTATCCCGGGAACTTCTTCGTCGACAATAACTCTCCTCATAAAAAGCCACCAGAAACAGGGGGAAATATTGCAATTTCATCGTTTTCCCCTATTTTTTTATCTATTTCATCTATTTTTACTATTTTGCTGTTCAACAGTATGGTAACGTAATCCCTGAGATTTCCCCTCTCGTCAAATATGAGTTTTCTCATTTCGTCTCCGTACTGATCTGCGATTTCATTTAAAATCTCTTTTATGGTGCCTCCTTTAATATTTTCTTCTCTTTTTTTAGTTTTCTCTTTGAACACTGCAAAATATTTTACCTTAGGCATATTTCCACCTTAGGGTCTTAACTCCACTTATATAATTTATCCTCGTAACCGCATCGTGAAGGTTATTTGATATAATTATTTAAATATAACTAGTTATAATTTTATTTACAACAGAGGGATTTCATATGTATGTCAGGAAGGAAATATACGAGGCACTGCAAACATTAGGCTTGAATGAACATGAGGTAAACACATACATAGCACTTGTAGCGGGAGGATCACTTACCGCAAGCGAGATAAGCGATGCTACGGAAATAGTGAGACCTAGAGTTTACGGAATACTTGAAGATCTGGAGAAAAAAGGGCTTGTAAATATTCAGCATAGCAGACCAATGAGATTTAGAGCTGTTTCACCAGAAGAGGCGATCAAAAACCTTAGATCTATCATTGAAAGAGAATATGCATGCAAAATGTCAGAACTCAAAAAGATAGAGGAGAACATGCTATATGAATTAAAAGGGTTATTCAACAAAAGTTTAGAATTGACAAGACCTGAGGATATATTTTGGACACTAACCGGGAGAAAAAACATATATCACAAACTTGATGAATCCATTAGAAATTCCAAGGAGAGAATTATACTTATAAGCAGAGGCGATGGAATAAACAGGTGCGTAAAATATCTATATGATCCGCTAGAGCAGGCGAGGAAAAACGGCGTATTAATCAAAAACATAGTTCCTATAAAGAAAGAAAACCTTAATGATATCATGAAACTCTCTAAAATCATGGAAATAAGACATATAGATAATGTTTATGCAAAATTCTGGGTTTTTGACGACAAAGACGTTATGATATTTACCGACATCGAGAGCAAGCCTGGTTTTGATATCGGCGTTTGGACCAAGCATAAAAATGTCGCAGCCATGTTCGATTTCTTTTTTGATTGTGCATGGAGAGGTTCAAAGTCTTTGGAAGAAAGAGTGGCTGAACTGAAATAATCTCGGGATTTCATTTATTAACTTTTATTTCTCACTTCATAAAAGTTTATTAAGGAAAAAGATTCATTCCCCATATAAGGTGATTGGATGAAATACGCTCCACACATATTTTTCATTTTAATTATTTCTTTCACATCTGTTGCCTTTTCACAGTCCATAAGTGTGAGTTCAAGTTACCCTGATTTCATAGCTCAGGGTGACAAAGGTGTAGTCCTTTTAACCATTAAAAACGATTTTGATAAACCCAGAGAAGTATCTATTTTCATTCATACATCTGCTTTTGATGTAATCGGGCACAATCCGGTTAATTTTACGATCCTCCCTATGACAACGAAGAGCGTTCCATTCGTTCTAACACCAGTAAAAGAGCCTGGTTACTACAAGGTAGACGTCATAATTAGCGTAGACAATAAGATAAAGGGACAAGAATTCTACATAGAAATAAGGAAACCGATGATGGTAATCAATTTTCCAAGAATTGCCATTTTCATACTGTTTATTTTTGCCTTCTATCTTGTACTTGCTTTTTTAAGGGGAGAATCATTAAGAAAAGAGTTCAACGAACTCGTTAAGTCTCTTGTTTTTGCATTGGCCCTTTATTTTGTATTAAGCAGTTTATTAACTTATGCTTTTAATTCAGATACACCCATAGTCGCTGTTGCGTCAGATAGCATGGTTCCGACATTAAATAGGGGGGACGTTTTGTTTGTAAAGGGAGGAGAAGACATAAATGAAGGAGATATTATAGTTTACAGAAGTCCGGTTGGAAACATACCGATTATCCATAGGGTTATAAAAGTTAAAGACAACCAGACATATATAACTAAAGGAGATGCGAATCCAGCACCAGATCCATGGGAGGTAAAGAAAAGTTGGGTAACCGGCAAGGTAATTATGATAGATCATAGACCCCTTCTCATTCCATGGATCGGTAAGTTGCGTTTGATCCTCTCTGGCTTGTGAGGTGATTAAAATAGAACTGATAAAAATACCGAAGACAAGATGTATCGTATGTAGTCAGATGCATAAAAGAAAAAAAATAGAATTTGAGGAATTACACTGGGACATCGTAAGCGGCGCATTTTCTGAAGAACAAATATACTTCTGCCCTGCTCATATCGATGAATTCGTGGATTGGATAATAAAAAATCCCAAGATGCTTGAGAAAAAAATTCCTGCAAGCGGATTAATGATCAATGCCGAAATAGCAACTCCAATTGATGTATTGGGATTATTAAAAAAGAGAATAAATGAAAAAATCGAGTTCTATAAAAAAATAGATGAAAAACTGGAGTTCTTGAACAAATAAAGTATTTCCCATCAGGGAAAAATCAAAGCAATTTCGCGGGATGATTGATAGATAAAGGAGGCTTCACTGTTTATTTTAAGTTTCTTATTCTAAATAAATCCGGATAAAATAAAAAAATCATGCCCAGAGAGATTAAGATTAGAGATATCCAAAATAGTTTAAGATGTATCCTAGATGAGAGAATTATGAAATCAAATATGAAAAGAATTATCCCCAAATGCAATAGACCAGAGCCAAGCTGTAGGGTAAACCCGATCTTCTTAAAAAATAGTTTCTTTCTTTGAATCAATGCAATTATCAAATACAATTGAATCGTCAATAAAACAATAAAAAGGAATGCAAGAGCGAATTTTAAATCGTAAATGGAAATAAATAAGGTTGATACTAAAATTAATGAGATTATTCTGATAATTTTCTCGTAAAAAATTCTTTTTGGAATGCAAATTCCCAAAAGGATGACTATGACCAGTATAAAGGGTAAAGATAACTTGGTCAGATGCTGAACGTAATTATCATATAACGGAGTCTGTTCCCAGTTCACAAACCTCAAACTGTATGTATGCCCTAGGATAACACCGTAGAAAAAGACAATTCCCAGTAAGAATAGTACACAAAACGTAATCTCTTCTAGGCTTTCATGGATTCTTTTATGCATAGGTGTGAACTCCTTTTACGTAATATGAGATAAGGAATGTAAAAATCAAAGAAATGTAACAAAATATTGCAACGCCTGCGATTACTTTTTTGTTCCTGTTTGTCAATCGAAGATGTAAGTAACCAGTGTAGAATAACCATAGCATTATGGAAGCGTTTATTTTTGGAGAAAACCACCATTTTTCGTCTTTCCATGCTTCAATTGCCCATGGATAACCAATTAGTAATCCTATGGTTAGCAAAAAATATCCAAACTTCGCGTAAGAAATCGCTGTCTGATCTCCTTTATCTTTAATCAATACCAGGCCAGACATGGAAAAATTCAAAAAAAGCGATCCATAAGAAGCAAATAACAAAGGTGGATGTATCCACATGTAGGATGAGTTGTAATAGTAGATCGCCTTTGAATAAAGGCGGGAATACGCATAGAATATTGTCTGATAATCGTAGTAAGCAGCATGAGAAGATTGAATAACCCAACCGTACAACTCTTTAGAAAAATTTGGAAGTGGTTCCAGAAATGGATTTGAGTATATGCATACGATCAATGTAAAAATCGCTATTGGAATGCTAGCTGCAATTTTTTCTTCTCTTTTAATTGGAATCGAGAGTAAGACTGCGATAAAACACCAAAAGTACAATTTTTCGTTTTCAATCCATAGAGGAATCTTAAATCTAAAGTAAAAGTCGGAATAAGGATTTTTAATTATCAACTGGGATATTTTATAGTGAAAGAATGCCAAGAAGATGAATCCGAGTAAAAAAAGAGAAGCATGTATGTATAGCGGTATTTCCGACTTAGATTTTTTTAAAGAAAAGAAAATAAGAGAAAATGAGGACAAAATAAGTAAAGGAGTTAAAATTTCTCCAAAACCTATGGTTAGATCAAGGATCTCCATGTAATTAGCCCATAGTGTAGACATATCCTTACTCTGAACCTACCGACTTAAATGTTTTGATATAAAATAATTTATACTCCAAAAAACATTTTTATAAACAAGGGCGTGCGCTAGATGAAGTACGATGTTAAATGCAATAAATGTTCAACCAGATTTGTGGTTGAAAAAAATCCTAGTTGTCCAAGAAAAAAACCCAAACATCTGCTAGCACTCTGTCCAACATGTAACGTAACCAGAAAAACCATAGTCTCACTTTCTAAAGATAACTACGAAAATACAAGGGCTCTATCCAAATTGTTATATATGTGTGCGTTGATTTATTTCGCATATATGATCGTAGAGATTTATTTAGTAAATGCAATAAATCTGGCAGATATATTGCTGTTGTTTGTACTCGGCATGAGCGGATATATAACATCAAGGTGAATAAAATGGCTATACTCGAAAGCAAAGAAGACAAGCAGTGGAGGGAATTTTTAAGCTGGATAGCAGGTAAAAAATTTAAGGATGTGGATGGCGCATTCGAATGGCTTGGTATAGAGGCCAAGAAGTTGAATGTGGATCCTCACAAATACATGGAATTACTCGGTCTCCTAGCAAAAACAATAAGTGCTTATGATAGCGCGGAGTTGATGGGGGCCGGCTTGCCAGAGTTTTTGAAGTCATACAATAAATTGAAAGAAGAAGCAAGCGATGAATTTCCAAATGTCATAAGAACTATATTGGTAGGACTACAAATGAGATTTGTCGGAGATGCCATCTCTGTGGGCGGTGAGAAAGGTTTCATGCGACTTTCCATTACATTGGGCTCAAGGATGATCGAACAAATTTTGTTTGGCGATAATCAGGTAAAAGAATTTCCATGGAGAGAAATCATAGAACTTGTGAAGGAAGAGTAATGCGGGAGTCTGATTAAAATCCAATTTCTACCACCTTGCCTAGCTCTGTTGCAAGAGATCAGTCAAAAAAAGCTTTTGATATAGAATATCCTCATCATATGTGAAAACTTCTTAGAAATGTTTAAAAGAAGAATTTTTTAGAGTAATAAACAAGAGAATAACATGCACCATTCGCTCTTCAAAACCAGATAACATAGATTTTAAATATTATCCATGAATTTTTTAAAATTAGACTTGTAACGCAGGTGTATGTATGCAAGAGGATGAAATGTGGCATGTTATGTGTAGGGTTTGCGGGAATAAATTCTACATAAAAAAACCTGCCAGAGAGTATGAGTTCCTTCTTAATCAATGCACGACCTGTAATGCACTTAGAAGAGTTTATGTTCTGGAAAAAGGTAAGCGGCGAGTCTTAAAGTATTATTATTTCCCCCGTATCAAAAAATTGGCAAGTCACCTCTTTACCTCAGTATTTTTTTTAGTGATGCTCGGAATCATGTTCCTTGGAGGGGGTCTGGCATACTTGGCCTATACAGCTCAGTACGACTTTGGAGGCCATATAGGACTAGCAGCAATAGCCGTTGCTCTATTCTTGATCATCGACAAAGTATATGAACTTAAATTTGGATAGTGGTAAGTCATGGCTATTCCAGAAAAATTGAAAGAAGCAGATAAAATACTGTACGTTGAAATGGCATTCGGAGTGCTCCTACTTTTTTTTGCCATATACGGTATAGTTAACGCCTTTGATTATTTTGCCTCCGCATGGATGGGTCACATGGGAGACAGACTTGTTAGCAGGAGTGAAATTATTCCGTTTTGGAGAAGCGCCTTGGCTTCATGTGTGAGAATGGTTATTGTCGCCTTCATAGGAGGAGTGCTCACCGCTCACTCAGCGATAGGTATTTTCGGAGAAGAAAGGTTATATGGACCCATTGCATCTGCGATGGAACAGATTACGTCAAAAGAGAGAAGTGGTAAGATAAAAATATCCGACGGTATTTCTTTTATAACGGCTAAACTACACCGAAAAAACGCTCCGAGAACTGTTAATGCTTTATTAAATAAATTGCCATTATCGGTTGAGAAAGTCGAAGTGTACAACGACAACGTTTTACTTTTAAATTTTGAACTTGATGTTGAAGGTGAAAACCAACGGATAACCATAAAAAATGGAGAAATAGGTTATATACCAGAGTTAAAACAAATTTGCATTGCAATCAATGAGGAAAGGATGATTTCCCCGGTGAATATAATCGGTAAAGTGGAAGAAGGAGATGCTTCTGCTCTACAAATAGATAGAGGACTATCTATTAAAACATCGATGGTGGAATAATGATAGATGGATAAAGACATTAGGATCTTAATAATCCTCCTCTGCATTATTATTGGTTTTTTGATTTTAAGAGGTGTGGGATTTATACTTGCTGGCACATCTCTCATCATAATCTTTGGTTTCTCTCATCATCATTCTACCCTAACTTACATTCTTGAAGTACTCGGGATAATGTTCGTATTGTATGGAATAATAAGACTATACAGGGAGATTTGATAGAAAAATCTTTAATCTACCAACCTTTGGCAGTTTCACAATATGATTCTCGATGGTATAAAGTTTTCCAGATATCTTTGTGTTTTGAATTAAAAATGGACCCTTTAAACGACTTTTTCCTGAAATCGGATAGCCGACTAAATAGACCTTCCCCTTAATATCCAAGACCTCCATAATCACAGGAAAATTCATATCTACCACAACAAAATCTCCTTTTTTAATATTTATCGGACTTTCTACCAGCAGAATGTCACCACGATTTATAATCGGGCTCAGTAAATCATTTTCTTGAATATAAAAAGGTCTTTCAGTATTTAAAGCAATTACAAACGAATTAAAAATCACAAAAACAAGCAATATGCCGGATACTATAATTTTGATAAGTAACTGTAACTCTTTGCTCATTTATACCAGCTCAGCTTTGTGGGGTTTTAATCTCTTTCTTATAGCCCAAAACCCCAAAAACGTTGCGGCTCTTTCAAGATGTGATTTCCTTAGCATGAAAAAAATTCTAAAGCGGATATAAGTATAAGATTTATCTATGGAGATGTATCTTTTCAAAAATTTCGGAGGGGGCTGAGCCCCTTTTGTGCAAAGAATTATGTCTTACTTGTTACTGTCCAACTGAACGACTGATTTGCTACGTATCCACTACCCCAAGTCACAGTATCGGTTTGTGCATTGTATGTTATATTGAAGCCCATTTTATTAGTCCACGTGATTCCTACGGGTACTTGCGTATGACATGTTACACATCCCCTAGAAGTGTTACTCATCTGGTTCAGTGCGATCTTCGCATCAGAAGCCCAACCCATGCTACCGGTTGCGTTTCTTACCATAGGTCCGTGAGCACTAGAGTTAAGCCAGAGAACTCTGTTTGAGTAACCTGCTGCATCCCCTTTTATGTGACATCTCGCACAATCCGAATATGTTACATTGTGGCCGTGAACACTTACAGAAGGATCGTAAGAGCCGGCATCCATGCCTTCAGTCGAATGGCACCACATGCAAGCAGTGTTGTTAATATTGCTAGCGTTCCAGTGGGGGATTGTCCCGCTACCAGCAAAATCGGCCGAGGCAGCCTCCGTTGCCTCTGCTGAATGACAACTCCTACATTTTGGAATAACCCACGTGTGACTCCCTTGATACCTTGCTAGGGTAGATGGTATTGCTACGAAGACTATTAGTACCAGCAGAGCAAGCAATAATGCAAATGCAGCTAACCTTCTCCTTGCCCTCCTCCTCATGTATTCCGCCATGTAAGTTTCACCTCGCTATATTATATATTAAAGCGATCCATATATATAATTTTTGATAGATATATCTACGCATTTGCTCCAAACACCGGTGATGGACGAAATATAGGTCGTTAACGTCTGAATAAAGATAATTTGATGATTCTTGAAAATGCCTGCAGAGATCTAAATGCATCTCTCTTCCTTTTTTCCAGATCCGGTTTGCTTAACTTGTACTTTGTAAGAAAATTACCTTTTGCGACGGATAACTTTTCCATAAGAAGATCAGGAGTCCTTAAAAGTCCTACCCACGGAATACGTTCGACAACCTTACCTTCAATAGCCTCAAATGGTATGAAACCATCATCCATAGGAACGTTGTCTCCTTTGGTTATCACACCTCCTTCTTTTATATTTATGATTCTGTGGGTAACAGTAGTTTTTCCTGATTTATAAACGACTATATCTCCTACGTTAAGACTTCTCTCATCAACGTCTTTGTAAACGACGATATCTCCCATCTTTAGTGCAGGTACCATACTCTCGCTTGAAACGTATGAAAAATCGTAGAGATAAAAGACAATGAGTGTGAGGCCAATCAGCAGTAGAACAACTGTTAAAGGGACGTACCTTCCTATAGACTTAACCTTTCTAGATAAATACCGTCGCCGCAGATTTCATCCTCTCCATGTAAAGTTGACCTTTACATCGGTATGGCATGCCATACAGCCTTCTGATCTAGTCAATTGGCTGTGTATGCTGTTGTTTAGAGATTTAGATTGGTTAGTTCCACTATGGCAATTCATGCATTCTGTCAGAGTTACGTTATGGCCAAATTGGTGACATTCTTTGCATTGAGTTTGATTTATTTCGGTAAAGTAATAATGAGGCCAGATAGATGATTTTGTTTTATTTAATTCCTCAACAATGTCTACGTGACAAACAACACAGTTTGGACTAGATATCCATGTGTGGGAACCCATGTACCTCGATAGGGTTGTTGGCAAAAGCAATAAGGCGATTAAAATGATTAATGAAAATGCTGCAAATATTTTAACCGTTTTCCTCAAGAATGATTTTCCCACATAGATCACCTGAGTAGGGCTATAAAATCATGCCAGAATGATAGATCAAAAATCTTATTTATAGCATCTCTAATCGTGGGTGATTTAATTTCATATCCAACTGGGGTCTCAGGTTTAATTTCTTCTATTTTTTCACTTTTTCCATGACATGCATCACAAGGCTTTTTATTCTCATGTATTCCATGCAAGTCCTCACCATGACATGCTATACAGTTATTCAATGGTTTGTAAATTTCCTCTTCACCACCGTGGCATCTTACGCAATCCACACTTATGTGTATCTCATGAGGATTAGACCCGTGACACCTCCAGCACAATTCTTTATTTCCGGAATGGGCTTTTTTATAATCATGACAAGCACACCTTATTCTCTCAAAACTCTTTGGAGAGTGGCACCAGTTGCAATCATGGATAGGGTTATCCAAATGAAACCAAGAAATGCCTATGTCGTATCTCTCATGACATGTCCTACAGTAAGTATCGAAGTGATCAGGATTGAAATGGGGTATCCTCTTGGAGAAATCCAAATTGCTATGGCAAGAAAGACAGTTCCTGCCCCTAAATTCAAGTCTTGTTAAACTTGGTGCGATCAAAAGGACCATGATGATAAGAGCTACAAGTTTTTTCATATAAAATAAACTATACTGAGACACGCATATATCTTACGGTGTTCTCAGTAGTTTACTGAGGCATCACCTTTTTGGTTTACAATCTCTCACTAAATATTCCAAATTAGTATCTACTCTGAGATCTTTTCTTTAAATTCTCTAAGCGTATTGTTTCCCGTCTCCAACTCTTCTCTTATTATTGAAAACATTTCCATTATCATTGCAGTTCTGCCTTCTTTGTAGTTCATCTCTACCATTTGCAAAAAATATTCGACAATGGCGATGTTTTTAACAAAAGACTCCGTAATATTTGAGTTTCTTGCCATATTCAGAAGAGAGCGGGTCATGATCAGCGTCTCTTCCAGATGGAATTCCCAGCCCTCGTCCATGTATAAAGGATCTTCTAGTTTTTTTGTAGATTCCATTATGTTTTTAAGTGTAAGTTCCATTTTATCAATTTGGCTCTCCGAGACCATTAGGTAAAAAAGTGATGATATTAAAAGAAAAATGTTTTGGTAGTGATTAGAATGCTTGAAATAATCGTAGACAAGCGGGAGATGCGATCATTTATCCCGGATCTGCTAGCAGAAAAGGGCATAGGTATTAAGGTGGAGCATCTTACCGTAGCGGATTATATTGTCTCTGATAGAATCGCGGTGGAGAGAAAAGGTGTCTCTGATTTCCTGAATTCGTTGTTCAAAGGCAGGTTATTCGATCAAATAAACAGATTAAAGGATGCCTATGAAAAGCCTATTTTAGTTTTGGAAGGTCATATCTCGGAGCATCTAATCGATAGAATGATAGAGCCAAATGCAGTATGGGGATGTCTAGCTAGATTACAGATAAACATGGAGGTCCCTGTTTTTCAGACTCTCAACTCAAGAGAGACCGCTGATCTCTTGGTGACGCTATGCAAAAGAGAGCAGGAAGAAAGAAACAGAGTACCTAATATTAGACCTAAACCAAAGCTGCTTACCTTGAGAGAAAAACAGACATACTTAATAACAGGACTTCCGGAGGTTGGTCCTATGCTGGCTAAAAGACTTCTCGAGGAGTTTGGCACTCCTAGGAAAGTGCTTACATCAAACGAAAAGACCTTGACTAAAGTAAAGGGAATCGGTAAAAAAACAGCCAAAAAAATAATAGAAGTCTTAGATACGCCATATAAGAGGAGACCGTATCTATGAGAATACTTAGCGTGGACATAGGAGTGGGAACCCAGGAAATATTGTTGTACGATGAAGATACATCCATAGAAAATTGTACAAGGTTTATTCTCCCATCACCGACTAGAATCTTCGCAAATAGGGTTAGAAAAGCTACAAAAATGCGCAAAAATCTTGTCTTCTCCGGATGTACCATGGGGGGCGGACCAGTATCTAATGCGATAAATAATCATTTAAAACATGGACTGAGAGTCATGATGACTGAAGAAAGCGCTAGAACGATTAGAGACGATATAGAACAGGTCAAATCAATGGGCATAGAAATAATAGAAGAAAATGAAGTTGAAAATTTAAAATCTAAAGGATATGAACATATATTCACATATGACTTTGATGTCTCCAGTTTTCTTTCATGGATTAGAGCATACGGCATTGATTTTGATTTTGACGTTCTAGCGATAGCAGTTCAGGATCACGGATTTACCAAAGGGATAAGGGACAGGATCAACCGTTTTTCTATTCTCAAAGAACTGATCCACAAAAATAATAGAGATCTAAGAACTCTTGCCTGGATAGACAATGTTCCTTCCCATCTAACAAGAATGAAATCTCTGTTAGATTTCGTAAAATCTTCCATTTCTAAAAAAATTCTCTTGTTGGACACAGGTATCGCCGCGATGCTCGGAATATTATCTGATCCCTCTTGCTTTTCCGATCCTGCCATTCTTGTGAATGTAGGCAACGGACACACGATTTGCTGTACTATAGAAGATAGACGCATCTTAGGAATGTTCGAGCATCATTCTAGATTTATTACCCCAAAAAAATTTGATTTATTGGTTAAACGTCTCTGCGAAGGTACTCTTTCAAATGAGGATGTACTAAACGACGGAGGGCATGGCGCCTTAGTTTTTGAGACTGTTGACTATGAAAAAGTGAGAATGACCTCCGTGGTAGGACCAAATAGAGAGTTACTCAGGACTTGCAATAAAGTCTCCTTAGTCTCGCCCAAGGGGGATACCATGATGTCTGGACCCTTTGGACTCGTATACGCGTGTAAATACAATTTGGGGAGAGAAACATGAAGGGTTATCTATTAGAACATCTTACTTGGAGAGATACGGAATCTCTCCTGCCAAATAAGGTGGTCTTAATACCGATTGGCGCTACCGAAGAGCACGGATATCATCTTCCGCTTGGCACAGACACAACAATCGTTAGTGAAATAGCAAAGAAATTAGCGGAAGAAATAGACGTAATTGTTGCTCCTACCATTTCCTACGGAAACTCTTTGAGTTTAATGGACTGGTCTGGAACGGTTTCTCTCGAGCCAGAAACCATCATCAAGATGTTGGAAGATACGATGATGTCTTTAATAAAACATGGAGTGAAGAAAATAATTTTCTTAAACGGTCACGGAGGAAATACTAGTGCGATAAAGATTGCTGGAAAGAGAGTTAATTCCAAGACTGGAGCAAAAATAATCCTTATAAACTGGTGGGAATTGATAGAAGAAAGGATCAAGGAGGTTTGTGAGAAAGAAGGATTGCACGCTGGAGAGGCAGAGACCTCCCTGATGCTTGCGCTGAGATCGGATTTAGTCAGGAGTAGAGATATGAAAGAAGAACAAAGAACGTTAAAAAAGATCAAGAAAATCCATATTCTTGAGAAATTTCACATAGAAGACATACCAAGCGGTACAATAGGCGATCCTTCACTGGCAAGCGAAAAAAAAGGTAAAATACTATTGGAAACGATAATAAAAGAAGTTAAACGTATAATAAAAGACTTTTAAATGGAGGAAGATCATGAGGTACAAAGTAAGGAAAATATATTTAACCAAAGCATTTAAAAATTTGTTGCTCGTCTACTGCTTTTTTGGTCTCTTTTTGGGTATTTTAATCGGATCGCTGGTTAAATTTACAAACATCGGATACTTTGGTAAATCTGCATATTTTATCTCTTTGTTGGGCGGACTGATTGGAATAATTTGCGGGTTTTTATTTACTTTAGCGAGTACAATACTGCTCGCTTTTTATAACTTTGCAGCAGATAGGGCAGTAATGTTCGAATTAGAATTAGAGGCTTAGAGTCTTTTTAAACTCAAAGAATAAGAATATCAAAGAAGATACTATTAGTATCTCAACCCAATCCGTTACTCCTATGGAGATCGTCCCGAATATTTCCTGTAAAGGAGGTAGGTACACAGCGGCAAATTGCATGAGAATAACGACAACGATAGAAACTAAGAGATACTTGTTTGATAATGCTCCAAGTCTAAAGAAAGACTTATCTCTAGACCTACAGTTCAAAGCATTGAATATCTGGAACATTACGAATGTAGAAAATGCTAATGTCTGTGCTTTTTTCAGGGGAGCCCCGCTCGATATTTCCATATAGAATATTCCCAGCGTACCTAAACTCATTATTAGCGCCATTAGAATCATGTCCTTTAGAAGTTCCCTTGAGATTATCTTTTCCTTGGGATCTCTTGGAGGTCTCTTGATGATATCTGGATCTGCGGGTTCTACTCCTAAACTCTGTGCTGGAGGGCCATCCATGACTACATTTATCCAAAGTATCTGGATTGGATTTAAGATCAAATTCCCACTTATCATACCGCCCAAAATCGTAGATATTGCGCCTATGCTAGTTGATAGTTGAAAAAGAAGGAAATTCTTTATGTTGTTGTAAATAGATTTACCCTCCTCTATTGCTCTTACAATTGTCGCAAAATTATCATCGGTTAAGATAATATCCGAAGCTTCCTTTGCTACGTCGGTACCTGTCTTGCCCATCGCTATTCCAATATCGGCCATCTTTAAGGCTGGTGCATCGTTTACTCCATCTCCGGTCATTCCTACTATGTATCCCTTCTTCTTAAGTGCCTTCACAATATCTACCTTGTGTTCTGGAAAAACCCTTGCACAAACTTCAATATTCTCTATATTCTCTAATTTATCCAAATCTATTTCATCAGAAAAAGAAATAACTGTGCCGTCATTTAATATCCCCAATTCCTTTGCTATGGTAATTGCCGTCTCTTTTGAGTCTCCCGTTAACATTATGATCTTGGCGCCTGTTTCTTTGAATTTTTTTATTGATTCCTTTGCCTCTTCTCTAGGAGGGTCATGCATCCCCACGAATCCAAGAAAGACCATTTCGCTCTCCAATTCTTCTCCGGCGGTTATATCTTTGTAGGAGAATGCAAGTACGTGCATGCCTTTTCTAGCCATCTTGGTGTGAATTTCTTGTATTTCCCGCTTTTTATCAGCAGTTAGTTCTACAATACCTTCATCCGTAAAAATATAGGAGCATAGATCAAGTATTGCTTCAGGTGCTCCCTTCGTGCACACCAGCTCTCTTTCGTTGTATTTATGGATTGTAGACATCCGCTTTCTCAAAGAATCAAATTCCAGCACGTTTATTCTTTTGTAAACTTTTTCAAGTTCATCTTTTTTTATGTTGAATTTGTTGGCCAAAACTAGCAAGGCTCCCTCTATAGAGGACCCTATTACATTAATTTCACCATTAAACTCGTCTAGTTCCGCGTTATTGCATAGAGTTGCGACTTTTAGCAAAAGAGAAAGATGCCTGTCTTCCTTTGGATTTATTATCTTTCCTTTTTTTGTAAGAGTTTCACCAACTTCTATGATATCGTTTGTATAAATTTGTTTGACGCTCATTTCATTTTTTGTTAGGGTGCCGGTTTTATCGGTGCATATGATTGAGGCGCTTCCTAACGTTTCTACAGAAGGCAGTCTTCTCACTATGGCGTTATGCTTTGCCATTCTATTTACTCCAAGTGCCAGAGTTATCGTTGTTGCAACAGGCAATCCTTCTGGTATAGCTGCAACCGCAAGACTGATCGCTGCAGTGAACATCAAAAGTTTATCCATTCCCTGAAATACCCCGATGATAAAAACGAGTATGGATACAAGAACTGCGATTATGCTTATTTGCTTTCCCAGTTCCGCTAGTTTAATTTGCAAGGGGGTCTTTTCCTCTTCGATTTGAATTGCCTCCGCTATTTTTCCTAACTCAGTATTCTTGCCTGTGGAAATAACTTCCCCCAGCGCCCGACCGTAGGTAACGATTGTGCCCATGTAGACTGTATCTCCGGTACTCTTTGAAACTGGAACAGATTCTCCCGTGAGGATGGACTCATCTACCTCCAGAACCGCAGAATCCAATATTCTAGCATCGGCAGGTATTTTATCCCCTGTTTCTATAAGAATGATATCTCCCACAACTACTTCTCTTACAGGGATTTTTTTTCTTCTTCCTTCTCTGATAACCTTTGCTTCCGGTATTACGATTTCTTTAAGATCCTGAATAGATTTTTCTGATCTGTATTCTTGGGAAAACCCCAACGTACATACCAACAATACCGCAACACTTATCGCAAGAGCATCATGAATATTATTGATTAAAACAGATATTAAGGCAGATATCAATAGGAGAACTATCAGAGGATCCTTAAATTGTCTTAAAAATATTAAGCTAGGTTTAATTCTTTTTTTCTCTTCAATTTCATTGTATCCTAATTTTTCTAATCTTCTTCTAGCCTCTTCCTCATTTAATCCCTTATAAACCCGTGTTTCCATTGACAAGAGGAGATAACCTATTTTTTATATACTTTTTGACTTATATTTTCAATATATGATCGATATAATGAGGAGCGCTACAGATCGCTGAGAAGCATGGAAGAATTTCATGAAAGGAAGTGGTTATATGCTTTTTTGTCCGAGGTGTGGCAGCGGAAAATTGAAGTATGCGGTAGATGGCTCCACAGTAAATCTATACAAGTGCAGAGAGTGTGGATACACGGGATCCTTCGTAATTGAAGGATATGAACTCGCAAAAGAAATAAGAAAGAAGTATTTAGTAAAAGAAGATTGAAGATTAGAAATAGAACGAAGAGAATAAAAGAGATGATGGAAAACAAAATAAAAGAAGGGGGGGTTTGAGGGCATCTCTTTTTGATTGGGGAAGGCAAGCGATGCCCTCTGCCAAAATACAACAAATTCACTTATAAAATTTTTGCTCCTGAGTCGGTAATTATTCGAGTACAGTTTTAGTCCCAGAATCTTCTTGTTCTGGCAAATGTTCTCTCTGCTTCAATCAAGTCTTTCAAAAAACCTTCATAATCTTTATTTTGAGAGAGTACCCTTGAGCCTATCTCTGGACCCACTCCTCTAGCAGCTAATGCAATCAAGGCTCTCTTACCATAGTTCATATAGAGATTTGCTGTCTTCCATGCCTTCTTTACTTTTTCCTGCTCCTGTTCATCCAGTATTTTCCCATTTTTATATTTTTTAATTAATCCCGGCATTTCTTTGTCCCAAGTTCTTACTATTGCTAAAAACTTTGATCGGCAATTCGGACACGCCATGTCATCTGGCACACTCTTTATTCTTAGAGTTGTGTTCCATTTTCCACAGTAAACACAAAGAAGCATGACTCTTTCATTAAGTAATCTGTTTTCGACTATCTTCAATATCGCTCTGTCTGCCCTTTTGGGAGACATGAGTTCTCTGGTTGCATCCATACCAAGTCTTGATATGGGCGATAGAGTAGATGTCCTTACTACTGAAAGCTTAATTTCTCCACTTTTTAATTTTTCAAGTACGTACTCCGCTTTCTTTATGTCAAGTTTCTCCTGCAGTAGTTCTCTAAAAGTTTCCTCGTAAAGAGGAGTATTATCATACAGAGCAAGAGCCTTTTTTACGTCGAAATCACTTAGGGTGGCATCCTTTTCAATCACGCCGAATCTTCTACATACATGCAGTAATTTCCAGAAAAACATTGGACTGCGCTTTAAGGTCTTCTCTAATATTAAAGATAGATGACTCGGTTCTAGCATATCTATTATCTCCAAAAAAGCCTCAGGTCTGTTTACTGGCAGCTCAAAAATGATTCGATACGGATCTACCTGCAAAGAAACACTTGCTCCGAACCTTGCTGTTAAAAGGTCTGCAATAATTCTTCCCAAGGTTTCATTTGTTAGAGAGCCAAAACACGCGTTAACTATAATGTAGTTATCGCATATTTCAACCACAATCTCATCATGAGAGGCGAGAGGTACACCTAATTTTTTATGCTGATTTATTTTGTTTATGGCTCGCAATATAGATTTCTCATCCACAGGATAATGTTTGCAGAAGATTTTTGCGATTTCCTTTGGTTTTAGATACTCCAGATATTTCATTATCATTTTCCTAACGTAGCCGACTTCTTGAGCCACTTCAAAGGGCACTGGAATCTCTTCTCCTACCCACGAGGGAATAGCCCCCCTTACCTCATCTATGTTTTGAACCACTATCGTATCATCTTTTACATCAAGAATCTGCCATGTATGGCCTTTGCATATAAAAGTAGTACCTATTTCAGCGTAATTTACCACAAAAGATTCATCCAGTACGCCAATCGGACCTTGGGAGACGTCATTTATTTTATACTTCTTTTCATCAGGTATCATGGAGAGATTCTGATAGTAGTAGGTCCATGTTGACCTTGTTCGGTAAACCTTATCTCCGTATGTCCGCAATAAACCTGATTCGGATAGGATAGATAATACTTCATCGAATTTTTCTCTAGAAAGTGTTTTAAATGGATAGGCTCTTTTAATTATACGGTAGATTTCTTCTTTACTAGTATCGGATTTATCCAAGGTTATCCCTGCTATTTGATGAGCAAGTACGTCTAAAGGATTTTGATGGATTTTTGGGTCTTCTAAGTTCGCATTTAATGACCTTCTTGAGATAACCATTGATTCCAAGATATCATCCGCATTTGTTGAGATAATCACTCCTCTGCTCAATCTGTCAATGCCGTGGCCCGATCTACCAACTCTTTGAATTAATCGGGTCACCTGCCTTGGGGACATGTACTGTATAACCAGGTCCACAGATCCAATATCGATTCCAAGTTCCATGGAAGAAGTGCAAATTATGCCTTTTATTTCTCCGCTCTTAAATGCGTTCTCTGTATCTATTCTCACTTCCTTAGAGAGCGAGCTGTGATGAACAGATAAAGGAATGTCCTTGTCAATGAGCCTAAATCGTGAACCCAGTATCTCTGCCAATTCCCTTGTATTTACAAAGATCAGGAGAGAAGTGCATTCTTTCATGAGTTCTTTTATTCTCCTTATTCTTGCTCCAACCGCCAAAGGGGTGTGTAAAATAGAGGCAAGTTCTCTATCTCCCTTTTTTAAAATTGGACTTTCTACTTCAAGAGATAGTTCCTTTGAAACGTTCACCTCTAAAATTTCTACGTTTTTACCTAGGAAATCTGCTATTTTTTCTGGGTTTCCTATCGTAGCGGAAAGTCCTATTCTCTGGAAATTTGGTCTAATTTCCTCCAACCTTTCTAGAGCAACAGTTAATTGAGACCCTCTCTTATTATCCGCAAGTTCATGTATTTCGTCTACAACTACCCACTTCAAAGATTTAAGATTCTCTCTCATCCTCTTACCTGGAAGTATTGCTTGCAGCGTCTCAGGGGTGGTTATTAAAATGTCTGGGGGAGCCTCCCTTTGTTTTCTTCTTTCAGCACTTGTTGTATCCCCATGCCTCACTGAGATAGAGATGCCTAACTTCTCGCACCACCACCTCATTCTCTCAAGTAAATCTCTATTGAGAGCTCTCAGGGGAGTTATGTAAAGAATTTTAATCCCTTTTTCTTCTTCACCTGATTTCAATAACATATCGAATACTGGAAGGAGAACTGCCTCTGTTTTTCCCATACCTGTTGGTGCCACCAATAGAAGGTTCTTTCCTCTCAGAATTAATGGAATCGCCTGTGTCTGGGGTTCAGTAAACCTTTCAAACCTCGAATCAATTAAATTTTTGATACGCTCTGAAAGCAGATCCATGGATTAAACTAGAAAAGGATAACTATAAATCTCGCGCACTCCATAGTAGGATCGATGAAAGTCAGTGTGGTAATACCTGCTTACAACGAAGAACGATTTATAGGCAATTTGCTAGAAAAAATACCAAAAAAATATCAAATTATAGTGGTAGATGATGGATCCACTGATAACACTAGTAAAGAGGCTCAAATCCATGATGTAGAGGTTATCAGACATGATGAAAATAAAGGAAAAGGAGAAGCTATAAAAACCGGACTCGGGAAAGCAAACGGAGATGTTGTTGTGTTCATGGATGCTGACTTCCAGCATGATCCTTCTCACATAGAGAGAATTATAGAGCCTATTTTAAGGGATGAAGCAGACGTTGTAATCGGTTCTCGGTTGTTATCAAACTATAAAGGCATGCCCTATCAGAGAAGATTAAGCAACTGGATTTCATCCCTCACTTTTAGGTTGATTACGGGATTAGAGATTAGAGATGTCCTCTGTGGTTACAGAGCGTTCAAAAAAGATGCGCTATCCAAAATAGATATCACAGGAAGTAGATACGAAGTTGAGATGGAAATGCTAATCAAAGCAGCTAAAAGTGGTCTCAGAATAAAGGAAGTTCCAATAGAAAAGAAATACGGTGAAGAAAAATCAAACATAACCATATTGGACTTCCTCAGAACTATCAAAAAGATAATTGAACTTAAAAGAAAGGGTCTTATATGATAGTCTATTTATGCTTGCTAATCTCTTTCTCTGGTGCTCTCTATGCAGGATATTCCGATCTAAAGAGAGGTATAATTCCCAACAAACTGACATTTCCTATGATAGCTACAGGAATCATAATTCACGCACTCCATGGCGCTTACATCTCGGACTTGCGCGTAGTTATTTCTGGTATCCTAGGGGCATTGGTCTCATTCGTTTTTGGATATGTGCTATGGTTACTCGGTGCTTGGTCAGGAGGAGACGTAAAACTGCTAACCGGATTTGGAGCTCTGCTTCCTTATGGTATTCCTAAAGTTAGCGATTATCCTGCACTTTCACCCTTTCCACTGGTTGGTTTTGCCCCTTATCCCTTCTTCTTAACAATATTTCTCAATAGCGTAATCGGAATTGCTCCGTTCCTTCTATTCTATGTTTTTTATGTTGGTAGGGATAAAAAGGATGAACTTAAAAAGATATTTGAACCTTTTTTAAAGCCGTGGGGTATTTTTGAAACCTCTTTTGTACTGATGGGATTTGGATATGCTGGAATACTAATTTCTGCCCTCCTTAGATTGAGATTCGCCTTCATCATTGTCTTACCCATGCTCTTCTTGGCTTATCGTCTGGAAATCAGGATAAGAAGATTACTTACCTTACTTTTCTTAGTTTTGATGTTGATCTCTTATTCCTATGTCTCCAAAGTTCTGGTAATCTGGCTTTACATTTTCTTCATGATATTGATCGTTCAGTTTATCATAACCTTTGCGAGTGTTACAAGAACAAAGATACTTGTCGATAGGAAAAGGATTTCCGAATTAAAAGAAGGTGAAATTTCTGGAGAAACCATTTATTTCAAGGAAGGAAAAGTAATTAGAGAAAGGGGATATGGGATAAAAGAGATCGTTGACATGATACTCAAAGGGGATTTTGATATGTTAAAATCGAGAGACGTTATAGTAAGCAGTAAAAGCGCAGCAGGAGTTACACAGGAACAAATAGAGACTCTAAATAAATTAGTAAAAGATGGGAAATTGGAGGACGAAATCATCGTAAAAAAGGGAATGCCCTATGGACCTGCCTTGTTTTTGGGGCTCTTTATCTCGATGATATTTGGTGATCTGTTCTGGGCGGTCCTGATTTGATTTATTGTAGTATCAAGCATGCACTTCGCAGGTTTTAAATAGTATCTATTGGTACCCTTTCGCTGGAGCGTAGGGTTTATACAATCACCACCAAGGTAACGGGTGAAAAGAGAAAATGAAAGAGAATAAAAATATGCTAAAAGGAGTCATGGTGGTTCTGTTTACAGCGATAGTTGTTGCCGTTGTTTTGTGGATAATACCTAGCCTAACTCCTGTCTCCATAACACAGGAGCTTAAAGAAGATAGACTTTACTCCATTGATCGAGAGGGTCGTCTGATCAGTATTGATCCCCAAACTGCTGAATACACTATTGTTACTGGGCTTTACGGTCAAAACCCTGTGCATACTTCACTGGCCTTCAGCCCGGATGGAAAGTTGTTTGGGTATACTAAAACAATAGTAGGATGGGAGCTCTGTGTGATAGACGTCTCCACAGGGAAAGTAAAATCCATTGGGAAGCCGAATCCAGTATTAGGATTGTTAGGAGGTCTTGCATTTGATCGGCAGGGGAATTTCTATGGTTTGGGTGCCGGTGCCTCTGCATTGTACTCCATAGATCCAGTAACAGGTGATACCAAACTAATAGGCGAAACTGGTCTAGATGCACTTTATTATCATGGATTGGCGATTGATTTTAAGACTGACGAACTCTATGCAGTAATAGGAGGAACTGTAGGTCTCTCAGACAAGCTTGTTCACATTAATAAGACTACTGGTAAAGCAACTGTTGTTGGTCTTTTAGATGTATACTATCCATGGGTTGGTGTTGAATTCAGCCCCGTCACGGGTGAGTTGTTTGCAGTTCGCAACGGAAACATCCTAATGAAAGTTAATGTCAGCACCGGCAAAGCAACCTATATTGGTACAATGAAGGGGATTGACGTAGCAGGTCTTGCTGCTATCTGGCCGTAAAAGCTTACCTGCCACTAGGGATTGCAATCTATACAGGGCTCTTCGAATGTCAGCATCAAAAAATCAAGTGTTTAAATACCAAGTATGTGATTCTGATTCCTGCTTTCACGCCCTCTAAAGTCCTTCCAGTAATCTTTGACTCTCCAATTCTTTTTCTATACCTCACAGGAACTTCTAAAATTCTTAAATCTCTTCTAGCAGATTTCAATATCATTTCTGCAGTCCAGCCATAGCCACCTTCCTTCATCCGAAGAGTGATGAGGGAACTGTACCTAATCGCTCTGAATGGAGAGATGTCGGTTATTTTGACTTTATAAATAGACGAAACTAATTTTGTGAACAATTTGTTGATTAGAATGGATAATTGAGGCATGGAACCCTCTTCCCTTTCGCCTAAGATTCTCGATCCAAGAACTAAATCGTATTCGTCATTCATAATGGGTTTTACTAACTTTTCAATTTCTTCAGGAAAATAACTGTAATCTCCATCCATAAAAACAACTATGTCCGGTGGGGATTTCTTTATGTAATTCACTCCTGCCAGACAAGCCCTTCCATAGCCTCTTTCTGGCTCAAAAATAACTTCGGCTCCTCTTATTTCCGCTACTTCCGCAGACTTATCGTTACTTCCATTGTCAACAACTAGTATATCGTCCACCAATTCTTTAGGTATCTCATCTATGACCTTTCCAATTGCCTCCTCTTCGTTCAGTACCGGTATTATAGTCGAGACTTTCATGATCTCACTTGAAAGAGATTCCTCACACAAATCTTTGATTGATCTGGTCGTATAAATTTTTCTATTTAGAAAAATTGCTCTCAGTAAAAACTAAGCCAAGATCATTTGTCTCTAGCTTAATTTTCTTGTTTTTCCACTTCTGTACTTCTCTATGTTCTCTTCATGAAGCTCAACGCCAAGTCCTGGTCCCTTTGGAACGTACAAGTTGCCATTTTTATATTTGGGAGGCACCTCTACTATATCCATATCAAAACCTTTACTCTCTGTGATACCAAAGATCTGCAAAGGTCCGTCGAACCCGAAGCCAAATCTATCAATAAGATACTCGGTAGAGCAGGCAAAGTGAGCGTTCGCTGCCGTGCCTATCCCAAGTTCTGTCATGCTGCATGCAATACACCCTATTTTAAACTTCTTTGCTATCTCTACTATCTTTCTAGTTGGAAAAAAGCCACCGCTTCTCATGAGTTTAATCAAAAAAAGTTTACAAGCGCCCAATTGCGCGAAATTCATGGCCTCTTGAGGAGTAGGTACGCTTTCATCCACCATTATAGGAATCTCGGAATTTTCGGTCAGGTATTTATATCCTAAAATGTCCCATCTTGGAAGGGGCTGTTCTAGCACTTCTATGTAATTCTTTAGTGCATTTATTATTTTTATGGCTTCATCTACACTGTATGCCTGATTAGCATCAGCTATAAGAGGAATTTCTCCTGAAACTTCTCTAATGGCTTTGACTCTTTCTACATCGTCCTCAATCTTTTTTGAACCTATCTTTACTTTCAGGTGTCTGTAGCCTTTTTTCAAGTATTTCACCGCATCATCGATCATTCCTCTATTTCCTCCTCCCCAGCTGATCGTCCATAAAATTGGTAGTTTTCCTCTTAATTTCTCTCCAAAAAGATTATAAACAGGAATTCCCATGGATTTAGCCTTTAAATCGTGTAGAGCAATATCTAATCCACTCTTGGCACATGTATGTCCCAATAGCAGATTATCCATAAGATTCCAAATGCTTTCTATGTTCGTTGGATCTTTTCCAATCAAGTTGGGACCCAATGTTTTATAAATCGTGTAGATAGCTGTTTCCTGTGTTTCGCCCGAGTAAGATGGTATCAAAGGAGAAACCTCTCCTAGACCGTATTCTCCTTCATCCGTGTTTATTATTACGATCAGATTGTTTGCCTCTTTGTTTATCCCAACATGAATCGGTATCGGTTTTACATAGGGAACTTTAACAGGGATAAGTTCAATGCCAACTATCTTCATTTTTCCCACCGACTCTTCATTTTTCGTATCAACAATTCTTCCTAAATTGTAATTTTACATGGTAAAAAGTATGGGCAAATGGAAATAAATATTGGGTCAAATTTGCAAATTTTTAGACAAATTAGTTTAGAAAAGTCTTTTGTAGGATTTCGTCTCCTAATTAAATGAGAGAAAAACAAGGAGATGCCTATGGAATTTGCGTACCATCACAGGAGTTTAAGGATTATAGGTTCCGTGGTTCGATTTATATTTATACTCTCAGTACTGCTGGTGATTTTTACCCTTTCTTTATTAATTCTTTTTTAAAATTGGATTAAAGGGAGCTAGGAGGGGGATGGCAGAAAAGGTGGGGAAAGTTCTTTCTAGCTCCCATGGTATTATGGGATCACCTGTTGATAAAAATTTCCCAGAATTATGCCTTTTTTATTCCAAATTAGTTCCAAATTTATCTGTAAACCACATAGAGGAATATGAGCAGGCCGAAGAATTCAAATAGAGATGCCGATGTATGGTAAACTTCGTTAGGACAATTCACAGTGGCGCTTGTAATTTTAAAGAAAAGTGGACATGAAAATAATGCGCTCAAACCCATAATTCCGGCAAACAAAAGAAGTCCAAGGGTGAACCTTGATTTTATACTCTTATAATTTCTTAAGAATATTATGAAAAGTAGCAACAAGATAAGTATATTGATAAAGCTTACCAAAAGGTGTATTTCGAACAGCATATTCGACAATTCTCCTTTCAATTAATTTACTTTTTCCCAATTTTTTTCCAAATCTCATCAAATAACTCAAAATTTTCCTCCATTTTTTTAGACAGAAAGTACATCGCCCCATACTTCTCGCCAGATGTTGTAATGATTTTATTCTCCAAAAGAACGTCGATATGATGTCGAACAGTTTTGTAGTCTAGATCCAACAACTCTGCCAACTGGTTTGCATTGTATGGTCTCTCTCTTAGGGCATTTATGATTTTGGCACGATTTATACCTCCTTTAGTGCCAGCAACTAACCACCACAGTAATCTTTTCATCGATTTAACTTTTAGTACAGTGCTTTTATATTTTTCTTGGGAAAATTAAAGATTCGGTGGGAAAGTGAAAAAAATAAAAATCAAGCAGGTGGATGCTTTCACGAGATATCCCTTTGGTGGTAATCCAGCCGGCGTAGTTATCGATGCGAAGGATTTAAATGAATATGATATGCAAAATATTGCTAAAGAGATGAACCTATCCGAAACTGCTTTTGTTTTCGATCCAGATGATCCAAAAGCAGATTTTAAGGTGAGATTTTTTACTCCCAAAAATGAGGTGGACCTCTGCGGTCACGCCACCATAGCAACTTTCCACGCCCTGGTGGAGGAGGGAAAAATCGAATTAGAAGGTTTTAAAGTTATTTTAAAACAAGAAACAAGAGCAGGCGTGTTGCCTGTGGAAATTTCCTTGAAGAAAGGAATGATCAATATAATGATGACTCAAACAATCCCTAAATTTAGAGACGCAAATGTAGAGAGGAAAGAAGTTGCCCAAGCATTAAGAATAGAGGAAAAATATATTTCAGAAGATCCTCCCATGGAGATCGTTTCAACTGGTCTGTGGCATTTAATCGTTCCTATAAAGAATTTGAAAGCTCTGGAGAAAGTTGATCCAGATTTTTCAAAACTTTCTAAAATAAATAATGAATTAGGCGCTGAAACCACTCATCTCTTTACCTTTGAGACGTTAAATCCAGACTCAACCGTTCATACCAGAGATTTTGCGCCTCTGGTGGGCGTAAACGAGGATCCTGCTACTGGAACAGGAAATGGTGCTTTGGGTGCTTATCTCGCTAAGCATAGATTGATAGAAATCAAAGAACCAGTCACCGAAATAATTGCGGAACAAGGTTTTGAGATAAAGCGTCCAAGCGAGATTTTTGTGGAGATTAATACCGAGAACGAAGAGATTAGAGATGTAAAGGTAGGTGGTTTTGCTGTTACAGTTCTCAACGGGGAAATTATTTTTTAAAAAGGATGTCTGCCGCTTGTCTTAAAAATTATTTTATATGGTCACATACTAATTGAATAATGTTTAAAATGGAAGTGATAGGACAGATTTTTGGCGAAGTTGGATCTTCAGGATTCAATATACTAGTGAGAGACTCAAGCGTCTCTAAAGGATCTTATGTTAAGGTAAAGCATGAAGTCAACGGCTGGGTCTTAGCTCAAATCAGATCTTTGAAAAGATACAACGAGAAATACCAGCTGAGTGACGAAATAAGAGAGAATAAGGAGAGAATCATTGCAAGAATAGAAGTTATTGGATTTAGAAACGACCAAAATGTTTTGGATTTTCCAAAAACGCCCTTTAGACCTGGAGAGTATGTTTATCTCGCAGACAAAAAACTCATAATGAATACGCTAGGATTGAACGTGAGAACGTCGAAAGGAATATACTTGGGATTACTGGAACACACGGATATACCGGTATACCTCGATGCAAACAGAGTAGTACAAAAACATGTAAGTATTCTGGCAAAAACCGGTGCAGGAAAGAGTTATACGGTTGGAGTTTTGGTAGAAGAACTTTTAGAAAAAGGAGTTCCTGTGTTAATTATTGACCCCCATGGAGAATATCACACTCTCAGATATCCAAATAAAAATGAAAATATGGAAAAATTTGGTATTAAACCGAGAAGTTACGATACTTTAGAATACTCACCACTTCCAGATATTAATCAATGCGATAAAGGATTCTACCTAAGCCACAAGAACCTTGATGCTTGGGAAATCCAAGAATTACTCCCCAAACTTACAGCCACCCAAAAAGGTATATTATATCAAGCCGTAAGGACTCTTCAAGAGACTAAAAAGAACTATGATATGTACGACATAATAAACGAAATAGTCGATCACCAAAGCAAATCGAAATGGGGACTCATAGAGCATTTAGAGGAACTTTTGAGTTATCCTTTCTTTAAGGCTAGAGCCACAAAAATAAAGAACTTGATTAATAAAGGAGTCGCAAGTATAATTAATCTGCGAGGATTGCCCTCAGATATGCAATCTTTGATCGTTGCAAGACTGGGAAGAGGTCTTTTCGAGGCTAGAAAACTAAACAAAGTCTTACCATTTTTGTTTTTGATAGAGGAAGCCCATAATTTTGCCCCGGAGAGAGGGTTTGGAGAAGTTCCATCATCAAAAATATTGAGAATTATAGCGAGTGAAGGCAGGAAATTCGGTCTTGGACTGTGCGTGGTAAGCCAAAGACCTGCCAGAGTAGATAAAAATGTCCTTTCTCAGTGCAATACACAAATAATATTGAAAATAACAAATCCAAACGATCTGAAGGCGATAAGTCAATCCTTAGAAGGATTTACGCCTGGACTTGAAAGAGAAATTAAAAGATTGCCCCCAGGTACCGCATTGGTGGTTGGAGAATCTTTAGAAACACCTGTATTTGTAAAAATAAGGTTAAGAAAGTCGTTACACGGAGGAGAAGGTGTTTCCGTTATATCCCGAGTACAGGAAAGGAAGAGTATCATAGATGTGTTCGGTGAAATTTTTAGGCGTTAAATTTAAATTCTTACTCGGTTGCAAAGGAGTATCATGCGTTACATAATGAAGTTCGGGGGCACCTCGGTAAGTGATGGAGAGCAAATAAGAAGAGTGGCAAATATCATTTCATCTTATATTAAAGAACACGAAATCGTAGTGGTAGTCTCAGCCATGGCAGGCGTAACTGACAGCCTGATTGAGATTTCTGAAAATTTGATTAAAAGAAAGAAAGGTGTGGACTACATAGCAAGTATTCGCGAGTTCATTGGACAACTGGAAGAGAGGCATGCAGAGGCTGCTAAAGTTTCAATAAAAGATAAAAAATTGCTTAATGAGGTTTTAATTGAGATTCACGAACTAATAAAGGAACTGGAGAGAGTTTTAACCGGAATTTACTTTCTTGGAGAATTGACCAGTCGCTCTTTGGATTATGTAATGTCGTTCGGAGAAAGGCTTTCCGCACCAATTCTAGCATATACTTTAAGGGATCTTGGGATAAACGCGAAACATTACACTGGGAGCGAAATTGGAATAGTAACAAACTCTGATTTTGGAAAAGCTAAACCTATACTCCATACTACGAAAAGATTGGTAAAGGAGCGAATTGAAAAGATTATGAAAGAAGGTATTATACCGGTGGTAACAGGATTTATCGCCGCTGATACTCGTGGCGTATTAACCACTCTAGGAAGGGGAGGATCAGATCTTACCGCATCCTTGTTAGGCGTATCAATAAAAGCGGACGAGATCTGGATTTGGACTGATGTTGATGGAATTATGACATGCGATCCAAAACTTGTCCCGGAGGCCAAAACAATACCTGTTATCTCATATTTAGAGGCTTGCGAGCTCGCTTTCTTTGGCGCAAAGGTATTGTATCCCAAAACACTAGAGCCAGCCGTGGAGGAGGAATTGCCTGTAAGAGTGATGAATACCTTCAATCCAGACGGATGCGGGACTTTGATTGTAAAAGAACAAGAAAAACACGATGAAATTGTTAAGGCAATAAGCTCTATTCAGAACGCCTCTTTACTAACAGTTTCTGGAGTAGGAATAGGAGGCGCCCCCAGAGTTGCTGCATCGATATTCTCTGCTTTAAGTGAAGAAAATATAACGGTTATCATGTTTTCTCAGGGCTCTTCAGAAACAAACATATCTCTTGTAGTTCTCGAAAACGAATTGGAAAGAGCTGTAAAGGCTCTCTACAAAGAGTTCGACAAGAGTGATAACGTGATAAAAGAGATCATATATGACGAAGATGTCTGCGTAATAGCTGTCGTTGGGGCAGGAATGAGAGGTACTCCTGGGGTGGCAGCGAGGGTATTCAATGCAGTTGCGAAGAAGGGAGTAAATATAATCATGATATCTCAGGGCTCTTCTGAGGTTAATATATCCTTTCTCATTAGAAGAGAAGACGCAAAAAAAGCGGTTGAGGCTTTACATGAAGAATTTAAACTTGGAAGGACAGAAACGATCAAAACCTGTTGAAAGGAAAAATTTAATCATCCTTACTTGGGAATATCCTCCTAGAATTGTAGGAATCATTTCTAAACAAGTAAAGCGTTTGTGCGATTATCTCGTTACACAGGGAATCAAACCCTATGTGTTTACATTTGACGAGTGGTCTCCCGGAAAAGGTCACGAAGGTGATGTTTATGTAGAAAGAGTTACAAACCCAGTTAAAACACATGTAAACGTGTTTTCTTGGACAATTACACTAAATAGTTCTCTTTTTAAGGCTGTTTCAGATTACATTTATGAAAAGGAGGAAAAATTTGACTTAGTACATGTTCATGAATGGATTCCCTGTCCTACCGCCATAGCGGTGAAATACTCTTTTGGGATACCCTTTATCTTGAGTTTGTATAGCCTAGAGGACCATAGGACCGGTGGATTTTTTACTCCTTACAGTCAAAACATAAAGGACATGGAGTCGGAGGGAATTTTAGAGGCAGAAAAGATAATTGTCCATGATAAAAGAACCTATCGAGGATTAATTGACATACATTCCGTCCGGGAATCGAAAATAAAACTAATACCCTATAATAAAAATTTTGATGAATACATCAACGCCTACTGTGAGATTACATAATGAAAAGCCTGAGCATTCTGATGTTTAGTTGGGAATTTCCTCCAAGAAAGGTTGGAGGAATAACACCTCACGTTTACGGTCTATCAAAAGCTTTAGTTGAATTAGGAAATGAAGTACATGTGATTACATGCGATTTTCCAGGTGCAAAAGATAGAGAGATCGTAGAAGGGGTTCGTGTCTATAGAACCCGCTCATACGATATTAACACCCCTGATTTTGTGACGTGGGCTATGGAAATGAATTACTACATGCAAAAAGAAGCTGTAAAGATTTTAGGAAAAGAGAATATAGATATTCTCCATGCACACGACTGGATGGTGGCTCCCGCAGCGATTTCATGTAAACACGGGTTCAGAAAGCCTTTAATTGTTACCATACACTCAACCGAGTACGGACGAAGACGTGGTATCCACTCAGAGTATCAAAATTCAATTCATCAGACAGAATGGTGGATTACTTACGAGGCTTGGAGAGTTATTTGCTGTAGTTCCTCTATGAAGGAGGAAGTATGCTCAGTATTGGGCGTTAGTTGGGATAAGGTATATGTGATTCCAAATGGTGTTGAGAGAGATAAAATTGGTGTGAGAAAAGAATGTCCCATGGAGATAAGAAATAAATTCGCATCTCCAAACGAAAAAATAGTGCTTTATGTAGGTAGGCTGGTTCCAGAAAAGGGTGCAAACGTATTGATAGGCGCAATCCCTAAGGTTTTATCGGTAATGCCGAACGTGAAATTTGTAATAGTAGGAGATGGATTCATGAGGGACGAACTACATAAAATTGCGTGGAATCTAGGAGTTTACGATAAGTGTTACTTTACAGGCTACGTTGATGACCCTACCCTAGAGGCTCTCTACAGCTGCGCAGATGTAGCAACATTTCCATCCATATATGAGCCATTTGGAATTGTAGCACTAGAAGCGATGAGCAGAGGGACCCCTGTCGTAGTTTCAGATACTGGTGGATTGAGAGAAATAGTCGAGCATGATTTTAACGGCGTCAAGGTCGAGGTAGATAACTCCGATTCACTCGCTTGGGGAATACTTCATGTTCTCAAGAATCCTTCTCACGCCAGAAAACTGGTGGAAAATTCAAGAAAAAAATTAAGAGAGACTTACAACTGGATAAATATTGCAAAGAAAACCGAAAAAGTCTATATGGAAGTTTATGATGAATATTCTATGGGCGACTGGAAAATTAAGGTTTGAAACTTGAAGTTTGATAGATATATTTAAATAGCCCATGATATTGTATAGGTGGAGGATAGCATGTTCAATATTGATCCCAGACAGTTGGGTAAGATGAAGAAAATGATGAAAAAAATGGGTATAGAGATGAAAGAAATTCATGCGGAAGAGGCTATAATAAGATTAAAAGAGAAAGAATTAATCATAAAGAATCCTCAAATAATCCTAACGGAAGGCATGGGACAGAAAAGTTATCAGATTACTGGAGATGTAATCGAAAAGGAAATTGAGAAGGAATCTGAAATTTCGGAAGAAGACATTAAAATCGTTTGTGAGCAGGCTGGCGTCACAGAAGAGGTCGCAAAGAAAGCTCTCGAAGAAGCGAATGGAGACCTTGCTGAGGCTATAATGAAACTTACCGGATGATTGGTGAAAATAAAATGGTTTCTAAAGTTAGTGCCAAAATAAGTAAAGAGGTAGAATACCTCAATAAGATTAAAGACATTTTCTTTGCGATCAAACCCAGTCAACTGGAAGAAGTTTATCAGTTGATTCGAGATTCCCGCTGCATAGTACCTTACGGATCTGGAAGGACATTTTCTTCTCTCAAGATAGGTACAAGCCAGATGGTTAGGGACAAAGTGGTGATCACTCCAGAGGACACGGGTTTCCCCGGAGTGGATAAGCTGGAAGAATGGTTCGGGAATACCACTTTCCTTCTTGCCTCTGGTTCTGGAAGTTCACCGACTCCGTTACGCGCCCTATTGGATTTAAAACTCCATATAGATTGCACAAATTCAAATAAAACAAACATAATTCTCATTACCTCAAATCCAAACTCTCCCATGGGTGAAATCGCAAGGGACTATGGAGTAGTTCTTGAATTAAAGGGTAGGACAAAGACAGATAAAAGATACAGTACCTACGAAAGAATGCTGGGATTAGGAATCATGGGTGATCAATTCGAACTGGCTCTTTTATCTCTCATGCAAAGGATCGTTGAGGTCATGTACAGAGGTTGGGAGGCTTACAAAATTTTTGAACTGGCAGAAAAAGAGTTTATAAATATTGGAAAACTCGTAGATGAAACAGTAACTTCTGAAGCATATTCAAAACTCATAAACGCATTATTTCAGCCCCACAGCATAACCCTTGGCGGCATCGGTCCCAGTTCCCTGGTAGCCTCTATGGCTGCGATAAGATTTATGCATGTTAAAAGGATACTTGGAGACGAAGTATTCGTTGCAAGAAGAGAAACGACTCCTCAGCCAAGAGTAGGCGACACTGGTATATTCATATCACGTTCTGGAAATACCGAGATTCTGTTAGACTGGGCAAAGAGCTTTAAGAGGCTTGGGGCAAAGGTTATTGCCTTTGTAGGAAACAAAGATTCTGCACTGGCAAAACTAAGTGATTGCAAGTTCATCCTAGACGATGCGAGTGGATTAACAGGTGGATCTCCCATACTTAGAAGGGAGCCTACCACTTTTTACGAGAGAGCAGCATACGTTCTAAGTCCTGTTCCTGTACATCTTTGTAGGAAGATGGGTGAATTAGGGTACCTTTTGCCTGAATACTTGTTCGATTGGTATCATTCCATTACCGACTAGGTCGTACGAATGAAAATAGGTCTGATATCAGATATCCACGGGAATTTAGAGGCTCTAAATGCTGTAATGGAAAAACTAAAGGCTGACAAGATAATTTCTCTTGGAGACACAGTTGGCTACGGCCCCAACCCGAATGAATGCATAGATATCCTGAAGGACAACAGTGTCATCTCGCTTTTAGGAAATCACGATGCTGCATCTCTTGGTAAAATGAACATTGAGTGGTTCAACCCTGTAGCAAAAGAAGCTATTCTATGGACAATGAATGAACTTACCGAGGATTCAAAAAATTTTCTTGAAAACCTGGGCATGATGATAGAGGAGGATGATTTCCTATTTGTTCATGGAAGTCCTGTTCCCCTTGGGCCATCCAGTTCAACTCACTACATAGAAGACTACTTACTATCAATACAAGATGCGGTACTCGTTTTTTCAAAAACAAATAAGAATGTTTTTTTTGTTGGTCATACTCATGTTGCTCAGGCATTTATCTATTCGGAGGGAAAAATAACCCAGAAATACCTCACTTATGGCGGGAAAATATCTTTAAGTGAGGGCAGATATATCGCAAACCCAGGTTCGATAGGTCAACCAAGAGATGGAAACCCTTATGCAAGTTATGGTGTAATAGACACGGATGAGAATACTGTAGAGGTAAGAAGGGTACCTTACGAAATTGAAAAAACCACAAAGAAAATGAAACAAGCAGGTCTCCCCCGTATGTTATATGAAAGGCTTTTCTTAGGCTATTAAGGCTAAAAGTACCCCAAAGCTTTGAGGATAAATATGAATATGCCTATTACCATGCCAGCAATTGCACAGATGCTGGCGATTAAGTAAAGCCAATACAACTTTACCCTGAATTCTGGGTCTCTCAAAATTTTGTCTATCTCGCTCATACCGACATTAAGAAAGCATACTGCGTTGTTGTTGGGAGAATCTTTCTCAATTCAATTATATCTGGACGATATAAAAAAATTTCTTTTGAGTCTTCCATTGCCTTAATATCTATGAGTTTCTCAACCACCATAATATTGATCTTATCCCTCACCCGTGCAACACCACTTCCCCAATCTCCAGAGCCTAATTCTATGTATATTGGGAGTTTTAGTTTTGAGTGAAGATGTTTAGGAATTATTTTTGCCAGTAATTCAAGTTCTTCGTGTTTAAAAACATGAATGGTACCATCTCTACCCACTACACTAGGTTTCTCCTCTTTAAGTAAAGTTTCAAGCGATTTTCTCGCTAATGGTAAGTGTACATTTAATGCCTTTATCTGTTTTGCAATAAGGTTTAGGTCCCTCTCAATGTCCTTGTAAATACTTATCTCCTCCGTCTGAATAATACACTACCCACATCAGGCAATCTCTTTCTTTTAGCTTCAATCAGCTTCAATCCTCCAATTTCTCAATTAATCTCCACTATGCCTCAGAAGGTAATTTCCTTGCTTCAAGACTGGCTTTGATTTTCTTCAATCTTATGAAATTATCTCTCTCCATTTCTTCCAGTCTCATATCTATGTATCTGGCAGTTCTTTCGAGTCTAGGTATTAAAACATATTCCAGTGCATTAACTCTCCTTTTTGTCTTTTCTACTTCCAATGCGAGTAACTTTACGGACTCTTCAATTTCTGCAAGACGTATAACGGACTCTAAAGCCTCTTCGAAGGCTTTTGCAGCCTCATCTAAGGCTACCGATGTATCTATTAGTGAATAGCCTCTTTCGGTTACTTTCCTTCTAATCTCCCCGAACGAAAGAACAGGAACGACAACACCCATTATGTTCCTTGTTGATACATCGATATTTAAGTCTCTGCCGCATGCCAATGCGGCTTCTTTGACATCTATTACCCCCATTAAAGCCTGAGAAACAATTAATTTTTCAAAGGCTGTTTCGAGTTTATTTTCCGCCTCCGTCCTAGCATCTCTCACTCTGTCAATCAAGGCAAAAAATTCCATTATCAAAGCATCCCTTTTCTCCTTCAATAGTTTATGGCCTTTCTTAGCCAGGATTACCCTGCGTTTCAGTTTTAGGAGTTCCATTCGGGTTGGCTTAACCCCTTCTATTCTTCCAGCCATAAGTTACCTCCGAAGACAGATTGTCTAAGAGATAAGTTAAGTATGGTGGTTAGCTGCTCTTCCCTTTGTATTTTGGATGGTATTTCTTTATGTGCTCTATACTAATTCTCTTCAGTTCGCCTTCTGGTAGGTCAGCTAGCAATTCCCATCCAAGATCTAGTGTCTCATCGATAGTCCTGTTCTCGTCTCTTCCTTGCTGGATAAATTCTCTCTCGTACCTGTCTGCAAAATGCAAGTAGGTCCTATCTCTTTTTGTAAGGGCCTCTTCACCAACTACCGCCACTAAGTCCCTAAGGTCTCTACCTTCTGCATAACTCGCATACAATTGGTTTGAAACGCCGTAATGGTCTTCTCTAGTTCTTCCTGGACCTATTCCTTCTTTCATAAGCCTCGATAGCGAAGGCAACACATCTACAGGCGGATATATTCCCTTTCTGTGCAGTTCTCTGCTTAAAACTATCTGTCCTTCAGTAATATATCCCGTGAGATCTGGAATTGGATGGGTAATATCATCGTCTGGCATCGTAAGGATAGGTATTTGCGTTACTGTTCCCTTTCTTCCTTTGATTCTGCCTGCTCTCTCATAATTGGTAGCGAGATCGGTGTACATATATCCTGGGTAACCTCTTCTTCCAGGAACTTCTTCTCGAGCCGCTGCAATTTCTCTTAAGGCCTCGCAGTAATTTGTCATGTCTGTTAGTATTACTAACATCTGCATGTCATACTCGTAGGCAAGGTATTCAGCCGCGGTTAAAGCCATTCTAGGAGTAATTATTCTTTCAATGGCAGGATCGTCCGCTAGGTTGATAAACATGACTATACGTTCCAGAGCACCACTTCTTTCAAAATCTCTCATGAAGAATGATGCTTCTTCATGGGTAATTCCCATTGCTGCGAAAACTATGGCAAATTCTTCTTCTTCTCCCAAAACTCTTGCTTGTCTGGCTATCTGAGCGGCCAACTCATTATGAGGTAATCCTGCACCGGAAAATAATGGCAGTTTTTGTCCTCTAACCAATGTATTCATACCGTCAATACATGAGATACCTGTTTGTATGAATTCCCTAGGATATTCCCTCGCTATTGGGTTTATTGGTGACCCAGTTATGTCTAATTTGTCTTCTGGAATTACAGGGGGACCAGCATCAATGGGTCTTCCAAGTCCATCAAAAATCCTACCTAACATTTCAGCAGAGACAGATAATTGCATTACCTGCCCAGTGAACCTTACCTTTGTCTCCGCCGTATCTAGAGCCCTGGTTCCTTCGAAGACCTGTACCACTGCAACTCCAGTTCTCGCTTCCAGAACTTGTCCCATTCTTTCTTCCCCAGTGGATGTCTCTATTTCCACAACCTCTCCGTAAACAACTCCTTCGACTCCTTCAACTATCATTAACGGTCCTGCTACCTCAGCCACCGTTGTGTATTCCCTAACCTTTGTGTCTACTTTCATATTCTTCACCTCACGCCGTCAATTCTTCAAATTCTTTATGCATTCTCTCTATTACATCATTAAATGTCTCATCGACTTTGTCGTATGGAACCTCTTTTAATCTTGCAATGTCGTCTTTTATCTTCATTTCCCCTATTTTACTCGCTGGTATCCCTCTTTCTACCGAACTGATAGCCCTGTGATAGAAGTCTAGAATGATGCTGAGCATTTTGAATTGTTTCGTTATGGGACAGTAAGTATCTACTTCATGTAGAGCACTCTGCTGTAAGAAGTCTTCCCTTAACATTCTTGCAACTTCTAAAATTACTCTTTCCCTCTCTGGCAATGCGTCAGGACCAACTAACTGGACAATCTCCTGTAACTCAGATTCCTTTTGAAGAATTACCATTGCCTCATCTCTGAATCGTCTGAAATCCGGTGATACTTCATTATCGTACCATTCCTTGACCCTGTCAAGGTAGAGGGAGTAACTGGTAAGCCAATTTATAGCAGGGAAATGCCTTCTGTACGCTAGAGGCGCGTCAAGAGCCCAGAAAACTTTTGTTATTCGTAGGGTGTTCTGGGTGACAGGTTCAGAGAAGTCTCCCCCTGGAGGTGAAACAGCGCCTACCACAGTCACTGAACCTATTCGCTCCTCTGAGCCAAGTGTAATAACCCTACCTGCCCTCTCATAGAAATCTGCTAGCCTAGATGCGAGATAGGCCGGATATCCTTCTTCTCCAGGCATCTCTTCAAGCCTACCCGAGATTTCTCTCATAGCCTCTGCCCATCTCGAAGTAGAATCCGCCATCAATGCAACCGAATAGCCCATATCCCTATAATATTCTGCTAATGTAATCCCTGTATAAACAGAGGCTTCTCTAGCTGCGACAGGCATATTAGAAGTGTTTGCACATATAATTGTCCTCTCCATTAATTTTTCTCCAGTTTTAGGGTCGTCCAGTTCTGGAAAATCTTTTAATACCTCTGCCATTTCGTTTCCTCTTTCTCCGCAACCAATGTAAACCACTACCTCGGCATCGGCCCATTTGGCAAGTTGCTGCTGGGTCACAGTCTTTCCAGAGCCAAATGGTCCTGGTATAGCAGCAGTCCCTCCCTTTGCTACCGGGAAGAATGTGTCATATATTCTCTGTCCTGTCAAAAGAGGAACAATAGGATCAAGTTTTTCCTTATAAGGTCTTCCTATCCGGACAGGCCATCTTTGAGTAAGGGTTAGATCTACCTTCTTCCCATCATGAGTTTCCAGTACGCCTATTACGTCATCAATTGTGAATTTTCCTTCATTGTTTTCAATTATTTTTCCCTTTAAATGTGGATGTACTAGAATTCTGTGTTCGACTACTTTTGTTTCTTGAACTGTTCCAAGAATGTCACCGCTGACGACCTCTGTACCTGGCTTTATTTTTGGCACGTATTCCCATTTCTTGTTTCTATCTAAGGCTGATACTTCGATTCCCCTTGTTATGAAGTCTCCAGCCTCTTCTCTAATGTACTCAAGAGGTCTTTCGATACCATCAAAAATATTTCTCAGCAGTCCCGGCCCGAGTTCTACTGCAAGACCCACACCTGTTCTTTCTACCGTATCTCCGGGTCCAATTCCAGATGTCTCCTCATATACCTGAATCGTAGCTGTTTCTCCTTCTAGTTTAATGATTTCTCCTAGCAATCCTTCTTCCCCTACTCTCACTACCTCGTACATCTGAGCCCCTTTCATTCCTTTTGAAGTAACGACAGGACCTGATACCTTTATGACGGTACCTTTTTCAAATTTCATTATATCCCTCCTAACCGGTAATATCTACTCCAACTGCTTTTCTAATAAGTTCGCGTATAGGACTAATTTCTCTCTCTATAGGACCTTTTTTATCTGGAATTTCTACGATGATTGGTATAGGTGAGATTTTTTTATCTTCAAGTTCATCTATCACAGAACGAACGCTTTCTGCCACCCTTTCAGTAATAATAATTATGCATATGTCCTCTCTTTTCATCAGATTTCTCAATGTCTTTTCTATTTCCTCAGGTTTTTGCCCATCATAAGTCTCCTTTATACCTGCAAGTCTGAATCCGGTTACCGTATCCGTATCACCTATGACTGCTATTTCCATTAAATCACACCCATAGCATATGTTTTCTTATCTTTTCAACCGGAAACATCTCCTCCTTACATCTCAATACAATCTTTAGATTATTGATGTCGTTTTCCCTCAGCATCAGATACGTTAACAGTGGACTGATTCCAAATGGTTGTCTTTTGGAAAGATCCTTGCCCAGAGCCACCAAACTTTTATCCAGTGCTCTTTCCAGTGGCGTTAAGGAACCATCCTCTTCGTAAGATACTAGTTCATCCATTAAAATCTTACCGTATTTTGTGCCTTCAAGTGAATTGATTAAGGTAACTACCGATTCTGCCTCAGACAAACTGTCCAAAAAATATTGATGCAAGTCATGTCCGTTGGGGATTAAAAGTTTTTTTATCTCCTCTGGTAAAAGATTCTCTGCTTTTGCCCTCAATAGCAACTTGATATTGGTGATGTCTATTTCAGATCCAAAAAACAATGCTAGAGGTCGTGTATTCTCATCAGATACTATAAAAACGCTCTTCCAGAGAAGCGAATAATAATACTTATCCAAGGCAGATTCTAAAAGAAGCAAAGATCTCGATTCTTGGTACGCAGAGAGGTGCTCGCTCAGCACTTCGCCATACTCTGTACCCTCGAGTTTTGACACGAATTCTTCGATACTCTTGGAATCTGCTAGAGATTCATATGTACTCATACCTACGTCTCCTATGGCAAATATAGTATCCATATCAGGATATATTCCTGCATGTATAGATCTTAGTATCTTCTTCAGGTTTTTTATTTCCCATCTTTTTTTCCATGTGGCAAAAATTTTTTTTACGTTTTCTGGAGCAAATCTTACAACAGCCTCATAGGAGTCACATAGACACTGATCTAACATTTTGTCCGCATATTCACTTCCTTTTCCTTCAGCAACTACTTGTGCTACGTATTGACCATATTCCGTACCTTCTAGATTACTTAGAGTTTCTTGAAAAGAGGCTGATTCCATTATTTCGTTATATTTGGAGGCGGATAACAATCTTGTTTCCATTCCCCTGACTCTGGCATTGGAATAGGCATACGGTGATATATCTATGACAAGTCTTAAGATTGGCGTTATAATTCCTATGAATACGATCAATGCTGCTACGATGATTAGACCCAGAAATATTTCTGGATAGTTACCAAAACCCACTTTTTCTGCTAGACTGCCTATTCCTCCCAGATTCACTACCAAATATGTTCCTCCTACTCAAACAAAATTCGGTGTACCTCTGCCCTTAGTGCCTCGGTTTGCCTCCTTATCCTCTCTTCATATGTATTATCTACCTCCATCTTCCTGTCTTTGGTTTTTACTATAACGCCGCCAAGTCCGGAAATGTTATCTTCAGAGAGGGTTATACTCGTCTTTACCTTGGTCTCCTTTTCAATTTCTTTTGCTACGTCGTCCAACAATCCTTTTTCAATGAACTTGGCATCTTCCTTAGTAGCGCTGACAATTAAGTCACCTCCACCAATGTTTAATCCTGCCTCCTTTATGAGTCTCTTCAAAATTTCTGAATAGTCTGATCCACCGTACCTCCCTTTTGATCTAATTTCATTGATTCTCTTCTTTGAACTCTCAAAGGCTTTGTTAATTATCTCTTCTCCAGCATCCCATTTCATTTTCCTTGTTTTTATTCTAGCATCTGCTATTATTCTCTGTTTTTCAAGAAAAGCCTCTCTTTCGCCTTTTTCAACGATATCTGCCTTTTTCCTCTCTGACTGCATCTTGGCTCGTGCTAGTATCTTTTCTGCTTTGGATCTAGCATCGTTTAATATGGATCGCACCTTTTCATCCGTTTCTTGTGAAATCTTTTCCACTATTTTCTCTACACCCAATCGTAAACCTCCATGAGATCTTTCAACCAAATAGTCCTGCACCATACATTATGAGTATGGCTATTAACAGGCCAAATATCGCGAACGTCTCGGACATTACCGAGAGGACTAGACTTTT
>JBHIEG010000003.1:0-95781 GCA_046760505.1 Candidatus Hydrothermarchaeota archaeon
CCAGTCTACGACAGATACTTGGTAGAAACGGAATTACAGGAGTTAGGCGGAGATGAAGAGACGTACTTCCTAGATAAGGGGGACGGATTTGAGATTTTTACCAGAATAACAAAGGTTGGGACAAATCCAATATACAAAGAGAATCTGACCCTCTACTATAACGATTCTACCTATCGTTTAATTCCTATATGGCTTAACATGGCTGGGGAGACGGGAATTCAGTCTTGGACATCTTCATTTGGAACTTCTTACATAATAGGGTACAACATGACCCCGCACTGGTGGATAGAGCCTGAGAGACTTTACCAAGATGCCTCTACCCTGTTACCACTAAATAGAACGATTTTCATACCTCCGACATGGTATTTCTATGTTAATACGATAACTGAGGTGGATATCTCTACAGATCAGATGGTTTATACCACAACGGACGCCATTAATACTCATATAACCGTATTCAATAAACTTGAGACGAATGTGAGTGATATTAACCTTACTATAGTACCTGCTGATTGGATAAATTATACTTATCGATTCGATCTATCTGATACTTCTAAGTATCAGGGAGAGACAAGCCCGGGTCAGGAAATAACATATTATGATAAAATTTACATTTTGGCAGGAGGAGACAGACCCGGGAAATGGGAGATAGACGTTACACAGATAATACAGGATCCAAATACGGCTGTTCCAGATGTTAAAATCGTCGGAAAGCCCAGGGCATTGAACTTCCTTGTTGTTCCGGGGTACGGAAACGTTTACGTTTTAAAGTTGGTGGTCTGGAGATGAATGATAAGGGTTTTGTCTTCAGCGGCATAAGCCTATTGCTATTAGTTCCTGTACTGCTGCTCACCGCATCACTTATAGATATGACTGCTACAGGAACAGACATATTTACAAATCCTACTAAGGGAGACAAGGCATATTTTGTTTATCATAATCTGTATGATCCAAGTCCAGATTATGATGGAGAATTGGAGAAAATCTTGGACTACGTAGCAAAAGAGATAGACCCTCTTGTGGAGCCAGATGAATTTCGCGCCAAGGTGATAAATGAAACCAGAAAATTATCAAAACTATATCTACAAAATGAAGGTGTGAGCATAGATTTCAGCGTGAATGCTTCCACTCCTGATCAAGATTCAACAGGCACTTTCATAGAGTACAGTTACATCCACATAAAGTCTGGAAATACGAGAGTGGAAAAAAACAATTTGAAGATCTATGTAAGGATAAGGACGGCTGTAACACCACCTCCAGTAGAAGAGGTTGCACACTGTCCAACATCGGTTACAATTTCTGTAGACTGTAAGGAAAGTTGTCCAGGAAACAAATACAGCAACGATATTACCGCGAGAGTGTGGAATTCCACAGGTTTGATGGATGCAAGCGTCACAATATCGATCATCGGTCCCGGACCAGACATAATCAATGACCCAATGACAAGAGTTGCAACTGGCATTTATGTCTACAACACAACGTGTAGAAAAACAGGCACCCATACAATAACTGTTACTGCAACTTGCATAGACGATCCATCCATAGCTATAACCGGAAATATGACCTATAACCCCGAAGATCCTGCCTTACCTTGGTGTTAATCAAAATGAATAAAAAAGGACAAATATCTGTAGAATACCTGGTAATATTTACGGTAGCCATCGCTTTATTGGCAGCCATGACCCTGCCTATGCTTCAAGATTCCATAAGCGAGGGGAAAAAAGTAAAGAGCGTAAGCGAAGCGAATTCAAATCTAAATAAAATAGCAGGGGCGATAAAAATGGTACAAGCAGAAGGCAGGTATGCGAAGAGAACAGTATACATTCATTCCAGTCATGATAACTGGCAATTGGTGGTAAACTCGCCTACTGTTGAATCTTTAGCAGATTATGATTACCACACACTTTCATATTGGCTTGGATGGAATGACCAAAACGATGTTCCCCCACAACTCTATAATGGATCTGGCTCCAACCTATCTTGGGGAATAATGGTCCTACAGGGTGATTGGATAGGTAACAAATCAATCGTAAATACTGATGATAACCTTGATTATATTACCGTAAAGGGCGTGGGAAAGGGTACTTGGGAGATCGTGGTTGTAAACGATTTAAGTACAAAAGGGAGAATAGTAATAAATAACCCAGGGGGGGAGGTAATTACTACACCTCTACAGAACAGGTCCATTACCATTCATGTTGGACCTCCTGGCACCCCTACCTAAAAAGAATCATCCAGAAACATTGAAGGTTGCCACTCCTTGGAGCCTAATGGTCGAGAAAGCATACCTGTTAAAGGAGGTATTTATCAGATAATAATCGTATGTGATTCCTGCCGCTGTCTTTGTAGAGGGGCTTGGCATTTCCATATTTATTGTATTTACCACGTGTTCGGTTATCCTCCTATTTATCATGCTTATAGCCTGACCTTTCTGGGTGTTGTTGAGCTGGCTGTAATATGGCGGCACGGTTAACGTTAATTTCGAAACATAGAAATTAGGGCTTTTTTCATTCAATTCTATACTCACTACTTTTATCATAGAAGAATAAGGCGGATCAAAACTTGAATTCCTTTGAGTATCGAGCGAAATCATTGAGATTGCCTCTTCTGCTCCAGTTCTCGCAGCAGATGTAATCTGATTTATCTCCACTTGCTCAGCGATTCTTGGTACAAAAAATGAAGATGCAGCAACCACCAACACAAGTATCAACAAAGCCTCTAAGGAGTACTGACCTCTCATATTAACCATGTCCTATTGTGCTATTCCTCACCGCCTCGATTGTCGATACTACTTTGTTGCCTGAGTGAATTAACATCCTAGATGTGAGATCGTAAACTATGGCGACTATTGCAAGACCCATTGCGAGCAGTATTAGAACCTCCAATGCGGTCTGTCCACCCTCATCTAGCATTGAAAAAGCCTCCTATGCGATCTCTCCATGTATATATAGTTCTATTCATTGTATCGTGCAATCTCATACTTCTTTCCTGTGTGACGGTGAAAAAAAGAGCGGTTACGGCGAGTAGTAACGCAGTTATTATCAAATATTCTAATGCTATCTGTCCTTTTTCATCCATCATGCAACCCTCAATCTTACGTAGATTTCGTGGCTATCATTATAGAACGTCTCTGCCCTTATCTCTGTATCTTTGCCTCTGCTGTTGTATATATCAGTGGAAAATGTGGAGTTTAATGCTGTAAGATAGGATGCATTAACGTATATTTCTTCCAGTCCTCTCGTAGTGTTACAAACCATTACTAGAGTATAGTTTCCATTCATTCTTATCTGGTATAACTTTGATGGAACCGAGACCTGAATTGTTTTTCTTGATCCAGGTCCCTCAGATCCAGCTATCTCTATGTTGCTCTTTATAAGCTCTCCAAATCCTCTTACCTCTCCTAAAACAGAGGTATCTCTTGATACATGAATGGAAGTCCTTGCCATTGGTATCACTATGGCAGCCATTACTGCGAGGAAGAACGTAATTACAAGTAAGAACTCTAGACTTATCTGTCCCTTGCGCTCACTACACATATAATTATATTTAAAGAAACTAAATTATAACGGTTTCCCCGCATATTTGAATTCCGAAAGGACAAATTTGTGGTACTTCTGTGGTTTTCCCCTCAAATTTGGATACACAAAACTGATATAATTAATTCGACATAAAATATTCATGAACAATGAGAGAGGTCAGGCAGCGATAGAATATTTGCTTCTTCTTGCCGCATCACTAGCGATACTAGCCATGTTAGTCGGTTTTTGTAGCTATAAATTATTCAATTTAGGAGATAAGGTAAGACTCACAATGAAAAAGTATGCGAATTCATCCCTAACCAATGCGGTCAGATAGCAAGAAGAAAAGGAACAAGGGAAATCGAGCCTATCAGTATGCAAAACCACCAAAAACTAATTCTTTCCGCGATATTCATTAAAAATCCAATTGAGAGATATCCTACTACAAAAGAGACGAGTACCATAATCAGAGACTGCGATAAAGGTATATTGGGAGAATCAAAGATATTTATACCAATCTCTGCTCCGATAATAACGGGTATACTCATAATAAATGATAATCTTAATGCGGATTTCTGCTCATAGTCTAACAAAAGCAGCATGGAAACGGTTATTCCTGATCTGCTCAGTCCAGGTATAACAGAAAATGCCTGAAAAAAGCCGAGTATAAATGAATCTCTAATACTACAATCCTCCATATCTTTCAATCCCTTCCCTCCACCGTATTTTTCAATCAAACCTGTAACAATCAAAAATATACCTACGATAGCAGTAATCGCTTCTCCAACCATGTAAGTTAAGGATTTAACTCCATGGTACATAAAAAATCCAAAAAATCCCGTCAGTAATGTGGAAATTATCAGAAATACTGTGAGATTTGTATAATCTCGAAATTTAAGAAAATCTTCTATTATCTCTATTACTTTTTTCCTAAAATAAATGATGGATGCAATAACAGTACCTGTATGGAGGTATATGGAGACAGACAAAGCATCTTTAAGGGGTATATTGAGAAATTGTGTCATCAATATGATGAGATGCCCCTCGCTGCTTATAGGTAGCCATTCCAGTGTACCTTGAATTATACCGAGCAAAATCGCATCTATATTGCTTATCATTTCTTGGCATTTCTCTTTTTCCTTTTAAATTCTTCAGGGTCTACTGATAGAAAGTCTATTCCTTTTCCCACTATGTTTTCTATTTTTGATTGGATTTCGCTCTTCTCTTTTTCTTTTTTCACCTCATCAGCTCCACAAACTCATCGAAGAGGAATCTCGTATCCAATGGTCCTGGATTTGCTTCAGGATGATACTGGGCGGTTATAATAGAGTACTCCTCGTGTACCAGACCCTCCACTGTATTATCGTTCAGGTTTATCTGACTTACTCTTAATCCTTCTTTGAGAGAAGATGCATCTACCGCGAAACCGTGGTTCTGTGATGTAATATATACTTTTCCGTTCCTAAGGTCTTTTACCGGCTGATTTGATCCCCTGTGACCATACTTAAGTTTATAAGTCCTGCCTCCAAATGCGAGTCCGGTTATTTGATGTCCCAAACATATATTCATCATCGGCACCTTTCCTTTTAACTCTCTGACAACTTCTATCGCTTCTTTTGCGTGAATTGGATCTCCAGGTCCATTTGAGATCAAAAGACCATCTGGCTCCAACTCGAGTATCTCTCTGGATTTAGAGAAGTAAGGGACCAATGTCACATTCACATTTCTTTTTAGAAGGGAACGGAGTATACTTAGTTTTATTCCACAATCTACGGCAACAACGTGTAGGTCGCCACCTACATCGTATCGTTTTGGTTTTTTTACACCGACTTTGGGGAGAAGGTTGATATCAGATATGTCAGCATGTTTCTTTGCTAATTCAAGCGCATAATTCTCGTCTATTTTTTCAGAAGAAACGATAAGTGAACAATTCATCACACCGTATTCTCTGATTTTTTTTGTGAGAGCTCTGGTATCGATTCCCTCTATTCCGGGTGTGTCGTGTTCTTCTAGGAAAGTAGATAGGTCTTTCTTATTTTTATGGTGAGAAGGGTGCTTGCAAACTTCTCTAACCGCGAAACCCTCAACTTGAATTTTATCGGACTCAAATGAAACATCTCTTACCCCGTAGTTTCCGCACAAAGGATAAGTCCAGAGCAACACCTGTCCTTTGTAGGAGGGATCCGTAAGAGCCTCTTCATAGCCGGTCATTGATGTATTAAAAACTAATTCCGCAGCCACTTCTTTTTCGACACCAAATCCCTTACCTCTTACAACTGTACCATCGGCTAGAGCCAATACTGCTTCCATAACATCAACCATTCTTTTTGTAAGGTATTTTCATCTACTATATAAAATAGAGCCATAAATGGATCCATTTCACATTTTTTAATAACATCTTTTTTTAAAAATAATTTTTTAGAAACGTACTTCATCTTGGGTAATGGCGGAAAATATATATTTGATTCTCATTTAACCTTCGTCATAGGAGGAATCACCTTGGATAAGGGAGAGATAATATTCGATGATTTGCACAGACAGGTTATCTTTCCTAAAACTTGTTGTTGCTGCGGCACTTGTGTAAGCGCATGCCCCACGGGCTCGATACGTCAAAATTATCAGGGATTTCCATACCATGTTGGTACATGTATTGAGTGTGGAGCCTGTTTTTACGTCTGTCCAAGAAGTACATTCCCTGTAGAAGAGATAGAAGAGCTAACTTTTGGTAAAAAAAGAGAAGATGACCTACTGGGCGTTTATGAAACCATGTATAGCGTGACAAGCATAGACGATGAAATAAGGAAAAGAATGCAAGATGGTGGAGGTGTTACCTCTTTACTTAAAGGCGCTTTCGAATCTGAGTTGATAGATGGCGCCATAGTCACGGGAACATCATCAAGGCATCCTTGGTTAGCGGTTCCGATGATCGCCTCTAGTTACGAGGAGGCCTTATCTGGAGCCGGAACCAAATATACCCTGAGTCCTGTAAATTCTTTGCTAAGAGAAGCAGTAGAAAGAAGATTTGAAAGACTCGCTTTTGTGGGTACACCATGCCAGATAAGGGGAATAAGAAAGATGCAGTACAATTCTCAATATGCTGGAAGGATGGCGGACGTCGTTAAGTACAGTATAGGGTTGTTCTGCATGGATAACTTTTACGACGACCTGATTAAACTTCTGGTGGAAAGATTCTATGGAATAGATCTTAAAAACGTAGTTAAGTGTAACATTAAGGGAAAAAACTTCATCGTAACTTGTAACGAGGAAAATATAAAAATTCCCCTTACCAGAGTCAATCACTATTTAAGAGAGGGATGTAAGGTGTGCGATGACTTTACAGCGGAGTTCGCAGATATATCGGTCGGCTCGGTAGGGTCGGATGATGGTTATTCCACACTTATAATAAGGAATGAAAACGGAAGAGAAATCTTCAATGCGGGTAAAAAATATCTCAAAGTTGAGGAAATTCATAATCCAGAGTTAATCAGAAAGTTGAGCGAGAGAAAGAGAAAACACTGATTAAAGAAGTCTTTCTGGAATTATCTGCTTCTGAATTAAATCACTAAGAGTTTCTCTTTTCCTAATTAAGTCTGCATTTTCATTCATCACGAGAACTTCTGCGCATCTTGGCACTGCATTGTATTGATTACTCATGGAAAAGCCATATGCGCCTACATCGTGTATTGCGATTATATCTCCTGAATCTATATCAGGAAGCCCTCTTTCTCTTGCAAATAAATCCCCTGACTCACATAATGGACCTACTACTGTTGTTTTGATTTTCTTATTCGAGTTTTTAACCACCGAGATTCTGTGATAAGAGCCATACAGGGCGGGTCTCAACAATAAATTCATACCGGCTTCCAAGGCAACTATCTTTCCGATTGATGGATTGTTCTTTATGCTGCCTGCTTTAGTTAGTAATGTTCCACTCGATCCTACGATGAACCTTCCGGGCTCCAATATCAGCGTCGGATCTATCCCTATCTCCTCTGATTCTTCTTTTACAATGCTAGACAAAACGTTTGCGTACTCATCTACCGAGAGTACGCTTTGCTTCTCATCGTATTTAATTCCTAATCCTCCACCTAAATTAACAAATTCTATTGGTAAATCCAATTTTTCACTCAAATCTTTGCATAGAGACATTATCTTTGATGTAGATTCACTAAATGGTTCTATTTCAGTTATCTGTGATCCAATATGCATGTGCACGCCAACTGGATTTATGTAGTCCGCTTCTAACGCCTTTTCATAAGCATTTACAGCCTCTTTTATGTCTACACCAAATTTGCTTTCTCTCAGTCCAGTGGATATCTTAGGATGCGTTTTTGGGGATACGTCAGGATTTATCCTGAAGGCAATATCGATACTCTTTTCATAACGAGAAGCAATCTTTTGCAGGAGATCTAATTCATGTAAGGAATCTACGTTTATCATTAAGATATCCGTATCTATTGCCATCTTAATCTCTTCTTCTGTTTTATTGTTACCGTTGAACACTATCTTCTCTGGAGGCACTCCTGCTAGCAGGGAGATGTAAAGCTCTCCAGCAGAGACTACATCAGCGCCAGCACCTTCTCTAGCTAAAATTCTGCATATGGCAAGGTTAGAATTTGCTTTATAGGCATAACAGACCAGTACTTTTTTATAGTTCTTGGAAAATGCCTTGTAAAATTTTTTATAGTTTTCTCTTATCTTAGTTTCATCATAAACGTATATTGGGGATCCGAATCGGTTAACTAATTCTTCAGCGGTAAAATTGCCTATCTTCATCCAATCACCTAAACGGATTTGAGTCCGTTTTCTGAAATCCTAAAGTATGCGCTGATTTTTTCGGGTCGCGATCGATGTTTTATCAAAGTTGCCTTTCGTATATTTGGTTTTTCTGTCTTTTCTAACATTAAAATGGTCTTTGACCAGTACTGTAAAAACATTCCTCCCACCGGTTCTATTCTGTCTTCCTCTATATTTGTGTAGACCTGATTGGTTATCAAGACAGGAATGTCATACTTCTTAGCTATTCTGGAAAGTTGTACCATTTGCACGCCAAGATCTCTTGTTATCAATTTTTCCTCGTCTTCTACTCTGAATAATGCAACCGCTGAATCTAAAATTACCAATCCCAAGTTTTTTGTTGTCCATCTTTCTATATTTTTTATAATGTTTTTCTGCTCACTCAGGGAATCCGGTTCAAACAATAGGAAACCGTCGTACTCTTTGCCTCCAGAGATTTGTAAGAACCTATCTGGAGAAAATCCACTCTCTACATCTATATAAATTACATCGTTCCCTGACGATAGCGTTTTTATGCTTGACTGGATGCATATGTTAGTTTTTCCCGTTCCCGCAGCTCCGTAGATCTGTGAAATTGTTCTTTTCTCCCATCCTCCTCCCAATAGAGAATCTATGGACTCACACCCCGTCTTCAACCTTACCCTTTTCTCTTCATTCAACATCATATCTTTTCTCTAGGATATTGCTTAAATAATCTTACCTCTCATCAAGCAATATGAAGCTAGTCAAAACGTATCGGATGTTGAGTTTAAGAGATTCTGAAAAAAGTATAAACAAAGTTTTGAAGGATATGAATCTCTCAATCGAAAAGAAAGAATTAAAAGAGAATTTTGTCGAGATATCAGCAGGTAACAAAGATGTCATGATGAAAATTAAAATTTTCGAGAAAAAAGAAAATTTTCACAGATTTGGTATCGATTTTATACCGGTCATTCGTCTTGAGGTAGATTTTGAGGGTCCCGAAGAATCATTTAAAATTCTTGAAAAACTAGTAAAATTATATTTTCTCAGGGGAGGAGGATAACTTTAGATAACTTTTAGATGATATTAAACTTCCCTACTGTACTCAGCCTCATAATCTAATTCAGTTTTAAATCCGAGCTTGTTTACCCTTTTGTTGGCCTCTTCTAATGAGTTGCTCGCGTTTACTGCCTTTGCAAATGGGTTGATTTCGTATACTTTTCTTGGATCCATGTAAAATGTGATGGTTGATACGGGAGAGATTTCAGCAATCCTCTCGTTGAATCTTATCTTCTGCTTGCCTAAAGCACCTTTAAACGCTAACAATGGTAATCTGCTAGCCTCCGTGGGTATTTTTTCCACCACCACTTCCAAAAATTGTGCATCTTCTATTGTAAGCCCTCTTGCTCCCAACAATCCATTATTCATAGCGATTTTTGATATGTTACGCAGAGATTCTTCTATTCTTAATTCACCATCGCAACCAAGGCCAAAAGCCCCTGCCACGCTTTTTTCAAATTTACATAAAGCAGATAGTGAAATGGCATCTGCCAAGGGACTCTTAACGTTTTCCTTTCCTGTTGCCAAAACGTCTCCTCCAACATCTATGCCTACTACAAGTTCGCAGTTAAAATAATTTAACAAGTCCTCTATGGCCTTTACAGTTCCTTTCACGCCGTGATTTATGTCTATCAGTACTATTTCATTATCTAAAAATTCGCATAGAATACTCTCCGAGAATCTAACTCCATAGTTGGTCTTTGTTTCTTCGTTGACAAGTGCAGCGTACTTTCCTATTCTTTCGCAATTCTCTATTTCTTCAATTCTCCTGGGACCAGGCAGAGGATCCACGCTAATTCTTTCCCATGAAAGACCACCCAGTACTACATCAACTCCCAAAATCTCGAGGTATTTTGCTGTGGGTATGCATCCGACTACATCTCCTCCTCCGCCCATGCCGAAGACAAGAGATCTGTCGATTTCCTTGCTAAGTTTTTCAAGACTTTTCTTTTTCAAGGAGATACCCCATGCTTTCCTTGTCTAAAATTAGGTATCTTCTTGGGTATGGTATTTCTACTCCATTTTCCATGAACTTCTTCTTGATTTTCCATCTTATTTCAGATTCTAAATCAAATCTCTCTTTTGCATCACTTATCCATACCCTCAACTCTAAATCAACTGAGAAATCTCCAAAATTTTTTAAAAGAACCTCGGGTTCAGGATTCACTAAAGTCCCTTCTGTTTCTTTAATTGCTTCCATCATGACTTTTTTTGCTAAATCGATGCTCGATTCATAACTTATTCCTACAGGAATTTTCAAACAAATTCTTCTGTCACCTATCGTGTAATTTACAATGTTCTTTGAGATTAATTCAGCATTAGGGATATACACTAATTTATGCTCTATCGTTCTTATTCTCGTACTTCTAAGGGTTATGTCCTCTACAGCTCCATACAATCCTTCAACTTCAATCTCGTCGCCAAGTTCAAATGATCTGTCTGCTAGGAGTAAAATACCCGATATAACATTCGCGATGGGATCTTTTGCGGCAAATCCTATAATTATACCTGCTATACCCAGTCCTGTTAAAAGATAAGTGATATCGTAACCCGATATCTTTACAATGGATAGAAGAACGGTTAAGAGAAGCAGGTATCTGACTCCTTTCACAACCGCATGAATGGTAGTTTCGCTTAATATACGTAAAGCCAACCTTGATCGGTAGAGAATTCTTTCGCTGAGATTTGATATGATCAAGGCTATTAATATTACGTTCAGAATCAAAATCAAATCGTTTGCATATGCTTGGACATTTTCAGAAAAGTAATCTAAAATCATTTTATCATCGCCAGATCTTGAGTCCCATGTAAATAAGAAGTAATATAAAAAACAAAGTTAAGTTGAACAATAGTCTAGTTCGTTTTTCTATATTTTCTTCTTGCATTCTTTCAAACTTTTTCTTTTCTGCCTTTTCTGCAGAATTAATCGCTAAATTCAAATTATCAATGGCTTCTTCTGCGAGCAATAAGGCATGATTCGGATTCGAATCTTTATAAACGTCTATGTCCTCTAATTTCTGTTTTGCTGCTTTTAAATAAATTTTTGCCTCTTCAACGTCTGTTCCGGTTTTTTCAATAGAATTTATCTTATTTTCCGCGAAAGCGAGTTTCTCCGTAATGTTCTCCGAGAGCTTCTCTATGTAGTCTTTTTGGGTCTTATCTAACAGATTTTTAGCACTTTCTAAAAAGAATTTGCATGCGCTAGTTTTTTCCAGTGAAGTGCTAAAGTCACCCTCATCATATGCACGGATGGCTTCCATTAATTTTGATTCAACAAGATCAAGATTTTTCTTTAGCCGTGTTACATCCAAATACTTGCTAGATTCATGATATTTTTCTTTCATGTCATTTAATTCCTCTTCCATTAATTTTATTTCCGTTTCCGCCTGTACTGCTAACTCTATGTTTCCAAATTCCAGTATTATTTCTTTATCAACTTCGTTCGGTCCCCAGTTTAATTCTACTCTGTTCTTTATTTTCGCAGGATCTTTTGAGGGATAGACATAAAAAACTGTGGAGGGAGGGAGTATTATCCTCATTGATTTTAGATAAAAATTTGGCCTTAAAATGACTTCTGGTTTATTGGTAATTAACTCAGGTTTTTTAATTTGATAAATGAATTTATAGTGATCATCTATCTTGTTGGGCTTTTCAACATAGTATTCTGTTGTAAATTTAGCCTGCAAAATCCCGTTTCCCAAAGGATTTCTGAGCTTAATAGTATTGTCTAGCACTTCTAACTTGCCCAAGTCGTCAAAGGCTTTTAGAGCAGTAACGTTAAATAGCTTTATCCTAGTAATTTTCAAATCACTTTTTTCTGCATAGACAATGAATAGAGTATAGGAATCCCTCACATATGTGTTTTCAGGCCCTATCTCAATGGTTTTGTCGCTTAAAACGTTTGTCTTCATATCCTGAGCAAAACAGGGTGATGCAAAGAATAATGCTAGCAAAAAAAGAAAATCTCTGAGTTTCATGCCTCTCATCGATCTGGGTATATCTATATAAATATTTCGACCATAATTTATATACTTCAGAATCAATGGTAAAGCCATGATAACCCAAGAAGTCAGGGAAGTGCTGGAAAAGCAGAAGTATAAGATAGTTGGGAGACACTCCGCGGTAAAGGCCTGTCACTGGCTGAGACAGAAACTTCTAAATAATAGAGCATGCTACAAGGAGAAGTTCTATGGGATCAGCAGCCATAGATGCATACAGATGACACCCAGCGTTTCTTGGTGCACGCAAAAATGTATTTTTTGCTGGAGACCGATTGAGTTAACCCAAGGAACCGAGATTAAAGAGGAAGACGATCCAAAAGCCATTGTAGAAGGATCAATAAGAGCACAAAGAATTATATTAACCGGCTATGGAGGTATAATGGATAGAATAGATTCAAAGATGCTAGAGGAGGCCAGAAATCCTAAACACGCTGCAATAAGTCTTGCAGGAGAGCCAACCTTATATTCAAAGATTGGAGGGTTAATAGAAGAATTTCACAATTCAGGGTTTACCACCTTTCTAGTAACGAATGGAACAAGACCAGATAGATTAGAAAGCCTTGAAGAAGAGCCTACTCAACTTTACCTTTCTCTTGATGCCCCAAACGAACACATATACAACATAATCAATGCACCGATAAAGAGTGACGGATGGAAAAGGATAAATGAAACGCTGGAGTTACTGTCAAGCTTCAAGTGCAATACGGTAATCAGGATAACCTGCGTGAGAGGATACAACATGACAGATTTAAAAGGATACGCCAAATTGATAGAGAAAGGAGAACCAACGTTTGTGGAGCCAAAATCATATATGCATGTAGGATACTCAAGAAGGAGATTAGACAGGGAAGATATGCCATCTTTCAATGAAATAATGAATTTCGGAGAGGAACTGGCCAGTTTAACAGGATATGAGATTAAAGATTTTTCAAGAGAAAGCAAGGTGGTGTTGCTCGCCTAGGAGGAATCAAATGAGGTTCGATCCTGACAAATTCAAAGATCTAGCGAAAAAAAATTTTGAAAAGGCCTGGATTCTTGGTAAAGAAGTCTTATCATCTGATTTAGATAAACAATATCCCAGGTTGAGGTATAAATTTGGAAAATCTCATCCCGTATACGATACGATACAGGCTCTGAGAGAGGCATACCTTAGACTTGGTTTTTCTGAGGTTCAAAACCCTCTTTACATAGAAGATGTTCATGTTCACAAGCAGTTTGGCCCAGAAGGCTCCGCAGTTTTAGATAGATGTTTTTATCTGGCGACATTACCCAGACCGGACATAGGTATTAGCGCAAAACAACTAAGAGAACTCGAAAAACTGGGCATAGATATAAAAAAGAAAGATGCACTCCAAGAAGTATTCAGATCTTATAAAAAAGGCACCATAGATGGTGATGAATTATTACTAGAGATTTCTAAGGCCTTAGAAATCGAAAATGAACTTGCAACAAAAATTTTGGAAAAAGTTTTCCCGGAGATCAAAGAATTAAAGCCTAAACCTAGCGGCATGACCTTACGGTCTCACATGACAAGCTCTTGGTTCATAACTCTGGGGGAATTAAAAGAAAAAATACAATTACCAGTAAAGTTATTCTCCGTAGATAGGTGTTTCAGGAGAGAGCAGAAAGAAGATCCTCAGAGACTTAGCACCTATCACTCTGCCTCATGCGTTATTATGGATGAGGACGTTAACGCAGAGGAAGGAAAGTCAATATCCGAGGGTTTGTTAGCGCAGTTCGGGTTTGAAAACATCAAATTCAAGCCTGATGAGAAGAGATCAAAGTACTACGTGCCAGACACCCAGACAGAGGTGTTTGTACTTAATCAAAAAACAGGAAAATGGATAGAAATCGCAACATTTGGAATTTACAGCCCTTTTGCCCTAGCAAACTATGGGATCGAATATCCAGTACTTAACCTCGGTTTGGGGGTAGAAAGACTTGCTATGGTTTTATATGGAGCAGAAGACGTGAGAGAGCTTTCCTATCCCCAGTTCAAAGAAATAAAATACTCGGACTTAGACCTCGCAAGCATGATATACATAAAAAATTTACCCGTATCCAGAGTTGGATTTGAGATTTCCAGAGGAATTTTAGAAGTTTGTGAAAATCATGCAAATGAAGACGCCCCCTGCGAATATATTGCCTACAGAGGCGAACTATTCGGCAAAGAGATAGAGGTAAAGGTGTTCGAAGTTGAAAAAGGGAAAAAACTGCTGGGTCCTGCTGCTTTCAACTATGTAGTTGTAGAAGATGGCAACATCAAAGGATTGCCAAAAGAGAATGGGGTATCAACAGGAATCAGATACATAGATGGCATATCTTATGCAGCCTCCTATGAAATCGAAAAAGGCTTCATATCAGGCAAGAAAGAGGTGAGTTATAGGGTTCCTATCGTGAGGAGTCTTGCAGATATCAATCTTGTCTTGGAAGATGCAGGAAGAAGGTATATCACCAGCAATGAAAAACAAATTGACGTAAGGGGTCCTGTTTTTATTTCTATACTCGCCAGAGAGGTATAATCAATTGAATTCTTCAGAAAAGAAAACAGATTTTGATGAATTAAAGTTGAATAAATTAAACTTAAACAGATTAAAGGAATACCAGGAAGAACTCAGTAAAAAAATTATTATAGAAGACCTATTCGATGAAATAAATGTTATAGGCGGTGTAGATGTATCATATTACGGAAACACGGCATTTGTTTCTTCCGTTTTTCTTTCTTTTGAAAAATTAGAAGTTTTAGATTGTCATTTTCTTTCTAAAAAGATAGATTTTCCTTATATACCAACCTTTCTAGCTTTCAGAGAGGCAGAACCCATTAAGGATGTAATAAAAAACAGTGAGTTTGATATCTTATTGATAGACGGTCATGGCATAGCACATCCTAGAAGAGTGGGAATTGCTTCTCATATAGGGGCAGAAATGAATATTCCCACCATAGGAGTAGCGAAAAAACCTTTATTTGGATATTATAAAGAACCAAAAGAAGAAAAAGAGGCAAATCCCATTAAGGTGAAAGAGGAAACCGTAGGCTATGCATTCAAATCAAAGTGTGACTCAAGACCTATATTTATAAGTCCCGGTCATGGGGTATCCCTAAAATCATCTCTTGAGATAGTGAAGAGATGTATTGTCGATCACAGGTTGCCTGAGCCATTACGCATAGCAGATGAGATATCGAAAAAGATAAGGAATATATGGAAATATTACCAAAAGTGATTTACAACTCAAAAGTGAGATATATGGAAGACTTCTGCCTGCTATTAACCCTAGCCAGACTCGGTGCAGCAAGAGAAAGCATCAACATTTCGTCATCAGATATCGCCAGGGAACTAAAAATATCACAGCAAACTGCTGCAAGGAGATTAAAAAAATTGGATCATAAAAAATTAATTTTAAGGAGAGTAATGCCCAGCGGTCAGAGCATCAGAATTTCTGATAAAGGTTTGAACTTACTCAAGAAGGTACACGCAGACCTCCACACGATTTCTGAGGAAATGACATCAGTTATTTTTAAAGGCAACGTTGTTGAAGGCATGGGAGAGGGAAGATATTACATGGAGCAAAATAATTACCTAAGGCAGTTCGAAAAAAAGTTGGGATTCAGACCTTATCCAGGGACCTTGAATCTAAAATTGTTTGAGTTAGATAGTTTGATAGTAAAAAATATTTTGGAAACGATTCCAAACATTAAAATACTTGGTTTTAAAGATAAAGGACGAACCTTCGGCTCGGTAGAATGTTATCCAGCCATAATAAACGAGGAGATCAATGGGGCGATAATCTTACCGGCAAGAACGCACTATGGCATGGATATCATAGAATTAATCGCACCCGTAAGTCTTAGAAAATACTTTAAACTGAAAAATGGTGATATTGTGAGGGTGGAATGCAAGTATGGTAAGGGACAAGAATATGAAAGATAAAATGAGAAAAAATACAGAAAGAGAAGGGAAAATAAGAGAAGATAAAATAATAAAGGCTATTGATGCGATGAGAAACGGAGAATTCGTTCTAATATTCGATGACGATGCAAGGGAAAGAGAGACTGATATGGTAATCGGTGCGGAATTTGTAACCAAAGAAAAGGTGGCGAAGATGAGAACTGATGCTGGCGGGTTGATATGTATCGCCATCCATCCAGAAAAATCGAAGATCCTCAAACTGCCTTTCCTGACTGAAGTATTCGAATATGCTAGCAAAAAATTTGATATATTAAATGAATTAAAGGCTAATGATATCCCTTATGATGAAAAATCATCGTTTTCTCTCAGCATAAACCACAGAAAGACGTTTACTGGAATAACTGATTTTGACAGGGCTCTGACCATCTCAGAGTTCGCAAACCTTGCAAAGAATGGAGGGGACTTTGGAAAAATGTTTAGAACCCCGGGACACGTCCCTCTGTTAAGAGCAGCGGATGGGTTGGTGCTTAATAGAAAAGGACACACGGAGCTCAGCGTTGCCCTCGCAGAGATGGCGGGAATAACTCCTGTAACATGCATATGTGAGATGCTCGATCCTAAAAGTGGTAGGGCACTTTCCAAAAAGGATGTTTTGAGATATGCAAGGAAGAATAACCTTGTATTTGTAGACGGTGATGATATAGAGAAGGCCTATAAAACTTGGATAAAAAATTGATTATTCTTTTATAAGGGCATCTATTACTTCATCCTTTATTCGCTGGAAGAAGCTCCTCTCGTCAATTGTTTCTCCACCAATTCTCGCAAATTCCCTGAGAAGTTCCTTCTGTCTTTCGTTTAATCTTTTTGGTACCACAACTTTGACCTTGACAAGTTGGTCTCCTCTTCTGCTTGAACGTAAGCTTGGCATTCCTTTTCCTTTCAATCTGAATATGGTACCTGACTGGGTTCCAGCAGGTATAGTTATCTTAACGTTTCCATCTAGGGTGGGTACTTTTATTTCGGCTCCCAAAGCTGCCTGTACAAAGCTAATAGGTTGTTCATAAATTATGTTGTTACCGTCTCTTTGGAAAATTTCGTGGGGAAGTATGTGAACGGTGAGATAAAGGTCCCCTGGAGTGCCACCATGGATTTTTTCTCCTTCTCCGCTTATCCTGAGGTGATATCCATCTTCTATTCCCGCTGGTATCTTCACACTTATCTTCCTTTTTCTTTTAACCATTCCGGTGCCTTTACACTCCCTACAATGTTTCTTTATGACCCTTCCTTGACCATAGCACCTGTTGCATGTTCTTATATTTATCATCTGCCCGAAGGGCGTTCTTCTTACGTCCCTTATTTCACCAGTCCCTTCACAACTAGGACAGTTTACCAAATCATTTGGAGAATAAGCGCCTGAGCCATTACAGGAAGGGCATACATCCTCGTGTCCAACATCGATTGTTTTTTCTGTGCCAAAGGCGGCATCTTCTAAAGATACGGTGATGTCTTGATAGATGTCTCTCCCCTTCTTGGGCCTTCTGAATCCAACATCGAAGTCGAAACCTCTCTTTCTTCCGAAGAAGATATCAAATATGCTATCGAAGCCACCAAATCCCAAATCTCTAAGTATATCAAAATCAAAGTCTCTGAATAGGTCGTACTCTGTATACGTATCGCTTATGCCTGCGTGCCCAAATCTATCATATCTGGCTCTCTTCTCATCATCGCTTAAAACTGCATAGGCTTCTGAAATCTCCTTGAACTTTTCTTCTGCATCTGGATTTTTGTTTACGTCAGGATGGTATTTCCTTGCAAGTCTTCTGTATGCCTTCTTTATTTCATCTTTGGTAGCATTTCTGTCTACCCCTAATATCTCATAGTAATCCCTTTTCATCGAATCACTCGTTTACCACTTCATAATCAGCATCTACTGTGTCTTCCTTTTTTTCCTGATAATCTTTCTCTTTTTCCTTTCTCTTCTCCGCCTCTGCCTGATACATAGCGGTGCTGATCGTGTGAATCGCCTTGGTTAATTCTTCCATTGAATTCTTGATCTTTTGGATATCATCTCCTGACATAGCTTCTCTAACTTTTTCAATTCCTTTTTCGACGTCTTCTTTCTGGTTTTCAGTGATTTTATCTGCGTAATCCTTTAACATTTTTTCCGCAGAGTATATCAGGGAATCTGCCTGATTTTTGGTTTCAGCAAGTTCTTTTCTTCTCCTATCTTCCTCAGCATATTGTTCAGCCTCTTTAATCATCCTCTCTATATCTTTCTCGCTCAATCTTGTTGTAGGAGTTATTTTCATTTCCTGTTTTTTCCCTGTGGCAAGATCTTTTGCAGTGACATCTAATATTCCGTTTGCATCTATATCAAATGTCACTTCTATCTGAGGGACCCCTCTTGGAGCTGGAGGAATTCCTACAAGTTGAAATCTGCCCAGACTAACGTTATCTGCTGCCATGGGTCTCTCACCTTGTAGCACGTGTATGTCCACGGATGTCTGATTGTCGCTAGCAGTGGTGAATATCTGGCTCTTCTTCGTAGGTATGGTTGTGTTTCTCTCAATCAACTTGGTAAATACCCCTCCCAATGTCTCTATACCCAGAGAAAGGGGAATAACGTCTAACAGCACGATATCGCTTACCTCTCCTTCTAAAACACCAGCCTGGATTGCTGCACCCAATGCTACACATTCGTCTGGATTTATGCCTTTCGTAGGTTCTTTGCCAAAGAAGTCCTTCACCAACTCCTGTACCATGGGCATTCTAGTTGCTCCTCCCACAAGCAGAATTTTGTCTATGTCCTCTGGTTTTAACTTTGCATCCTCCAACGCCTGTTTCAAGGGTCCCTTGAGTTTTTCTAACAGGTCTCTTGACATATTCTCAAATTGGGCTCTGTTGATGGTTTTTTCTAAGTGTTTGGGACCGGTGCTATCAGCAGTTATGAATGGCAAGTTTATTGTGGTAGTTGTCAGAGTGGATAGTTCGATTTTAGCCTTCTCCGCTGCATCCTTGAGTCTCTGCATCGCTGCTTTGTCTTTAGATAAGTCGATTCCAGTTTCTTTTTTGAATTCCTCAACCAAGAAATCTATTATTTTTTGATCCCAGTCATCCCCTCCAAGACGGGTATTTCCGCTTGTTGCCTTTACCTCAAAAACTCCCTCTCCAACCTCAAGAATTGAGACGTCGAAGGTCCCTCCTCCGAGATCAAATACCAGTATTGTTGCCTCTCCCTCCTTATCCAATCCATATGCGAGAGAAGAGGCAGTTGGCTCATTAATTATTCTCAAAACATCCAGTCCGGCTATTCTCCCCGCATCCCTAGTTGCTGCTCTCTGATTGTCGTTGAAGTAAGCAGGGACCGTAATAACAGCTTTCTTTATTTCCTCTCCTAAGTAAGCCTCTGCATCTCTCTTCAGCTTCTGCAGTATCATGGCTGAGATTTCCTCTGGTGTGTATTCCTTATCTCCTATCTTTACTCTTTCATTTGTTCCCATTAATCTTTTAATTGATCGTACAGTACGTTCGGGATTGCTTATTACCTGTCTTTTGGCAGGCTCTCCGACTATTATTTCACCATCTTTGGAGAAACCTACTACGGATGGAGTTATCCTGCTACCCTCCGCGTTCGGAATTACGGTGGGTTTTCCACCCTCTATTATTGCAATGACGGAGTTTGTAGTGCCTAAATCTATTCCAACTACCTTTGCCATATTATTCCTCCCGATCCTCTTTATTTTTCGCAACCTTAACCTTGGAGTATCTAATCACCTTTGTTCCAAGCATGTATCCCTTTTGAAATTCCTCAATCACCATGTTATTTGGATATTCATTTGTTTCTTCTATCATCACGCTTTCATGGAGATAAGGGTCGAACGGTTTATTTAGGGCCTCAATCTCTTTCAAACCTTCTTTTTCCAATATATCTCGGAATTGATTGTATATCATCTCTATTCCTTTATAAACTGAATCTTTATCCTCGTTATTTTTGATTGCTTCAAGCGCAAGCTCAAAGCTATCCAACACGGTTAGCAACTTTACTATTAAGTTCTCGGATGCATGTTTTATTATCTCTTCCTTCTCTTGGCTCGCTCTTTTTTTATAGTTTTCAAAGTCTGCCATTAATCTTACTAAACGATCCTTGTATTCCTGTAAAGATTTTTCTTTCTGTAATATTTCATCTTTTAGTTGCTCAATGAACTTATTTTCTTCTGTTTTTCCTTCCTTGATCTCATTTTCGACATCCAATTTGTGACACCTATTTTAAATGACTTCGATATTTATGATAAAGAGGATCTATAAAAATTTTTTGTTCTCTCGAGAAGGTGTTTTTTCGCATTTAAGGTGTTGAAGAGGTTGTCACGCCGTTGTTAGTAATTTATTTCTCCACCTTCTCTAATTCTGTTTTTTTCCTCTGGGTTAAATTTACCTCATAAAACTTACCTGCCTTCTTCCATTCTCGATGGAAATCGAGCGGCTCTCAATCCTTCTTAATCTTTCATGAGAGCGTAGTATAAATATCTGTCGCTTTTTAACTCTTATTTTCTTAAATAACTGCACTTTCTAGCAGACAAGTAGCAAAGCTTTCTTGCATGCACTTTCAAGGATTTCTAGTACTTCTAACAGAACCATTTTTAGTTGATCGTACAAATTTTTTTTGACAAAAGCCGAAAAATTTAAAAATAGGGAATATTCTAAAGATTAGGGGTTTCATGAATTCGGATGATATTAAGAAGTATGCCAGAAATATCGGTGCAGATCTGGTCGGTATAGCAGATTTAAAGAATGTAGAGGGAATAAAAACAATTCCTGAAAATTTACTTGACGGATATAGCAGAGCAATCTCCGTGGGAGTTCGATATTCCAACGGAATCCTTGATGGTATTGTTGATGGACCAACACCATTGTACGCATTCAACCACAAGACATTAAACGACTTTTTGGATAAAATTACTCTCCAGTTATCGAGTTTTGTTCAGGAGAGAGGATACCGGGCATTACCAATTCCTGCTTCTTTAATTCTTGATACAGAAAATTTCTTTTCTAACGTATCGCATAAGGCGATAGCAAGAGCAGCAGGATTGGGCTGGCTTGGGAAAAGTCTACTATTAATAAATCCTGAAATCGGTCCAAGATTTAGACTAGCTTCTCTTCTTACAGACATGCCTCTTGAGCCAGATGAGCCTATGAAAAATAGATGCGGGGAATGTGAAGAATGTGTAAATGCATGTCCAGCAGGAGCAATAAGGGGTCTATCATGGGAAGATATCCCACCTAGCAGGGAAGATGTATTAGATTTCCCAAGATGCAGAGATTTGCTTACGAAAGAATTTAAAAATATGCCCCATATCGGGTTCCCCATATGTGGAGTTTGTGTGAAGGTTTGTCCTTGGGGGAAGTAGGAGATTACATTCGAAGGAGGGTCTGAATGGATTTTGAACTGAATGAAGATCAAAAAGAAATGCGCAAAAAGGTTAGAGAGTTTGCTGAAAAGGAAATAGCGCCGTTGGAGAGAGATTTGGTAAAGGAAGGTAAACCTGAATTTCCTGAAGAACTTGTTGGAAAGTTAAATGAAGTAGGCCTGTGGGGTCTTTCTGTCCCAGAGCAGTACGGCGGACTCGATGTAGATGGTGTGAGTTACGCCATAGCCATAGAAGAAATAGCCAGAGTAAGTCCTTCCATCGCAATAGTCCTGTTTAATCACACCGCTAATGGCACGTTGCCCATACTTATCTTTGGATCTGATGAGCAAAAGGAGAAATACCTTCCAAAATTAGCCAGTGGAGAGTATATTGCTTCGTTTGCTCTAACTGAGCCAGTGGCAGGATCTGATGTATCAGCCATACAATCTACCGCAGAAAGAGACGGAGATGAATATGTATTGAACGGTCATAAATGGTTCATCACAAATGCATTTGGAGATATAATCAACGTTTTTGCATACACAAACAGAGAAAAGGGCACAAAAGGGATGAGCTGCTTTATTGTTGAAAAGGGTACCCCTGGAATGAAGATAGGCAGAGTTTTCCATATTATGGGTGCTCATTCCACGGAGGACGCAGAGCTATTGTTCGAAAATTGTAGAGTTCCTAAAGAAAATCTTATTGGTAACGAGGGAGACGGATTCAAAATAGCCCTGCATACTTTAGATCATGCCAGAATCGGGCTTGCAGCTACATGCTTGGGCATTTCTCAGGGATCCCTAGAAGCCTCAATAAGGTATGCTAAAGAGAGAAACGTATTTGGAGCTCCAATCGCCAACCTTCAAGCAATCCAGTGGATGATAGCAGACATGGCAACTGAATTAGAGGCAGCTAGAATGCTTGTATATAGGGCTGGAAGCATGAAAAAGCCGGGGGCTAGATTTACAACCGAGGCTGCCATGGCAAAACTTTTCGCCTCTGAAGCAGCCATGAGGGCAGCCTCAAAGGCTATTCAAATCCACGGATCCCACGGCACGCTGAGGAATTTACCGATTACAAAATTGACCGAGATCATGGGAGGCACATCGGAAGTCATGCGAATGGTAATTGCGAGGAGTTTCCTGAAATAATATTTAGAGAACAAAGAGGAGTACTTGAATTAGGCCAAAAATAAGGAAAGCCAATCCAAATATTCTATCTACTTTTTTCTCTATGTCTATTTCAAATTTACTTATCGATCCTAGCTTTTCAAAAGGATTAATCAATAAAAATCCTCCAATCAAAATGAAAAAACAAGATACAATGATTAAAATAAGTTTATTTGATTTATATCCGATTGAAGCCATAAATATGCCGGATAAGAAGAGGAGTATGACCTTATTGAGCAGGTAATCCGCCCTTTTGAATGCTATGTCCTCAACAAAAGAATAGTAACCAACCCAACTAAGATACTCAGGTACATCTTCAATGACCTTAAAGAGCCTTAAAAGCCCTATAATAATTTCTCTTCTTAAATTTTCTTTCATATTAAGGTTTTTTTAAAAAGTTATATACAAATTTTATTCTTATAATTTTTTAAATAAACACAAAACCAAGAAGTTATATATATAACTCCGTTATAAGTTTCGTCGGGTCTAGATGAGCATACCTTGCGAAATACTGGAGGTGTTTGAGCGGTTTAGGGGATATTCGTTACTTGTAAAAGGATTTCCAGGAACAGGTAAAACTACATTCTCCTTAGAGTTGATCAATCGGTTAAGTAAGAACGGAAACGGCATATACTTATCTTCTAGAGTATCTCCGAATGAACTCTATATGCAATTCCCTTGGTTAGAGGGCGTCTTACTTGATGAGAACGTTATTGATTCTTCTCAACCACATGGTCCCAAAAGAAGGGATCCTACCAAGGTTCTTTATCGTGGTAAGGAGGATAGAGTACTCTACTACGGTACTAAGCCAGAGTTCATAAAGGCAATATATGAAAGAATAGACACATTAGAAAAACCTGTAATCCTCATAGTTGACAGCTGGGAATCCGTATTTGGCGAAGAAAGAAACCTGAGAAAAGAATCAGAAACATTCATTGGAATATCAAAGGACACAGAAACCCACTTGGTTTTGATAAAAGAAAATGAACAAAATACGCCTATAGACCATCTTTTTGATGGAATCATCATATTGAAGGAGAATAGGATTAACGGAAAGAGAATCAGAACTATAAATATCGATAAATTAACTGGAATTGAAATAACACGACCTGAGTATATTTTCACACTAAAAGATGGTAGATTCAGATCTTTCTACCATTTTAGGAAGTTTTTAATCGGTTTCTGTGGTGCACTGTGCTATAAATGTGAATATTACATTAAGAATTATTGCAAAGGGTGTATTGAGGAAAACAGGAATAGAGATGTAAAATGTGAAATATATGAGTGCATGAGCGAAAAGAACATCTATGCCTGCTTCGTTTGCGAGGAAATCGAAAAATGCCACACATATGAAAATGCGCTTAAGAGGTGTATAATCTCCGGCGAAACTCCAAAAAGGCTTTTTTATAAGAAATGGATGCCAAGTTTGGATGATCCAAGGAATTTTTCCTCCGGTATACCTGATTTGGATAAAGTGCTTGGCGGAGGCTTCCCTAGGGGAAGCATGGTATTATTTGAGATAGGTAAAGAGGTTCCTTGGAGGTTTTACTTCTTAATAATATATGCAACGCTATTCAACTTCTTATCACAGGAAAGGCACGCCTTACTGATACCACCAGAGTTGAGAGATTCAAAATCCATTATGATGTGGACAAGACCTTTTATTGAAGGGAAGGTTTTTGATTCTTATGCCCACATTTTTGAGAAGAAGATAGAAAGAAAAGATCAGGATAAGGCATACATCGTAGCATTAAACGGCAAAAATTTCTTAGAAGACTTCGAAATTATACAGAAGAAGATAAAAGAAGTCAAAAAACAAAAAAAGCCAGTACTTCTTATCTTTGCTCATGATACATTGGAGTACAACTACGGGTACGATGAAATTCCAAAAGCACTAACGAACTTTATACCACTGGTCAAGGCGGAGGGAGATCTATCGATAAATATAACAAGAAATAACCTAGAAATTACCCGAGTGCTGGCAAATCTCTCTGATATCCATCTGAAAATAATAAACTGGCACGATAACTATTTGATCTACGGTATAAATCCCCCAACATGCCTATATGGTATTGAATTAGATCTTTCGGGGGATCTGCCTGAAGTAAAACTCATTCCAATCGTATAAAATTTTATAATTATCCCACAATGTTGAGTATAATTTCAGCAGCCTCTAAAACTCCTTTGCCATAAGCACCTTTTGTACAAAAAGTAGCGATTCTTTTCAATTTTTCATCTGAATTTGCGAGAGCAAAGCTAGTACCTGCGTACTCTAACATCTCAATATCGTTTTCGTGATCACCTATTGCGAACAAATTTTCTCTCTGCAATCCTATTTTTTCTGAGATTTTTCTCAATGCGATTCCCTTGTTTACTCTTTTATCGTGGATGTGGATTGCGTATCCGGTATCTACCACGTTAACATCAAAATTTCTGAGAAGTTCACGTACCCTCTTAACCTCTAAATTCCTCCTTATTGCTACCTCAGTTTCTCTTAACTTATGTGTATCAACTATTTCGGCTCCAACTATTTTTTTTAAATACTCAAATGCCTTTTTGGATAAACTTGGCTCGCTTAGATAAAGATATTCTTTACCTATTCTTACAATGCCTCCGTTTTCAGCGATTAAAGGTCCTGTTGTTCCTAATAGGACGGAAACAGTCTCAGCAAAACACATAACATTGCCAGTTGCCAGTATTACTGGAATACTGTTCGATTCCAAACGTTCTATAGCTTTTATTGCATGGATGTCTATTTTTCTATCTGCCTTCGTTATTGTTCCGTCTATGTCTATTGCAACCATCATAGTATCGCCACAATTTAATAGTTAATAGTACAAATTCATTTGATGAATAAGGAGGCCTATAAAGTAAGCGAATATAAAATAATGTTTGCGGTTCTCGAAATCCTTGAACTAGAGGGAGAGAAGTATGGTTTTGAACTAGTTTCAAAGATCGTGGAGATTTTTAACGTATCCAGATACTTCGCCCACAAAATTATAGAGAAAATGCTATCTGAAAAACTAATATCCCGGAGAATGGAAAAGAGATTCCCTTATCGCCGGATATTCTATCTTACGGAAGATGGAAGAAAAATCTTGAAGGATGATCCATGGAAAATTTTGAAATAAATCAATCCAGTTGATAATTGATGGTAGAAATAAAGAAAGATATTAAAACATTGAGTTAGAAAATTTGGAAACAAAAAAGTGAGGATGATCAAAACGGGGCCCTTGAAGATAATCATGTTTACTTCTCCCACGTGTATCATATGCGATTACGTCTATGAAGCCCTTAAGAAAATGACAAAAGGATACGGGAATCGAGTAAAGATAGAACTAATAGACGTAACAATGTATCCCGAGGTTGTTGAGAAATATAACCTGACTGTTTTACCAACCGTAATAATTGGAGATACAAGAATCGTGGGAGACTACATTCTCTCAGAACTAGATGAAGTTCAAATGATCATAATGGACGAGGTGAAGAAAAAAAAGGTGAAGGAGAATGAATAGAGTATCCACCGGCTCTTCGGGATTAGATAGAGCAATAGGTGGAGGATTGCCTAAAGGATCGCTTATATTAATCTCTGGAGAGCCTGGTACAGGGAAAACTACCTTTGTATTGCAATATGCCTTTGAACATGCCAGAATGGGCGAAAAGGTCCTGTATATATCAACTTCTGAATCCATTCCGAAGATAATGAGATTTGCAGAGAACTTAGCCTTCTACGATAAAAGCCTTGTAGATAGCGGAATGATAAATTTCATGGACTTTTCCGCATCTAAATTGGTGGATGAGGTGGAAACGGTAAAGTTTGGAACTTTCATAAAACAATTGGGAAGAATGGTAGAAGAAAATAATATTGAACACGTTATAATAGATCCAATCACACTACTGGCTCTTGTTTATGAAAAAGAACTCGACTTTCGTAGAAATATACTGCTTCTAGGCTCCATCCTAGATAAATGTGGATGCACAACGATACTAACATCCGAGATTCCGAAGGGGAGCGAACTCTTAAGCAGATATGGATTCAAGGAATTCATAGTGGATGGCGTATTTATTCTGAGCCGTTACATACTGGATGAAAGAACTGTGAGGAAAATACATCTAGAAAAATTAAGGGGAACCGAAATAAAGCAGCCGAACTATTTAATAACGCTAAAAGATGGCTTCAAGGTTATGGAACCTTTTAAGTACTCGCGTCCGGAGAAACCAAAAAAATGGGAACCGGTCTCTGATTCTAAAACTCACTTTTCCACAGGTAGCGAAGAACTTGACTCAATATTGGGTGGCGGCTATCGTGTTGGAGGATTCGTTCTCATTGACGTTGGAGAGGGCGTGCCTCCAGCAGGGTATAGACTCTTTAATTATCTTCCAGCATTAAACTTCATATCTCAGGGTAGGGGTTGCGAAATCATCACGGTTGGTGGAGCAGATGCTGAGGAAGTAAGGATGCGAATGGCCCCTTTCGTAAGTCTTGAAGACTTCAATAGACTTGTAAGGATTGTTGAAAGGAGAATGCCAGACAAAGACCAAAACAAGCCGTATATAGTTACCATAGAAGGCGAATCACTGGAGTCGGATAGAGAGATTTGGTTAAAGACAAGGTCTGAATTGAGAGAAAAGACAAAAAAACCATTGTACTTCCACTGGGGATATGACGTCTTAGAATATAGGTATCCTCAACAGGATCTGGTGGAATTTACTAGCGAAAACGTTTCAATGGTAAAAGGTCACGGAGATCTAGGAATAGCCGTAACAAAGCCCGGACTGAAATCTACTCAGGAACTAGCGAATATGGCAAACATACACCTTAAAATAGTTAACATCGAGGGCAGTGTAGTTTTTTATGGAATACAACCACGAACTGAACTTTATAATGTTGATATCGACGTTTCTAGAGGTTATCCTAAATTAAAACTAACACCGATAGTCTAATTAGCTCAATCTCCTACTTAAGGCAAATTGTATCCTTTTTAGAGAGTTTGAATGCCCCCAATTTTTCTCTTCGTTGGCGATGTTCTTTGCTATGTTGTATATTGCCTTAGATGCTGGAGAATAAGGATCCTTTATGACGAATGGTTCTGTCTGATGAATCGCTACCGTGGGATCCTCGGGTATAATTCCTAAAAGGGGAACTCTCAACACATCTTCGATTTTATCAGGTCTTATTTTTACCTCCCTTTTATATCTATTCAGTATGAAACCTCTTACATTTGATTTTAATCTCTCTGCTATGATCCTAGATTTCGTGGCGTCCGTTATTGCAGAGACATCAGGGTTGGTGACAATGATACAATCTTCGGAAGCCATTGTCGCTATTATTGTTGTTTTTTCTGCTCCCGCTGGAGCATCTAGCAACAATATGTCACAGTTCTCAAGAATCTCTCTTATGGCCTTAAACATATTTTCTGGTTCAGATTTTTCAAAACCATCCAGAGAAATTCCTGTTGGGACAACTTTTACTCCGTACGCATCGTATATACTCTCCTCGATGCTTGCATTTCCAGTAAGTACATCATGAAGGGTGACCTCTGGTTTCATTCCTAAGACAATGGAGAGATTTGCCATGGCTAAATCCGCATCTAGAAGTGTGACCCTTCTATATTTAGAGAGAGCTATACCTAAATTGGCGGCGATAACTGTTTTACCCACACCTCCCTTTCCACTTATTATACTTATCGTTCGTGCATACATCCAAATCCAAACGTATTTTACTTGTTCTTCTTATAAACTTATTATGACCTTGATTTTAGATTATAAAAAGTATTTATCGTTTTACTGCATTTCTGTCAAATCAAAAATTTATATATGGCATTAAGAAATAATTAACATATAATTACTTCTACTTTGGTGGAAGTAAAATATTTGTTATTAATAACTAAATGTGGTGTATTTGATATGAGGTTGAGTACGAAAATGAGGGATATTCTGATAGCTCTTTTTATGAGTAAAAGCCCTTTAACCACGGCTCAAATAATAAAATACGTAGAAAATCCAAGAGAAGACAAAAATAGAGAAATAAGAACATGGTTAACCGGAAATAGAATTAAAAAAAGAACTGAAGAACAAAACAAACGCATAAACCAACTTCATTCAACGTATACAAGATCACTAAAGACCCTAACTGAGAACGGTTTGGTAAGAAAAACTAAAGAAGGATATGCTCTCACGTCAGATGGGGAAAAAATCGCCTTCAGGCTTATCATTGATATTGGAAAACAGGCTGACAAGATCAATTATCTCTTTAAGGATACAAAGATCGTGCTAAGATCTCCACCTGATAGTAGATTTACTCCATCCAGCGATGATGAAAGGAAAATCGTAATCAAACGGATTAAATCGAAGGTTGATGAACTAATAACCGAACTTGAGAAGAATCAAGCGACGATAACTAGTCTTGGGGAATACGAGTGGTTTTCCTTTATCCTAGCTATAGGCCCGCTTCACTCATTGATCGGTAACATAATAAATGAAAAAGAAGGTTGGGAAAGAGTTAAGGAAGAAGAATTAGATTTGCCAAGTTAAACTGAAAGGTAAACCAGATATGAGAATTTCTGCGGCACTCAAAATGTTGGGAATAATTGTGGGCGTATTTGTACTTTATAATGGTATAGATATTATTTTTTACTCTCCTGAATCATCTGGTGAGATTTTTATGTTTTTACTAGGTATAATAACGGTATTTATTGGATTGGGTTGCATTGGCATAAGTTTGTTTCAGTTAATTTACGGTGATTAAAGTTTTCAAAACATTTAAGAATATGTGCTCTCACGAAGATTTAGGATGATGGAAATGTCTAACGAACAAGTTAATGTGAAGGATAAGATAAAAGAATGGCTGGAAAAAGAAGGCTTCTTCGTAGAAGAAACTGATAACGAGAATACACTGTTCAACTTTATTTTAGAGTACCCCATAAACTCCGGAAGAAAGGTCCTAATTCTCCAACCAAAAGATAAGGAAGACTCGATTCAAGTCATTTGTGATCTAGTAATTTCAGAAAAACATAGAAAAAATTTGAAAAACATGGAGAAAATGAGTAGGGAAAAATTCTTCTGGGAACTCCGGTACGGTCTACTTGCCAGAGAAGGATTTTTTCAATTGATACCCAATGAGGATGATCTTCGACTCATAAGGGTTAGGCAGAACATATACTACGATAGTCTAACTAAGGGTAAGTTGATGGAAACGCTCCTTGAAAACCATAAGTGTACCACATTCGTTATCTGGAAATTCGCGGAGAACTTTGGCTATTGATGACTTCATGATCTATTTGACCGTGGGGATAGAAGAGTATATTTAGTTCGTCTGGACCTTTACTCATATGATCCTCGAGGGTTTACTCACAGTTGGAGGCTTCCCGGTAGTTGGACATATCATACTGAGGAGATATCCAAGATATAATCCAAACATTGATTTACGGAGAAGTTTATCTTTAAATCTCTCCGTGAGCATTCCTGTCAATCTTTTTGCCATAATTTTATCCATTTTACTCGGTAAAATTACCTATTTCTTCTTAATTCTACCATCTCTAACATTTTCTCTACATATTTTATTTGCAGTAATTGGAAAAAAAGTCAAAATATCACCAAAAGAAAGAGAAACCATTGCTAAAAAAGAATTAGGAGTAGATATTGATGAGAAAAAGGTTTTACAGGAACTCTCTGAAGTTCTCTCTAATGAGGAAATCAAATACCTAGAGCAACTGGAGAAAGAGAAATGAGATACGTACCTTTTTATGCGATATTGATCTCCTGGATTTTGGGATTTACATTTGGGGGGAATTTTAAATTTCCAATTGATTTTCTCTCTATGCCCTTGAATACAGGGCTTGTTTTAACTGGTTTTACTTCAGGATTAATGTTTTTTGGAGTTGGATCACTGCCTTTGGTTTTCAATCGGGGAATGGAAGATTTCTTTTTTCTCAACAATTTAGATCTAAACGATCCATTCACATTTGCTCTGTATGCATTTTTTAGGCTTTTGCTAACTCTGGGATTGATAAATGCTTGTTCAGGAGGTTTTTTACTCTCAACCAATGTGATAAAAGAGTTATTTGGTTCTGGAAAAGATGATGAATTGATGGAATGGGCTATACACCTTTCAATTTCTTCGTTTGCAATTGTAATTGCGGTTTCACTTATGCAGTCTTGGCTGAAAAACTTTTAACCTTACAGGTCACTATTAGTATATGGAAGAAAATTTGGAAGAAAATTCCGGTATTGAAAAAAAGGATCTTGCAAAGTTGTGTTTAGCATTTTATCTCTCATCCATTCCATTCGTGGTGTACAAACACATAAAGCAATTAGAAGAAGAAGGGGTGGAGGAAAAGGTTTATAAGATAAAAGTAGAGGAACCCGAAGTATTAACATTCAGGGACTTCGTGGAGATTATAATGAGGGGAAAAAAGGCCAAAAAAACTAGCGCCGAGAAACTCGTCGAGTTTTTGCTTAGAAAGTTCTAATCATCCTCATATTTCTTTGTTAGTATGTACCTAATTTCCTCAGCTTTCGTTTTTCCTATGCCCTTTACTTCTGTTAATTCCTCTTCGTCTGCCTTGACTAAATTTTCTATTGTAGAAAAATGTCTTAAAAGCCTGTCTGCGAGTTCTGCAGATACTCCGGGCAAACCTTCCACGATATATCTTTGTTGTTCTTTTATGCTCATTGGAGCTCTTTTTCCTCTTATCTCTACCTTTTTATCCTTTATCTCTTGCTCTCTTTTAGCAATTATGTAAAGAAGATTTGCAGTCTCCTTTTTATCCTTTGAGATGTAAATCGGCAAACCAAAATCGATCATAATTGAGGCTATTGTACCCCTTATTGCATTTGGATGTATGTTTCTCCTGTAGTAAAGTCCCTCCCCCTCAACTATTAGCAATGGATTTTTATAATTTCTCTTTAACTCTAATACTTGGGATAAAAGTCTTTTATCTACTATGGACTGTAAAAAGTCATCAACCGTCTTTCTTTCTACCGCCACTCTTTCGCTTAAGATGTAATCACCTATTTCTAATGTAGTTGGACTTAATCTAACTCCTCTTTCCATGAGTTCCTTTCCCAGACTTGGCAACTCTCTGTTATCTATTATGATTTCTGGACCATCATAAGAGGTCAGCCTAGGTTGTTCAACTTCTATTTCTTCTCTTAAATCTTGATCTTTTAGCCTCTTAAGGGTTTTTTTCATTTTTTTCTCCCTGTGTATGCTTCTCCAATAGTAAGATTCATCTCTCGTACCCTTTGCTATCAAAATAATTACTTTGCCTGCTTTTGCCCTGCCTGTTCTTCCTCTCCTCTGAATGGAGCGTATTTCTGATGGTACCGGCTCATAGAAAATAACCAGATCCACCTCAGGTACATCCAATCCCTCTTCTCCGATGCTTGTGGCGACCAATGCAGGGAAAACTCCCTCCTTGAATTCTTCCAAAATCCTTAATTGCTCTTTTTGACTTAGACCTTTGTCTTCTACTCGAGATAATTGACCTACAAATCTTTTTGTCATTATTTTATTTTCTTTCAGGAATTCTGTGATTTTTATGGCAGAATCTCTAAATTGAGTGAAAACTATGATCTTTGAGTCTTTCTTTACATCTAATTGTTTTCTCACTTCTTTCAGAAGTATGTGTAACTTTGGATGTTCTAAGTCGCCTGTTTTCTCCAAAAGGTTTCTCATTCTTAATATTTCTTTGTCCCTTACCAGATCTCTTACTCCTTTGGATCCTCCTGACTTAGATTGCCTGTAAAGCCTCTCTAAATATCTTTTCAGCTGAGAAATTCCCTGAGTTTCGAGCAACTCTAAGGCATGGGAAATTCTAAGGCATGAAGCCTGCAAGGATAGTCCATGATATACCATTGGACTCGGTTTTTTATCCAGTTCTCTTTGTAGTTTAACTTGTAGATCCAAGAGGTCTTTCTTTGAAGTTTTAGCAGGATCGTAATACTTAACGAAACCGTATTCCTTTAGTTTCTTAAGCCTCTCTCGCAATGCATTCTCGAGTATCTTCTTTATTTCCTTAAACTCCTCTGGTAAATCAATTCTTATCCAATTAGTTTTTATGGGCTTTACGTAAGGTTTTAGATCGGAATCTAACTCAGTTCTTATTTCTACGTTCTCAATGAAGAGATTTTTTCTTACTTCATCTATTTTTTCGACTTCTCCTCCAGGAGACGCCGTTAGACCGAGTATTAAAGGATCCCTTGCGGTTTCTACATAATTCTTAGCTATGAATGTATATGCATAGTTTCCAACTCCTCTGTGCGCTTCATCAAAGACTATTAGGGAAAAATCTTCTAAGGACACTCTTCTTGAAATTATATCGTTCTCCACTACCTGAGGAGTGGCAAAAACTATTTTCTTTTTTCCCCAGAGTTCTTTTCTCTTTTCTGGTGGAATTTCTCCGGTAAAAAGACCCAATTCTTCCTCTCTTATATTTAAATATTTTTTAAACGTGTTCATATGCTGGGACACAAGTGGTTTGCTGGGAGCAAGAACGATTACTTTTCCTCTTTTTAATCTATGTGCAGAGAGCAATAATGATATAAGGGTTTTACCAGTCCCTGTAGGTAGAACAACCAAAGTATTGGCTTTAGATGCCGAATATGCGATTGCCTCCTGATACAGTCTTGGTTTTATCAGATCTTTTTTTAGAATATCCTCATCCATAGGAAGTCCTCTATTGTTATTCCTATCAAAAACCCTATCACTATCGCTAAGCCCAGAATAGGAAGAGCAGGTATAGGTCTTTCATCTACCTTGTATATGATGAATAAAAGTCCTATGTTGCATGCTACCAGCGTAATCAGTGATACCAGGATGCTTATGCTGCTACTTGATATAATGAATGCAAGGGGCAATCCCACATCTCCCGCGCCCAAGTGTACGTGCTCTCCTTTTTCTTTCGGCACAACAAACATAAACATGTTCCCGATTGATGTCAATCTCTCGGCCATCTCCACCATATGTCCTGTCTTCTTTACCGAAATATAGTCATAAACCATTACAATGAGCAAAAGAGTCAAACAGGGAATGACTCCTAAAGATTTGCCCAAGATTGCTCCTGCTCCGGCAACACAAAATATCATTGAGAAGTTCAGTATCCAAATACTCTGAGAGAATAATCTTGCAAGGACAAGAAGAAATGAGAGTTGCCAAGGAATCTCCATGAAATAGAACGTCACCGAAGAGGTTATTAGTATTGAGATTGCCTCTATGATCCTCATAAAAAAAGGTTCTTTGACATACTTAAGGAAAACGTATAAGATTATGGTTGCTAAAATAAAGTAGATGAGTATGGTAGTTGAGGCGACTAAACTCTCGGGGTTTGATGTAAGGGGAACGTTATAACCAGCTGGTTTTAGGGTAATCCACAAACCCAGAATCTGAGTGCAGATGGAGATAAAAACGAGTATGAGCATATTTATCTTATGAATAATTAGGCATATTAATCTTCTCATGAGGGTCATTGAATGGAGACAGTAGATCTAAGTCAAGAGTATTCTGCAGAAATAATAGAGACTCTCCTTAAAGCGGGTATTAGTAGACTAAATCCAGTTCAAGAAGAGGCAATCAAAAAAGGAGTCTTAAAGGATGAGTCATTCATCATTTCTTCCCCTACAGCAAGCGGTAAGACCCTAATAGCAGAGTTAACGATGTTAAAGTGTGTGATGAAGGGAAAAAGCTGTTTGTATATGGTTCCCCTTAAGGCTTTGGCAAGCGAGAAGTTTCATGAATTTTCAGAAAAGTATTCTCATCTAGGAATTAGAATTGGAATCGCGACCGGAGACTACGATACAAAAGAGATAGAGGATTATGACATACTTATTGCTACCAGTGAAAAAGTCGATTCTATGTTGAGACACAGGATAAAATGGATTGAAAACATATCTCTGGTTATATGCGATGAAATTCATCTCATAAATGACCCAAAGAGGGGGCCTACACTGGAGATAGTGCTTTCGCGCCTCCTGCAGATAAATCCCTCGATAAAGATAATCGGCCTAAGTGCAACCATAATGAATGCCAAGGGGATAGCAGAGTGGTTGAATGCAGGATTGATACAGAGTGACTGGAGACCGGTAGAGCTCAGAGAAGGGATATATTACGACGGTATACTGGATTTTGGAGTAAAGATGATAGATATTCAAGCTAAAACTAATGATATTAGAGATTTAGTTTCTGATTCTTTGAAAGAAGGTGGACAGGTCTTAATATTTACTAGCACCCGTCAAAACGCTGAGAAATTAGCGGAGAAACTGTCTAGCATGGTAAAAGCCCATCTAAATCAAGAGGAACTCAGATATCTCAACGAAGCCAGAAAAGAAGTTTTAAGAATCCTTCCAGAGCCTACAAAACTTTGCAAAAGACTTTCTTCCTGCATATCCAGCGGAATTGCCTTTCATCATGCGGGATTGCACATGAGACAGAGAAGCCTAATAGAGGATCTCTTCAGGAGTAACAAGTTGCTAGTGATTACTGCTACCCCTACCCTTGCTATGGGATTAAATCTTCCTGCCAGAAGGGTGATTATCCATGATTATAGGAGATACACTCCAATGCTCGGGAGGGTCCCCATATTGGTTCTGGAGTACAAACAGATGGCTGGAAGAGCTGGTAGACCAAAGTATGATTCCTATGGAGAGGCTATTTTGATTGCCAAAACATGGAGAGAAAGAGAATTTCTTTTCGACAACTACATATATGGAGATCCGGAAAGAGTAGAGTCCAAACTCGGGGTTGAGCCCGTTTTAAGATCTCATGTTCTTTCTTCTATCGCTACAGAATTCGTCAAGGATGAAGAAGATTTGTTGAATTTCTTTAAAAACACGTTTTATGCCTACCAATACGGAGTGAGGGACCTAAATGAGTCAATAAAGAATACTCTCTCTTTTTTAGAGAGAGAAAATATGATAAAAAGGGGCAAGTTTAAGGCAACTAGGTTTGGAAAGAGGGTATCAGAACTTTACATAGATCCTTTAAGTGCAATTATCTTTAGAAATGCCTTAAAAAAAGCAGAAGAAAGAGAGATAGACGAATTAGACATTTTGCACACGATCTGTCATTCGCCTGACATGGATCTCTTGATGCTGAGAAGATCTGAATACAGCATCTATGAAGATCTAGCAGACAGAGAGTTTTTGGTAGAGTTACCAGATAAATTCAAGGAAATAGAAAGATATGAATTATTTCTCAGCGAATTAAAAACCGCAAGCATGTTAAAAGATTGGATCGATGAAGTGCCAGAGGACAAGATCGTGGAAAAACATGATCTTGGACCTGGAGATATAAGAAATAAGGTAGAACTGGCAAACTGGCTTTTGTACTCATTGGGTGAGATATCCAAGATCTTTAGGTCAAGGCACAGAAAATTTGTGTTTAACTTAAACAAACGTGTTCAGTACGGAGTAAAGGAAGAACTTTTATCACTTGTCTCTTTAAGAGGGATAGGGAGGGCAAGAGCAAGAAAATTATACACACATGGATTAAAAACAAAAGAAGATCTAAAAAAAGCATCTGCAGATTCTCTTTCTAAAATCGAACTTATAGGAGAAAAGGTGGCTATTTCTATACTAAAGCAACTAGAAGAAAAAGAAGAAATCAGAGATAAAAAAGAAGTACAAACCTCTTTCTTCGACTTTCAGTAAATCATCACAGGAATCCCTGCCTTATCAAAACTTTTTCCAACTTCAATTAATTTCTTGGATAGAATTATTCCGTCTATTCTTTTTTCACGCAAAAATTTGCTAATTTCTTGGTAAATGGATGATGCTTGGATATCGTATTCTCTTAGGTTAAACTCTATGATCTTTGGGAAATCTTTTATTGTGTTTTCAAGTGTAAGGAAAAAACTCTTGTTCTCAAGATCTTTTCCATCGTGTATGGCTAACACGCATAAAAACTCGTTTGTGTCAAGTGCACCGCATAACTCGGTTAAGTGCTCGACGTCATCGCTTGAATTCATGATAAAAAGATATATTACATCCCTATTTTTCATCAAAATCTTTTTTATTTGAGCATTTATATATATTTTTTAATAAGTCATCAAAGGTATTTCAAGAGATTCGCTCAACTTTTCAGCCACTTCCTTAAATTTTTCGGAGATCATTATTCCGTCTATTTTTTTGTCCTGCATAAAGGCTCTTAGAGCACTAACAAGCAGTCTGGGAACCTGCGTATTGCATTCCATTACGTTGTAATCAATGATTTTGGGTAAATCCTTTATAACGTCATCGAGAGCCATGAACAAGATCTTTTTATCCAAATCCCTTTCATTATGTACTGCCAACACACTCAAAAATTCATTTAGCTCTAACATATCGTAGATTTCGTTTAGATGCCTGACAGAATCGCTTGAATCTATAACATACAGGTAAACGATATCCTTTGAGTGCTTGTTGGCCCTCCCACCCATGGAGAATTAGATCTGATCTCATCATTTATCATTTTTTCTGTTATAATTTTAATGATTACGCTTTATAGAAAACAATATATTGAATGAAAACATTTAAGGATCATGAATGAAAGGGTGGGAATGGTTGAAATATCTAGAAAACCCCATCTATACAGAGAATCTACTGCTAAGGGAAAGATTTATTTAAAGGAAGACACAATAAAGAAGATAAGAAAAAAAGAAATCAAAAAAGGAGACGTTTTTTCAGTAGCAGCAACTGCAGCTACTCTTGCAGTAAAAAAAACTCCTGAAATCATTCCACTGTGCCATCCAATACCCATAACCGGCGTTGATGTAGATTTTGATGTATCTGATAATTTTATAGAAGCAAAGGTAAGAGTGAAGAATGTTGGTCAAACTGGCGTTGAAATGGAGTCTTTGGTGGGAGTAACTACCGCATTATTAACAATATGGGACATGGTAAAATATTTGGAAAAAGAGAACAGCCAATATCCTTACACAAAGATATCAGAGGTAATAGTTCTTGAAAAAATAAAAGGAGGATAATTCTTGCACGAAGTCACTCCGACAAAATTCAGATATTCTCTCATAACTATAAGCACCTCAAGATACGAATATCTCATCAAAAAAAGAATCTATCCAAGAGACGAGAGTGGAGATTTCATAAGGGAGAGGTTAAGGGATTATGAATTGTTGTTCTACACAATAATCCCAGATGATTATGGGATAATACAGTCTACCATAAATTATTCCATTAGGAAACACAAGCCTGATGTCATTATAACCTGCGGTGGAACAGGATTGAGCAAAACAGATGTCACTTATGAAGCTGTTTCTGATTTGGTTGATAAGGAAATCCCTGGCTTTGGAGAGTTTTTTAGAAACAAGAGTTATTCAAGCGTAAAAGGCGCTTCAATGATTACAAGAGCATTTGCTGGTATAATCGAAGATACCCTTATATTTTCCATCCCAGGGTCTTTGGATGCTGTAAGAATAGGCATGGATCTAATTTTAGATCAAATCTCCCACCTGATAATGCATGTCAAAGGGGCTTGAATTGAGAAGACTCATTAGACTTGAAGACGCCATATTCAAAGTTAGAGAAAGAATTAAACCGGTAGGGATAGAGGAAATACGGGTAAAAGATTCTATAGACAGGATTCTCGCAAAAGACGTTTTCTCAAAAATAGATGTACCTCCATTCGATAGATCTGCTATGGACGGCTTCGCAGTAATTGCTGAAGATACCTATAGTGCGAGTTACGATGAGCCAGTTGTTCTACGTAAAAGCAATTCAAATGAGGTTAAAAGAGGAGAATGCGTTTACGTTAACACAGGTTCTCCTATACCAGATGGAGCAAACGCAGTTGTTATGGTAGAATATACAAAAATAAATGGAGATAACGTTTTTATATTTGATTCTGTTCATCCGCTAAAGAATGTTTCTCAAAAAGGTGAAGATCTCAAAAAAGGTGATAAAATTCTCGGGAAATCGAGTGTAATCCGTCCTCAAGACTCTTCTCTCATGATATCCGCAGGGATAAAAAAAATTTCAGTATACAAAAAACCCAAAATCGTTGTATTCTGTACAGGGGACGAACTCCTTGAGTTTGATGAAGAATTGAGGGAAGGAATGATATATGAGACGAATAGCTTCATGATAAGGGATGAGTTTTTTAACATCGTCAGGGGAGGGATAATAAGAGACGTCGAAGAGGAAATAGAAAGATGTCTAGAAAAAGATTTTGATGCGATAATATTTACTGGAGGAAGTTCTGTAGGAGAAAAAGATCTTGTTCCTAAGGTATTACATAAAAAGGGAGAATTGCTGGTAAATGGTATATCAATAAGGCCTGGAGAGCCAACTGCAATCGGATTTTTCAAAGATAAGCCTGTTTTTTGTCTTCCAGGAAATCCTGTTGCTTCTTTCATTTCATTTAACTTCGTTGTAAAGCCCTGCATCCTGAAAATGCTGGATCTACCCAAGTTAAACAACATTGTTTTGAAGGGAAGACTGAATCGAGGAATAGTCTCAGAAATTGGCAGGAGAGATTTTGTAAGAGTTAAATACCGTAAAGGCATCGTTGATCCAGTCATGACAGGAGGTTCTGGAATACTCCATTCTCTGGTCCATGCAAATGGCGTGGTGATAGTAGATGAAGATAGCGAGGGATTTAAAAGGGGAGAAGAAGTCGAAGTGGTACTTTTCAGTTGGAGGGATTTATATTCACCAGAACTTTCTTGACACGATTCCTTTGAGTAAGGCAATAGAGTTGGTGAGGGAAAACTTCCCTCCAAGGCAAAAGGAGAATATCAGTATATCAAAGGCCCATAAAAGAGTACTAGCGGAAGACGTTTTCTCAAAAATAGATGTACCTCCATTTGATAGATCTACCATGGACGGCTTCGCAGTAATTGCTGAAGATACCTATAGTGCGACTCAAGAGAATCCTGTAAGATTGAAAATAGTCGAAAATGAAGAATTGAAGAGAGGAGAATGCGTTTACGTTAACACAGGTTCTCCTATACCAGATGGAGCAAACGCAGTTGTTATGGTAGAATATGGAGAGACACATGGAGAAAGCGTTCTAATACATAGGGGCGTAAAACCGGGAGAAAATATAATCTACACGGGTTCCGACATCAAACTTGGTGAACTCTTACTGAGAGAGTCAAAACTTTTGGAAGTCAAAGAAATTGGAATTTTAGCATCAGCAGGTATAGAAGAAGTTAGCGTTTATAAGAAGCCTAAGGTAGCGATAATATCAACTGGAAATGAATTGCAAGAAATTGGAGAAGAACTGGAACCCGGAAAGGTCTATGATGTAAACACACATATTCTTTCCTCCGCGGTTGAAGAATGCGGAGGGATGCCTGCACCAATAGGAATCGTCGAGGATAGCTATGATAAAATCAAAAATTCCATCCTTGGCTCCACTGACTCAGATATAATTTTGGTATCCGGAGGAACCTCTAGAGGAAGGGAAGACTTAGTATACAGGGTAGTAGGCGACATAGGAGATATATACTTTCATGGTCTCGCTGTTAAGCCCGGTAAACCAACTTTTTTTGGTAAGATTAGAGACAAACCGATTTTTGGATTACCTGGAAATCCTTTTTCAGCGATAACAATTTTTGATCTGATAGTTGCTCCAATGATAAGGTGGCTTTGCGGTTTAAAAAATCCAAAAAAAATAGTTGTCAAGGCTAAACTCCCTCACAACATTGTATCTAAGGGAAGACACGAGTTTTTGCCTGTTAAAATAAGAAAAGGCAGGAATACAGTAGCCTATCCTATTATAAGCAGTTCGAGTTCTGTAAAATCTTTCCTGTTGGCGGATGGGTACTTTGAGATTCCTCAAAATGCCGTTCTTTTCGAAGGAGAAGAGGTCGATGTAATCATGAGAGCAGTTGAGCCGGACCTTATATTCTCAGGTAGTTACTGCCTTGGCGTGGATTACATTCTCAAAAGAATGATGGAAGAATACGAGGTTAAGATAATAGATGATGATACTTCTCGGGGTCTTTCTTCCTTAAAAAATGAGGAATACGATCTGATAGGTATAGATCATTTAGGCGATCTAGACTTATTTAATTTGAGAGATAAGGGAATTAAACTAATTAGAGGATACCAGAGAAAGCTTGGGTTAATTTTCAGAGAAGGGATTGAGTCACTCTGGGACTTGGTTGAAAAAGATGTTGTTTTCTTGAACAAGGGAGAGAACTCCGCAGCCCGAATGTTATTGGATAATTTACTAAGGAAAGAGTGCGAAAAAAGGAATTTGAACTTCAGAGAGACTTTAAGATCTATAAACGGTTATGAAAAGCGAGTTAAAGACGATCACTCTATGGGAATGCATATAAAGAAAGGGAGAGCAGACATAGGAATCGGAACCTCTCAAATTGCCGAATTGTATGGGCTGAACTTCATCTATTTAGGCAAAGATAACTATGATTTCGCTTTTAAAAAAGATAGTGAAATGGTTGAAAGATTCATAGAGTTATTGGTAGACTCAAGGCATATTTTAGAAAAAATGGGTTTTATGACAGAGAATATCGGTGATTTAAAATGTTAATAGTTGAGTTTTTGGGAGAGGAGGAGAAAATTCATAAAATTGTTGAAGAGGTAACTGAAACGCTTAAAAGAAGAGGTTATCGATGTATGGTCATGAAATATGAAAATAACAAAGCGGAACTCTATGGTGATTATTCTATGTTACCATTTCCTCAGTTTGATTTTTTGTTCATTCAAGGAAAGGATACCGATTTCCCAAAGATTCTTGTTGGAAAATGGTTTGATGTTAAAGATGCAATAGCGACTTTTGGATTTAATTACTCTAATTTTCCTGCCTTTTTTGAAACAGAGAAGTTGGCAAATTTTTTAGAAGATGAGATTTTGAAGGAAATGGTAAAGTTAGTTCCAAATACGGATTGTAAAAAGTGCGGTTATGATTGTAAAACGTTTAAAGATAACGTCTTAAGACGCAAAATATCAATAAAAGAATGCAATTTCATGTCAGATGATGTTTTACTATACCTAGATGGTAATAGACTGAGATTGAATACGTTTGCAAAGAATATCATAGCAAAGACGGTCGAAGGGATGATAAGTTCTCTAAAAGATTCAGAGTGGAAGGAAGAAATCCTCTTAAGAATAAGGCGGCTTTGAAATGGTAGTCGATAGATTTGGTAGACCCATAAGAAGTTTGAGGGTTAGCGTAACCCAGAGATGCAACCTCAACTGCATATACTGCCACAGGGAAGGTGAATCAAATACCGAAGAAGAAATCGAATTGGAAGATCTTTTGAAGTTTCTAAAATTGGTTAAAGAATATAAAATAAGGAAGATGAAAATATCTGGCGGTGAACCTTTATTAAGGAAAGATTTACTCGAATTTATCGCTGAAAGCAGTGGGGTATTTAAAGAAGTCTCTATGACTACCAATGGCACTTTACTGGAGGATTTTGCCCAAGATTTAAAGGATTGTGGACTTTCTAGAGTGAATGTGAGTCTTGATACACTAAGAAATGAGATCTACAAAAAAATAACAGGAAAAGATATGTTAGATAAGGTTTTAAAGGGTATAGAAGAGGCAGTGGATAATGATTTAAATCCGGTGAAAATAAATATGGTGGTTATGTCACTAAACAAGGATGAAATAGAAGATCTTGCCGAATTTTCATCAAAAAATAGCACAATACTCCAATTAATAGAACTCCTTAAAACAGATGGTAACCAAAAATTCTTCGAGGAAAATTATCTCAGTCTCTCTGAGATTGAGGAGGTTTTGAAAAAAAAGGCCGAAAAAGTTTATACGAGACAACTCCATAATAGAAGAAAATATATAGTAAATGGTGCAGAAATAGAAGTCGTCCGACCGATGGATAATTCAGAATTTTGTATGCATTGTACAAGAATTAGAATAACTTCGGATGGTAAAATAAAACCTTGTTTGCTTAGAAAAGACAACTTGGTAGATATCAAAAACAAAAGCATAGAAGAAATGAGAGAGGCGTTTATTAGAGCAGTTATGCTCAGAGAACCTTATTTCAAATGAAATTATTTTCTCACCTTCAGGTAATCCCTAACGCTGTAGGCAGCAATAACTCCTTCTCCTACAGCAACAGCAATTTGTCTTACCCCTCCGGTAACATCTCCACAAGCAAATACTCCTTCAATGTTTGTTCTCATCTCATTGTCTACCTTTATGTACCTTTTTTTTCCAATTTCAATTCCTTTTCTGGCGAATAACTCTGTGTTTGGTACGGTTCCTAGGGCAACGAACAGGGCTTCGACATTTAACCTCTCTCTTCCATTAATCACTACACCCTCCAACTTATCTTCTCCGAGTAGATCCGTGATAGTACCATGTACTACAGATATTTGACTGGAGTTTAGTTTTTCCAGTATCTTGTCCTCAGCTGAGATCTCTCCGTCCGCAATAAGGGTCACAGACCTGCAAATATCGTTTAAGAATAATGCTTCTTTTACTGCATATTCGTCTTTCCCTACTACTGCTACATCTTTTCCAGCATACATCTGTCCATCACAGGTGGCACAATAATGCACTCCTTTTCCAACGAGTTTGTCCTCTTTTTTTATTCCTAACTTTTCTGGTAATTTAATTGGTCTTGCTCCAGTCGCAATTACCACACATTTTGTTTCATATTCCTTTTTCTCGGTTATAACTTTCTTAATCTCTCCTTCGACTTCGAGGTCTATTACGCTCTCCTTAAATTTAATCTTGGCACCGTTTTTCCTTGCTTGGTCGAACATCTTTTTTGTCAATTCTGCGCCGGTTATGCCATCTGGAAAACCGGGATAATTCTCAACTATGGGAGCGGTTCCAGCCAATCCTCCTGGAACCTCAGCTTCGAGTAAAAGGACGTTTAAGTTGGATCTTGCGAGATAAAGTCCACACGATAAACCTGCAGGCCCTGCTCCTATGATAATCGCATCATAAATTTCGTTCATCTAGTTATCACCTCACATCCTTCTGATGTAACGATGACTGTGTCCTCTGCCTGCGATACCATTCCACCATCTCTTTCTTTTAGCACGCGATAAGGATGTAATGAACCTATATCAATTAGTTGCTTTAGAGCAAATTCTAGCTTTCTCTGAGGAATTACTTTTGCCAGCCATCTTTCTGCAAATGGCAGGGTTTTATATTTCTTCTTTATCTCTGATATTATCAATCTTGCCTCCCTTAATCGTATCGGTTTTTCTTTTATAAATCCGAATATGAATACCCTCTCATCGTCTGCTACTCTTCCTCCTCCAGTGCTGGCAAAGGGCTCTATTGCGAGTACATCTCCTTCATTTATTATCACTTTGCTAGAAACACCTACATTTGGTACCGTCTTTCCGGAGTGAAGATTCCACTTTTCCATGGTGTGTCCGGTTAAATCAACGATGGGCTTTAGTCCATAATCCTTTATTGTCTCCTCTATGACTCTTCCAATTTCACCTACAGATTTTCCGGGTGAGATTTCTTTTATAGAGTTATTCAGTGCATCTTCAGATGCTTTTATGAGGTCGTCTTTTTTTTCACCAACCTTTAAGGTACATGCGGTATCTGCTATGTATCCGTCTTTGTGCACTCCTATGTCTATTTTAACGTAATCTCCATGTTTAAGTATGGTTTCATCTCTGGCAGGGGGAGAATAATGCGCAGCTATCTCGTTTATGGAAATATTACACGGGAAGGCAGGCATTCCACCTAGTTTGATTATCTCCCTCTCCACAAACTCGGCGATATCCAAAAGCTTAACTCCCTCTCTTACCATATCCTTCGTAATTTCCCTCACATGAGAAGCTATTTTCCCAGCCTCTCTATACTTTAGGATTTCTTCCTCATTCATTTGGCTCTCTCCATTACTTCAAGCAATTTTTCAATACCCTCTCCTTTTCTAACTATTTTAGGCTCTTCTGAAGAGAAATCGACGATGGTTGAGGGCTCGCCTTGGAGCTTTCCCATGTCTATTATGAGATCTACCTTCTTGTTAAAGATTTTTTCAATTCTTTCCGGATCTGTGTATTCATTTCCTCCCGAGATGTTTGCACTGGTGGTTGTTATGGGCTCACCTACCTTATCTATTAGTTCCTTACAAAAAACGCTATTGGGTATCCTAATACCTACTATTGGAGAGCCTGAGGTAAGAATATCAGGGACAATAGGCTTTTTCTTTACCAGAAAAGTATATGGTCCAGGTAGAAGATTCAGGAACCTTTCAGGCAAATTCATATCCCCATACTTCTTAGCCATTTCAACATCACTCACAGCAATTGAAACGGGTTTATACCTCTTTTTTATTTTATAAATGTTTCTTACACACTCTTCATCGAGAGCTAACGTGCCAAGACCATATACTGTATCCGTTGGGTAAACAACTATCCCTTTTTTCTTTATAGTCTTGAAGGCTTCAAATACAACCTTATCAAAGTTTTCATTTGAAACCCTTATTCTCATATGAACACCTTTTTTATCTATTAGAACATATACTTTTCAATCATGAAAGGTACATTCCTGACCGATAAACAAATCAAAATACTTGAGCTCAGGAATAAAAACTACACACAGTCAGAAATCGCTGAACTGATAGGAACAAGCGTATCAAATGTGAGCATACTTGAAAAAAGGGCAAAAGAAAACGTTCGTAGGGCAAAGAGGACATTGGAGTTATACCAACTCTTGCTGTGTCCTGTGAGGATTACAATAGAAGAAGATACAGATTTATTCGAAATTCCTGAAAGGGTTTATGAGGTGGCTAATTCCATGGGAATCAAGGTTTCATTAGATTCTCCAAGCATGATCGAGAACATAAATGTAAGGGGTCTTGCAAAGGGCAGGAAGATTAAGAGGGAGTTCATGATAGGTTTAAGGAATGATGGCGGAGTCGAAATATTTGAGGTTGGATCAGATGAGATTAGTGGCCTATAAGTTACCAATCTCTCTTGTCGTAAACGGTAAGTTCAACAGATCAGAGGATCCGATGGAGCCGAGTTACCTAACAACCGAAATTGGATTGGATGTGTCCAGAGTTAGAATCCTTGGCACTGTAATCTACAAATACGTTGGAGAAAACTTCAACTTTATCAGGGTAGATGATGGTACGGCAACGATAAGAGTTTTTGCCTATGAGGATCCAATACTTGATAAAGTTAAGGTGAGTGATCTTGTAGATGTTGTTGGAAGAATAAGGGAACGAGAGGAAGAAATATACATTGCGCCTGAAGTGGTCACAATATTAGATGACCCAAACTGGGAGACGCTGAGACTACTTGAACACGCAAGGTTCTTAAGAAAATACAAGGGGGAAAAGTTATCTGAAGAGACTTTAGATACAGAATTCGAGGAGTGGATTATGGACGATAAAGACGAAATTCTTGCTCTAATAGACATAATGGACCTAGGCAAGGGAGTAAAATTTGAAGAACTCATGGAAGAATTAGACATATCAAAAGAAGAATTAGGCAATCTATTGAAAGAATTGGAGGATGACGGCTGGATAAAAAGAGAAAATAATAGAATAAAAAGATTAAAATAAAAAAAGATTAAATATTTAAGAAAACGACAGTATAAAACATGCAGGGGATAAGGCTTGAAAATGGGCTATGAGGAATTGCTTAAAAAAGCGAGGAGCGAGTTGCCAGAAAAGGTATTCGAGCAAAAAAGGTTCATTGTTCCAGAGCCAGAGGTGGATATAGAAGGCAATAAGACTATACTGAGAAACTTCAAGGAGATATCTCATGCTCTCTCTAGAGAGCCCAACCATCTGATGAAGTTCCTCTTAAGAGAATTTGGTACGTCAGGAAATATTGAAGGTGTTAGGGCAGTGTTCCAAGGAAAGTTCTTCTCAGATGTTGTTCGTGAAAAGATGAGAAGGTACATAAACGAGTTCGTATTTTGCTTAGAATGCAAAAAGCCCGACACCCACATAGAAAAGAAAGGAAGACAAAACATATTGAGATGTGACGCCTGTGGAGCAAGACACCCGATCAGATCGTTGTGAGTTCTACATTAGGGTAATGCGAGTAAAGGGAGAAACCATCGTTGCGATCTGCGACGAAGATATTCTCGGCAAAAAATTCTCAGAGGGAGAATTAAAACTCTGGGTGAACCCAGAATTCTACGGGAAAAAATTGGTATCTGCAAAAGAAGCAATAGAGACGCTCTCGAATGCTTCGATCGGGAACATTGTAGGAAAAAATATCGTAAGACATGCCATATCTGCGGGACTTGTCCTACCTGAGAACGTAATAGAAGTTGAAGGAGTTCCTCATGCACAAATACTCTGGTTATGAAAGGATGTTCTGCGTGAAATGCGGGAAAAAGACGAAGAGTCTATTGGATGGACTGTGCCTAAACTGCCTTATTAAAAAAGATGTTCTAGAGATCAAACCAATAAAAATTAAGGTATGCAGGAATTGCGGAGCATTTTTTCATAGGAAATGGAAAGAAATCGACCTGGACGATTTTCTAAATGAAATAGTATATGAAAATTTAGCAATCAAGGAAGGATTGGAGTTAAACATCCATAAGATAGAGTCTGAGTTTAAATACGAAGAAAAAGAATTGCCAATTCTTATTCGCGGGAAAATCGGTTTTTTAGGTGACAGTGAACACTCTAACATTACATACAAGAGTTCCCTAAATTTGGAGTGGAGATTATGCGATAGGTGTATGAAAATAATGGGCAGGCGTGTAGAGGCTGTATTGCAAATCAGAACCGAAGACAAATTTAGCGAAAGAGACCGAGCAGAGATCATAGAAAAAGTATTGAAAGAAGTTGATAGAACTAGTGGAAAAGATAGGATGGCCTTTATATCAGATATTAAAGAACTAAAAGAAGGTGTTGACATTGAATTTTCTTCAAAAAAGGTAGCAAATAAAATTGCTAACGCATTGAGAAAGAATCTTGGTGGCTACCTGAAAGAGAGCTTCAAACTTATAGGAGTTAATAAGATGAGCAGTAAAAGAATATATAAAACTTATATATCGCTTAGATTGCCAAAATATCGTGTTGATGATATTTTAATTGCAAAGGAAGATTTATTTAGGGTTATCTCGATAGGAGGAGATGGTTTAACACTTTACGATCTGATCAATAAAAAGAGAGTAAAGTATCCGTGGAGTAGAGTTGAAAAGATGGGTTTAAGACTCTTTGAAAACATAAAAAAATGTGTGGTAACCGCAATCTCTCCCCAAAAAATTTACCTGCTTGATGAGGATTACAGAATTATCGAATTACCAAATGAGAATGATTTTGCGGTAGGCGATAAGGCTAAAATTCTGAACTTGAAGGATCGGGTAATACTGATCAAGGATGAAAGCTAAAAAATCAAGCAAAAGAATATTGGAAGAGATGCTGAGGAATGAATTGAGTAAGGAAGAATTAGAAGAGATACCAAATGGATGGGATCAAATAGGACACGTACTGATAGTAAATTTCAAGGATAACCTGTCTAAAGAGGCAATGCAAAAGATAGCAAGGGCTCTGTTGTCCATAAATCCCAGAGCAAGGACCGTTCTGAAAAAAGGCCCCATCAAGGGTCAGTACAGATTGCCCGATTTCGAATTTCTCGCCGGAGACAAGAATACAGAAACCATCCACAGGGAAAACAAGTGTATTTTTAAACTCGACCCGATGAAGGTGATGTTTTCAACAGGAAACAAAGGCGAGAGAGAAAGGATGGCTAAGTTAAACTGTAACGGGGAAACAATAGTTGATATGTTTGCTGGAATAGGTCAGTTCTCCATACCAATTGCAGTTCATGGAAATCCAGAAAGAATATTCTCAATAGAAATAAATCCAGTTGCATACAATTATTTGTGTGAGAACATTATTTTAAATAAAGCAGATGATAAAATAATACCAATCCTTGGAGATTCTAGGACAGTTACTCCAAAGGGAGTCGCTGATAGGGTGGTGATGGGCCTGATAGGTATGACGAGAAACTATATTTCCTATGCATTTGATTCCTTCAAAAAAAAGGGCATATTGCACTACCATGAGATCATCAATGTTAAAAAAGGATTTGATTCAGAGATCGAACGCGTTAAAAACATCGCTCGTGAGAAAGACTTTAAGGTTAAACCATTACTGAAAAGGACAGTCAAGCATTTCTCTCCAAATATGGACCACATAGTAATAGATTTTTTAGTTGAGCAAAAAAAAGATAAATCTGTTCCTTTCTGATATTTGGTGGTGAAAACTAGAGATGGGAGAAACAGAGAGAATTTACAACATCATAAACCAGGGAGAGAGGGAAAATATTGAGTTTAAAGAGTATTTAACAGAATCAACCCATTTAAAAGGACCCAGAAGGGAAAATCTTGCCTGTCAGATGAAATATAGACTAGAAAACGGAAATGGGACCGCCATATATTTCATAGGAATAAGCGATGATGGCGACATAGTTGGTATATCTGAGGTGAGATTTGAAGAAACTTTAAAAGTTATAAAAAGCATTTCCTCTGAAATAGGTGCCATTATTTTAAAGGTAGAAAAGATAAAGATAAACGGTAAACTGGTAGGCGAGATTTTATTAGAGAAAAGACCGAGAGAAATGCCCTATGAACATATACTTGTGGGTACCGCAGGCCATGTGGATCACGGTAAATCTACGCTGGTGGGTACCATCATCACCGGCGAACTGGATGACGGAGCAGGGAAAACGAGGAACTATCTCGATCTATTACCTCACGAAATAATGCGCGGGCTTTCGGCTGATATATCTTTTGCAGTATTCGGTTTTAAGGATTCAGTACCCATTAAATTAAAGAATCCTCTAAACAAGAATGAGAAGGCTAGACTAGTTGAAAATGCACAAAAATTGATTTCTTTTGTCGATACTGTAGGCCATGAGCCCTGGCTTAGAACCACCATTAGAGGAATAGTTGGTCAGCATTTAGACTACGGCTTACTGGTGGTCGCAGCAAATCACGGCGTAACCCATGTAACCAAAGAACATCTCGGCATTTTACTCGCAATGGATCTCCCTGTTATAATAGCACTCACAAAGATTGACTTGGTAAATGAGGAAAAAATTAAGGAAGTAGAAGATGAAGTTGTAAGGACCCTTAAAATGGTTGGTAAGATACCTTTCAAACTGAGAAATGGATCTGACTTTTATAATATACTCAAACCTCTTTCTGATGGCCATTTAGTTCCTATTCTCAGGACTTCTGCCTTAACGGGAGAAGGTTTAGAAATAATTGAGAAACTGTTTGCTGAATTGCCAAAGAGAAAGTCTGTAGAAGACATGAAAAAGCCATTCCTGATGTATATCGATAAAATTTACAGGGTTTCTGGGGTAGGTCCTGTTGTTAGTGGAACAATAAGACATGGAACCGTGAAAAAAGGTCAGGAGGTATTAATAGGACCTGATGTTGATGGATCTTTTGTAAAGGCTAGGGTATCTTCTGTGGAGATGCACCACTGCTCACTCGAAAGAGCGAATGCGGGTGACATAGTAGGGCTCGCCTTGAAAGGGGTAGATGCGGAGTTCTATAGAAGAGGAATGGTAGTATGTGATGAAAACATGGATCCCAAGCCAGTTAAAAGTTTTAAGGCTGATGTAGTCGTTCTAAATCATCCAACCAAAATAGGTAAGGGATATGAGCCCGTTTTACACATAGAAACAATTTCAGAGGCTGTGATTATGGATCCAATTTCAAAGGAGTATCTTGCCTCGGGAGAGAGCGGAGAAGTAAAGATGAGATTCAAATTCAGACCCTACTATATTGAAAAGGGTCAAAAACTAATATTCAGGGAAGGTAGAAGTCGAGGAATCGGATCGGTTACAAGCATACTTGATTGAAGATACCATGAAACTCTATATTTACTCTACAGATGAGTGCAACCCGAAGGTTTGCACAGGTCACAAGTTGGCTAGATTCGATTTAGCAACGTTGATTTTCACCAAACATAAATTACCAAAGAGGTCAATTCTTTTGAATCCATACTCAGAGAAAGCAATCTCCAGAGAAGATAGAGAAATAGCAATGAAATGGGGCATATCTGCTTTAGATTGTTCATGGAATAATATAAGACCAGGAGTATTCTCAGGATTTTATCAGAGTAGAGGATTACCATATTTGATTCCAATAAACCCAGTAAACTATGGTAAACCAACAAAACTCAGCACTGCGGAGGCATTATCAGCTGCCCTTTATATTCTCGGGGAGAAAGAAAAGGCCAGGTCTATAATGAAGATATTTAAATGGGGAGAAACTTTCTTCAAGATGAATGGAGAAATGCTGGAAGCTTATTCAAAAGCCAACTCGAGCAAGGAAGTGGTAGATTTACAGAAAGAGTTCATGAGGTATTTAAATGAAGGTTTACAATAAGGTCTTAGAGGTACTAACAAGCGATGGTTGTGCCCACTTTACGTTAATAGACCCCACAAAGCAAAAACCAGATGAAGCAGGGGAACTGGCCGAAAAAGCAGACTCCTTCGGAACCGATGCAATTATGGTAGGGGGGTCAATCGGTGTTTCGACCCCATTGGTGGATGAGACTTGTAAAAAAATAAAAAAAATGACAGAAAAACCCATAATTCTTTTTCCAGGAGATATAGGTGGATTAAGTAAATATGCAGATGCTGTCTTCTTCATGAGTCTCCTAAACTCGATGAATCCATACTACATTACTGGAGCTCAGGCTTTGGGGGCACCGATCATAAAAAAAATGGGCATAGAGCCACTGCCAATGGCTTACATAATAATTGAGCCTGGAGGAACGGTTGGCTGGATCGGAAATGCTAGACCCATCCCTAGGGATAAGCCAGAAATCGCCGCTGCCTATGCACTAGCGGGAGAGTATCTCGGCATGAAATTAGTTTACCTAGAAGGCGGATCCGGAGTAAAGGAACCCGTTCCCGAGGAAATGATTAAGGCAGTAAAGCGGCTGATTGATATTCCACTTGTAATTGGTGGGGGTATAAAGACCCCGGAAGACGCTGAGCAATGCGTGGTGGCAGGAGCAGATATAATCGTAACCGGCACTCTTTTAGAAAGAGAGATTAATAAGTTGGAGGTTTTAATCAGGTTTCTTAAAGAAGCTGGAAGAAAAAGGATCAATAAAAGATGAGATCATGAAAATAGTACTAAATCCAAGAAATACAGAGGAATTAATCCGGATGATAAAGGAGATAGATCCAGAGACTGAGGAAATTCATATGAGCATTAGACCTACGGTAGAGACCGTGGCTGAGATACTCAGACATGCACCAAGATTGAAAAGACTCAGTTGTCCCCCCTCCCTCTATGAAAGAGCATCCCCAAAAATAAAGTTTGCATTAGAAAAAAAGAACATAGATTTTTTCCCAAAAAAAGAGAGGGCTGGAAGACCTTTATCTTATCCAAAGAAGAAGATTGAGAGAGTATACGAACTCTTTGAGTCAGGAGTCCCACCGAAAGAGATTTCAAAGAGGGAAGAAATGCCCATAACCACCGTTTACTATTACCTGCGTAAGAAAGAGTTTAAGAAAGATTAATATACTCTTTTGTTCATTGTGCGAGTGTTGCCGCCGTAGCTTAGTGGGTAGAGCGTCCGGCTGTTAACCGGGTGGTCGCAGGTTCGAGTCCTGCCGGCGGCGCTAAATCCCGTATACATCCGTCTTCTCAGGTTTAAAGGGTATCAGGGATTTGAGATCTTGATTATCCGTTGAAAGATTTTCCCATAACTAAAAGCCTCTCACAAAAATTTATTATTCTGAAAATTCATTGGTTAAATGAGGAAGTTAGTATGAAAATCGTTATGGTAATCCCCACCTACTGGAGAACTGATCGTGTGCCGGCAAAAGATCAAGAGATTATATTCGATCATCCGACTCATATTTCTGAAGAAGGACTTCTTCCTAGATTATTGGAAAGTATAGAGGTTCTAAATGATCGAGACTTCGATATCGCGGTTGTTGGAGCATCAGAGTTTAAGTCAAGGTATCCTAGAATGGAAGTCGATGGCAAGCTTAGAGTAGTTCTTGAGCCCTATGTGGACATGCTGGATACAGACATACACCTTTTTTCACATTATCACAGGAGCATGGTAAGAGAATATTTGAAAGAAAAAGGCTTTCCTGAGCTTATTGAACTCGTTACCATTTCAGGTTACTCTTCCATGAGGAATATGTGTTCTTTAGCTGCGCTCATACTTGATGCAGATGTAGTGATTTCGATAGATGATGATGAAGTTTTTAACGATCCTAATTTTATAAGTAAAGCAGTGGAAAACATAGGAAAAAAATACAAAGGAAAACCCATCATGGGGGTATGCGGACACTACGAAGTTATTAGGTACCGCCCACCAGAACCTGGAGAACCCACCTGGGACATATTTTGGACTTCGGAGATAATGCGTAAAGCCCATGCCAGTGCCAAGGAGCCACCAAGATTGAAAGAGGCTAAATGGGCTCTTGGTGGTAATATGGTCTTTCATAGGGATTTAATATCTACAATACCTTTTGATATAAATATAGCAAGAGGAGAAGACTGTGATTACGTCATAAATGCCAAAATGTTCGATTATACCATGGTAATGGACGCAGAACTTTCAATTGCCCATATACCGCCTCCCACACCCTTCCCTGATTGGCTTAAACTGAGAATGGATATTCGTAGATTCGTTTACACAAGGAAAAAGCTTCTCTGCCAGGAGCCAAGGGAAGGTTTGAAGTACGTATCGATAGAATCACTGGATCCCTACCCGGGAACTTTCTTGAAGGAAGACCTTCAGGAAAGAATCTTTAAAACCAATATATTGTTGGGCATGAAGTACTTGAGCGAGGGAAAAATAGATGACTGTAACGAGTGTATGAAAAACATTCAGATAGCGATAGAAGAATCCCAATCAAATATCAATCCATTTCTGGAATACTTAGAATTGCAGAAGAAATGGAAAAAACTCACTTCTCTAATCGAAGAGGATGAAAAATTTAAAGAAAAAATGAAGAAAAAAATGAGGCATCTAGGACACTAGAACCATTTATCAAGTTGAGATTGCTTCTTGGTTTCTTCATGGGCTTTTAATTTTGAAATGGCTTTTTTTACTCTTTCTTCTGAAAAATCAAATTTTCCACAGAGAAAATCTATGATGCCTGTCTCGTCAGATTCTCTCCACTCTAACTCGTAATCATCTGTTACCTTGGGGTTAATGAATATGTCAAATATTTCTTCATAGGATTCAACATCTATTCCCGCATTTTTAAGGCTACCAAATTCCTTTATCAATGACAGTGCCTTTTTGGGTCCATAACCTTCTATTCCTCTGGGGTTGTAGTCTGTTCCAACCAGTATGCCCATATCTATCAGTTGACTTATATTTTTTAATTCTAAGGTACTTAGAACTTCTTTTAACTCTATGATCTCTATGCTAACGTCCACGTATACATTTCTACCTGGTAGCTTTCTCTTTCCAGTAATTGCGAGGTTTCTAACCAGTCTTGGGGCCCCAAATAGTAGAGAATCATAGTCTTGTGATCCTACCGCCCAGACGCTTCCTTTTGCACACATATAAGCTGCCTGAGCCTCCCCCTCGGATGGAGCCTTTATGAAGGGAACTCCCATTAGCGTTAAAAGTTTTTCCGAACTCTCTATCATGTATTCGTCTAATCTCAGGGCTGCTTGGGCATGCTTTCTTGCGGATTCAAAATCTTCAACTTCCAATGCTTTTTTCCATTCTATTTGAGCCTTTTTTCTGGTTTCTACTCTCTCTTCTATTGTATGGGACTTGAGTCTTGGAGGCTCTCCATCGAACACATATATGGGTTTTATTCCCTTTTCAATGAGGTTTATAGTTCTGTAGAATAGTCCAGAAAGGTGAGAGGTAACCCTTCCTCTACTGTCTTTGAGCGGAGTACCATCAGGTTGTCTAATTATTGATAGAAATTGATACATTGAGTTCATCGCGTCTATGGCGATCTCTTTATCTTTCAGATGATCAAAATCTATTTCATGTTTGGGTATAATATCTCCGAATGATACGCCCATCCACCCCACCGGGGAATAAACTTAATGTAAAAATCACTGATATACTTGTTGGAGGTAAGAGATGAACGAGATAAAAATTACAAAAGAGGAATTTCAGAGGTGGATACTGGACAATTATGGCGATAGGTTCGGGAAGGAAAACGTAGAAATATTCGTTAAAGAGGGTTTAGCATCTCTTTTCATGGCTAATAGTAACTTACTGATATCTAAAATATTGAATGAGGCAAAGATTCCTAAAGACAATATAAATTTTAGGTGGTATTTTTCAAGGTGTGTTAAGGAAATATTTGCGACAGAAGAAGAGTTGATCATAAGATGGGAACCTAGGAGGGCTGATAACGATGGTTGAGGTAGTATGGAATGCATTCGAAAGTGTGAGACCCTATGTGGCGGATGCTCAGACCTTAAAAGATATGTTGGAAGATTTGGCGAAGAAGTTCAAGGATGTTGATGAGATCATAAATGAAATTGAAAAAAAGTCTCAAAACTTTGATGAAACCAGAAAAACTGACTTCAGGATACTGATTAACGAAATTAAGAAGATTAGATTGGTCTAGCGTTGTCCAATCTTTTCGAGATCTGAGTAAATTACGTTTCTAGTGGTGCCGAAGAGTTCCGCTACCCTTGATATGTTCAGTGCCTTCGGATCGTTCCCGAGAAGGCTTAGAACGTACTGCAATCTGGCCCTTCTCTCCTCGGAAGATAGGTTTCCCAGATCAGTTCGCTTTTCTTCGTTTATTGCAGCTAGTATTGTAGAGAACACACGTCCCGGGACAGGAGTTGTGAGAGTCTTCACGTAAAAACCAGCCAAAGCTCCACCGTCTATGCTAGCTAATCTTTTATTCATTTCATCTCTTGCTCTCTTAAGGGCGTGTTCCTCACTTATTCCTTTTTCATTCACTCCCATGATGAACTTGTTTGTTGGATCTGCACCGTCGATAAGGACCATTATCTCTACTACTGCTCCACCAAGGCCTGCTTCTACATTAGCCCTCATATCCACGATTTTGCCTGGAACTCCTTGTAATTCAGCGTTAATTTCCTTCTCAACTTTCTCGAGGGCACCCCTAACATCCATACCTGTCTTACAGGAGCCTATTATACGCATAACCATCAATTATATAGTTGTGTTTCTATAATTAAAATATTTTGCGTGGTATTATTGATTTACGAAATTGCGTTTTTCATGGATATTCCTAATGCTTTGAATATAGAGAGACACTTGTTGTGGTTGTTTTTCCCCTTAGCCATTATGTTCAAGGTAATTTCCGCATTCAGCGCAAAGCTCTGCAAAAAGTGCTCTATGTTATTTGGCTCGATATTCTCTATTTCAGAGGTTAAATCAAAATCCTTGACAAAGTAAGGAGAGTCCAGATTTACTGCCACCACAGCTATAGAATCGTATACAGGGACTATTGAGAAACCTATGCCTTTTTTGCCCCCTATTGCTTTAAGAAAAGCCTTTCCCAAGCAAATGGCTACATCTTCTATCATATGGTGGGTTCCTGTCGTTAAATCTCCGCTTGCTTGAATGTCAAGGTCAAAAGATCCAGAAACGGCAAAGCACTGTAAGAATGAATCAAAAGATCCTATACCAGTATCTATTTTTGTTTTCCCTGATCCATCTAGATTTAAAGATACCTTTACTTCCGTTTCCTTAGTCTTTCTTTCTACTTTAGCTATTCTCATAGCAGAGCTTTTATAACTCCTCACTTAAAAATTTTACAACGGCATAACAGTGCTTAAATATATTGTGAATTCTAAAATAACTGTGAGTATTAAAAATAACTGTGAATAGAATAATTTGAATAAAATGAATGGTGATTCCAATGGGTGTTGTTTGTGAGAAAACAAAGATTTCTAAGGGCTTTCAAGTTGTTATACCGTCAAAAATTCGAAAAGAATTCGGGTTGGAACCTGAAGATGAGGTAGTTTGGATATTAGAGGACAAAAAACTATCAATAAGTTTTAGGAAAAAGAAAAAACTCTCCGCTCTCATAGGAAAAATCGATATGGGTGAGACCGATCCTCAAATGATCGATGAGGTAGTTTACAGATGATATTTATAGATTCAAATGTTATTATAGGGGCTTTTAATCCTAGAGACAAATACCATAAAGAGGCTGCTAAGATTATACGAAGATATGACGAGGGAGTTTTTGAAGGAGTGATTACCGATTACATAATGGATGAAATACTAACCTTTATACGTAGGAGATCTTCCCCTGAAACATCTATAGATGTATTAAATTACATACTATCCTCAGATCTAATAATAATGAAAACAGACAGAAAAACAATTGATGCATCATACCACATATTTAGAACATACAAGAATCTCTCCTTTACAGACTCTACGGTCGTAGTATTTATGAAAAACAACGGCATAAAGAAGATTATATCTTTTGATGAAAGATTTGATTCCGTTGATGGTATAGAAAGAATTTCGGAAATTTAAATTTTTCACAAAAAAATTTTTTTCCACAGTAATTATAAAAAAATTATGTGTTATGAAAAAAATTAAATATAGTAGAAAAGACATGGTCAAGAGGGAGGTGAGAGATATTGAAGAAAGTGATCTGTCTCCTTTTGTTGATCTCTTTGATGGTTTTTGGTTGTATTAAACCAGAAGAAAAGCCTGAAAAGATTGTTATAGGGGAAATTGATCCTTTAACAGGCCGCTTGGCAAAATCAGGAATGTCGGTTCACAAAGGTGTTCTCTATGCGATAGAGGAAGTGAATTCCAAAGGAGGTATTAATGGAAGGAACGTTACGCTTGTTTACAGAGATGATCAAAGCAAGCCCGAGCGCGCTATTGCTGCTGCAGAAGAATTGTGCTCAAAGGAAAACGTCGTTGCCTTAACAGGTGGATACGTGGACAGTCTAGTCGGCCCAATAAGTGAAATAGCCCAAAAATATCATGTTCCGTATGTGGCTTCTGCCTCTCTTCAAATAGCCCTTTCGAAAAGAGGCAACGAGTATTTCTTTAGAGTAAGTAACGTAAAAGCATTTATAAATGCTACTACGGGCGTGGTTCTAGAAGTTTTCAGACCTAAGAGTGTTGCAATTCTATATTCAAGTACTCCCGGCTCTACAGAACTCGCAAACCACCAAAAAGAAATATTGGAAAAAAATGGAGTAAAAGTCTCTGTTTTCGAGAAATTTAGACCTGGAACTCCTGATTTTACACCTCTACTCGCGAAGGTTCAGCAGGAAGGAGTAGATGTATTGTTGGTGAATGGCTTTTTCTCAGATAACGTGTTGATGATACGCCAGTTAAAAGAGAGCAACATAGACGTTAAGGCGTATCTCGGGTCTTTCACCATAGAGGATCCAGAGTTCATAACCGAAATGAAGGAAGATGGAGAATATATATATGGTACTGCGGGATGGGAGAAAGGAATTACTACTCCCGGAACAGAAAAACTTTCTGAAGAGTATATAGAAGGTTTTAAGAGGATGTTTGGACACGAACCTGAGGCACTAACCAGCCATGGATACGCATCAACCAAAGCCATACTTGAAGCAATTAAAAGGACCTTGGACAAGGGCTTACCCCTTACTGGGGAAAACATAAGGGAGGAATTAACCAAGATAGATCTACTACTGCCCTTAGAAAGGCTAAAATTCGATGAAAATGGAGATCCAATGTACTATACGAGAGTGGTATTTCAGATACAGAATGGTACTCATGTGGTGATCTATCCAAAGGAGAGAGCTACCGGAAATGCGATATATCCCATGCCCAGATGGAGTGAGAGAATGTAATGGTACTAACCCAGGCATTGGTCTCAGGAATTTTGCTCGGAACCTTTTATGCGGTAATAGCAACTGGTTTTTCACTTATCTTTGGAGTAACAAGAGTATTTAACTTGGCTCATGGAGAATTCGTGGTAATAGGAGGATACATTGGCTACTGGTTATGGAAAATATATGGAATCAACCCCTTCATGTCCATACCCGTATCCATGATCTTGCTCATCCTCTTGGGCACATTTTTTCAGAGAATTTTGGCTTACACCAGAGAACCTTACGAGTTAAACACGCTGGTACTCACATTTGGCCTATCTATTTTTCTACAAAATTTAATGCTAGCATTATGGAGCGGAAACTACAGGTTGATCGTAATAGATTCTTTAGAGAAGAGCATTTCCCTTGGGATTATTAACACAAGCCTTGGCAGGGTATTTATCTTTATATTCTCTATATTTTCGATTCTTTTTTTGCATTATTTCATGAAAAAAACATACTTTGGCAAGGCCATGCGAGCAACAAGCCAAGATAGAGAATCAGCCGCAATAACAGGAATAAATGTCAAGCGCATGGATCTTTTAGCATTCAGCATTGGAGCAGCAATGACTGGAGCAGCAGGACCACTTTTTGCATCTATTCATTATCTCTATCCTTCCGTAGGAATAAAAGCAACGATTATCGCGCTAATAGTCACAATATTTGCAGGGGTCGGTAACATTGTAGGTATTCTGGCGGGTGGAATCATATTAGGGGTGGGTGAATCCCTTACGGTAGCGATAATGGGCTCCCAGTGGAGAGAGCTTGCAAGTAGCGCAATACTGATTGCATTATTGCTCATAAGACCTTACGGGTTATTTGAGGGAAGACGGTATTAGGAGGGAAAATATGCCAAATAATAAGTTCTTCGGACCGTTCATTGTATTTCTATTCCTTTTACCGTTTTTTTTAGGATTTGACGATTATTACCTTTATCTGCTAAACATGGCATTTTTGTTTGCATTTCTTGCTTTAAGTTGGAGCATATTGGGGTATTCTGGACAGATATCTTTCGGTCATGCTGCTTTTTTCGGTTTGGGCGCTTATACATCGGCTTTGTTGAGCCTAAAGGCAGGAATCACACCTTGGATCGGATTATTTTTTGCCGGTTTAGTAGCGATGCTGTTCTCAACAATAATTGGCTTAACGTGTTTTAGGCTAAGAGGTCCTTATTTTTCGCTGGCTACATTAGCATTCGTTGAGGTTCCTAGAATGGTAACCCTTAATTCAAAGATAACCAACGGATCGTTGGGATTGATAGGAATACCCCCATTTTCCAACATTAAGATTTTCTCCATAACTATAGATTTTTATGCCAGCAGGACTGCTACATACTACTTCTTGATTATCCTCTTGCTTTTACTGATATTCCTTACCCAAATGATGATAAAATCAAGGCTGGGATTTGCTTTTTCGGCTATCCGCGAGGGAGAAGAAACAGCTGAAGTGCTGGGAGTAAATGCATTTAAATACAAATTGATTGCTCTCTTGATTAGTTCGTTTCTTACAGGGGTTTGTGGCGCTATTTACGCCCATACAGTTCATTATATTGAGCCAGAAATAGTGTATGGTCTTTCGTTTTCAGCAATCCCGCTTGTTATGTCTATGTTTGGCGGGATGCTATCAGTTACCGGGCCGGTGATTGGAGCCATCGTTCTTTATTTGACGAATGAACTGATATTCCATCCGATTTCTACCACTGCTCATGAGCTCATGTATGGACTCGTAATTGTGATCGTGATACTCTTCATGCCAAAGGGCATCGTTGGCTGGCTGGAAGAAAGGAGAGGAGTTGTTCATGATACTTGAAGGAATAAAAATCACTAAATTCTATGGATCTCTTCGCGTACTCAACGAAGTAGATTTTTCGGTGAAAAAGGGCGAAGTTTTAGGCTTGATAGGTCCAAATGGTGCAGGAAAGACCACGCTATTCGACATAATAACCGGCCTGACGCCACCAACCTCTGGTAGGATAATTTTCGAGGGAAAAGACATTACCAAACTTAAACCTCATCAAATTTGTAGAAGGGGAATAGGGAGAACATTTCAAATTGCCAGACCTTTTCAGAATATGAGTGCCCTAAAAAACGTGATGATAGGTCTCATGTTTGGAAAGAAAAACAACCTGAGTATAAAGGATGCGAAAAGGGAGGCATTAAACTTACTAAATTTTGTTGGACTCGCTGGAAAAGAAAATACTCTGGGAAAAAACTTGACTGTAACTGAACAAAAGAAGTTGGAACTTGCTAAGGCTTTAGCAACCAAACCTAAACTATTGCTTTTAGACGAAGTTGCTGCTGGATTGAGTCCTACGGCAATGTTAGAAGCTTTAGAGTTACTTAATAAGGTAAAAGAAACCGGAATAACAGTGTTTGTAATCGATCACGTATTGAAGGCAATAATGGAAATTTGTGAGAGGATTATAGTCCTTGATAATGGAAATAAGATTGCAGAAGGAAAACCTGCGGAAATTGCAAGGGATGAGAGAGTTATAGAGACCTATCTTGGAGAGAGGTACGTATACTAAGTAAAATCTGCGACTCAGGACTCGATAAATCATTCATTTCAAAAGTTCGATCAAAAGCAACGTGGCTCGTTGCATCCGCAACTTTATAAGAAAATTATTTTATTAACGGAAGATGTTTTCTACTCTTTTCTGCTCTAAGCCTATCACTTCTTCATCCGCTCTTTCTTTATCCCCTCCATTTTTCATATGGGGTTTAGAGAGGGGGTGATAAGGTAGAATAGGATAAATTCAGTATAGATTACAATATAACCCCCTTCTATTATAGGAAATCTGATTTTTTGAATATGGGAGTGAGATGAATACCTTTTCCCGCTAAAAGATCTTTTGCCCCTTCTTCTCTGTCAATTATAGTTACTGCCTTTATAACTTCACAATTTAATTCCTTTACTGCCTCATAAGCCCGGAGAATTGAGTTACCTTTCGTAGTCACATCGTCTACGAGAACAACCTTTGAATTCCTTCTAATAGGCCCTTCTATGATCTGTTCTTTTCCATGGTTTTTTTGCCTTTTTCTGACAAAGAATGCAGAAATTGGAGATTCATGAGCCAAGCTTTTCGCAGAAACTACCGCGGAGATAGGGATTGAACCAGACTCCAATCCACCTATAAACTCGGCTTCTTCGTCCTTTAGTAGGTCTAGGATGATGTCTGCTATTAGATTAGCCCCTTCTGGATCTTGTGTAACCATTTTGCAGTCGAAATAAATATTGGTTTCTCCACCCGAGGATAGTTTGAACTTTCCTTTAATCAGGGCTTTTTCTTTTATAATTTGGTACAACCTTTCCTTTTTTTTCTCCATTAGATTTTTGAAACCTCCCTACCTGTGTAAACATGATTAATATTTTTGTACGATATCTTGTATGATACTCTGTGTATAACATTCTGTAGGTTTGAATCTTAAAGACCGTACTGTTCTCTTACCAGATGTCCAATCCCCAGTTTGTCCAACCTCTCTAGTGGAAGAAGCATGGATATGTTCACTACTCCGGGAGCCCTGCCTATCTCTATTGCTCCTGTAATTGTAACCCGGTTCTTTACTTCTTCCATAGTCATGTCAGAGATCTTACTCATTCTTTCAAGTCCATTTTCTATGGCTTCGTTGAGGTTTGCGCCAGATCCTACAACTTGTATGGGAGCAACATCTTCTTCTAATTTAAAGCCGAATTTTTGAGCGATTTCCTGAGCGGTAGCCAGTTCCTTTTCAGTAAGAGGTCTTACTTGGTCTGGGAGATCCTCTTTGTTAGGCAGTAAAATGGGGCCATCGTTCCCCAAATTCTTGATTACCTCCACTTCTAGGGTTACCTCTGCTGTTACGTCAACTGTATGACCAGCGATTTCTCCGTCACCTTGTAAAGCATGTGCGTCTCCCACTACAATGCCTCCTCCATCCACCTTCACCGGTGCTATCACTATGCATCCCTCTCTTACCTCGTTTATGTCCATGTGACTATCACTTCTATTTACTAATTTTTCTGCCTCGATACCATATGCATGGGGTGCACCAACCAAAAACTGACCGAAATCACCTGCATTATGAGAAGACGGCATTTCAATAGCTGGCAGAGTCCCAATGTTTCCTATCATGGGTCTTACTCTTGTGATTATTCCGGGTCCTAGGTCTGCAAGTGCCAGTGCAACGACTGGATGTGCCAGTGCTTTGGGTGGCAAGGCAGAACAAGAATAAGCCTGCTCAGCAAATTCATTTGCGGTATCTTGATCCACACTAACTCCAACCATCTTTGCTTCATCAAATACAAGGGTATATCCGCAAGTCACGTTGAATGGGTTTATCTCAGAGTCGCATTTTTTACACCTTATCGCATCTCTCCCTTTTCCCTTTACATAAGTCTCGGGGTTTGTCTCATTGCAAGTAGGACACATAGCCGCTACACCTGGATCTGCTATGTACCTTCCTTCAACGAATTCCTCGGTTCCAGAGGATGCTGCCTTCGATAAAATATTGATTTTTCTAATTTTTATGGCTATTCCGTCTCCAACCGTTGCACCCTCTACTGCTATTGGTCTTGTTACTGTATGCCAGCTCTTTAGCTCAGGAGTTATCATTGGGCCAAAACAGGCTGGCTCGGTTTTTGCTATTATGATTCCTCCATCTTTAACGGTATCAAGCATTTTTGTGCTTGGACCTATTACATCTACAAATTCTGTTGCAAAAACTATCTTCTTGGCCATGTTACCTCCCCTTTCGTTTCAATCGGATTATTTTCTATGATGGTCTTTTTATAAAAAGGATTAGGTTTTGATTTTTCAGAATCAATTCTAGAAAGAGATTTTCATGAACGATTTGGAATTTGGATCTTAGGATAGAGCCGGGGACGAGATTTGAACTCGTGTATAGCGGATCTGCAGTCCGCCGCGTAGCCTCTCCGCCACCCCGGCATCAAAATTTAGATAGAGGATGTTGTTTATTTAAAATTTTCGAAGTAGGCAATTGTATGGAAACATCTCTTTTAGAATAGAATTTTAGGAAACTAAAGTCTGATAAAACTTAGTAGTAACCCTTTCTCTTTAGCCAAGCTGCTTGGGGTTTTCTATATCTCCAGATTACATCAGCTTTCTCGTTTTGAATTTCCCAGGGTTTAACAACGACCAAATCTCCTATCCTTATCCAGATCCTTTTTTTCATTTTCCCCGGAATTCTACATATCCTTTCTACACCATCAAAGCAATTAACTTTTATCCTGTTAGATCCAAGTGTTTGGACAACGAATCCGAGAACCTCATCTTCTTGCGGTAATCTTATTCTTACTACCTCTTCCAATCAGTTACCTCCAAAAACGGAAAATTCTTTCGATATCTATCTTACTCTTCTCTATGTGCAAAGGCACACCTTCGGGCAACACGATCTATCTTTATTTTTACCTTTTCACCGACTTTTACGTCCTGAACAAAGATGACCATACCTTCAACCTTTGCGATACCATCGCCTTCTCTTCCTTTGGCTTCAATGGTAACGTCGTATACCTTGCCCTCTTCAACTGAAGAAGTAGGGTAAGATTTTTTGGGTTTGTACCAATCCAAAGTTTTCAACTCCCGTACTTAATAAGAATCAAAATAGAACAAGCGAAAACTAGTTCCATTAGCAATTCTTAGAAGAGATATTTTTTCATGCTATATAAGTTTGGTGGTGGCGAGAATTTTTCATCTTAACTTAGCAATCACGCCAACAAAGTCTTTGTCCAAGAATTCTATCTTTATTTTCCAATCTTCAAACAAACTGTAGATTTCCTCCAAGGAAAAACTGTGAACGTATATCCAGAATCTTTTTCCGTCGAATTCCCTTAGGAAAAATTCCTCCGGATTGTTGTCGTAAAAAACTGTAAAGATAAAAGCACCATCTTTCTTTAATATCCTCCTAACTTCCTTCACTACTTTTTCTCTGTCAGGAAACTGTCCAAATGTATTGAACATACACATTACTGTATCAAAGGAGTTTGACCTTAAGGGTAAGGATTCTGCATCTCCCAAAATAAGGTTATCCTTAATCTTGGATGCCAAGAGCATTTTATGGGATATGTCTAGTCCAACAACAAAAAATCCCATCTTTTTAATTAACTTCAGGTGTCTTCCGGTCCCGCATCCCAAATCGAGTATCTTTCCTTTTAGAAAAGGAGTATAAAAATGCGCCTCACAGGCAAGATATTCGTTTGGCTCTTCTACTTCTTCATAAAAATCTGCATATGCATCGTAAAATTTTTTCAGCCTTTCTTTTATGTTCATTTTGATCTCACAATCCTTAGTGCAATATCTACCGCCTCTTTTGCGTCTCTTGCCCTATGGATTTTCTGTCCGTTTATTTCTTTACCAGCAAATTCTTTGGAAATACCTCCAGAACTTTCTATTGCTATTACTTCCTTTCTACTGTTAACGGCTAAAGCAATCTCGGATAATGTTCCCGCTCCACCTGAAACGGAGATCACAACATCTCCTGATCTTACAAGTATGGCATTTCTCGCATGACTCATTGCGGTAACTATCTTTATATCTATGTAGGGATTTGCGTCTTGAGAAGAACTTCCTGGAAGTATTCCTACCGTGATGCCTCCCTTTTTCTTTACTCCTCTCGAAACTGCCTCCATTACTCCTCCCAAACCTCCACATAAAACTATGAAGCCATTTTCAGCTAGCAATTCGCCTAACTCTGTACAAATATCTTCAATAAACTTTTCTCTTATTTCTCCGCTGCCTATGACGGAAACCTGCATGGATACCTTTATGTTTATATGTCTTTTATTACTTTTTCATAAGGAGGGATGCCCTCATGATAATCCAACTCGCACTGGATCTCACAGAGTTAGACAGGGCTATAAAAATAGCGAAGGAAGCAGGAGAATATGTAAAATGGGTAGAAGCAGGAACCCCGCTCATCAAGAGCGAGGGTGTAGAGGCTATAAGGAAATTGAGAAAGGCTTTTCCTGACAAAAAAATTGTAGCAGACATGAAAACGGTAGATACTGGAGCTATAGAGGTTGAGATGGCCACAAAGGCTGGAGCAGACATAGTAATTTTACTCGCAAGCGCACAAAACACAGTAATCTTGGAGGCATTAAAATCTGCAAGTAGATATGGTTCCGAGATAATGGTAGATCTAATGGATGTGGAAAATAAGGCAGAAAGAGCCAAAGAATTGGAGGAACTGGGCGTTCATTACATACTGGTGCACACAGGGATAGATGAGCAGATGGCATTTGGAAAAAATCCAATTGAAGAATTTAAGAAGGTTAGAGAGGTAACTAAAATACCAACCGGTATAGCGGGTGGAATAGACGTAACAAATGCGAGAGAGGCGGTAGAGAGTGGCTCTGACTTTCTGGTGATAGGGGGAGCCATTATCAAGGATAAAAATCCTAGAGAAGCGGCTAGGAGAATATTGTCTAGCATTGAGGGCGCTGAAATTAAGGTTAAACGGAGAGCATCCAGAGAAGAGGAGATATTTGAAATACTAAAGAAGGTATCAACGCCAAACATCGCCAATGCCATGCACAACCAAGGTATAATGAAAGGTATAAGGCCTGTTTTTTCTGGAATAAAGATGGTTGGAAGAGCCTTAACGGTAAGGGTAATGGATGGAGACTGGGCAAAGACTGTAGAGGCTATTGACGAGGCCAAAGAGGGGGATGTAATAGTAATAGATGCGGGAGGAGGAAAAACAGCAGTTTGGGGCGAACTTGCATCTTACAGTTGCAAGAACAAGGGAGTTGCAGGAGTAGTAATAGACGGCACCATAAGAGACGTAGATGAGATAATGGAGATTAAATTCCCATCTTTTGCAAGATATATTTATGCGGATGCTGGTGAGCCCAAAGGATTTGGAGAGATAGGCGTTGAAATAACGTGCGGAGGACAAAGGGTTAAGCCAGGGGACATTATAGTTGGAGACGATAATGGAGTAGCGGTAATACCCAAAGAAAATGCTTTAGAAATAGCCAACAGGGCCTATGATAACCTTGAATTTGAAAATAGAGTCAGAGAAGAAATAATTAGGGGTGGAACCCTCTCTAGCATCCTAAAAATAAAGAAGTGGGAGAAGGTTCGCTGAAAATGAAACCTCAAGTAATATACTTGGAGAAAATCAATTTTAAAAGCCCTACAGCAATAGTTGCAGCGCAGGGCTTGAGATCCGTTGGAAAAATAGCATTGAACCATTTGATCAGGGAATTAAAGCCAAAATTATTTGCTGAATTTTATTCTAGAGATCTGCCAGCATTTTTCTATGGTATTTCCTATCTTTCCCCTCCCAGTGCTTCAGGAGTTTTGAGAAAAGACGGATTTGCCGAGCTTCCCTGCATCAGGTTTTATGCATATGAGAAACCAGAATTAATAATTACAGAAGCATATCAAGCCTCAGATACATTAGGACAATACGAAACCGCATGGAAAGTCGTAGATTTATTTGAAAAGCATAAAGTGGCAAAAATAATTATTCTTGGGGCTCACACCAACAGGAATGGCTTAGAGGGTTTTGCGACGGACTCAGACACTTTAAGTGAACTGAGAGATTATAAAATTAAAAAAACAGAAACTGATAGATTTATAGGTTTATCAGGCCTTGTTCTTGGAATTGGAATGATCAGAGGTATCAGGGGATTTTGTTTACTGGGTGAAACATCAACGAGTGTTAATCCAGAGGATCCAGATCCAAAGGGAGCGAAAATGATTTTGGATAAACTAAAGGATATTTTAAAAATTGATATCGATACCTCAGAACTGGAAGAGAAAAAACCAATAGGAGAGATGCACTACCATATGTAGTATCTTATATTTTTTATTTTTTAAAGAAAACTTAAGAATGGAAATTGATTTCTTGAAAATTCAAGAATTAATCATATAAAGGTAATTAATACTAGAACGTGAATAAATAATATTCGGCCTTCAAAAAGTAGATTGAGAAACCCAGACAAACCTAGACAGAATCTCGAGGATGTTTATGTCCCTTGACATAAGGTATGAAAATCAGGAATTAAAAATTCTTGATAAAAAGAGAGAAAAATCGCAAGACTTTTTGCAAGAACTGGAAATTCACGGGAAAAAAGATCGGATCCAAGTATTTCCGGTATCCGGTTGATATCGTTTTCTCTGGCATATGCGATGAAATAAAGTACGACACTTTCTTGACTTTCGTCAGAAATTACGATAATTACGAAATAATCACGCAAATAGAAAGAGATAAATCAATAACTCTTCCAAAAAACAAGTATATAATTGAAATCGACTCAAATGTAAAGATATACGCCTTTTTGGATTCAGGAATAAGGATAAGATGCGATAAAGATGTAAACATTACATTTGAGTTTGATAAAGGAGCAGAGATAGTATTTGGTGTAAGATCTCATCATAAAAGACCTGAGTGTAAAATCAGGGTTAAAAAAGATATTGAAGATATCGCAAAAGCCATATCCCTTCTTTCTTCTTCTATAAAGGTAAAAAACTGTGGAAGGAGTTATCCTACTCTAAGAGGACATCGCTCCAGGCAGGAGTATGGGTGGTTTCTTCTATATTCATCTTAAAAATAGCAAAAATCATTATTTGCTCTACAACAGGCAAAACTAAAAATGACCATAGATGAGTTGGAGTCTACCTTGAATGACATAAAGAGTTGGGCACCAATTATATACCAAAACAGGCTCTACTGGACAGATGAGGTTTCAAAATTAAAAGCAGACCTTTGTGAGGGTCATTTATAATAGGTGTGATAAACATATATCTTCCCTGACTCGATTTTCTTCTCAAGCCATTTCTTCAGTTTTTCTTTCAACCATGATCTTGTGTATGGTAAAATCATAAGGAAACCTGTTGTATCCGTAATCAGTCCTGGAGTTATGAGTAACGCCCCTCCTATCAGTATGAGAATTCCATCCAAAAGCTGGTTCGTTGGTAAAACTCCGATTCTCAAATCTTCTTTTATTTTCTCGTAGACTTCTAAGCCCTGAGACTTAGCAAAGGCTGCTCCTACGATACCGGTTATAACTACTATAGCCACTGTATTCAAGGCTCCTATTAACCTCCCTATTTCTATGAGTAAAAATAACTCTAAAATGGGTATGGAGACGAAGATGAGTATTAGTCTAAAGAGCATAAAAGGATTTTAATGATTTACTTTTTAACTTTTTGGAATATTTAACTTCTTCAGGTCTTCTAAGGTATTTATGTTTACAAAGGTCCTAAGTTCAGGATCTATAGCAGCTATTTCATTTACAGAAATATATTTGACCCTAGGTAATCTACAGATTGGGACCAATATTTTTTTAAAACCTTTATTCACCGCATCTTCTGTTTCTTTTAGCATGCTTTCCCTTTTATAAACCGCGTGTAGAGGTTCTACTCGATCATCCTCCCATTTAGGAATTACAGCGTCGTATCCTCTTGTGTTTTTAAATAAAAAATCGATTACATCTTTGTTCAAAAAAGGCATGTCGCATGCGAGAACGACTGAGTACTCTGATTTCGTGTTTTTTAAGCCGGTTAAAATACCTGCTAAAGGACCAAAATCTTCTATGATATCTTTTACAATCTTTGTATCTCCCAATTCATTCTCAAAAAATTTTTTTTCCCTTTCATTTGCCACAGATATTACTACTTCGTCTACAACTTCTTTTACGTTTTCTATTACTATTTCTATTAATGATCTCCCTCGAATCTTTATGAATGCCTTGTTTATAAAATTTAACCGAGAGCCCTTGCCGCCCGCGAGAATTATTGCAGATCTCATAAACTTAATGTGTTGGCCTAATAAATAATTTTAGCAGCCCAGAGAGAGAACGAGTTGTGGGGAGATAGTGTAATTGATATGGTGGTAATTAAGATAGCACCACACTTGGAGTCAAGTGGTGCGGGGGGTGGGATTTGAACCCACGGACTCCTACGAGACTAGGCCCTCAACCTAGCGCCGTTGACCGCTTGGCTACCCCCGCTATAATTCATCTAGAGATTTAATGAAATCATCTAATTTCTTTTCCATAACCAACGAGGCTTTCTCGATGACTTCTTCAACTGTGAGAGAGCCATCTGTTTCGATATTGAAAATAAAGGAGGAATCATCACTACTTACCTTAATTGCATCCACATCACAAGCTTCCATACAGTTCTTACACATATTACACTCGATTATGTTTTTTATTTTTATGGTTCCATCGAGCTCAAGCACATTTCTGATACATTTTTCTGCACAGAGCCCACAGTTTTCACATTTATCTTCGTCTATTGTAATTATAGGTTTATACTTGTATCCGCACGCAGTAGTTGGTTGCCATTTTGCATGCTCCTTTCCTATTCCCAAAACAGCAATTGCCTCTAATTCTATTTCCTGATCGTTTGTTAACTTCGTCAACGGGATGTTTTCGTCAACAGGATAAACTTCTATGTCATCGCTCACGAGATCTCCTGAATATACGGTTGCAGGACCTTTTTTCTTCAGTGTTAGCCTAACGCTACATTTAGGACAGCCTTCTCCGCAATCGCACTCTTCCCTAGGAATGTATCCATCAGGAGTTCTGAGAGGAATTAATCCAAGACGCAATGCCAGAATCTCGTCATACATGGGAGAGTCATTTTTAGTTATATAAACATCCTCAATCGCAAGTTTGTGAACATTTGCTATTGCGGATCTTCTGATAGTATTTGCAAACGATGGATTGATTCCTGATACTAAAAATATCGCTTTTTTATTGCTTTTTTCAAAAAATTTAATCTCCATACAGGATCAGACCCTTCTTCCCCTTTTACCACCGGGTCTTCTTGTTCCATCATGAGGTATTGGAGTTACGTCTTCTATTTTCCCTATTTTTAGTCCTGATCTGGCCAATGCTCTAATCGCTGCTTGAGCACCGGGACCAGGAGTTCTGGGACCGTTACCGCCTGGAGCCCTGACCTTTATATGTACTCCAACAATTCCTTTGCTTTTAGCCTCATCTGCGGCTCTCTGAGCCGCCTGCATGGCAGCGTAAGGGGAAGATTCATCTCTGTCCGCTCTTACAATCATTCCTCCGGATTTTCTGGTTATGGTTTCCGCTCCCGTAATATCGGTTATGTGTATGATAGTATTGTTGAATGAAGAAAATATATGGGCTACTCCCCACTTATTCTCACTACTCATTTTTCGACACCTCTTGAGATATAGATTTGAAGGGTGAATCTTTTGCGTGGGACAACAAATTTTCCTCATCTCTCAGTACCATGTAACTCGGCTTTGTTACTTTTCTATCTCCAACGGTGATGTGACCGTGGACAATGAGTTGTCTTGATTGTTTAGGCGTTCTAGCCAGTCCTTTTTTATGAACAAGAGTTTGCAGTCTTCTTTCCAGTAAATCCTCCAGTTTCAAGCCTAACACATCCTCTAATTTAGAATCTTCTTCCAGTAGTCCATACCTTATGAGCTTATTTAAAAAGTCTCTCTCTATTTGTTCTCTCTCTTCAATATCCAGTGCTAGGAGTGTTCTGGCTTCGCTTCTAAACCTCCTTAGCATCGTCTTTGCACGCCATATTTCCCTTTTATTTTTGAGACCATATCTTTTTATCAGTTCACTCTCTTCTTCTAACCTTGTTTTTTGCCAGGGATGTGCTGGTGTCTCGTATTTTTTTCTGATTTTTCTCGGATCTCCCATTAAATTCCCTTCTTTTTATTTTTGTACCTTCCTCCTCCTTACCCCAACCGTCAAACCCTTCCTTCCGGTTGATCTCGTTCTTTGTCCTCTGACCTTGAGACCGAACTCATGCCTCAAGCCCCTGTAAGACTTGATTTTCTTAAGTCTGTTCAGATCTTCTCTTAACGCCATATCTAGATCTGGTCCTATTAAATGCTTGTCCTCTCCTGTTTTTATGTCCTTTCTTCTGTTCATCATCCAGTGAGGTACATCTTCCTTCTCTACATTCTTTATGGTAATTTCAAGTTTCTCCAACTCTTCGTCGGTCAAGTTGCCAATTTTTTCATCCGGGTCAAGTTTTGAAACAACTGCGATTGCGTTTGCCATTCTAATTCCAATTCCCTTTATTGCTGTTAAACCATATCTTATACTCTTTTCTCCGCTTATGTCGGTTCCAGCAATTCTAACCATGTGCTTGAAATCCCTTTTCATTTTTTCACCTTCAAGCGCCGGGGCTGGGATTTGAACCCAGGCGGAGCGTAAGCTCCACGGGCTCTCAAGGCCCGCGCCTTAGGCCAACTTGGCTACCCCGGCATCATTTTCATTACCGTATATCCTCCCTTTTTCTTGAGGACTTTTATATCCATTAGACTTTTGTACCTCTCCTTCACAGCGTTTCTACCTCTGCTCAATACGAGTTGAATGCTGCCATTTTTATTAAGATGTTCTATTCCTTCTGTAATTATTCTATTTAATGTATCGTACCCAGCACTTATAGGTGGATTCGTAAGGATTTTGTCAAACCTTAAATCTTTAACGGGTTCGTAGAGGTCTCCATGCAAGGCGATTGCATTTACTCTATTCAACCTTATATTCTTTTTTGCTAGCCATACCGCTCTCTTGTTTATATCGGTCAGGTATACCTTTCCATCTGTAATTTTAGCCGCCACTATTCCAATTACTCCATAACCACATCCCAAATCTAGTATATCATCATTTTTATCTATTTCCGCGTAATCCAACAATAGCCTTGTTCCATAGTCAATTTGCTTTGAAGAAAAAACTCCGCTGGCAGTGTAAAATTCGAAGTAATATCCTCTTATTTTTGTCTTAATTATGCCCATTTTAAGAGGCGATACTGGCTCCTCTTCAAAGTACATCATCTTCACCAAGATTTCAAGCGATATAAATTTGGCGTAATGATTCGAAAACTCTTATAAGATAAATTCCTTATAAAATAAACCCTAGGAATAATAATGACGTTGTGATGAATTTTTGTTGATGTTGGAAAGGAGGAAAAATCTAAAGAATTCTACTTTCTTTTCCATATCCGTGGATAGACCTCGGGCTCCATGAACACTCTTTTTACATTAACTGCAATTCCCTTATCTGATTCCATTATTTCTTTGGCACTCATCTCGCTAATACCAAGAGCGATTAACTCTCCTTTCAAGGTCATTAAAGCAACTTCTTTTCCTCTTTCAATATTTTTATCTAACATTGGTATTCCCGGTACAGTGAGGCTTGCTCCATGGCAAATAGCGGATACGGCACTGTCCTTTACGTATACTTTAGGTAGGTGGGATACAGCATATTCCATGGGCATTACTGTTTCTCTAAGATATTTTTCGATGCCTTCTTCTTTCCATAGTTGATATGCATCTTTCAAATCGTGTAGAGTTACTGAATTTTCCTCTGTGAAAGGACCAGTCCTCGTTCTTCTTAACTCTGCCATGTGAGCACCCACTCCTAGAGCTTCTCCTATATCGTGGCACAACTTTCTGATATATGTGCCTGCTTGGCAGCTGACTTTAAACAAAATGTAAGAACCATCTTTTTCTTGAATATCTAAGTGGTATATCTCTCTTGTTCTTACCTCTCTCTTTATTGCGGATTTTACCGGAGGTTTCTGGTAGACGGTGCCTACAAACTCCCTAAAAACTCTCATCAAGTTTTCATCGCTTATCCTTCCGTGCAATCTCAGGACGCCTACATACTCTTTCACGGATGGTAGTAAAACCTGAACTAACTTGGTGGCTTTCTCTATTGTGATTGGGAGTACTCCACTAACTTTTGGATCCAAGGTACCTCCGTGACCTGCTCTTTCTACTGCCAATATCTCCTTTACCCAAGAAACTACCTCATGGGATGTAGGTCCCTTAGGCTTGTCTAGGTTTATGATCCCTTTTTTAATGTATTCATCTAAAGAACGCTTGTTCGGTGGGGTACCCCATCTTAAATCGGTTTCGCTTTCAAATTTGATCAATATGTTTCTTTTAGGTATCATTCTTTAAATTTGTCGATTAAATTAGATTTTTCCAGTTTTATTTTTATCTTTTCGTCTGGATCACCTTTTTCAATATCTATTACATAATCTGTAGGTTCTAGGTGCTTTACGTTACATTTTCTCCTTCTCACGCCAGAGATTTCCTTGGGTCCAGTTACTAGGACGAAATTTTTATCTATGATATCTACAATCACACAAGGCTTCCTAGCCTCTCTTCCTGCGGTTTTAATGCATATTCTTCCTACTTCTATTGCGCTCATAAACTCACCTATTGATGTTATCCAAACAGATTTCCGTAATCTTAACAAGAATTTCTGGTGACCATTTTTCTGTACTTAAAATTATGTCGTATATAGAAAGATCATCTATGTCTATGTTATAAATCTCCTTGTATCTCTTTCTTTCGCTTAGTTCCCTTATTTTAATCTTTTCTAAGGCTTCTTTCATTCCTAGATTGTCTCTCTTCGCTACTCTCTTAGCCCTTACCTCGATTGGTGCCTTCAACCATATTTTTATGTCTCCGTTTACCATCCAACCTGAGAGTCTGCCCTCCAATACAACGTTGCCCTCCTTGGCAATCTTTTTTTGAAGGTTATCTAACTCAATGTCAATCGAATGATCTTCTTCTGCGGTCTTACTCAGTTCTTCTAGAGTCATTCCTCTATTTTTGGCTATTTCCCGGAATAGCTCTCCAACAGATACTAGTCTTAAATTTCTTCTGTGGGATAATTGTCTTGCGAGAGTTGAGGTACCGCTCCCTGGATAACCGCCTATCGTAATCGTTACCATTTATCTCGCACTTCTTTCCTTATTTTTAATTCCATGCATTTTGGACACAAATCGCTAAAGGGTCTGTTTGGTCTCTTTCTGCCATTGATGCTAACCGCGTTGAGGGTTTTTTTGCATACGGAACATCTGTGTCTTCCAGGCTTTTTTCTTCTGAAATGTACAACTGTTCTTCCTCCTGGCGATTTCCTATAGATCTTTTTGTATGATCTTGATCTGAACCTAGGCTTCATCGAATCACCCCGTCCATTATTTTGCTTGACTTATGTGGTTACTTAATTCCAAGTATTTTTCTAAATGAGACCGATGTTACAAATGAGCAGAGAATATACCACCCCAACCAGCCGAAGGCATTATCTGCGCCAGGTTTTGGAAACACGAAAGGTAATTCTACGATCACCTGCGAAGAAGGGTAGGTGTTTCTTAACCAGAAGAATATCAGGAACAATGGCAGCATGTAGTAAAGCATCGGTCTAAAGGTCATTGACATCATTTCGCTCTGGATGCTTGTAAATTTTCTTGTTAGTTTCCTCATCTCCTTTTGATCATTTTTTTCTCTTGCTTCTTTCATTTTCTTTTGATATTCCATTGTTAGGCGTCTTAGCTCGGAAATCCTTTCTTGATCTACCGTGTATTTTTGAATCAAAGTTACTGCAACTGAAATGATGGTACTTATTATGAGTATAGTAAACATCGGTCCTTTTGGACCACTGAATTTTATTGGACTTAAAATCGCGTCCATGATGTTAAACAAAAATGAGAAATCTACCATAAAACCACCTCTAAGTTTCAAAGAATTGTCTAATTGCCGGATGCATCTCCATTAGTTGTTCAGATGCAATTTCTTCATATAGCCGGTAGACTATTCCTACTGTAAGCAATACTCCTGTCCCTCCCCCTAACGCGCCGGTAAAATCTGCAAATGCCGCAAGAAACCCTACGAAGGCTCCTCCCATTATTGCAACCGGGGGGATGTATCTATCAAGTATCTTCTCTATTACCCTAACGTCTCTTCTGAACCCTGGTATCAGCATTCCGCTCTCTGAAAGCTGTTTAGCAATATCCTTAGGACCCATTCCTGTAGTCTCTACCCAGAACTTTGCGAATATGGTGCAGAACAATATCATTGAGGCAAGGTAGAACAATGACCTTCCAATGTCGGGTAATGTGACTGTTCCGAGCAATATGTCCTCAGCTAATGTCCTCTGGGGAGTAAGCCACCATACTAAACCGCTTGTTGGCGCTCCAGATGATCCAAAGGATCCTAGAATAGGATAACCTATTCCCTGCAGGATCCTTGCCCATAGTTGTATGTTAGCAAACAATGCTGCTGCGAGGATAACCGGTATATTACTCGTATAAATGAGCCTGATAGGATATCTGCCTCTCGCACCACGGACTCTTCCATGGGAGAGAGGAACTTCTATTCGCATACTCTCCGCGTATACAACCAACAAGAATACGAATATTGTGGAGAATACTGCCAGCATATCTGGCAATCCCCCTCTAACTAGGGTAGGAGAACCTGTCATCAGCGAGTGTATAAACGCTGGTATTGCGCCAGATGGTTCTCCCGGCATGTCCCTAGGACTTAATGGATTTAATGAACCAATAAAAATTTGAGAAGCAACTCCTGCAGCGATGAATAAACCAACGCCGCTACCTATTCCCCATTTTGATACAACTTCGTCTAGGTATATAATTACAATTGCTCCGAGGGTAAGCTGGGCTATCAAAATGATTTCCAACAACCTCAAATTAATACCCAAACTCGGATCTGGGGGTAATCCTCCCATCACGACCCATGGAACTGCCTCTAGTACTGTGAATAGGATGGCAAGTAACTTCTGGGTTCCTTGAAAGATTTTTCTGTCTTCTTCCTTACTGAGATCTAAATCTATCATTTTAGAGCCAGCAAGAAGTTGCATGACTATGGAAGCGGTTACTATAGGACCTATTCCAAGCGTTATTATGGACCCAAATTTTCCGGATATAACTGCCCTCATACTCTCGAAGTAATCAATCTTCGCGGGACTAAGACCAAATAGCGGTATTTCGGTTAAGATATAGAAAACTAGTAGTACTATCGCAGTCCATTTCAACTTATCATTGAAGGAAACGCGATACTTTGGAGTTGTTACAGTCGGCAAATACTGCATAAGGGGACGAAGTTTGTATAAGTAAGACATCTAACTTCTCACCCGACAGAAACGGCTTGCCCGCCAGCACTTTCAATCTTTTCTACCGCTCTTCTGGAGAATTCAGGCGCCTTTACGGTTAAGGCTTTCTCCAATTTACCTTTACCCAAAACCTTTGTATATCCTAATTCTTTAAGATCTAACACGATTTTTTTCTTCTTTTTTATCTTTCCTTCAGCTATTAAGTAATTTAGAAGATCTTCTAACTCTCCAACGTTTATGGCTTTCGAAGGCTTCACTAAACTTGGAGCCCTTTTGAATCCGTACTTTCCAAAGTGATCACTTGCGTATTTTACTGTATATGTCCATTTGTGTTTATGCATCCCTGCACGACCACGTCCTCCTCTATTGCCTGCACCCCTTCTATTTTTTTTACTCCCCCCACCGCAAGTTTTAGATCCTCTGTATTTCTTTGTCTTTCTTTCCTTCCTGATCATTGCACCCACCTAGATCATACGTAAGAGTAAGGAATTTATTTCCTTTCCTCTGTAGCCAAGAGATCCTCCATTACCAAAAGGCCTCTTTACACCTTCATAACCTTTTTTAGGAGGTCTAAGTCTGAAAACAGGCTTAATATTCGGTAAGTCAGTTAGTTTTACCTCTTCTTTAATAATAGCCTCCGAAAACTCTTCTATATTTTCATATCCCAGGTGTTCCTTAACATAATCATCGGTAATCTTTTTGTCGCCCAGTAATCTACCTCTTTTTCTAATCATTTTAGCCAAGATCTCCTTCTCAATTTCACCCCATGTGATGTAGTCTTTAGCCTTTTGAAGCATACCTTTGTAGTTTTCATCATTCCTAACGATTACCGCGTGATTTACCCTTGTAAGTCTAAGCATGTTCAAGGTATCCTTTATTTTTCTATTCACGTTAACAGAGCCTCTTACCCTGACTACTGCCAGCATCTTATCTTCCTACCTTTATTCCGAGTCTTTTCATTTGTTCGTCCGTGATTCTTATTTTGATCGTTTTATGTAGCGCATCGAACGTTGCGCTGGCGAAGTTTAAGGTTGTTCTCGTGTTGCCTTTTGTTATGCTCCAGACATCCTGCACACCTGCTAATCTTAATATGTGCTTTGCTATGTCTCCTGCTACCAGCCCTACTCCTCTTGGGGCAGGCATTAATGTCACTGAAACGCTTCCGGACTTGCCCGTAACCCTCATGGGTACAGAGTGAAGTTCGTTACAACCGCATTCCCAGTCCCCACATCCTCGTCTTATCTCAATGAGGTTCATCTTTGCCTTATCTATGGCCTTTCTAATTGCTGGGCCGACTTCTTTAGCGCTTCCTTTTCCAAATCCAACGATTCCATCCATATTACCGATTACTACTACCGCTCGGAATTTTACCCTTCTACCTGAACCATGCATTCTTTGCACAAGATTGATGTCAATGACCTCTTCCTGTAGATCTGGGAGTAAAAAATCAACTATTTCCGTTTCTTTAATAGGCAATCCTTTTCGAAGTATCTCCTCTATACTGGTAATTTGACCTTCCTTTACCATCCTTCCCAGCTCTGTTTTAGGGATCCAATCGATTTCTTCCATTTCTACTCCTCCATACTTAGGATATTGTGCTTGACTTCATCAAACATCTTTGGCACATCGGTTGGATTTATACTCGCTGCTAAATACTTTGAGAATTGCCTTTCCAACTTTTTAGGATCTTCTTTTGCTAGAACCTCAGCGTACTCAGATATATGTATGCCTCTTAGCCGGCTTTCATCTGGAAATACCTCATCGCTATGAGGAATATTTAGTCCAGCATCTATTGCGCCTTTTAATGCAGAAAATATCCTAGATCCTCGAATCGGTGTTTGAAGGCCTATATCCAAAACAGCCTCTTTTTTACCTTTTCTCAAGGCTCTGATACCACATAAAAGTCCTGTAAGATACGAAGCTGGGACATTTCCAGTGCTTGCTTTCCATCCGAATTTTTCAAGTTCCTTAGAATTAGCGCTCGCTATGGTAACGTCACCTTTTTCAGATGCTTCTATGAGTTGAACATTTGTGTTTTTTAAACTTCTTCTTACAACCAGTCTTGGTTTGTTTGAGAGAATTAGTTTCATTCTAAGCCTATAATCAGTTTTACCCTCCCTCTTCCTGCGGAAGGGCACCCTTCTCTTGGGGCCTTTTACAACCGATTTTTTTGCTTTTCTACTTACTCTTCTGGCCAATTTCTTATATCTCCTATCTCCTTTATCTACCTAATTTTATCTTATTTCCTTAGGATCCCTTGGGACCTTAAATAAACCTCAAGATGAGATACGCTTCTAAAAACTCCGCCTTTTGCCCTTAGGTATAGTTCTCTGTATTGAGACTGTGTTATCTTACCTCGATCTCGCAAATTCCTTAGCCGTCTCCTGATGGGTCTTATGGTATTAATCCATCTTTCTTTTTTCCTGTATCTTGCTCCTCTTGTTCCCTTTCTTGAGCCGTGACCCCTTCTTCTTCCCTTTTTTCGTTGCAAAGTATTTTTTCTAACCCTTGCTTTGCTTATTCCGGTTTTTTGTTTAGATTTGATCGTACCCTGGGATATCAACCTCTTGATATCTTCCCTAGTGGATGCCATCGAAACGTCGTCTATCCTATCAGGATCAATCCATACTCTGTTCTCTCCAACTTTCAGAATCTCGGCTGCCAACCTTCTCTGAATTTTCACATCCATTCGAATCGCCTATGGGTTGATTATTCTTATTCCCATTTCAGCCGCTTTTTCGATTATCAATTCCTTCTTTTTTGATCCAACTCCTCGAGCAATTCTTATCGCTTGAGTTTCAGGATCTATATCATTTAGATCAGAAATTGTATGGATTAAGACATCTTCGTATCCGGAAGGATGAATTCCTTTCTCAGATTTTGGTGAACCATACCCTGAACATGGAATAGCGCCCCTGCCCTTAAATCTTCTTCTCATCTTGCTTTGTAATCCTCTAGGTCTTCTCCAACTGTCATCTAGTTTTTTCCTCTTGTGAAATTCTTGTCTCAAGAACTTAGGCTTCTTTGATCTTTGCTTTTTCGCTTTTTTATTCGTTTTCATTGTCTCTCATCCTTATACTATACTTTTTCCATCTTTTTCAACAATATAAATACCATCCTGAAAGACTCTGAGATCTCTTCTTTTTACTTTCGTTGCCTGTTCTATGTTAGCAGCTGTTTGTCCAACCTCTTCTTTGTTGATACCACTTACGGTAATATCTTCTCCACTGATCTCAACCTTCGTATCTCCAACAATTTTTGCAGTTCTAGGATATTTTTCTCCTATGAAGTTCTCGATAATCACTTTGTCTTTCGAAACCTTTACGGTTATTGGAAAATGAGCATACGCGATCTTTAATCTATAAGTGAATCCTTCTGAAACCCCCTTGATCATATTTTTTATATGCGCACTTACTGTACCAAGTATTGCTCTCTGACTCTTTTTTGGATTCTTGGTGGAGATTTCAATTGTTTCTCCCCTTCTTGTTATCTCAATTCCAGGAAAGGAGAGATCTCTTTCTAAAGTTCCTTTAGTTCCTTTTACAATTATCCTCCCTTTTTCTATGGAAACATTTACTTCTTCCGGAATCTTGATTGTTTCCCTTAATGTGTCCATTGACCGACACCTCAATACACATATGCGAGCAGCTTTCCACCTATTCCTTTCTGCTTAGCATCTTCATGAGACATTATTCCAGAGGATGTACTCAAGATTAGAATTCCAAAACCCTCAGCAGGTAACTTTCTTCTTTCCCACTTTTCGAATTCATCTCTTTTTACCGAATGTCTCGGTTTAATAACACCGCAATCATTTATTCTTCCAAGCAAATCAACCCTGAATTTGCCTGATTTTCCATCGTCAATAAATTCAAACTCGCCTATATAGCCATGTTCTTGCATAACTCTAAGGACTTTACCAATTAATTTTGAAGCAGGTTTTACAATACATGATTTTTTGCCGACACTTTCGCAGTTCTTGATGTTCGATAGAGCATCACTGAGTGGATCCATTAACAATGGAAAGACCTCCTACCTGTACTTTTTGAAGCCAATCTTGGGAGCTATTTCACGAAAACAATGCCTGCATACGTATAACCCATATCTTCTAACGAGACTATTATATTGCCCGCAAATTCTACATTGGTTTGCTCCCCTACCAAACTTCTTTTTCACCTCTATTCCTCCACAACAACTCCAAATTTTTCCTTGATAAACTTGATAGCTTCCTCTTTTTTAAGTTGGTGGCTCTTTGATGGTTTCCCCTTTTTAAGTTTTCTCCTTTTTATCCTGTAACCCGGCCTTTCTATACTAACGCATACATCGAGTCCGAAGATTCCTATATCAGGATCATACTTCAGTCCCGGTATGTCTATATATTCCTCTATCCCGAAGGATAAGTTACCATGGTCATCGAAGTTTGATTGCCTTAATTTGTTGTACTTAGCTTCAAGCGCCTTTGTGAGAAATTCTTCAGCTTTTTCTTTTCTTAGGGTTACCTTCACCCCTATGGGGAGACCCCTTCGAATTCCAAAATCTGGATTTGTGACCTTGGCATATGTTTTTACAGGTCTTTGTTTTGTCAAACGCTCTATCAGTTTCTCTGCTTTAGAAAGTTTTTCCCCTGATTCACCGACGCCGATGTTAAGAACTACCTTAGATATATAGGGCTCTCTCATTGGATTGGATTCTAAATAATTAGTGTTTTTCAATTAACTCACCTGCCCAGAGATATCACTGGCTCATCCTTTCCCACAACAAAAACAAATTCCTTTATTGTTTGGATTTTTGTTCCGTTCACCGTTAAGATTACTGTATTCGGTTGGACTCTCCTTAAAACATTTATTTGGTTGATTATACCAATTTTTCCTCGATGGGACCCACCTATAATCAATGCCAAGGCACCCACATCAAATTTCAGAACATCTATGATCTCTTGACTTGGTACCTTTAAAGATAAAACATCACCGACTTTGATATTTTTATCCTCCACTATATGATTACGCCCATCATGGAGGTTTAACTGGTGTCTTTCTCCTTTTATGATCCTCTTATCCTCAACCCTGCACAACTTAAAGTGGGACTCATTTTCCTCTATCGGATTTAGAAACAACTCGCCTCTTTTGTCAATTAAAACCCTAAATTTTTCGCCTGTATTTTTTATTTCTAATACATCCATCAAACCTACTGGTAATTTTGGGTCTCTGCATACTCTTCCATCTACCATAATATTTCTTTCGTGTATGATTTTCTTTACTTCATTAGATTTATCTGAGTAGCCCAGCAGGTCTCTTACTATTACAAGGAGTGGAAGTGATCTCTCAATTGAGTGGGGACCCGCCCTAGGTTTTGGAGCCCATTTTCCAACTTTTCGGGGAAGTGGCCAGTGTTTTGGTATTGCAAGTCTTTTTAAGTGCCTACCCAATCTTACTACCTCTTTGCAATATGTTTTCTCTTTCCTCGTCATCAAGGTTTAACTTGGTTATCCTCAGATTTGATGGGTGTATAGGAATTAATCTTTTGGTACCATCAACTTTCTCTATCGTAATGCCCTCAATATATACCTTAAATCTCTTTGTATCCACTTTTGCCACCTTTCCGCTCATGTTGGTCATGTCTCCTCTCATAATTTCAACCGTGTCTCCTACTCTTATTGGAATTGATCTTCTTTTATATTTCTCTTTCAATTCCTCAGATAGATTTGCAGAAAGAAGTTTCCTTTTTTTATGTTTTGGTGCGTTGTAAATATATTTTCTCTGTTTTCTTGGTTGTTTACTCTTTATCACTTCGCCCACCTATACTATCATGCTCGCGATCCCCGCTATTCTTGGCCAGTGTTCAACTGCTTCTCTTGCAATAGGCCCCTTTATATCGGAGCCACGAGGGTCCCCATCTGGGGTAGTGATTATGGCGGCATTATCTTCAAATTTTACCCGAATACCATCTATTCTTCTAAACTCCTTTTTTTGTCTTACCACAACCGCATTCACCAACTGCTTTCTCATCTCAGGAACGCCTTTTTTCACTGAGGCTACTACCATATCCCCTACGCCAGCGGAGGCTATTCTTCTTTTAACACCTCTATAGCCTTTTACGGATATTATTTTAATTATCCTTGCACCCGTATTATCTGCGACTACTAACTCTGCTCCTATGGGCAAGGATCTTGTTACACCCGATGGACGAGTCTTGCCTATAGGAGCCTTCTTACCTGTCCTACCCTTTTTAGCCTTTGCTACTTTTTTTGCAGGGCGAGCCATTTTTATTCCTTCTTTTTCTCTATAACAACAAAACTTTTCCCTTTGCTCAATGGACGGCACTCACTTATCTTTACCTTTTCGCCTTTCTTTGCATTTATACACGGAGGATTGTGCGCGAGAATTTTGGATTTTCTTCTTTCATATCTCTCGTATTTCTTAACTGGTTTGAGGTATACCCTCTGTACCACAACAGTCTTATCCATTTTATCGCTTACGACCAATCCTTCAAGGATTTGTCCCCTTATCGCCAATTCACCATGAAATGGACATCGTTTATCATTGCATTTTTCCTTCGGTGGTACTACGTCCAAACCTATGTTTCGCATCTCTCCACCTCATCTTCTTTTTAATCCTTTCTTCTGGACGCCCGATAAGCATTTTGCCATCAACTATCACAGAGCCATTCAGGAATATTCTAAGGGTTACTATCGATTTTAGAATGGTTTTTTCTTTTGTTTTGGTCTTTATTCTGATTGTATTTTTTGTTTCATCAACTATTAAACCTTCTAGCCCTATTAGCGTTTTGTTTTTACTGCACTCAACTCTTGCCCTGAGACCGATGAGTTCGTGTCTCAGGATGTTCTCTGGTGTAATCATATTATATCAATCATGTCTTCCGAGAAACCAAGTTTCTGAAGGGCTTTTCCTGCTGTTTCCCTTTGATCTCCCTGTAACTCGATCTTTCCTTCTTTTGCAGTTCCACCACAAGCACAGTACGACTTCAACTTCTTTGAGAGATTTTTCAGGTCAACATCTTTTTCATTGAAACCCTCGATGATTGTCATCAATTTGCCGAATTTTCTTTTTACGGTGTATATCCTGAGTTTCTGCGTTTCCCTAGCTATTTCTTCGCAGACGCACAACTCACTTGGTAAACCACACGTGCTGCAAACGACCATCTATTCTTTTTCCCCTTCTCTTTTTTTGACCTCCTCCATAATGGTGAGTATCCTAGCTATTGTTCTTTTTAAAGATCTAATTCTACCGGGATTTTCGAATGCTCCCCCAGCCGCGACTATGGCCCTATCTCTAGCCAACTCAAATCTTAATTCTTTTAACTTCTCTTCCATGTCCTCTAAGGACATATCTCTGATTTCATCTGCTTTTAACGTCATTGTTCATCTCCTTCGCCCTCAACCAACTCAGATTCTTCCAATGTTTCTTCAATTTCTGACTCCTTTTCTACTTCTTTTTCCATCTCTTCTGCTTCCGCTTTTTCCACGTGAATTTCGTCAGGTAGTACTACGGTTGGAGGCATTATTCTAACCTTTACCCCGATCACACCCGGTTTAGGGTACGCCTGGGCAAACCCTTCTTCCATTAACGTTAGAGCGGGCTCTCCACAATGCTTTATCACTCCCTGCGAGAACTTGACGGTTCGGCTTCTGTCCCCAGTCAACTTTCCTGATATGATTATTTCTGCGCCTCTAGCATTAGCATCCATTATTCGCCTAAGTATGCTGTAAGCTGCTCTTCTAAAGTGAATGCCTCTTTCAAGCATTCTGGCAAGCCTATATGCCATGATCTGGGGATTTAACTCTGGAACTTCTACTTCCTTCACTTCAATTTGAGGATTTGTAATTCCGAGCTCCTTTTCTGCGATTTTGGTTAACTTTTGGATGTTTCTGCCTCTTCCCCCGATTACCATTCCTGGCCTCTCCGCGTAAACTATTATTCTTGTTCCTAAAGGCGTTCTTTGAATGTCTATACCTGCGTATCCAGACCTTCTAAGCTCTGATTGCATGAATTGGGTGATTTGTAGTCTTTTTATTCCTTCCTGCACAAATTGTCTTTCAATTGCCATATCATCTCTCCTCAAGTACTATTTCTATGTTGGATGTATGGGTGTTCCAAGGAGTTGCCCTCCCGTAAGCCCGGGGCTTGAAGCCCCGAATTATTCTTCCTCTATGAGTCGCTGCGTGTTTTATAAACAAACGATCTCTATCAAGCCCCTTATAAATGGCATTTGCTTCTGCACTCTCAATTAATCTAAGTATGTGAGAAGCTGCCTTTCTTGGAAATCTGCCGGCATGCCATTTAAATTTTCCTTTTCTATGAGCCACCTTCTTGTTGTGTCTCTTCATTGGAACAGGCGTCTTTAATTCGATAACTTCTGTCAACAGTCTCTTTGCTTCATCAACTTTCTTGCCCTTTATGAACCTGCATATCTCTTCAGAATGTTTTGGAGAAATTCTAAATTCTTTGCCCATCGCCTTCGCGGTGTTTTCTGTACCTCCTTTAAACGAATATCCAAGTTTCATCTGCTGACACCTATTTCAGTGGGACGTATAGAGAAGACTTTGTAGCTCCAACTCCAGGCTCTCCGTGGGTCACCCTTTTTCTGGTTGGTGCAAACTCCCCGAGATAATGACCTATCATCTCTGGCTTGATTTCAACGTGAACGAAGTCCTTTCCGTTGTGAATAGCGAACTTAAGACCCACCATCTCGGGTAAAACGATTGCATCTCTCTCATGGGTCTTTATCACGGGATTCTTTCCTTTTGACTGCATTTTTTTCGCTTTTCTTACTTTTTCCAAGAGTCTCTTTTTTCTTAACGGTAAACCTCTTAACAAAGATCTCCTTGCCCTACTTGGCAGAATTTGCGCTAAGTCTTCTAGGGACATGTGTTGGATTTCATCCAGCGTTTTTCCCCTATACATAAATTCTCTTGATGACATCACTCCAACTCCTCTCTTATTATCGTTTTCCGGTTCTCCTTGCAGATATTTGCCCGACTTTTCTCCCTGGTGGGGCATCTTTTGAGACTGTCATTGGTTTTCCAGGATGCTGTTTATTCCCCCCGCCAAATGGATGATCCACAGCGTTCATGGCGACTCCTCTAACCCTGGGCCACTTTATGGATTTCGATTTAACTGCATGAAATTTCTTTCCCGCCTTCAAAAAAGGTTTTTCCTTTCTTCCACCACCGCTAACTACCCCAACAGTAGCGCGGCATCTTGGGTCGAATTCCTTAAATGCTCCTGAAGGTAAGCGTGTGACTACCTTACCCACGTCGTGGGTTATGATTTGTGCGAAACAACCAGCAGACCTTACAAATTTTCCTCCATCACCTGGCTGAGATTCGATATTGAATACATATATTCCTTCAGGAATTTCTCCCAGGGGAAGAACGTTTCCGGGCTTTATCTGAGCAGAGATTCCACATTCTATTATGTCCCCTGTACTTGTACCTTCTGCCACCAATACAAGTCTTTCTTCACCATTTTCGAACCTCACTCTCGCTACGGGAGCGCTCCTACCCGGATCGTGAATTACTTCGATAACCTCAGCTAACAATGAATCGCCCCTCTCACGCTCATCTAGCGTTCTGTACTTTATCTTCCCGAGGTATCTGTGGGAGGGGGACCTATATGTGGGAGTTCCTTTTCCCCTTCTCTGAGCGATTATTCTTTTACCCATACAACAGCACCATGTACCCATCACTAATATTCTTTTAATATGCTGCTCCTAACTTATCCCTTATTATTCATTTTATTTATTATACTCTTAGTATATTCCATTTAAATATTTCATTTGATGTACCCGGCTAGTATATCCCAATTCGAGTGGCGACTTCATCAGCCGAAAACTCTGGCTTTAGTTTTATATATGCTTTTTTAGTCCCTCTTGGGGTTATACAGACATTCACGTCTTCGATTTCAACCCCATATAGTTTCTCAACAGCGTTTTTTATTTGTCTCTTGGTTGCTTTTCTATCAACTATGAAAACTAGTTTGTTTTCTTTGTCTATTAATCTGATACTCTTTTCAGTTATCACAGGATGTCTTACTATGGTATGAGGCATTTTAGAGGTCTCCAAGGTTTTTTATTGCAGATTTGGTCCACAGGGTTAATCGCCCGGCATGAGTGCCCGGGGCGAGATCTTCGATACCTAAATTTTTCACGGTAACTACATCCACGCCAGCTAAATTTCTTGATGCGCGTTTAACACCTTTATCCTTGTTAATTACTATCAGTGGACCCTTTGGTTTCTTGTATTTTCTACCCCGCATCTTTCCTTTGCCTGCTCTTATTTTTTTCCTTTTTGCCCTTTCCACGTCTTGCCAAACTCCAAGAGCCTGGAGAACTTCTTTCATCTTCTTTGTCTTATTGATGCTCTCCAGCCTATCTTCCACTACTAAAGGTAACTCCGGTACTCCCTCTATCCTATGTCCCCTAGCACTTACAAGGGAGTAATCTTTGGTGGCTGCAATGGCAGATCTGATTGCTAGCTTTTTCTCCCTTTTATTTATTTTTTCGTGGATTTTCTTGTTAACTTTGGGTGGATGTGCCCTTCTACCACCTACTGCCTGGGGAACGAATGCGGCTTTATAAGCAGCGTGGTATCCCCGGCCCTTTATTCTTCTAACTCTTGCTATTCCAAAGCCTGCGCCTCTCGATTCAGCTGTTGTTCTTTTGCCTGCTCTTGGATCTGTACCCCATGGTTGAATTCTCGCGGTTATGGATGAAATCACAGCCCTTTTTATTAGATCGGGCCTGTAGTCTTCTTTAAATATCGCAGGCAGTTCTATTTCACCTTTCTTTTCACCCTTCAATGAGTAAACATTTGCTATCATTTGAACTCTTCCAAGTTGTGTACTAAAGTTATATTAGGCTCTCCCTTTGGTTTTCTTTTTGGAGCACGAATCGCCGGCCTCAAAACTACCGGTCTTTTCTGGGGCCCAGGAACAGAACCCTCGAGAAGAATGTATTGGCTCTTTATTATACCATAGTGAGGGAATCCCCCGGTAAGTGAAATTTTATTTTCTCCAATTTTCAACAGTCTCTTGTTAAATTCAGTTCTTCTGTGATAACCTGTCTGACCGGCTAATGGTACTCTCCAACTTGTCCTTTTCGGAGTCCATGGACCTAGCGTTCCAACGTGTCTTCCCTTACTACTTCTTGCAGTCTTTGCTGGCTGTATTTTAACTCCCCAACGCTTTACAGGGCCTTGAAAGCCTTTTCCTTTTGTAACTGAAATCGTGTCTACCAATTCTCCGGGTCTAAACACTTCTTTAATTTCGATATCCTTTCCTAAAAGTTTCTTGATGTACTCAAATTTTTCTTCGGTATTACTACCCGAAATAGGGCTTTCAATCAACTCAGGTTTTTTCTTCGGAACGTTAGCGAGCCTTGGCTTGGTTTGAAGGATTGCTCTGATATCGTGGATTTCTTCCAAGTGATCCTCTATAATTTTTATCTCATGATTGAATTCTTTCGGTATCGTTAACTTTCTTCTCAAATCATCATCTACACCAGACCAGCACTCAGAGAAGACCTTAAGTCCTTTAATGGTTTTAACATAAGCTCTAACAGCAACTACCTTTATTGGCGGGGCCTCTAATACAGTAACTGGGACTTTTATCTCTAACCCTTCGGTAGGGCTCTCTGGGATATCGTCAATCATGAATACATGAGTCATACCGGCTTTGTACCCAACAAAGGCTTGTATCCTTACTGTTTCTTCTTGTGGAACGCTTTTTATTTTTGGAATTATCCTTTTAGCCCTCTTTCTTGGACTATAGGCCAGTGAGCCTCTTCTTGGTTTATGTCTTTTTACCATAGATTTGCCTCCGAATTGAATTTACGATTCCTAATGTTATTAACACCGCTTCCTCTGTTCTCACAGTTTTTGTACCCTGCGCTGGGATAGCATTCCACCACTCATCTGGTTTTTTTTCTGATTTCTCTTGCTCTAATATTTCATGGATCCCCATATAAGGACTTCCGAATATTAACATCAATCTGGGAGCGTTTATTCCTCTAGGTATTTTCTCATCTCCGAATCTTGATGTAGCTATTTTGTAATCACTGCTTTTCAATAGACTGCTCAGAGAGTCTTCAATTCTCACTTCATATCCCCAGTAATGAGGAACCTCGCTTTTATCTATTATTTTAAGTTTTTCCATGTCTATGGTTATCCTTCTTCCCTTTTTTACCTTTTGTTTTAACCTTACTGGTTTCTCGTATCCCACATCTACCATATCTTCGCTGAGGGTATAGCCATCTCGATACCTTGTCTTTTCAGTAGGATGGTGAGGCGTTTGGAGAGGAGGAACCACTCCTATGCTTTTCAGTTCGGGTATCAAAGGGAACAGGTATTTTCTTAAATACTGGGGGGTTTCCATGTACTCTAGTACCTTTTCTATGAATTTGCTCTCGTCTCTTTCCGCTCTATATATAACGATCTCGTCGACACGATGTATCGCGCATGCTCTCGCTATCTGCCCTATCTTGTATGTTCTTATCTTTTGGTCTGCTGTATCCGCTACGAGAGAGCTTGGAATAGCTATCGAAAGTCGTTTGGCAGGTTTCATACAATAAGAATAGTCCTATATATATTTTGCGAAAGGTTTTTTTTGTTTTAACCTTTTGCAACTCCCAGTGGGACCATCCTTGCTACCATAGTGGATATTCTAGTATTATGGCTTACCCTGACAACCTCATCTACCTCTTTATAAGCCCCTGGTGCCTCTTCCGCTACAACTGCTTTAGATGCTGCTCTTATGTAGATTCCCTTTCTACCTAACTCCTGAACGATTGTATCTGCTCTATATCTTTTCTTTGCAGCGGATCTGCTAAGTTCTCTACCAGCTCCATGGCATGTCGAGCCAAAGGTTTTTTTCATGGCTTCTTCTGTTCCGACTAAAACGTACGAGGCGGTTCCCATATCCCCGGGAATTAGTACGGGTTGCCCTACTTTTCTGTAATGGGGAGAAACATCCTTGTGACCAGGGCCAAAGGCCCTTGTTGCTCCTTTTCTGTGCACGTACACCTTTCTTTTTTCTCCTTCTACAACATGCTCCTCTAACTTTGCTATATTGTGCGCCACATCGTAGACAATCTCCAGGCCCAGATCCTCATCGCTCATATTGAATATCTTGCGCAAACTTTCCCTAGCCCAGTGGGTAATACACTGTCGATTTGCCCAAGCATAGTTGGCTGCGCAGGCCATGGCCTTAAAGTAATCTTGAGCCTCCTTAGAATCAACTGGAGCACATGCTAACTGGCGATCTGGCAATTTTATGTTGTATTTCCTTACTGCATTCTCCATTGTTCTCAGATAATCCGAGCATATCTGATGTCCTGCTCCCCTTGAACCGGTGTGAATCATTATTGTGACCATGTCTTTTTCCAAGCCAAAGATCTTGGCAACTTCTTCGTCAAATATTCTGTCCACAACCTGAACTTCGATGAAGTGGTTTCCGGAGCCGAGAGTTCCTAATTGCGGTGCTCCTCTTTTCTTAGCAGTTTCACTGACTTTTGAACTATCTGCCTCTTCCATTGCCCCATCTTCTTCTAATCTTTCAAGATCATGGGCGTATCCGTATCCGTTATCCACTGCCCATGCGGCACCATTTTCAAATACTTTGTTTAGCTCGCGCGTGGATATTCTTATCTTTCCCTTACTTCCTACGCCAGAAGGAATATTCACGTATAAACTGTCTACAATCTCTTTTATTTTCGGCAAAACATCTTTTATGTTAAGATTAGACCTTAATATTCTGCAGCCACAGTTTATGTCAAATCCCACCCCCCCTGGACTTATTACACCATCGGTAGCATCTGTGGCTGCTACTCCTCCTATGGGAAAACCATAGCCATAATGTCCATCCGGGAGTGTGATAGAGTAGAGTTGAATTCCTGGTAGACATGCTACGTTGGCACTCTGTTCTAAGGTGTTATCGCTTTTTATACCCTCTAACAATTTGTCGCTTGCGTAAACGTAAGCGGGAACTCTCATACACTCTTTATAATCTTTCTCTATCACCCAAGTGTCTGGACCAACTTTCCTTATTTTACCTTTCCACATACCCTCACCTACACATCTACTATTACTCGGACCTTAAATATGTCATCTTCTAGTATTTCCATCATATGATACGTTATCGCCTTTACTCCGGTGTCAATTTCATGCTTTTCTGAATCGAAGACTTCTCCTGAGGCTTCGACATCTGCCCTATATCCATTTTTTCGGCTTAAATTTACTTTAAAATCCGAGAAAACCAGGAATTCGGTATCAAAGTAGAACAACAGCCTTGTTAGGAAATCATACAATAGTTTATACACATCATCCGATTCGACTGAGAATTTTCGGACTTCTTTAGCCTCTATATTTTTTATATCTGTGATGATATTAAATAAAGCCCTTCCTGCCTCTTCCATTGCCTCTTCTAAGGTGGATCCTTCCGCTATGAATCCTATGTCAGCGGGATGCTCAATATATCTGTAAGTCATCTTCAGATTGCAGCCTCCCTCTTAAACTTAAATTGATGCTTTTAAACCTTTCTATGCTATCTACCCTTCTTTAATCAACTCAGTGAAATCTATTCCTTTTTTCACAACAAGATCTTGGGTGATCTTGTAACCATTTTTTGTCTGAATTAGACTATTCGGTTCGATAAAGATCCATCTGCCCGTCCATATTGCAAAATAAGGCTCGCATCCAAATATTTCAGCAAATTCGTATAGCCTTCTTACCTCAGCATTTTTCAAGTAGAGAGCCTTTTTACCCATCACTTTGGATTCCAATGCTATATAGCGGAGGCCATTGCTTGCAATTACATCCGGGTAAGGTCTTTTAGATTTAGAACCACTTGCAGGAACCCTTACAGCACCCCATCCGTGGACCCAGAACATCTCTACGAGTTCTCTTTCTTTTCTTGCACCCTTTTTGTACATACCATTACCTCTCATTACAACCGATATCTATACATAATGGTGGTACAAAATACTCTTTGAGGACTGAGATATATGAACGACAGGGTCACAGTAAAGGATGCGATGAGTAGAATAGTGTATGGTGTGGACAAAGAATCCACAGTGAAAGAAGCTGTAAAAATAATGGTAGATAAGAACGTTGGAGCGGTAGTTATTTTTGATAAAGAGGAACCAGTCGGTATGCTCACTGAAAAAGACATATTAGAAAACATTGTTTTGAACGATGCAAAGGCCAGCGAGGTTAAGGTAAAGGAAATCATGTCAACTCCCTTAGTTACAATCGATCCTGATGCAGAGCTTCAAGAGGCATCTCGTTTAATGAGCAAGTGGGATATTAAAAGACTAGTCGTGGTTGGCACCGATAAGGTTGTAGGAATCATTACTGAGGGAGACATAGCAAGGATATGCCCAATAATAGTGGAGGAACTGGAAAGTAAGAAAGAGGTGAGTCTTTCTGTTACAGGGACCACTCCAGAATCAGGTATATGCGAGCACTGTGGAGGTTATACCGACACTCTAACGCTTATAAGTGGAATGTTGGTTTGCGATGTTTGTAAAGAGGAAATAGAGGGCGAGCAGGCATGAGGGTCTCAGACCTCATGAACGATAAACCTATGGCCATCAAGAAAGATGATCTGGTCACCAAGGCAAGATCTATACTCAGAGAATCACCTTATGAAATCTTACCGGTCGTGGATGAAGAGAGAACGCTCATAGGAATAGTCACATTATCAGATGTTTTGGGGATAACCTCCACCAGATCGAATATTCGCGTAGAAGGAATTATGAAGGATGTTACATATACATTCTCTCCAGACACAGAGATACAAGAGGCGGTCAAAAAATTCATAAAACACGGAGATATTGAGGCTCCAGTAACTTCAGACGGAATTCTGGTCGGAATAATCAGCTGTAGGGACATACTAAGAGGAGTCGTGGAATCAAGAAAAAAACCAAAGATTAAGTATGTAAGCGAAGTAATGAAGGATCTAACCTTTACCTGCATGCCTGAAGATCCCGTATCCAAGGTATGGATGAAGATGTGTTCAGAAGGCCATAAAACATGTCCTGTTATCAAGAAAAAAAAATTTATAGGATACTTGTCCCAGAAAGAAATTCTTTCTGCTGGTTTTGCAAGAATTGAGAGGGAATCAAGTCGTATTAAATCCTCTACAAAAGTGGAAAAGTTAATGAGACCAAAGATGATTACTACCACACCTGATTCTAAGATAGAAAATGTTACAAAAAAAATTTTGAAGTTGGGCGTTCCCTGTATATTCGTCGAGAAATATAAGAGAATAATAGGAATTTTGGAGTGCAACGATTTGTTGAAGGCATACTTCTGATTGCCTTTTCCTTGGATGGGTGCATATGAAAGTCTCTGAATTAATGACAAGAGACGTTATCGTGGCAAAACCCAATCAAAACGTTGCTTATGTGAAAAAATTAATGCTGAAACATGATATCAGGAGAGTCATCATCGTAGATGACCATAATCGAGCTATAGGCATAGTTACACTTAAAGACCTAGTATCTCGATCTTACAAGGCGTCATGGAGAAGAAGATCATCAGAGAGGGTAAACATTGGGAGAATCATGAGTACCGGTCTTCTTACATCTAAACCTGAGGATGAGGTTACATCTGTAGCAAGGCGCATGGTGGAAAACGATATAAGCGGAATCCCCGTTATAGATGAAAAAGAGCTTGTCGGCATAATTACAAAATTCGATTTAATCAGATTCCACTTAGATAATTTCAGGGGGATTCCTGCAAGAGAAATCATGTCTGAGCCCATTACTGTTACAAGATATCAATCAATAAGGCAAGTGTTTGAACTAATGGAAAAGGGAGATGCTAGTTTGATTGTGGTGGAGGAAGGAAGATCACCCATAGGAATTATTACTCTCGAAAATTTATTTTTTCTAAAAGAGGACTACCTTGAAGAGACAGATACAAGAGAAATAAAATTTTTGAGGAGAGTAGAAAAAGCCGGGAAAGCAATATGGAGAGATGTGAGAGAAGGAAAGCTCACCGTGGAAGACTTAATGACAAGAAATCCTACAGTATATAATCTAGATTCAGATTCTCGAGATGTTGCACAGAAAATGGTTGAAGAAAATTTAAGCGGACTACCGATAGTAGAGAATGATGTCCTCGTTGGTATGGTTACAAAAACGGATTTTGTAAGGGAAATCGCAAAAGGTGTTGGTCTTGAGGGTTGAGATGATAATGAGTAGGGATGTTTTGAGTATAGATAAGGATCAGAGATTAAAAGATGCCCTGAAATTAATGGAAAAAACCGGTGTAGATAGACTCATCGTTACTGAGGATGGCAGGTTGTTTGGCATAATTACTGCGAGGGATATCTCCAAGAAACTTGGATCATATAAACACGGATCATTGCCTTCATCAAGACTTCATGTCTCCACGGCAACTACTGTAGATCCCATAACCATAGGCCCAGAGGCTTCCGTATTCAAAGCAGCTGAAATTATGATAAAAAATGGAATAAGTGGCATTCCCGTGATTTCTGGAGAGGAAGTTGTGGGCATCATAACAAAGACAGACATAACAAGGTTTTGCACGGAGACAAATGTATGTCCTGTTGAGTTCTATAATTCCTTAGTAAAAGATATAATGACCAGAGACCCGATTACGGTCTCCCCATGGGACAGAGTAGTCCACGCAAGGAGAATACTGCTCGACAACAACATTAGCAGGCTCCCGGTGATAGAAGACGGTTTACTTGTCGGGTTAGTTTCAGAGAGAGATATTGCAAGGACGATGGATGCCTTTAGGAAGGTAGTACCAGATCGCTATAAATCGGCAAGAGTAAGAAGATTATTGGTAGAAGATATAATGACCCAAAACCCAACCTATACAACGCCCAATACAAGGGTTTACAAGTTCTCTGAATTACTCCTAAAAAGCGGTATCAGTGGAGCCCCTGTATTAGAGGAAAACAGGCTCGTTGGAATAGCTACCAAGACAGATATAGTAAGGCTATTTTTAAAAGAAGATGATAATAACTAACGGTAAAGTTTGGCTTGAAAACGATTTTAAGGACGCGAATATCGTAATAGAAGATGGAAAAATCAAAGAAATAACAAAGAAGAAAAAGAAAGGAAAGAAATTTAATGCAAAGGGTTTTTTGATACTTCCAGGAATGATTGACGTCCACGTGCATTTAAGAGAGCCGGGACTAGAATACAAAGAGACCTTTAAGACCGGTACCTTGGCCGCATCCAGAGGAGGGGTAACAAGTGTAATAGATATGCCAAACAACATTCCTTTCATCGCGAACAAAAAGAGGCTTCAGGAGAAAATCAAGCGAGCAAAAGAAATATATGCTAACGTGGGTTTTTCCGCTGGCATTTTAGATCCCTTTGAAATAACTGACATGAAAGACTTGGTTTTATGCTACAAGATATACATGTGCGATAGATTTGCTATAAAACCATACGATCTGAAAAAATCTTTTGAACAGGTTTCTTTAACAGGAAAACCCTTAATGATTCATGCAGAAGATCCCAGGATCATTGAAGATTTTAAGGCAAGAATTATTGAAGATCACTCACCTCTCTCACATTCTAAAGCAAGAAATGTACTTGCCGAGGTCAGCGCAATTTCTCAATGTCTGTATCTCGCTAGAACATACCGAACAAAACTTCACATAACCCACGTAACCTCTCGCTTCGGATTGGAATTGATTAAATGGGCTAAAGGATTCACAGATGTTACACTAGATGTTACTCCTCATCATTTATTTCTAGATGAGGACGATTTCAGGAGTAAAGGAAATCTACTAAAAGTTAATCCTCCTATTAGAAAAAAAGAGGATCAAGAATACCTATTTTCGAATTTAAATATGGTTGATATGATTTCTAGTGACCATGCACCTCACACATGGGATGAAAAGATGTTAGATGTATGGGAGGCAGAGCCCGGCATACCTGGACTTGAAACCACGCTTCACCTACTTCTGAACGAAGTTTTTATGGGCAATTTAGAGATGAAAGAACTGGTAAGACTTTATTCTTTGAACCCTGCAAAGCGCTTTGGACTTTATCCACAAAGAGGCATCATAAGAGTTGGTTCATACGCAGATCTCGTTTTAATAGATCCCAAAAAAGAACACAAAATAAAATCCAGCAAATTTGAAAGCATGGCTAAGTACACTCCCTTCGAGGGTAAAAAGGTAAAAGGAGAAGTTGTCTGTACATTTGTGAACGGGGAGATAGCCTATCATAATGGTGAGTTTTATCCAAGCGGGAGTGTGCTTTTGCCGAAAGAAGTGGAGTAGTGTATGCCAAACTATCTTTGATATTGGTTGAGATTTTTGGATATTTTTAAAAAATTATAATAAAAAAATAGATATACGATCTAGGGCAGTCCAAGTCTTTATCC
>JBHIEG010000004.1:0-87110 GCA_046760505.1 Candidatus Hydrothermarchaeota archaeon
CCTGAAGAAGAACCAGAGGTAAGAGAACCAGAAATCGAACCAGAAGTAGAACCCGAAGAAAAAGAGGAATTAAAGCCAGAGGTAAAAGAAAAAAGCGAAGATCTGGAAAAGAAGATAGAAGAACTCGAAAAACTTTTAAGAAATAGATATACGGAAAAGTCAGGGGAGTCTGAAGAGTCTGAAGAATCAGGGGAAGAAAAAATAGACGAACTAAGAAAGAAGTTCAAGTGAATAATTAAGCACCTTGCTTGGAGTTAATGAGACCTTCAAACTGAGAGGACATTACATGGATCGGCTATTCAAAAATTTAAATAAAGAAGACATTGAAAAGTGCTCGAATTTAATTTCTAAAATTACAGCATCAGACATAATGATTCCCACTTCCAAGCTCTACGTTACAGATCCAGACAAAACCATAGGCTATGCAAAATTAAAAATGGTTAGGAACAACATAGGATCGCTTTTGGTTGTTAAAGACGATGTGCTAGTGGGGATCATTACTCATAGAGACGCTAACTTTTTGGGTGATGATGCGGTAGAACTCTCTGTTAAGGATATAATGTCAAAGGAACTAGAGGTAGTATCTCCTGAATCTTCAATAAGGGAAGTAGTAGATATTATGTTAAGAAAAGGGTATCAAAGGGTACCTGTTCTAGAAAATGGGAAGTTAGTAGGACTTATCACTCAAGGTTCTGTGATCAGGGCCCTTTCAAACATCCTAAATGTAGGTTCTTAGTCTAACTCAATGAGATAGCTTGCTTTTAGCGCTTTTTCTATCAAACCATCTATGTCAATATCTTTTTCAATGTTCAATACATCTTCCAATTTGGCTCCAGTCACCGGATGCTCAGGGACTGCTGAGCAGCTCTTTGCCTTTTGAATAGACTTTTCAAATGTACCGATAAGTTTTGCGTATCTTTCGGTTTCTTTCTTGTCTATTCCTATGAGGGGTCTAAATACGGTAATTGTGCTGGCATCGTCTAACACAAGAATGTTATCTAGGGTTTGGCTTGCCACCTGTCCGAGGCTCTCTCCAGTAACGATTCCTCTTGCATTATTCTCTCTGGCGATTATGTTGGCGATTCTGTACATGCTCCTCTTACATAGAACGCACGTGAATTTTCTTCTAGGGAGAGAGGTAAGTTTTTCTAGAAATTCTCCATAAGGCACTATTCTCAAACTCATTTTTTCTCCTATGCTCCATTTGGATAGAACTTTTGCTACTTCGATTGCTCTTTTTAAAGTTGTCTCATCGGTAAAAGGCGAATTATCGAAGTAAACGGGTAAGATACTACAACCCCTTTTCATCATCAGCCAGGTCGCAACAGGGCTGTCTATTCCTCCAGAAAGTAAAGATACAAGTTTACCTTGACTCCCTAGTGGCAGGCCTCCAGGTCCCGTGTAGGTTTCAGTGAATATAAAACAGTCCTTGTCTCTCACCTCGATGAATATTTCTCTGTCTGGATTATCCAAATCAACGGAATTTCCTAAATTTACTAAAACAGATCCAGCCTCCCTTGCTAACTCTTGGCTTGTATAATCGTGCTTTCCTACTCTTCTAGCCCGGATCGCGAAACTCTCTCCTTTTTTAATGAGAGAAGTGGCATTTTTCCTAATAAAAGATTTAATTTCTTCTAAATCAGAGTTGCAAGAGTATGCAGGACTCGCTGAAGAGATACCAAATACTCTTGATACTCTTTGTGAGACTTCAATGGGCTCCCTGGTCCATATGTATATTCTCCCCCATCTTCTATCTATGTTTCCTTTCAATCCGTTCTCAGACATGGAGTCTATTATGTTTTTTATCAATAACTCCTCAAACTTCCTCCTCGTCCTTTTACCCTTTAAACCTATCTCGTCGTATCTAATTATCACTGCATCCATTTATTCACCAAAAAACCTAGTGGGCATCCACAAAATAAATTGGTTGTCTTGCATCTTTAAAATTAAATCTTTCTTTTATGTATTTAAGAGACTTAAGCCTTGTTAGGGCATATCTTACCGTTCTTGGAGGAAGAACAGTCTCTTCAATAATCTCTTTTTGAGTCAGTGGACCCTTGTACTCCAATATCTTAAAAACAAACTTTGCAGAAGGCGGTAGCTGCTCAAAGACAAACAGAATTCCCCCTTTCCATTTTAGACACCTCCTTTTTTTTCATGAAGCTAATTCACCAATAAAAAGGTATATATTCACCTTTCATATTAGCACGTTATAGAGGATGTATAAATAGGTTATGGAGGATAATGAATGAGGCCCCCTTGTGAAGTGGTTGTTAAGATTATATTGCCAAGCATAAGGGCTTTGGTCGCCAAAGGACTTATAGAAAAGTATGATATGACTCAAAAAAGGGTGTCTGAAAAACTTGGAGTTACTCAGCCTGCGATAAGCCAGTACATGAGCGGAAAACATGCTTTTTGGAGGGAATTAACCGAGAATAAAGAAGTAATGGAGCTAATAAACGATTTTGAGCATAAATTAATGAGTGACGAAGCTGAAGCGTTCGATATGATTTCGTTGATCTGTGATATCTGCATGAGAATAAGATCAAGTGAAGAATTTCGAAATCTCTACGAGGAGCACCTTGAACTTCATGGGTGTGATATTTGCAGATGACATAACATGAGTAAAAAATAAATATAAGGACGTTTTAATTTATTCTAACAAGTTAGAGGGTTGTTATCGATGACAGACTGCCGTCTGACAGTTAGATTATCAAATAGGGAACTCAGAGGGATTGATGTATTAGTTGAAAACGGTGTATTTCCAAACAGGAGTGAGGCTATTAGGGAAGCCCTAAGGAAGTTTTTGAGGAAGAAGGTTAAAGAAGAAGAACCTTTAAGAAGCATACAGATCAGGGAAGATCAGCATAGGTGGAGAATTTATCCGAGAAAATACACTCTGAGATAAGTGGTAACTCTTACCTAATTTACCCTAGTCCATATTGACAGAAGATTTTGTAGTTACAGCATGATCAAGGAGAGAAAAATGCTTTCTGAGATAGATGAGAAACTTCGGGAGATGCTTTCTGAAAAAAGAGTTGCTGTGGCCTTATCTGGCGGTGTAGACAGTTCTCTGGTGACTGCATTAAGCAAGATTTATGCAAAGGATGTTGTTGCGCTAACAGTGGACATGGAAAAAGTACCCTCAGGAACGATAGAAGATGCCAGAGAAATTGCCAAGCATATTGGAGTAGAGCACAGAGTTTTAAGAGCTGAGATAATGCACTTGGATAAATTTGTCGAAAATCCTCCGGATAGATGTTATCACTGCAAGAAGGTGATGTGGAGTATCATCGCTGATCATTGCAAGGATATGAACATAGATTTATACTTGGATGGAACAAACGCGGATGAACTCAAAGAACACCGACCAGGGATAATAGCAAACAGAGAATTTGGTGTAATAAGCCCTCTTGCCGAATTAGGACTCAAAAAGAGAGATATAAGAAAGTTAGCAAGAGAATTAGGACTACCTAACCATGATAAACCATCGAACGCATGTTTGTCCTCGAGGGTTCCTTATAATACCAGAATATCCAAGGAACTTCTTGAAAGAATAGACAAGAGCGAGGCCTTCCTAAGGAACTTCCTGAACTTAAGGCAAGTCAGGGTTAGAGTTCATGAGAATCTCGCGAGAATAGAAGTCGAGAAGGAAGAAATGCATAAATTTTTCGATAAAGAAGTTTTGGAGATGATTCATCAAAAATTAGAAGAATTTGGATTTAAATACATATGTCTTGATCTAAGAGGATATAGATCTGGTAGCATGGACGAGGTACTCTAATATCCACATAATCAGATCCAAATCAGAATTAGGCGTTAAATATCTATTTTTTTATAAAAGTCTAATATTAATATTTATAAACGTTTAACGAGGTAGAAAACATTGGATATTCGATAAATCATCGGATGGTGTAAATGAATAGTTCACTCGGAAAAACTGGTATTTACATATGCCACTGTGGAGTGAATATAGCCGGAGTAGTTGATGTAAAGAAACTAGTGGAAGAGTTAAAGGAAGAATTGGGAGAAAGTTACATCGTAAAAGATTATGAGTTCATGTGCTCTGATCCTGGGCAGATATTGATTGAAGATGACATAAAGGAAGAGAAGTTGGATAGAGTAGTTATTGCTGCTTGCTCTCCAAAATTACATGAACCCACTTTTAGAAGAGTCTTGGCTAAATCAGGACTCAATCCTTATCTTTTAGAAATGGCCAATATAAGGGAGCACTGTTCTTGGGTTCACATGAAAGATCCGGAAAAAGCAACAAAGAAAGCAAAAGACATTATAAAAATGAGCATTGCAAGATCAAAACTGCTAGAGCCATTGGAAAAGAAAAAAGTTAAGGTATTAAAAAGCGCTCTTGTAATAGGAGGAGGTATAGCAGGTATCGAAGCATCTTTGAATCTTGCTAATCAAGGGTTCAAGGTATATCTCCTAGAAGAGACGCCGAGCATAGGAGGAAGGATGGCTCAGTGGGACAAAGTTTTTCCCACTGGAGATTGTTCCATATGCATACTAGGACCTAAAATGGTAGATGTGCATTATCACGAAAACATCGAACTTCTCACATATTCTGAGCTGTTGGATGTTGAAGGAGAAGTGGGATCCTTTAGGTGCAAGATAAAAAAGAAAACAAGGTTTGTAGATGAATCAAAGTGTACTGGATGTGGTTTGTGCTCTGATTTGTGTCCTGTTGAGGTTCCGAATGAGTTTGAATTTGGCTTGGGGAGTAGAAAAGCCATTTATGTTCCATTTCCTCAGGCGGTCCCTCTGATCTATGTTATAGACAAGGATAATTGCATTGGTTGTGGACTCTGCTCTGAAGTATGCGAACCAGAAGCAATAAACTATGAAAGCAATGATGAGGAGATTGAGATAGAAGTTGGGACCATAATAGTCGCTGTCGGTGGAGATCCCTTCGACCCATCTGTAATCAAGGAATACAACTATTCTGAGTATCCTGATGTTATCACCACTGCTGAATTGGAGAGAATACTCAATACAACAGGACCTACGAGGGGTAAGCTTATAAGACCTTCTGATAACAAGGTTCCAAAGAGGATTGCCTTTGTACAATGCGCTGGTTTTAGAGATGATAGATTCAACGAATATTGCTCAAGATTCTGCTGCATGGCAAGCCTGAAGGAATCACAGTTAATAAAAGAGAAACATCCGGATGCAGAGATATTTATCTTCTACATGGATATAAGGGCATTTGGTAAGGGATACGAAGAGTACTATAAGAGAATTCAAAAAGAATTTGGTGTTAAGTTCATAAGGGGCAGGATAGCGGAAATAGTGGAGAAAAATGGAGTACTTCTGGTAAGAGGAGAGGACACACTCCTTGGAGAGCCCATAGAACTTGAAATGGATCTTGTTGTACTTTCTGTAGGGATGGTACCCTCTAAATATTCCAAAAAAGTACAAGAAAAACTTAAACTATGCACGAGCCCTGATGGTTTTTTGATGGAGGCTCATCCTAAGTTGAGACCCGTAGAAACGGAAACCGAAGGAATATACATTTGCGGCTATGCTCAGGGACCCAAGGACATACAGGATTCTGTTGCTCAAGCAGCAGCAAGTGCTGCAAAAGCCAGCACCCTCATGGCTAGGGGGGAAGTAGAACTGGAGGCACTCATAGCAGAGGTGGACCAAGACAAATGTACGGGATGTAAGCTTTGTGAAACCATATGCGAGTTTAATGCTCCGAAGGTAGTGGAAAAAAAGGCGAACATAAGCGAGAAGTCATGCGTCGGATGTGGAGTCTGTGTTGGAGCCTGTCCTGCAGATGCTATAAAGATCTATCATTTTACGGATGAACAGATAAGAAGCCAAATGCACGCTGTATTATCAAGTAAGAGAGAAGTACCCCTGATACTTGTATTCGCGTGCAACTGGTGCTCTTACGTAGGGGCAGATCTTGCTGGAATAAGCAGATACCAGTATCCCACGAATGTAAGGATAATAAGGATGATGTGCAGTGGAAGGCTTGATCCAGCTTTTGTGCTTGAAGCCTTTTATTTGGGAGCGGATGGGGTGCTGATAACCGGATGCCACCCAGGGGACTGTCATTACAGATTTGGAAATATACACGCAGAAAAAAGATATTATGCTTTGAAGGAGATATTGGGAATAATAGGAATAGATCCAAGAAGATTGAGGTTAGAGTGGATATCTGCCTCAGAAGGAGAAAGATTTGCCTCTGTTGTTACGGATATGGTAAGAGAGATAAAGGAAATTGGTCCGATAGGATATGAGTTCTTAGGGGTATGAGATGAGTGATAAGAAAGAAACTTGGATGGACATGGAAGATAAGAAAATTATTTACGGACAGAAATCTCCAGATCACGAAAGAAAGATAATCTACGATATTGAAAGATGCACCGGATGCGGGCTATGTGTTAAGGCATGCCCATTAAGATGCATAGAATTGGCTCCTATGAGCGAGGTTGCTACCGGAGTGATAGATGTCCCCCCAATATTTATAGATCATACAGTGTGCGGGTTCTGCGGTATTTGCGTTGGGGTCTGTCCATTTCATTCTCTAAAAATGGAGATGGACGGGAAAGAATTTGATATCGAATCAGTTGGCGCTAGATTAATAGAAGATGTAGAAGTAACCGAAAAATGCCTTCCTTGTAAATTATGCGCTAAAGCATGTCCTGAGGAAGCAATAGATCTAAATTTAGAGCCTATTGATAGGATGGATTATATAGAAGGGGAGATAGAAGAACTAGAGGGAGAAATAGAGTTTAACAAAGACGAATGCGTTTATTGCGGTCTTTGCGATGGATTGTGCGATGCAATAGAGGTTGTGTGGAGGGAACCTACTCCAGACAATCCCAATCCAATAGATGAGATAATACTCCACAAAGATAAGTGCGATTTTTGCAAAGTTTGTGAAGTTGTTTGTCCTAAAGGCAGAGATTGTTTTAAGGTAGACGCAGACATAACATGGAAGGTAAAGGATTTTTCTCCAAAAGGGGAGATAAAGGTAGACAAGGAAAAATGCGTTTATTGCGGAACCTGCGAAGAACTATGTCCTTTTGAGGGAATAATAGTTCATAAGCCCTTTGAAGGAGATATTACTGTAATAGAAGAGAAATGTGATCCAGAGGGTTGCGAGGCATGTGTCAAGATATGTCCCGGAAGAGCATTCTTTGTTCCAAAGAAGGAAAGTATCCATGATGAAGTGCCTAAGATAGCGGTGAGAAAGGAATCTTGCAATTTTTGCGGGGCATGCGAAAATGCATGCAGGTTGGAGATAGTGTCAGCGAAAAGAGACAAGATGAATGTCACAGATTTTCCAAATCGTTCCAGCACGCATACGTGGAAACGCGCATTCGATTTATTGGTTGATGGGGCTAAACCCTTTGAGAGTCATACTTTTCTTAGACCTCCTTCAGAGGAAGAGGTAGAGGAAAAAGAAGAGGAAATTGAGTACAAAGAGGTGGATGAGAGTATTTTAGAGGGTATAAGGGCAGGAATAGATTCAGTTCTATCAGAACTAGATAAACCAAAGGTAAGGTTTCAGATAGAGAGAGGGGAACCGGATAAGGTTAGGAAGACCTTGGAAAAGAGAAAAGCGAAATGAGACACAAGTTTTCAATCGAATATGGAGATGTAATGATAGATAATAAAAATAATTATATAATTATGGTCCTGACCTGTTTTGGTCCTGATTTAATTACCCGCAGCCTTGTTAAATAATTCTTCACCATCTTCAGTAAGCCTGTAGAACTTAGTTCTTTTTAAGTCTGACTCTATTTCTTCAATGAGACCCTCTTTTTTCAAAAGTTCTATTTCATATTTTACAGTCCCCCATTGCATACCTATCTTGTTAGAAATCTGATTTATATTTAATAGGCCATAATCTGAGTTTTTTAAAGCTCTTAAAATGTTAATTCTCGTTGATCCACCGCTGCTGACAAAGAGGATAATTTTCGGCTTCGCCATCCAGCACCACCACCGGTATTTATTGTAATTAATTTTAATACAATTTGTTGTCAATTTTCTATAACATTCTTATTTTTTTTTGGATATATAAAGATTTGTTTTATGGAAGATAAGTTGCAAAAAATTTAAGATTTTCTTCTCATCCTTTGTGATTGAAGGTGATTTGTTAGAATGAAGGCATTAGCTTTCATAAAAGAACTTCGGGCACCCTTCTTTACCGCTACAGTGGTCCCAGTTTTACTCGGAGGAACAATAGCATTTTCTCACGGTATTTTTCATATTCAATATTTCCTTCTCGCACTTATAGGTGCTATTTTTTTGCACGCTGGAACCAATGTGATCAATGATTACTTTGATTTTTTGAGTAAGGACGATTTGCTTGTAGAAATAAAAACTCCATTCAGCGGTGGGAGTGGAATATTACCTGCAGGACTTTTGAAGCCTAAAGAGGTCTTTATTTTTTCTCTAATACTATTTTTGATTGGTTCTATAATAGGACTGTATCTTACCTTTGTTAGAGGAGCCTTCATACTTTTGATTGGTGTTGTAGCAGTATTTTCAGGCATTTTTTATTCTGCTCCACCAGTTTCTCTGGCAAATAGAGGTATAGGGGAATTATTTGTTGGTTTGAATTTTGGTCCTTTATGCGCATTGGGTTCGTATTATGTCCTGAGTCAAGAGATTTCATTTGAACCAATATATGCTTCTATTCCTGTAGGTATTTTGATAGCTACCGTCTTATACATAAATGAATTTCCAGATTATTCTGCAGATAAACAGGTAGGAAAGAGACATTTAGTGGTAAGATTGGGAAAGGAAAAGGCTGTTAGAGGATATGCCCTGTTATTCTTGGTTACTTATCTTTTCATTTTTGCAGGAGTAATCATTAAAATACTTCCGATGTACAGTTTGTTGGCCATGGCTACAGCTCCTTATGCGGTAAAGGCAGTGAAAATTGCAAAAAAATATTACGAAGACACGGTGAATTTAATTCCTGCTATGGGATTGACGATAAGGATACACCTTCTGACAGGACTTTTACTTTCCATCTCCTATCTTCTTGAAGCTCTTTAGGCGCTGATTTGATAATTTATGAATTTTTTAAGGGTATGCAAGATCTTCCATGACTAGTCTTCTCATTTCTCTGGTTTCCTTTTCATTTTTTATAAAATATGCGATATCATTCTCATGGTTTAATCCTACGAGCGAGTGGATTTCTCTATATTTTTTTTGGCGAGCATATGTTCTCATGTACTCAGCCATGTATTTGGATCTATCAAGGCGCATTTCTGTTATAGATCTAATATTTGCTCTATTCAGGATTGTTTTTCTTTTAAGATAATCTAGTTTAAATCTTCCTGGGATGTTATCCCCGATGAATATCAGCCTAGCTTTTTTAAAACAATTCTCATCCTCCAAAGAACGAAGCAACAGCTTTTCTCTCCCCTCTTTTAGAGGATTTTCTTCAGATGGAAAATAAAATGGAGAAGAAATTACAAATTTGTACTCAGATATCGGGACAATTTTCCCGTCTCTCATGTTTATTCCTTTTTTTAGATCGAATATTTCTTTAAAACCCTCTTCGTAAAGCAAAACTTCAAGATCTTTGATTTTTGAATCTATATATTTCTTTACTGATTCAGAAGGCTCTTTAAATCCTCTGAAACCATGAATTACTCCATGTACATAAAAACTTATTCCTCTATCGACAACTTTCGTTCCAGGTAAATCATCTAAATCTTTTAATCCAATATATGTAAGAAACCAGTCTTTTTTGGCTTTTTCATACAGCCCCTCTGTATCTTTGAATTCAATGCCTTTTTCCTTGTATTTCTTGGATAAGTCGTCTAAGTTTGCGCATTCTAGGAAGTCTTCTTTTTTAAGAATGGGGTCAGGCATAAAAGAAAAATCCGGTAAGAGCGTTAAAAATTTTTTGCTTTACCTCTTTCTTTGATTATTTCAATTAGTTCCCCATGTATTTTCCCATTAGAGGCCAGGATATCACTCGAGCTGATTTTAAATGAATTTCCTTTAAAATCCGTAACCCTTCCGTTTGCTTCTTTAACTATCAGTGCTCCCGCTAAAACATCCCAGAGATTTGGTCCTGGCATGAAGAATGCCTCGACTCTACCGCATGCCACAAAACAAAGTTCCAGTGCTGCTGCACCGATTTGCCTAACTTTTCCATTGATCAACTTGAGTTTTCCAAAGATATCGATCATGATTTCTACAGACCTTTTGTCTCCTCCGTGAGAAAATGTTATTATGGAATTCTTTATTTCATCCTCTTCAGAAACTCTTATCCTATCTCCATTCAAAAAAGCCCCCTTACCTCTTTCTGCCTGAAAGATTTCATCTTCATAGGGATTGTAAACTACTCCCAGTATCGGTTCTCTCCTAAATGTCAGGGCTATGGAAGTGTTGAAAAATGGATTCCTCATCGTAAAATTGGTGGTCCCGTCCAGAGGGTCGATAACCCACAAATACTCAGAATCACCTTTCTCAATTCCAGATTCTTCTCCTAAAAAGGAATGATCGGGGAATTCTCTGGAGAGGATGTGCTTAATTATCCTCTCAACCTCGAGATCTGCTTCAGTAACTGTAGACCCGTCGTACCGGTAATTTCTATCTACTTTGCCGTAGTATTCCATCAACATTTTACCGGCTTCTTTTGCTGCGCGAGTCGCGACTTTCATTTCTTTTGAAATAACTTTAATCACCCCTCCTTTCCCTATTTTGGGTTATCAGATAGAATATAATTGCTCCAAAGAAAGATGCAAGACCGGCGAGGAAAAAACCAAGCCAGTAATTGTAAATAGATATTATTTTACCGCCGATAACTGCGCTAATGGCAAAGCCTCCGTATAGGAAAGTGCTGTAACCTCCCATTGCTACTCCTCTTTTGTCCGATGTTACCGCTTCCGCAATAGATGTACTTACAGCCATGAAGCAGATACCCATGTTTAATCCAAGAAAGGCAGCGATTGCGAGGAGGATATAACTGCTCTCTGTAGATACAAGGAGAATAATACAGAGCGATAGAAGGAACATGCCGCCGATTATAAAGGGATCCCTCTTTCCTAGTTTGTCTGAGAAGTATCCAGCAGGAATTCTTGCAATTGCATTGAAAAACGACTGGGTACTGAAAATAAGACCGATTACCGGTACGCTTAATCCAATACTAGCGGCGTAGAGAGGGAAAAAAGGAGCAAAAATTCCGAAGGTGAAGGCTATGCAGAATGTACCTATCCAGCAGGCTAAAACAGTGGCGTTTTTACTTAGATCAAAAAAAGTTTCGCGGATATTGGATGATAGATTACTTTGCTCGCTAAAACTTGGAAAACCTATGATTGCGAGAATGAGTGCTATGGCTATAATTGTTCCGGAAAAGAGAAAAGGAACAGTTAAATTTGTGAGTCCTGCGATTATTCCTCCTATTGCAGGACCAGAAGCCATACCTATTTGCATTGACGATGTATACCAGCCAAAAGCTCTTCCCATGCGCTCCCCTGGGGTTATGTCTCCCACAAAAGAGGCGATAGCCGGAGCAAAGGCTGATGCTCCAAAACCCGCAAGAGTATAGACTATAATTAACTGTTTTGGCGTTTTAACAAAAAAAAGCAGAAAAGAGGTGAGTGAACTGATTCCTAAACCTGACAATACAAGAAGCTTCCTGCCGAATTTATCTGAGAGATGACCATAGGGAATTGCTAACAGAGATGCCATCACCATGAATAGAGAGGCGATAAGCCCTATTTCAAATGTTGTTGCGCCAATTGATTTTGCAAATAAGGGAACAATTGGTATTCGGATGAATATCCCTATGTACTGAAACAATGTCAAAACGCACGCCAAAACCAAAAAGGTTGAAAACCTGCTTTTATTGATGCTCATACCTCCAATATGACCAGTGAACTAACATACTTCCCTTGGTGGTAAAAAATTTTGCTTCGGATAATTTTCAGAAAGAGATTTTTTCTGCCTAATTATCTTACGCCTAATTAATATCTCACTTCGAAACCATCGAATTCTCCTTTGTATTCTTCCCATTTTACATCAACAGAGGTTACCTTTGCGTGAGGAGGCCCTCTGCGGCACCAGTTTATCATTCTTTCCACTTTATCTTTTTCTCCTTCAAAAACTGCCTCCACCCTCCCATCTCTAAGATTCCTTACCCAGCCAGTAATTCCTAAGTCAATTGCAGTTCTTCTGGTATGGCTCCTGAAGAAAACTCCCTGAACCCTTCCCGATATGAAGACATGGGCTCTAACTTCCATAATTTCACCCTTTGACCATTGTTCCTATTCCTTCATCAGTAAATATCTCTAAAAGTAGGGAGTGAGGTATTCTTCCATCTATTATATGGGCTTTTTCAACGCCGGATTCTGTCGCGCGAATGCAGGCCTCTAACTTGGGTATCATTCCCTCTGTTACTAATCCTTTTTCGATATAATTTTTTGCCTCTTCTGATGTCATTTCTTTTATTATGGTGCTTGGATCTTTAGGGTCTTTTAAAACTCCTTTAACGTCTGTCAATATTATCAACTTTTTTGCCTTCAGGGAGGCTGCAATTTCTCCAGCTACGGTATCTGCATTTAAATTCAAGGAGTTGCCATTGGTATCTATGCCAATTGGAGAGATAACAGGAATGTATCCTTTGTTAACGAGTATGTCAATTATCTCAGGATTTATCCTCTCTGTTTCACCAACCAACCCAAGATCAACCTCGAATTTTTCTCCAGTTTTTGAGTCGATTAACCATTGAGGGGCTTTTTTCTTTGCTATCAGGAGTTGACCATCTTTTCCAGATATTCCTATTGCCTTTACACCATGTTTACTTAAATTGGACACTATATCAGTATTTATCTTTCCAACCATTACCATCTTAACGATCTCCAAGGTCTCTTCGTCCGTAACTCTCAGACCTCTTACAAACGTGGGTTTTTTCCCCATTTTTTTCATAGCATTTGTTATTTCAGGCCCTCCACCATGAATTATTATAGGATTCATTCCAACGTAGTGTAATAAGATTACATCCTGAGTAGTCCATTCCTTGGCATTTTTGTCCAGCATTGCGTGTCCACCGTATTTTATCACGATTTTTTGATCTTTAAAGGCTTTTATGTAGGGCAAAGCCTCGATTAGGATGTCTACTTTCTTCATTTTCTCACCCTAAGTTGTGTATTCAGAGTTAATCTTGACATATTCTTCTGTTAGATCGCATCCCCATGCTATTGCGGTTTTATCTTTTTCTCCCAGATCTACTTCGATAACTATCTCTTTTTCGAGCAGTATATTTCTTGCCTCTTCAAGGATTTTTTCATCAATTATTGGTTCTCCTCTTTCGAGCAGTAAGACCTCTTTATTTTTGGATTTAAATCTTATCGAGAGATTTTCAGGGCTGAAATACGCTCCAGAATATCCAGCAGCAATAGCCACTCTTCCCCAATTTGGATCAGAACCGTAAATGGCTGTTTTAACGAGAGAAGATCTTGCAATACATTTTGCTGCCATTTCAGCATCTTTTGAAGATCTTGCACCACTTACTCTTACTTCAATAAACTTTGAAGATCCTTCTCCGTCTTTCGCGATCTGTCTTGCAAGATCTATTAAAACTTCATCTAGAACTCTTTGAAAAATTCTTTCATCGAATTTGCATTTCGATTCACCACTAGCAAGGATGAAAACACAATCGCTTGGACTCTGGTCTCCATCGACCACAACCATATTGAAGCTTTTTGAAACTCCTTTCCTTAATGCATTGCCAAGCTGTTTTGATGTTGCCCTGATATCGGTCAATATAAAGGATAGCATGGTACCCATATTCGGGCCGATCATGCCGGCTCCCTTTGATATTCCAGTTACGGTGAATGTCTTATCATTTATTTTTCCGTAGGATGATTTTACCTTGGGGAAGGTATCTGTGGTCATAATTGATCTAGCAAAGCTCCAAATATCCTTTTTTGGGAGTAACTCACACACATTTCGTATCAATTCTTCAACTTCCTTTATTGGGAATTCTCTTCCTATTATACCTGTGGATGCCAGAAGTATTTCCTCTTCCCTTAAGCCAAGCAAATCAGATGTAACTCTGATCATCTTTTTTCCAGCTTCTATCCCATTTTTTCCTGTATATACATTTGCATTTCCACTGTTCGCTACGATAGCACCTATTTTATTGTTAATATTCTTCTTTGAGAGCAAAACAGGAATCGATTTCACTCTGTTTTTTGTAAAAACTCCAGCCGCGGGGCAAGGGGAATTACTCTTTATGATTCCAACTCCTATCTTGCCTTTCTTTATTCCTGCATAACTAAAACCCTTGGGGTTTACCATGTAATTACACCTTTATCGATTTAGGGATGTAAACCAATTGAGTGCAATCCGGTATCCTCTTCAATGTTCAGCATTACATTCATGTTTTGGACAGCGTTTCCTGATCCTCCCTTCACCAAATTGTCTATGGATGTGAATATAACCAGCCTGTCGTTTTTGTCTATTGAAAAACCTCCGATATCAATATAATTCGAGCCTCTAACGGCTGAGAGTTTTGGAACCTCTCCACATTCCAGAATTCTAACGAATTTTTCCCCACTGTAGAATTTTATGTAAACTTCTCTAATTTCTTCGGGTTCGAAATCTTTTTTTGGAAATGCATGAATGGTGGTTAAAATTCCTCTTACGATCGGAACCAAATGTGGAGTAAAATGAACTTTTGCGCTGCCGAATTTTCTCAGTTCCTTTTCTATCTCCGGCATGTGCCGGTGATGGGTAATGTTGTAGGGTATCACGTCCTCTCCACACTCGGGATGATGTGTTCTCTTGGAAGGAGCAGCTCCTGCACCAGAGGTTCCTGTTTTGGAGTCTATAATAATCCTCTCCTCTATTAGCCTGTTTTTTACCAGCGGAAGAATTCCCAATATCGCGCCAATTGGAAAACATCCAGGATTCGCTACCAAGTTAGCATCTCTTATCTTGTCTCTGTACAACTCAGGAAGTCCATAAATTCCCCTCAAATTTTTTGCTCTATGTTCAATGCCATAGTACTTTTCGTAGAGACTGAAATCTTCAAATCTGAAATCACCGCTAAGGTCAATTACTCTTAATCCCTCTTCAATAAGATCAGGTACAACATTCATGGAGGTGCCATGAGGCGTAGCAGTAAAAATGATATCGTAATCTGATTTTAATGATGAAGAGAACGAAAGATCTGTAAGTCCTTTGAGATGAGGATGCACCTTGTGTACTGGGTTTCCCTCGAATTGTCTGGAAGTTGCTGCAGCAACCTCGACCTTCTGGTGGGAAAGCAGTATCCTCAGCAGTTCACCACCGGTATATCCGGAAGCGCCCACTATCGCTACCTTATACATTTTGTCTTCCTCTGGGTTTCTAGGATATTTATGATGCTGAAAAAGATGTGTTAAATCAGGTCCAAGTCAAGGTATCTGTCGATGGACGGTCTCTCCACAGGTGGAATGTATTCCTTGCCAGGTCCCAAGATTTGAGGAGACTCGACTCCTACCACTATGAGCATTACCCTTATTAGATCCCTCATATCGTCCATAATTTGGGCGCCCCATATTACCTGTGCCTCGGGATCCAGTTTGGATACAACTGTATCTATTACCGTCTCTGCCTCCTTCATTGTAAGTTTTGGACCACCTACTATGTTTATTAAGGCACCTTTGGCGCCTGAAATGTCTACATCAAGTAAAGGACTTTCTATTGCTTTTTTGACTGCCGTAGATGCACCACTCTGAATGTCAGTTTCTCCAAGTCCTATCATGGCTACCCCTCCGCCTTCCATGACGGTTCTAACGTCAGCAAAATCCAAATTTATCAATCCTGGTTTTGTTATCAATTCTGTGATACCTTTTACTGCTCTTGCTAGAATCTCGTCCGCTACCTTGAAGGCAGCATTCAGAGGAAGATTAGGTACCACTTGGAGTAGTCTATCGTTTGGAATGACAATGACTGTATCCACGACCTTTATCAGTTTTTCAAGTCCGTAGTGCGCATTGTTTAGCCTGACCCCACCCTCTACGGAGAATGGTAAGGTAACCACGGCAACGGTGAGAGCACCAACCTTCTGTGCTATATTCGCTATTATGGGTGCAGAACCGGTTCCTGTTCCTCCACCCAGTCCACATGTAACAAATACCATGTCTGCCCCTTCTAAGGCATCTCTTATTTCTCTTTCACTTTCCAATGCAGCTTCTTCTCCTATTTTAGGGTCGCTTCCTGCACCCAAACCACCAGTCACTGTCCTGCCTATAAGCATTTTTTTCATGGACTTTGAGTAGAGTAAATCTTGAGAGTCAGTGTTAACCGATATGGTAAGTGCACCCTCGATTCCCATTTCAAGCAATCTTGTGATGGTGTTGCAACCTGCGCCTCCAGTACCAACAACTAGGATATTTGCCTTTGCTTGCTTTAAAAGTTCCTCAAGTTCTTTTTCTATTGTCTCTTTCCTTTCCCTGCTCAGTTGGGCTTTTGCTTCAGACTCCACATTTTTACTACCCATCTCTCTTTCATATCGTTTCATTGCATCTGATATGATATTCCTCAATTTTAAGACCTCTCGAATTGATTTGTCGTTAAAATTTGTGCATTTTAGGCTTAAATACCTTTTGTTGTTTTACCCAACAAGATACTCATCTAACCTCTTTCCAATAGTCTTGCCCTTAGAATTAAAAAGCTTATCGTTGACAACTTCAACGATCGAGAAATGAACTTCTTCGATGGGTCTGTTTGCATCAATTTTGATCATGTTCCTATACTTTTTCAACATTTCGAGGTATATTTTTCTAACTTTTTCGAGAAAATCTATTTTCTCAAAACATTCTAATTTTTTTCTCGATTCTATTCTTTTCAATCCTGTTTCCGCCGGTATATCGAGCAATATAATAATCTCTGGTACTACCACGAAGTTGTTTATCGTTTCAATCCAATTAATGTTCACGCCGGAAGCAGATTGATAGGCCATAGAAGAGTAAACATATCTCTCTGAGATCACAATCTTCCCTTCTTCAAGATTTTTTTTGATAATCTTTGTGTGTTCGAATCTATCCGCTGCAAATAACAGAGACAAGGAAACTGGATCTAAATCTCCTATTTTTAAGTCCTCTTTAATTATCTTACCTATTTTACCTTCTGTGGGCTCTTTTGTAAGAAAGGTACTTAGCCCTTTTTCCTCTCTAAGCCATTTTTCAAGCAGAGCTGCTTGAGTTGCTTTGCCGCATCCATCGATACCCTCAAAAACGATGAACATATCAAACCACGTTACTCAAAAATGTTTTAATATTCGAAGGCGAGTTTAACACGTAGATATTTTCCATCCTTTTTAATTTTTCTAGGTTTTCTGCATCTATCTTTCTTAAATAAACTTCAACTGTTTCATTTACTCTTACCGCATTATTCGGACATATGAGACATTTTCCACAGCCTATACATTTATTTAGGTCTATTCTTCTATTTTTAATTGCATTCTTCTCACAAATCAATTCTATTTCACATATTTCGCATTTGCAGAGCTCTCTCTCAATCCTATAAGGTAGTTTTGTCTTTATGCTTTTTTCTACATCCACTGGAACCACGATCACCGGAATCCTGCTCTTCCCTGCTTGGGATATAATGTTAGTTACAAGTGTATCTGCAATTCCATTAACCACCTTCGCAATTGTGTTAGATGTGGTGGGAGATACAACAACTGCATCATACCTATTAAGTGCGAGTCTGCCTGTTATAGGCGAACTAGCCCCTTCCTCACTCTCCCTAAATATTTCATTCATATAAGAACCGTCAGAGATTTCGTTTAGCCTCTTTTCCAATCCGTATATCCTTACGACTTCTTCTCCTGCCCTGCTCATAAAAATGGTGATGTATGAGGCGGATTTTTTAATAACTGAAAACTCGTCGAAGGTATCCTTCAAAAAATGACCCGCTCCCGTTATGCACCATGCCAACCTCATCGAAATCGCCCCATGGACTTTTCCAGTTCCTTTATTACATCAGTGTATTCCTTGTTGGTTCGTTTAGCAACCTCGATAAAATAATCGAAACGTTTCCTATAATTTTCGTCTTGAGATCTACTCAGACATATGGCTGCTTCAATTAAAGCCGTTTTTGCTCTGTTTATAGCAACAACAGGCTCTCTTATGACTATTTCTCCTATATTGAACCTGAATACGCCTTTTCTTATCTTTCCCATACGATTTTCATGATCCACGAGTTCAAAGGCATGAAGAGATAATTCCACGTAAGCCTTTGCCAAATCCAAAATAGGTGCGTTAAAGTTCTTAGATCTTTTGTAGGGAAAATCTGGATCTCTTATTGTTCCGTATACAAATGGTACAGGATCATCTGTAATATTAATCACGCAGCATTTCTCTCTCATTAGATTTTGGAAAGTATGTGAGCCTTCGTGAACACGGAGAACAATCATTCCTTCTTTCAGAAAACAACCCATTGGTGCCGTATTTAAACTTCTATCCGCATTAAATGTAGAGACTATAACTTCGCATATCCTGTCTTCCACGATGCCAATTTTTTCTAATTTTCTTTTCATGGTCTGTATCCACACCATAATGCTAACCAGATTGAACTAGCGAGAAGGTCAGCGGTAGTGCCTGGATTTAAGACGTTACCTTCTTTTTGCAATTCCCTGTCAAATTTTATAACCTCTTTTTTCCCTATTGAAGTGAAAACTCCGCCTTTTTTTAAAATATCTTTTGCTTTCCTGGATATATGGACCGCTCTTTCCATTCCTGCTTTCCTGCGTATCAGTGAGTCGGGATATTTCGACAGAATCGTCAAAAATGTCTCCACCATGGCGGAATTAATATTCTTCTCCCATAACTCCGTTATTTTTTTAAAACCTACCTCGAACGTAATTTCATAGTTATACGTCCATTCCCTTGATATATTGTCCCACTCAGACGAAATCTCCATTAATTTCCATAAAGGGGGAAGATCCCTTTCGGCCTTATATACATCATAGATTGAGAATTCACCCTCCAATTTACCTACGTTTGCATTCACCACTTTAATTGCCTTATAGACATTTTTTGAATCTTCTGGGGTAGTTGATCTCACAACCTTCTTTAAATTTGTCCTAAGTTCTTTCAAAGAAGAAGAAACAGATCCTGAAGAACACAGAGGAGAAAATAACAATATTATTCCGAGATTTGTGTTCCCACCTTTTTGCCATCTTTTCGTTTCATTGACCGCATCAAGAATGAATTTGCCCAGATTTACATCCGGAAAACTTTCAACAGAGGCTTTAGCCAACTCCTCCATTGGAGGTCCAATTGCAATACCGCTAGCCAGGAAGTTTTCAAGGCAGACATCCTCAAAATCGTAAAATCTATGGACATTCCCTGGTTTTGGGTAAGAACTTGCCTCTAAAATTGATGCAAGTTGTGAAATTAGCCCTATCTCCTTTGGAGACATCTTAAGACTCCAGTTGTTTTATCTTCAGAATTTTCATTGCTTTTTTTACGTCGCCATTTGTTTGTTCAAGTACCTCTTCTACCTCGCTCGATGAGATGCCAAAAGCGGCTGATAATGCATTTATCGTCATGAGACGCTCTTTTTTTTCTAATTTAGGTCTCTTTTTCTTGGTTATCTCAAAAGCAAGCTGCTTTTTCAGTTCCATATATTCCTCAGGTGTGAGATTAGCCCTTGCCATAGCAGCGTCCCGATACGGACAAGGCTTTGTCACCTTACAGCACCATACCAAACTGCCGAAGCACGTCCCTTCTCCTTCTCCCAATTTAGTTTTTCTGGCAAAATTCATTTTTATTTTTATATATTCTTCATGCGTTAATCCTGCTTCTCTGATTGCCTTATGTGTCGGGCACCTCTTTATTGGCGGACAACAAAATGCAAGTCCTCTGATGTCTCCTCCCCTGCAGATATGTTGGGGTGCATCATCCCAGCCCATCATATCCCTTCCGATAAGCCCTTTGAAATCTCTCCAACTAAAGATGGATTTTTGAGAGCTGCTCTTGCTATTGACACTGCATCAGCCCCAGCTTTTCTCATTTCTATCGCCTTTTTTAGGTCAGTTATTGAGTTATTGCCAATAAGAAATGTATCGGGGTTTGTAGATTTTATTTCCGATATTATATTCAGGTCTGCTTTATTTTCTCCCGGTAACATTGCGTCAAGATGCAGTATATCACATAATTTTGATATGTTACATAAATCTTTGGATGGCACAACGTTAGCCCTGGCCTTCAATATTGCTGGCATTCCCGTTCTTTTTTTTATGCGATCCAGTATTCCCTTCAACAATTGTGGCTTCTTCAGCAGTTCCTGTCCGAGACCAAGTTTCTTGTACTCTGGTTGTCTGCAGTGGGCATTCAATTCTAAGTAAGCGCCTCTTTCAATCAAAAATCTGGATAATTTTTCAAGTTTCTCTCCATCAATCCCTCTGACATTTATGAATATCGGAATTTCAAATTTTTTGAGTATTTTTATACCTTCATCTAAATAACTGTAAATGTCAGTCAAAGTAAAATGTTTTCGCCTCTTAGAAACAAGGACACCTGCCTCCTGTGATCTTTCATCGATGTTGAATCCTCCTAGAGTTATCCATGCTGCTCCTTCTTCCGCTACCTTTTTACAGAAATCTATATCGGTATATCCGGACATTGCTGATAGTCCTGCTTTGTTATAAATTCTCTGAAAAAGAATTTCGCTCTCCATATCTAAGCCTCATAGGCTAAGCAAGAATCTTGCAAGTCTTATTTTATCACTCATACCTTTCATTATTATATTTGTGTATTCAGTTCTAACATCTGATTTCACAGGATTGTCCGTTGTATCCGCGACAAATATGTCAAGGAAGTCATAGATGATTGGAATGCTTTCGGGAGACACTTTGTATCCTAAGGCATTCATAAATTTGCCGGCTGGACCGCTCACAGGAGAATTTCCTATGATGGGAGAAATCGCTATTTTTTTACTATTACTCTCTAAAATTGCCTTCTTAAATCCCTTCAAGTTGATTATAGGTAGAATACTCGTAATCGGATTACTTGGGCCAATTATAATTTTATCTGCTTCCTTAATTTCGACTAACGCCTCTTTCAACGGTTCAGCGTCTTCTAAACCTTCAAATGTAACGTCTAAAACATCTACTTTTCCTCTTTTTTCAACCCAGAACTCATGAAATGACATCGTTTTTTCAGGGGTATGAATTCGTGTAGCAACTCTGTCATTGGTCATCGGCAGCACCTTACAGTTTAAACCTAGAATCCTCAACTGGTGCTTAATTGCCTTGGACAATGGAAGTCCAGACTTAAGCAATAAGGTTCTTTGTAGCTTAAACGCTCTGTCTCTGTCTCCAATTCTTAAAATTTCCTTTTGACCTAATTTTTTAAGTTCTTCATGGCAGAAAAAGGTATCTCCTCTGATTCCGTACCATGTTTCCTCATTTATTATGTCCAAAAGGGTGTAAATAACGGTGTCAATATCGGGCGAAATGAACATGTTGGACAGCCAGAGATCTTCTGCTGTATTCACGATTATCGTCATATCTTTTTGATCTAATTCTCTCTTTAATCCCTGTAATAGCTTAGGAGTTCCGGTACCTCCTGAAAGGATTACAATGCTCATTTTCTCACCTGAAGACGTCTTCCTTCGAATTTCTAATCAAGTCTTTCGATCCTTTTTCGGATTTTTTATACTTCAATCCCCTTACGATAACAGCGGGAATCCCTTCGCTAGCTTCTCCCATGATTAGGTTGGCAGCACAAGAGATGTTGTCGAGTAATGCGACTTTTGTTATTTTTAACTCCTTTCCAAAGAGATCCTTTTCCCCCCTTCTATCTTGTAGAGGTTCTATCCCGGAACTGCCAATACATACACCAGTAACTCCCGTTCTAAAAGGTCTCCCGCACGTGTCCGTAATTATCACTGCAACGTCTTTGTTGGAGAGACTACGTAGGGTTTTCCTAATCTCTTTTGCAGACCTATCTGGATCTTCGGGTAAAAGTATCGCATATCCTTTCTCTACATTGGTCTCATCTACCCCAGAGTTCGCGCAAACATAACCATTTTTTGTTTCAGTGACTATGAAACCAGGTCCTACTCTCAGTATTTTTTCTGCCTCTCTTATGATTAATTCAACAATTCTTGGATCTTTAGAAGTCTTCTTTGCCAGTCTAATTGCGTATTTACTGGGTTTAATGTCTTCTAATCGCACTACTCTTCCCTCTGCTTTTGACAAAATCGTATGGGTTATAACCAAAATATCGTTTTCCTTGATTTTGGTGAATGAAGAAAATATCAATTTTCCGATATCGTCTCCAGGTTTAATTAGCGGTAAGTCTTTTATTGGTATAAAAGATACCAACCTTAACCCTCTACATTTTTCTTGGGATTGAGTAAAAGAACTAGAAAAAGGTTTGAGGCATAATTACTAAGAATCAACCTGTAAGCGCTTTTTTCTCGTTTATCACTATCACATCACTTACGGCTTCCACAGAGTCATATGGAACTTTTGCAAATCCCTCTTCGTCCACAGGGAGTTGCAAAACACTTTGTGTTGGTCCTTTTGTTTTTTCAGGCTCTATTATGAGATTTAAAAGGGTACCGGTTTCTACGTCGAGAGTTATGTCGTACAAACTCCCTACCATCCTCCCCTTATCACTAACAACAGTTTTGCCAGCCAAATCACTTGCATATACTTTCTTCAAGTTCATTCCTCCATAACCTCGCGTGCATAAGATCTATAAAAGTATTTACGTTAATCGCTACTTCCAATCTATCCATACATATATTTTTCTGAGGCATCTCCTCCTTGAAATTTGAATCCACTATGTTGAAGCCAGTGTACTCCATCTCATCCTTTGCGATCAATCCCACACTCTCTTTAAACTTCCCTGAAACTACCACGGAAATTGCAGGTATTTCAGTTTTCTCGTAAATTTCTATTGTGTTCTCTATTATTTCTGCTGTTATGTATGGAATATCTGAAGGCAGCACTATTATCTTTCCGTCCAACTTATTTAAGATTTCTCGAAGATCATTTACATATCCTTTTCCCTGTGTATCCAACGTGTGGATCCTGTTTCTCTTTGCCCACTCTTTTGTCTTAGGAGTCCACTTTGATACTGCAATCTTTATAACATTTATCTTTTTCGTTTCCTTGACAGCTTGGACGACTCTTTCTATCATCTTCTTTCCTTTTATCTCTAGAAGGGGCTTTTCCACGTAGCCTAGTCTAGATCCCTTTCCTCCAGCCATTATAATGCATTTATACATAGGATCACTACCAGTGAGAGGACCCTCGAAATCTCATGAGAGGCGCCGAGCGTGTCTCCTGTCGTACCTCCGAAAGAAGAGGCAGAGAGTTTTGCGAAGGAGTAACCGAATATTACTGTTAGAATGACCAGTATTGGCGCAGGCTTATAAATCAAATAGGTAAAAAATAGGGCAATAAAGACACCGGATAAAAATTGTTTTGAGTCAATTCCCTCCACAAAGTGTTTACCGAGACCATTCCATAAGGGGTTGCCAAAGTACATGCAAGAAATCATACCAAGTTTTGCATAGGTTTCAGATAATATCAGTCCCACATATCCCAATTCGAGAAGGGAAAAGAAGGTTATTAGAATAGTAAAAATTGCGATACCAAAGCCGCCAACTCCAATATTGCTATCTTTCATGATTTCAACTCTTTTTTCCCTGTCTTTTATCATCCAAGCATCTCCCACGTCTATTAAACCGTCTAGGTGCAAAAAACCTGTGAGGAAATATAGTGAGAACAGCCCCGCTGTTAATCCTAATTTCATATCCAATATTCCAATGAAATTAGCAATCCAGTAGGAGAAGCACCCCAAGGAAAAACCCACAAAAGGTAAAAGATATAAAAATTTTATTATCTCTGAGATCTCACATTTCTTGAAGGGCATTACGGTAAAAAATGAGAACAGACCCCTTATTCCATTCAACATAGCGAGGAATATGTGAAATGCACCTAATAAATATTATTTTCCCGATCTACTTTTTGGTCTATTTTATGCGCCTTAACTCGAACCTCGTCAAAACCATCCTCTATGCTGAATTCATAAATTACAGGGACCATCCATTTATGATCCACTTCATCGATCAAATTTTTTATTATGAGGAAATTTCTTAATTTTTCTACCCTCACGAATGAGGGTTTTCCGAGGGAAAAATCAATTACATCTTCTCCTCGCTCAACCATGTCTCTCAGATGGTAGATAAGTCTATCGAAGAACTTTTTGGTTCTTACTTCGGTAAGACTACTTTCTTTTCTCAACGAGTGATGCTCCTTGATCAGGTCGAATATTTTTTGATACGTTTCTTCTTCAGAGAAACTCTTGATTTCAAGAATTCTTTCTCTAACGAATAGAACAGTGTCTTCATAATCACCTATTTTTTCTCTATCTTCAAATACTTTGTTTCTAGCAAGTATCATCAATTGATATATCTTTTCTGCATCATTTTTGGATATCGCTTGGATTATTTCCTTTTTGTACAAAAAACATACCCATTATTACAGAAGATTTTTTATAGATTTAAATTATTCTGGACCCTGCTTCTAGCATTCATTTTGAATAAAGGAGCCTTGATAATGCACCAGCTACAAATCCCGCGAGAACGTCATCCATAAATATCCCCTGTTCACGGATTATTCCTGGTTTTTTTTCATCATATCGCTTAAAATTAAATATACCTTTTGTTCCTGCAATTTCATTTGCAATTGCCATCCCTAAAATCTCGTCTGCATATAAAAAAGATGGATCTTCTTTGTTGCTTAACCCTTTTATTTTTCCATGCGCTAATTCTTCTTCAAGTTTTATTCCGGCTAAGATCAATGAAGAGATGTTGATATCCTCTGATAGCCCTATTAATTCTTTTTTCAACTCTTTCTTAATTATTTCGCTTTCCTCTCCTATATACAATGCCATTCCTGCTTCTACAAGATCCCGCAGGAAAATTTTCTTTTCTTCGAGTTTTTCCAAAATCGTTTTCGGAAATTTGATGTTTTTTTGCTTTATCAAGGCATCCTTTAAAAGTTCCTTTGTTTTTTTAAATATTTCATCATAATCAATTTTTCTAGGATTTATTTCTTTTATAGCCAAAACTGCGTTATATGAACAGTATTCTCGTGCAGCATCCAGTTCTAAAAAAGCATATGCTTTTGCTTCTCCTATCAGAGCGTAGAGGTCTTGTATTGCATTCTCTGCTATCTCTCTAAGAATTAATAGAGTGTTAATCTTCCCATTGAAAAACTCTAACAAGAGAAATGATTTTTGATCTTCCTTGAAGATACACCTTTCAATGTTTTCCACACCAAAGAAGAATCCTCTTGGATACTGTATTTTTAAATCCTCCAGATTTAAACCATCCTCGAAAACTACAATTCTATCCGTCTTGAGAGTTTCTTTAAGGGAGTATACAGTAAATTCTTCTTTGAGGGATATAATGATATACTTATCCATGGGATATACTTCGATATCCTCCATCCCAAACACCTTAAAAACCTCTAGTTAAAATGTACTTAAGGATTGTGAGCACAATGAAAGTACTCCTCCTAGATCCTCAACTAGCGGGAATATCAGGAGACATGTGCTTGGCATCATTGTTAGATATAGGCTTGGTTGAAATCATAGATGAACTGGAGAATTTGTTTCCCGTAAAGATTAATGCTACGGTGAGTGAAGACAGAGGTATCCGTGGGGTAAGACTTGAAATTTTGAGAGAAGAAAAAGAAATGTCTTTCGAGGAGATAAAGGAAAATATAAGAGGCAGTAAACAAATCGTTGAAACGTCCTACAAGATCATAGATGTACTCTCAAAGGCAGAGGAAGGAATTCATGGTGAAAGACATTTTCATGATGCATGGGATCTTCTGGTAGATGTAGTGGGTTTTTCCATGTGCATAGAGAAAATTTCTCCAGAAATAATACTTTCTTTGCCTCCAGCACTTGGAACAGGCATCGTAGAATCTCCTCATGGAACATTGCCTGTTCCAAGTCCAGCAACTCTTGAGATCTTGCGGATTTTAAACTTCTCAACAAGGAGAACAAGTATTAAAGAGGAATTGACCACGCCGACAGGCGCCTCACTGCTCAGCGTTTCTAGCCAAGTTCTATCTTTTCCGGAGATTTATGTGAATGAAATCGGTTATGGCCTAGGTTGGAAGAAATTGGAAGTGCCCAATGTTTTCAGAAGTATAGTTGGCGAATCAATAGATATTTTTCTCACAGACCAAGTATTCGTACTCGAGACAAATATCGATGATGTTAGTCCCGAGATTTTGAGTTACACCATGGAAAAATTGCTTGAAAAAGGTGCTAAGGACGTCTGCTACGTCCCAATATATGCGAAGAAGAACAGACCCGCCTATCAGTTGCAGGTCATATGCAGTGCTGAAGATTTATCAGACCACATAAAAATAATTTCTAAGGAAACAGGGTCTTTGGGCATAAGAATATTACCTATACAGCATAGATGGATATCAGAAAGGAAAATAGATACTCTCTCGGTAAAGATAAAAGAGAAGGAGTTTGATGTAAGGATAAAAAGATCTCAGTATGCAGCATCCATAGAATATGAGGATGCAAAAAAGATATCGGAGGAGACTGGAATTCCTCTAAGAGAGGTTTTTTCCATCATAGAAAGGCAAATCAGGAAAAAAAATTAACTTTCTCCTTTCTTCAAGGCTTCGCCAATCATTGGAACAAATCTAACGTTTGTTATGTATTTAAGCTTCAATTCCCCTCTTTCTTTCTTTATCAGGGTTAGTGTTTGATAATATCTGGTGCTTCCCAAGGGTAAGACCATCACTCCACCCTCTTTCAGTTGATCTATCAGATACGGGGGAATATGGTTTACCGCGCACGTTATTATAATTGCATCAAACGGAGCGTGCTCTTTCCACCCAAAGTATCCGTCTGCATGCTTCACATGTACGTTGTCGTATCCTAGTTCTTTTAAAGTCTTTTTTGCATTATTAGCTAGCTTTTCACGGATCTCTATTGTATAAACTTCATCAGCAAGTTCAGATAGAATTGCTGCTTGGTATCCGGAGCCAGTACCTATTTCTAGAACCTTTTCAGTTCCATTTAGCTCCAAGGATTCGGTCATCAGAGCAACAACATACGGCTGGGAAATGGTCTGGCCTTCTCCTATCGGGAGTGGATGATCGTCATATGCCTCATCTATCATGCTTGGTTCCACAAACTTGTGCCTTGGAACCTTGTTCATGACTTCCAGTACCCTCTCATCTGAAATACCTCTTGCTTTAATCTGTTTTTCAACCATTTCTTTTCTTGCTTTGGTTAGACTTGGATCTTCAAAAAATTTTTCTTCCCTAGTTTCTTTAATGCTCTCCAAACAACCTAGGAATAGAAAAGTAAAGAGCATGATTAAAGTTATTTTTTTTAGATCCATATGGATTGATTGTTAGTTTTATTAAAAAAATTTGTTGGACGACAGTTTGACTATTAAACGATAAAATCTTTTTAAGCGGAAGTTAGGAAGAAGATAGGGGTGTTTAAAAGCGCGGATAAGCTCGAATTTTTAGGAGGTAATTTATGACCCATTTCCCCCCATATATAATACTTTTTAACTATTTTAATCGATACCACTCTAGCGTTCCTTATGGTATTAAAAATATAGCATTAAAAAGTATGAAATATAAGTCGATTATAATAAGATGTTAGGTATGAATCATGCTCCTGCGATGGATGTGCTTAATTTGCTCATTACTTGCTGTGGGCTACATTGCTTCAGGTGCAAATCTCTCAGTCTATGTTGTCTACAAAGAACCTGTGGTGAATACCAGCGGATATGACTGTAAGGAATGCCACATGGAGAGAGAGGTACTCTCTAGATACGGTAGGCTAGATCTATACATAAATAGGACCGCATACGAAAAGACAAGCCACAACAAAAACTGTACCGTCTGCCATCCTTATTCTGTAAAAATATTCTATAACGATACCCTTTTTATTTTTAATCTTACATATTGTCCACCAAGTAGATTTAGAGGAGGATTTGGAAGGGAAAATGTAACTAGAACAACCCGGTCAGAGACGTGCGTAAGCGAAGAGTGCCATGAGTACAGAGAACTTTTCTTCGGTAGCAAGCACCACCTTGCACCGGATATCGTGAAGATGCCTCAATATAGAAATGCATCTCATCCCGAATACAGACCCCAATACTGCGAGACATGTCATGCAACCTGCTCCTCATGCCATTGGGCAGGTAAAATTCAAAATATCTCGGGGAAATTCACCCTAAATATATCAGTAAATATCAAAGATCACGCCTTTACGAAGAACATTACAAGCGAGAGATGTGCAATATGCCATACAGGCGAATATGTATTCATAAATAAATCCACGGTAGAAATAAAAGGTCACCCCCAATATCAGGAGAAAATGGCAAGCGTGCACAAAAAAATGGAATGCAAGGAGTGCCATACCACAATCCATACACTGGGAATCTCGGAAAAAGAAAAACCCGCGACATGCGATAAATGTCATAAGATTCAGGCTGAAATGTATAAATTTGGGCCACATAGAATTGTAGAATGTACTATATGCCATTCTTCTTGGCTTCCTGTTTCTATCGAGCGTGGGACGTACAAAATATTCCTAAAGGCTTACAGATTCGGAGACTACGCGAGCTGGAAGACCCATGAGGTAAGAAGAAAGGCTCGCAACTGCACCCTATGTCATGGAAACAGCACGATAATTAAAGAATATAAAGAAAGGAGAGACATAATACTTGAAAAAATGAATTCAACAATTAATATGGGAGAAAGGGCCGGAGCAAATATGCTGGAGGCAAAATTGAAACATATAGAAGCAAGGGCGGCTTGGTTTCATATCGCGCCAAATAGGGAAGAACTTTCAGAAGAAACTATTCGTTTAGCAGAGAAAGCCATAGGCCAGGCAAATATAACAAATTTAATAGCTTTGTTAGCGGTAGTTACGGCTTCTGTCGTAACCGTTCTCGTAGTTTTGATCATCTGGCCCTACGAGGAAAAATAACTATGTTTATCTTTTTCTCAGTTGATTATGTACTAGTTGATTTTGCATTCATCGAGATAAAGACAGCACATGAAGGGATCTTTTCCATAGAATCCGCCTTCTTTTAAAGCCCTGTATCGACATCCACCCTTACAATTTTTCAAAACTTTACAATCCTCGCAATCGAGCTCACTAAGTTTTGGCAGATATTCCCGAGTAATTATCTTCCAAAAATCTTCTAACTTGCCTTCTCTGATGTTACCGACGCCTTCATCGAAAAAACCACATTTGGTGACGTTCCCGCTCACATCAATTGAGCAGAGATTGGCTCCGCATGAATAATCTTCCTCACCCGCGTGAATTCCTACGGAGTACCCATATTCTTTGAAAATTCTTGCAGCATGAAGGAAATCGATGGTTAATTCTTTGTTTTTTATTAAATTTCCGCATTCCGCTGGAATATCAAGAATCCATTCGTCTACCATTAGTTCTCTCATCAACTTATTCATTTCATCGAACTCCAGCATATTCGCGGAGTGAATCATTGTGGCTACTGTAACGTTAAGGTATTTTTTGGCATTTTTTATCCCATTTATCGTCTTGAGAAAAGTTCCTCTTCCTCTTAAAGTTTCATGACCTTCCTCCATTCCATCTAGACTTATTTGTACGCCGTTAACATACTTGAAAAGCCTTTCAGCGATTTCTTCTTCTATTAGAGTTCCATTTGTTAGTAATTCAATTCTTATGGGGAATTTTCTAGCGTATTTCAAAATGTCCCAAAAATTTTCGTGTAAGAGTGGCTCTCCACCTGTAATCAGCAGTTTAAAACCATATTCGCCGAATTCATTCAATATTTTCTTAATTAATCCCAGTTCCAGATCTCTATTGCTTTTTTCACCGAGATAGCAGTGTCTGCATTTTAAGTTACACTTCTCCGTGATGTGCAGCAGTAGATATTTTAAAGGTGGTCTCGAGTTTTGTTTAACCGTAAATTTTTCGTTTGCTGTTTGATCCTTCTGAAAAACTAGGCATCTTTCTTTCTTCAGATAGTTTATCAATTCTAAACTTTCATTTTTATTACATCCAGTTTTCAGGAGTATGTCTTCAAAGCTATTTTTTCCGGTACAATAACTTAAAAATTCGAATGATTCATCGTCTAGCTCATATAATTCATCTTCCACAAAATTGTAAAGTACCCTCTTATCTGTCAATTTTAACGCACAGTTCTTTAACTTCGGATACATAAAAACTCTTCCCAGATATTCTTTATAACGTCTTACAATCGATAGATATGATCAAACACTAAAAGGAGTTTAATAAATACTTTTCGTTGATGAGTTTTGACATCAGGTATAAATATAACAGGTATAAATATAACTGTTCATCTGTTAGACCAAACAATGAATTTAGGAAATGAATTTTTGTCTTAAAGGAAGTGGATGCAACGATAAATTTAAAAAAATCATATGATAACATGAACATAGAAGGTACCAAAGTCTTTCCATCAGCAAGAGTGATAATGCCCAGCTTATTCTCAAAGTTTTTTCCGGATATTTGTCATGGTTGTTTTAAAAGATCTCCACTGGAGAACTGGGGCGAATATAGATACTGTGAGGACTGCGGAAATATGAGAAGAAAAAAATTCGCCTCAGCCAATCCAGATTTCGAAGTAAGACCCGTTAATTTTGCCATACCTGTCAAAGGAATAGCCTACAATATGGACGAAGGGATATTCGAGATTGTCAATTTCTTAACCGAAGACTTCGAAAATCTCATAAAAGGACTCATTCATGAGTGCGTCCATCATGTAATACATCTAAGGGTTGGGGTGAGGGAATGTTATCAGTTTGATAACCTGCCTAAAAAGTGGTTTGAAAATGAGGACTGATTTTATTGATTCAATGAAATCTCACAACTCTTCCCAAGTTACTTTACCTTCTCCTATTAATTTTTTAATCACCTTGAATGCATAACACTCTGATGATTCTCCTTCTTTGTAGAAATCGCATTTCCTGCATACATATGTTCTCAGGCGCTTTTCGACCATTTTATCCTCTCTTAATCTTAGATATTAGAAAAAATTAATAAAAATTGAGCAAATTTGAATTACATGCAGGTCATCTTGCAGTCACAAGCACCGTATCTCATCTCTTTCTTTATTTTTCTGATCTTCATTCCAACACCTTGGAAATCTCATTAGAGAAGTCATTTTATTTAAATCTTTTGTTATTTAAATTTAATTCAGTAATACTAATTAATAAAAAAGTATTAATTCAAATAGAAGGCTTGGAGATCAGAATAAACAATAAGGACACCAGACCTTTTCGGAAGGCTCTTCTTTTAAGAAATGGGAATAACTTGCCTATACTTATCCGATTTTTAATATGATACTCAGAATTGTTTTTTGAGCTCAATGCCAGAATCAGTTATTTCAAAGGGAATTAGTTGAGTTGGATGTTTTGTATTGTGCATTTTGAGTATTTGGAGCTTTCTTTCCCATTTATCTTCAGTTCTGGCATAGTGTAGAACTATAACCCCTTGAGTAACGTATTCTTCTACGCCAAAGGTGCTTATCTGATCTTTTCCTCCTATTCCCGATACCAGCAGACTTGTAGCACCAGTATTGCCTAATGATTTTACCAAGGAGAGTATTTCTCCCCTCGCGGCCATGAGGCTTTCATGCTGTAAGAGAAGCGATGAAATCGGATCGATCACTATTCTTTGAGCACCCATTTCATCCACTGTTTTTTCGAGAATGTTTCCTATGGAACTGGCGGAAAATTGTTTGGTTCCCAAAAATTCTGGAGGAGAAATAATGTATTCATCTTTAACGGATGTTCCGATTCTTACTGGAGATGCGTCAATGAATTTCAGCAGTCCTTTCTTTTCAAAACTCTCAAGATCCCAGCCAAATCTGCGCATAGCCCATCTAATATGAATGGGACTTAATTCAAGGGAGAGATATATTCCCGGCTCTTCGTATATCGCGGCTCCCTTGTACAAGTATTGGATCCCGAATATGGTTTTACCAGCGCCAGCGCCGCCGGACAATAGCACTGTAAGACCCCTCGGTATTCCCCCCTCGATTAATTCGTCGAGATTTGGAACTCCTGTCTTGACCCTAAATATACTCATATCATCACCTACAACATATTGCTTTTCTCATCGATTTCCTTACTTATTGCTTTTAATTTATTTTGAATTTTTGATCTTTTATATTCGTAATCTTTAACTCCCTTTAATCTATTCAAAGCCTCTAATTTTTCTAATTCTACTTTTAATTTTTCTTCCTCGTGTTTTAATCTGGCTATCTGGTCTTTTAACTTGATTTCTTCTTCTTCCAAATTGATCAAAGCCGTCTTGTATTCTGTGTATAATTCTTCATAAGCTTTTTGCGTAATTTTTCCTTTCTTTAAATCAGAGTCCAAAACTTTGAGTAAATGAGTAATTCTCCTTTTTTCTCTAGATATTTTTCTTCCTTCCCTTTTTTTACCAAATACTTCCTTAAAACTTTTTATGTGCTTAAACTTACCTTTCAGATCTTTCAGATTATTCATTAGGATTGAGCCGACTCTAAGGTAATTAGCCTTAAAAATTTTTTCTCTTCCAAAGAACAAAAGCAGAATTCCAAGGAATAATAATGAGCCATATAAGACAATCGCTGGGTCGAAAAAAACAGGGATTTCTGGATAGAATGCTAGAAGATGAACCTTTTTATACATAAAGTCGATTTTTCCTGAAATTGGGGAAAATACAACTGGATGGGAAGCGACTATCTTGCAGACAGTGACCGGATTTCCTTGGTAGGATAAACCTTCTTTATGAACTTTAACGTAATTTCTTATTTTTTCGGAGGGAATGACCTCTAGATCTTCACTTTTATAGCCTATGAACAGTATGCTCAAAGATTTCTCAGGTGTTATCAGAACCTTTTTGTTGTTAATTTTTTCCTCTTCACCTGGTACTAAATAATCACAACTAAACTTTATCTTTGGATTCTCTTGTATTTGAACTGTGATAGAATCTTCCCACAGTACCAGATTTGGAATGTCTTTTGGTCTGATGGAAATTGTTATGATGGATTCGCCAAGGGAAGAGTTTTTTCTTGTAACAATGCTCAGATGGAGGGGTTTATCCGTAACTTCCATTTCTTTTTCTAAGTTGGCAGGCAGATAAAACTTGGTTTCGTCAAAATTTATGGTTAAAACCGGTTTTAATTCTTTAAACGAATAATTGACCATTAAAACTCCTATGTCGTTGAATTTCCCGGGATAAGTTTGTAGTACATCCGTCGTTGGGGTAATCCTTACGTTAAGGATATCTTCCAACCCATTTACAACTGTAAAACAAAATAATAATGTTATCAGCAAGGCGAATTTAGTTTTCATGATTTTAGTTTTGGTATGCATCCAATAAAAAATGTATTGTATCAGAAATCTCTCTGCATTGGGTGGATGTTTACATCTCATATTTACACCTTATACATAGCACATGTTTTTCAAGGGGGATAAGTTGCCCACTCTTGTTACTGCGAACAGGTTCTATCGGCACCGAGTTGGTTGAAGTTCATCTTGATAAAAATGGTAATACTTTTATACTAGAAAGTATTACCGTAGTTCAGTATTACTAACTAACTGAAAATTATTACTGGTGTGAAAATGCACATACCAGATGGATTTTTGAGTCCAGCAGTTTGGATGACCATGTGGATTATTTCAGCCGGAATAATAGGCTATGCAATTTTAAGAACAAACAAAAGGCTTAGAGAGAGACATGTTCCTTTAATGGGTGTTCTAGCAGCCTTTATATTTGCGGGGCAGATGTTAAATGTTCCTATTGCGGCTGGAACGTCAGGACACCTGCTCGGTGGAGTTTTGTCCGCCATATTCTTGGGTCCTTTCGCGGGTAGCATAGTGATGTCAACTGTTTTTATTGTTCAGGCAGTATTTTTCCAAGATGGAGGGATCTTTGCGCTGGGAGCAAATATATTCAATATGGGCTTAATCGGTACCATACTAGGATATTACATTTACACAGGAGTAAAAAATCTTATAGGCGGAACTAAGGGCATGTTAGTAGGCGCAGGAATCGCTGGATGGCTGGCAGTAGTACTAGCATCCATTGCTACTTCTCTAGAACTTGGTTTCTCGGGAACTGTTCCGCTCAACTATGTTTTACCGGCTATGGTAGGCATACACGCAATCATAGGGATTATTGAAGCAGCAATCACGATTACAGTTGTGGCATACGTTTTAAGAGTTAGACCAGACCTATTGGAACTACCTAAAGTTTGAGGTGATAATATGGGTTTAAAATGGTGGCATCTTGGATTAATAATCTCCTTGATTATGGCTGGAATAATTTCTATTTACGCTTCTTCAAGTCCAGATGGTCTTGAAAGAGTAGCGGAGGATAAAGGATTCATTTCAAAAGGAAAGAAAGAGGTCATTCACTCACCAATGCCTGAGTACACAATCCCAGGCATAAGTAACGTTAAATTATCAACATCTTTGGCAGGACTAGTAGGTACGCTCTTAGTTTTCTTGCTTATGTACAGTATGGGAAAAGCGTTGAAGGGAGAAAAAAGGAATGGAGCATGACTTTTTAGATAAGTATGCCGATCTCAACAGTCCAATACACAAATTGGATCCGAGAGTTAAGGTGGTCTCCTTTCTTATCTTCATCTTCTCAGTAATCTTGACTCCTCCTTTAAAATTCAAAAATTTTTTATTCTTCTTCATTTTGATTTTAGCGTTTATTTTAATCTCAAAAGTACCGCTGAGATTTATTTTAAAACGCTCACTCATAATAATACCCTTTGTTTTCTTGGTTGCTATTTTTATTCCCTTTTTAAAACAGGGTGAGATAGCTGGCTCCTATAGTTTTGGGACTTTGCATCTTTCGGTAAGTTATGGAGGTTTAATCGTACTGTGGAACGTACTGATAAAATCCTGGCTCTCTGTCTTAAGTATGATTGTTTTGGTATCAACCACAAAATTTCAAAGGATTTTAAAGGCACTCGAGAGTTTGGGAGTTCCAAAAGTTATGGTCATGGTATTATCCTTTTTTTATCGCTATGTATTCGTACTTTTAGATGAAATGATTAGGATGAAAAGAGCAAAAGATTCGAGAAGTTTTAATGGTGGTAGAATCTGGCACATTAAAACCATAGGGAATATAATTGGCATTTTGTTTATAAGATCTTACGAAAGAGCAGAGCGAGTATATATTTCCATGGTCTCAAGGGGCTTTACAGGCAAAATGAGAACCATAGATGATTTTAAGATTAATAAGCATGATATTCTGTTTATCCTTCCCTTCCTCATAATTCTCATTATAATAAACGTTCTGGTGATATAATGCCGAGAAAAATGGTGGAAATTAAAGACCTGAGTTATATATACCCGGATGGAACCGAAGCGCTAAGAGGAATAAATCTGGAGATCTTTGAAGGGGAGAGCGTAGGTTTGATAGGACCCAATGGAGCAGGCAAATCTACGTTAATCCTACATTTAAACGGTATTTTGAGGAGTAACAACGGAGAAGTTCGAGTTATGGACATGGATATGGAGAAAGATATCAAAGAAATCAGGAGCAAAATCGGATTGGTTTTTCAGGATCCGGATGATCAATTATTTTCTCCCTCAGTATTTGATGACGTGGCATTTGGTCCCATAAACATGGGATTTTCAAAAAAGGAGGTGGAAAAAAGGGTTAATATGGCGTTAAGTCAAGTTAACATGCTCGGATACGAAGAGAGATCTCCGCACCATTTGAGTTATGGAGAGAAGAAAAGAATAGCCATAGCAACCGTTCTCTCCATGAATCCCGAGATACTGGTCCTAGATGAGCCGACGAGCAACATCGATCCACGATCAAGAAAAGGATTGATAAAACTGTTGAGAAGTTTTAATATCACGAAGATAATTGCCTCTCACGACATGGATTTGGTTGCAGAAGTGTGTGACAAGGCAGTTTTGCTGTACAATGGGAAAATAGTTGCAAATGGACCCGTAGAAGAAATTTTGACTGATATAGATCTCTTAGAATCTCATGGACTGGAGCCTCCAACCATGGTCAAGCTTTTTAAGACAATAAATCATAAAAATGTTCCCTTGAGGTTGGAAGATGGCATAGAGAGATTAAAGAAAATCATGGGATGAGTTTACACAAGGGAGACAATTCTTTACATTAAATTCTTTACATTATCTACCTTTACGTTACCATTTCTATGTTACGAACCCTTCCTTGAATGACTCCATTCCATTAGAGGCATTACTGCCTTTCTTAATTCTTCTCCGTCTTTTGTGAGGGAATACTCTACTCTTGGAGGTATTTCCGCAAACGTTTCTCTCTTGATGAGTCCTTCTTTTTCTAACTCTTTCAGTCTATCAGATAGGGTTTTTGGACTAATGCCCCCTAATTTTTCTTTAATTTCGTTATATCTTATTTTTTTGTGGTTACCTATGATTGCTATGATTTGTAGGGTCCACTTTTTACTTATGGTATTTATTATGCCTTCTAGAGGACATAGACACGTATCATCAACGTTTTTGTCAGTGTTTTTACACTTGGATTTGATTTCTTCCTGCATACTCGGTCACTTTATCCATAGTTACTATGTTACTTTAAACTCTATAGTTTAAATACTTTATAATTTATATCTACTTCATAATAAGAAGTAAAGAAATGAGGTGTTGTCTACATATAAACACTCCGCAGAAGGATGCAGAAGCAAAAACAGGAGGAGAGGAAAAAATGGAGTTTATTACGGTTATATTACGATGGATTCATGATGTTGCTACCGTTGTATGGATTGGTGGTATGGCCTTTAACATATCAGTTGTTCGTCCATCGCTGATCGTCGTCGATCCGTCTCAGCGTATAAAACTAGCAGTCACCGTATTAAAGCGTTTTATATACTTTGCCTGGGGATGTATTTTTTTGCTCGTTTTCTCGGGCGTATTCATGGTAAATAAAGCCATTTCTCTTGGCATGTACTTAAATACTCCTTATGGGAATGTTTTAGCCATTAAACATTTTGTATTACTAGCAATGGTTGTTCTGGTAGCATGGATAAGTTTTATATCATGTCCAAAGGTCGCAGAGTTGGTGAAGCCTGAACAACCACCTGAGCCAACTCCTGAGCTAATGAAGTTGCTAGGAAACATTGTTTCAATAGTAAAGGTTAACTTGGCACTCGGCTTCCTTGTACTTCTTTTAACAGAGATAATGGTACAATTAGGAGGATTTGTCTGAGTGTTTGTTTGAGCATGTCTAGCAGCAAAGAAGGAGGTGAGGAAACATGTGCATAGAATGTTTGCAACGTAAAAAAGAAAAAAAGGATAAGAATACTCCAAAAGACAAATGAAGTAGAAGGGGGTTTTAACATAGCTTATACTGAAATTATTTTATACTACCTTATCACCCCCTCTCTACACCCTAGAAGGGGGTTTTAACGTAACTTATACCGCAATTACCCTATTCTAACTTATCTCCCCCTTTCTAAACCCCCATATAAAATAGAATGCGTGAAAAAGCGGGTAAAAAAGTGGATAAAAAGTTTAGAACAGAAAACGACTCTTGTCTTAATTCTCGTCTCAGTAATAATATAATTTTTTATAAAATTGCGGATGGAGCAAGCCATGCTCCATAGGCATACTCCGTTACAGTTTACCCATTAAAATGAACGCTACTGCCAACCCATATAATGCTACTCCTTCCGCTAGACCAACCATAACGAGACTCCAAGCAACCATCTCTCTCTTCTCTGCTATAGCGCCTAGTGCTGCTGATCCTGCTGTACCAACGCCTATTCCTGCTCCGGTGCAGGCAAGACCGGCAGATAGGCCAATTCCTATTGCTATCCCGAGGGATTTTAAACCGTCCCCAACTGCGAGCTCTTCTATTTTTTCTTCTCCTTGTGCAAGTACAGGTATTGTGCAAATCAAAAATAGTATCAAAAAGGCATTTAAAATTACAATTCCTTTTAACATCCTTTTCATCCAATCCCTCCTTTTTATTGCTTTTTCTTATTGGCAATCATTGCGTTTCATAAAGGTGCTAAGAATGTATATTTACGTATTGCCTTAAAGGCTTCGAATTTAGTTCCCCCCGCATCGTAAAACTTGGAAAACCACTCGTAGTAATGAAGCCTTAGTGTCTGTATAAAGGACACAAAGCCCTCTATTCCGATTATGAAGATGTTTCCGATTAAGAATATTATGGATTTCAAAAACAGCGGGGCTACCATTTCCATGAACATTACCATTATGCTACACAAAGCCGCGTGAACTAATGCAATTGCTGTAATTCTTACATACGATATACAGTTCGCCAAATATCTCGTTATAGCCTCGAAAGAACCATAAAAGCCCCACAAAAAAGAGGTATGCTCAGCGTACTTGGTGCCGATGCATATCACCAGCAAAGGCAAATACAGGAAGGGTATTGCTAGTGTATCTCTTAACAATAGAAATACATCTGTTCCGTGTTTTATAATCAATAATGTGCCGCCCCAAAGGAGCCAGAGACCGGAGAGGCTCCATGGAGGGAATAATGCTTCCAGATAATCTTTGTGCATGATGTGGTTTAGCATATTCAGTATTATACCCAGACTTAACTGTACCAAGCCAATAACGATTGCAAATACAACCAGATTAGTACCGCTTTCTAAAGGTCTAAGCCAGAGAGGCTCTAATATTTCCAATCCGAATACGCTTCCGTACAATAAACCTCCAAGCGTACCCATTATTCCACAAGCAAGCATAATCTTCCCAAATTTTTCTATAACTTCGCCGAATTTAAAATAAAAACCCAGCAAGAAACCTAAAATTGCTATTACGAGCCCCTGTCCGACATCTCCAAACATTAGCCCATACATGAAGGGGAAACTTATTCCCATAAAGAAGGTTGGATCGATTTTGTCGTAGCCAGGGAGCCCGTATGTTTCTGTCAGGATTTCAACAGGCTTTATAGGGGGTGGATTTGATAGCATTGTAGGGGGGTTATCTCCTTTTTTTGGTTCATCTATTCTAATGATGCCATATCCATTCGTAGTATTGTTAAAGATCTCTTTTAACTTTTCAATTAGATAATAAGGAACCCAACCGCTTATCAAGTAGCTTTTAGTAGTCTTACCGAATAGAGAGGTGATTTCATCAAGATTTTTTTCTATTTCCAACTGTTCTTTCATTAAGAGTAGTTCTTTTTCATTAACGTTTGCAATTCTTTTTAATTCTTCTTTAAGTTTATCCTCTTCTACGGTAATATGAGATATGCTTTCTTCCAAAAAGTTCTCAGCGTCTTCCAATTCAAGATCACAAATTTTTCTTGGTATGCTAAGACTCTCAAAGCCTCTAGCGCGTAAAATTTTTCGTATTTCACTTTCATATTCATATAAACTAACAATTATGATGAATTTGGTTTTTTTATCGACATCCCCCGAGAACAAATAGAGAAAATCTTCTGTTGCTTCCTTAAGTTCTGGTTCAAGGAAATTTAATTGATCTTTAGGTACGGTTCCAGTTTCTAAGTAAAATAGTTTGAAACCCTCCAGATACTTTGGACCGATACCAAAATTTTCCAAAATGGATAAAACTTCTTGGCAAGTAAGAATATCGCTTCTCTCTTCTCTCAAAGCATCAAGTTTCGATGAAGTCTTTAAAACTTCCTTTTCTATGTTCTCAAACTTTTTTTCGAATCCTTCAAATAGTTCTAGAATAGACGTTTCTTTGATCGGTATTTTTTCGATTTCTTTTACTTCTAAGATTTTTTTTATTTTGTTGCTAAATGTTTTTTCTTCTTCAACTGACTGCAGAATATCCAAAATCCTATTTATCCTAGATAAGAGCCCTGATGTTTTATATCTTACCCAAGTAGATGGTGGAACTTCTATTCCTATCTCCTTAAGCATTTCTTGGGATTCTATTTCCTCATGAACATTAATGAGATGAATTATTCCCAATTCTTTTAGTTCTCTCATTAGGGGATCTAACTTATCTTCAAGTACAATAGCGTGAACCTTTTTCATACGTATCGGTCTTAACATATTTTGTACTCCTAATTACTACAAATAGAGGTTATAAATGGATTATTAGACATTATATAATTTTTTTGGTTTTAATAGGAAACTCTAAATAGGAAGAGAAGAACTTTCTATCCATGATGGAGGAAGCTTTAGGCGAAGATATAGGAGAGATAGAAGAAGAGATCGAAGTTAAAGAGGTTGATGAGGTCAAACTCGAGCTGAGAGATATATCCTCTAGCCCCGAAAAAATTACCGTTGGAGCAAAAGACGTACGGTTAAATGTTAGGATATTGAATTCCGGAACAAAAACCGCTGAACTGCTAGAGATAACGATAAAATCTGACGTGATGAAACCATCCATTACAGATTCCCACCGAGCATTCATAGACGAAATAAAACCAAAGGGCTCTGAAACAGCGAAGTTTCGCGTTGATATAACCACGAGAGAGGACGGAGTGGTTCCTGTTGACTTTGAAATAAAGTACGTTGAAGATGAAACTGAGAAAAAGATAATTAGAACGAGAGAAATACCAATAATGCCAAAGAAAAAGAAATCAAAGGTTCTAACATTGATTACCGCCCTGATAATTATCGCTGTTCTATTATCCATTTCTTTGGGGGCTAACTATTACTTTGATTTTTATCCGCCCGTAAATCAGCAGCTATCTCAAATCATCCAGAAGATACCCCTTGAAAAGATACCTATAAGATGAGATAACGGTGTAAAGCAGAATAAGGTCTGATATCATTAGTTATTTAACGGGAAAGTTAGTGTAAAGGCGAATATGATGAAGGTACTCGTACCAGATACAAGCGTCATAATTGATGGAAGATTCAACATTTTTCTAAAACAAATAAAGGATAAATGCAAGATCGTTATTCCTGAGGCAGTCATATCAGAGCTTGAAAATCAAGCCAATAAGGGTAGAGAGATAGGTTTTAAGGGGTTAGATGAGGTAATAGCCTTAAAAAAGTTAGCAGAAGAGATGGGATTGGAATTAGTATTTCATGGTGCCAGACCCACGCCAGAACAAATAAAATACTCTCGCACCGGAGAGATCGATGAAATAATTAGATACGTCGCATTAGATGTTGGAGGAACCTTGGTTACAGGGGACAATGTCCAAGCAAAAGTTGCACAGATAAAAGGAATTGATGTTGAATTGCTCCCTCCTCTGGAAGAGAAAAGGGAAAACATCCTTGAAAGAATGTTTGAAGAGAATATAATGTCCATTCATCTAAAAGAGAACGTTATACCTGTGGCAAAGAAAGGCAGGCCAGGAAATATAAGAATCATAAAACTTCGTGAAACACCATGCACGCTGGAACAGCTTGAATATCTCGCTAAAGACATCCTGAGAGAAGCTAAGGCAAGAAGAGACGGTTTTATTGAAATAGAAAGAAGAGGAGCCACTGTAATCCAACTTGGACCATACAGAATATCGATTTGCAGGCCGCCATTCAGCGATGGGTTCGAGATAACAGCGGTAAGACCCATAGCAAAGGTAAGTTTGGAGGACTATTCTTTGTCGGACAAACTGATGAACAGACTAGAAAAGAGAGCTGAGGGAATACTCATTGCAGGACCTCCTGGTGCTGGAAAATCTACCTTTGCTCAAGCACTGGCGGAATTTTACAGTAAAAGAGAGAAGATAGTTAAGACGATGGAAAGCCCCAGAGATCTTCAGGTCACGGAGGAAATAACTCAATACTCTCCTCTGGAAGGGAGCATGGAGAAAACTGCGGATATATTGTTGTTGGTAAGACCAGATTACACGATATACGATGAACTTAGAAAAACAAGCGATTTCCAAGTATTCGCTGACATGAGACTTGCTGGCGTAGGCATGATTGGGGTTGTGCATTCCACAGAGGCTATAGATGCAATTCAGAGGTTAATTGGAAGAGTGGAGATGGGAATGATACCCCAAGTGGTAGACACAATTATATTCATAAAAGATGGGTGGATCAAGAAGGTTTACGAAATCAATTTCACCGTGAGAGTACCCACCGGCATGGTAGAAGCAGACTTGGCAAGACCGCTGGTAGAGGTCAGAGACTTCGACTCTGGAAAGGTGGAATACGAGATCTATACTTACGGAGAAGAAGTCATAGTTATGCCCCTCACCGGAGAGATTGATACTGAATCTAAAAGAGACAGGGCAATAGAGAAGATCACGAGAGAGTTGGAAAGATATGTGGAAGATATAAGAAAAATAGACATGATATCCGATAGAGAAGCAATAGTCTACATCGATAAAAGAAGTATACCAAGGCTCCTTGGAAGGAAGGGAAAAAGAATTTTAAGAATAGAAAAAAGATTAGGAATAAGGATAGATATAAGACCAATAGAGGATTATTAGAATCTAGTTACGCATTTAACAATATTGCAAATTGGATGAGGGAAAATATAAAAATGTAAGATTTGAGACCAAAGTAGGAGGTTAACACATTGGAAAATTACTTAAAAGGCACAACCTGTGTAGGTTTGGTATGTAAGGACGGCATTGTTCTGGCAGCGGAGAAAAGGGCTTCCATGGGCTCTTTAGTTGTTCATAAGGAGGCTGTGAAGATATATAAGATTGATAATTATGTTGGGGCTACCATAGCGGGTTTAGTTGCCGATGCTCAAAGATTGATCAGATTATTGAAGGCAGAAACTCAATTATACAAGGTTACAAGGGGAGAATCAATGAAAGTAGAAGCTATGGCAACTTTACTAGCAAATATAATGTTTTCACAGAGATGGTTTCCATACATAAGCCAACTGCTTGTTGGGGGAATAGACAATGAAGGAAAACATCTCTTTGCCATAAGCTTTACCGGAGACATTATAGAAGATAACATGATTGCTACAGGATCAGGATCTCCGATTGCATACGGAATACTTGAAGGTTTGTATAAAGAAGATCTTACAGTTGAAGAGGGCAAGAAATTGGCTGTTAAGGCGGTTAAGGCAGCGACTGAAAGGGACGTCTTTTCGGGAGAAGGAATTGATGTAGTGGTAATCAATGAGGGAGGTTATAACAAGTTAAGCAAAGAGGAAATCAAAAAAATAGTCGAAGGGCCCGTGGCCTAGCTGGATAGGGCGACGGCCTCCTAAGCCGTAGATCCCGGGTTCAAATCCCGGCGGGCCCGCTATATTTAATCTTTCTGTATTTTTGAAAATCAAATCAAGTCTGAAGTTTTAGGTGGTGATTCTATGGATTGGAAAGATGTTGCCAACGTATTATACAAGTACATAAGACTGAATAGCTTCCCAGTAGGTGTAAAGTTACTGGAAAAAAAAGAGGAGATTCCTCCAAAAACGAGAAGATTTAAAACGAAAATGAATAATTGCCAGCTTGCTGGTCTTGCCCGATCTTACGGCTGGGTTGTGGGAGCCACGAAGGAGGATCTCGTTTGCGTGGCAGGAGCAGCCTGTGTTGGATTAATTGAGACTCCTGAAAAAATAACTTCGGGGAAAATATCCTACAAGGTAAATCAGAAAACATTGGAAGCCGCCAAAAAAATGCAAGACGCTGTTTTCCGATTAAAACCTATATACGAGGCAATACTCTTTTACTCTATAGAGAGGGCTCCGATGGATCCTGATGTAGTTCTATGTTACGTAAATCCTGCACAAGCCATGAGGCTTATTCATGCTTCTTTATGGGAGATAGGAGGAAAATTAAAATTCGGGTCTAGCGGTGAATATGGTCTCTGCGGAGAGGCAATCGCTCAAACAATCATAGAAAAAGAACCAAAAATAGCAGTAGCCTGCTATGGCGACAGGAGGTTCGGTTTAACTCAAGATCACGAACTGATTTTTTCATTTCCGGCTGAGTGGACGGAAAGAATCTTGGAAGGATTGGAAGAGACACACAAAGCGGGCGTCAGGTATCCAATACCATTCCAATTAGAATTCGCGCCCCAGATGCCAGAAATTTATTTCATTGAAGAAGAATAGAGCATGAGTTCTGCATGTAACAACGCATCCTCCACATCCTCGAATAAGAATTGATCTAAATTAGATCAGGTATCTGCTCCTCCTCCCTGACTATGCATTCTATGAGAAAAGGCTCTCTTATTCTAATTGTCTCATTTAAAACTTCATTTAGAGAGGGTATGTCATCTACTCTTTCCCCATTTATTCCATAAGAATTAGCCAGCTTTGTAAAATCGGGATTTCTTAAATTTATTGAGGTAGTTCTTCCGTATATTCTCTCTTGGAATTGTCCTATCAGTTCGAGAGATGAGTTGTTTATCAGAACTATTTTTATTGGTATCTCATATTGTTTTATCGTTGCTAGTTCACTTGAACTCATCATAAAACCGCCATCTCCAACTATAGAAACTACTAATTCGTGAGGCATTGCAATCTGCACACCTATTGAAGCAGGTACAGAGAAACCCATGGGGGTGAAGTTACCCGGTACGATAAAACTTCTCGGTCTATATACCTTAGAAAGCATGCAACCCCAAACGGTAAAGGATCCTATGTCATAGACTGTTATTCCTTTCTTACCTAGCGTATCATGGACTGTTTTGCATATGCTCTTGCTTGTGAATCCTTTATGTCCTTCAAGGTCTTCTTTGTCCTTTTTTATTCCTATCTTTTTGTTTATATCGTATTTCAACAGTCCCAGTAAGACTAATTTTGCATCTCCAATTATCTCCATATCAGCAAGGACTCTGGATGAATTTTTCTTAACGTCTATTCTTACTACCTCAGCATCGATATCTTCAAGATCAATGGTCAATGGAGAAGCGCTGCATCCTATAATGATTAAGAGATCTGTCTCCTTTAACATTTCATTTGCTTTCTTATTACCCCTTTTCCCCATAACTCCTAAAGAAAGGGGATGATCCTCTGGTATAACTCCTCTTGCCATCATCGAGGTCGCAACAGGTATGGAAATGGACTCTGCTAGTTTGACTAACTCTTTACATGCGTTACTCCATAAAATTCCTGATCCTGCTAAAATCATCGGATTACTCGAATTTTCAATTCTCTCCGCAAGTTTTCTAATTAAGTTCTCATCGGGCTTTCTTCTAGAAACATGAAATTTTCTTCTTTTTACATCTTCTTTTTTCTTCAAAACGTCTTCAGGTACCGCTATGTGCACTGGTCCAGGACAATCTTTCAAAGAGAACTCATAACAAGAAAGGACGGTTTCATAAACATTATTTTCCAATATAACGCTTTTTTTTGTTATATTTCTAAATAAATTTGTTGAAACATCATCTACTCCGGTAATGGCTACGACTGGTATGTTATCTTTTTTTGCATTTGCTACTCCCATGGTAAGATTCAATGCTCCTGGACCTGCTGTTGCTATACAAGTGCCGGGAGAACCAGAAACTCTTGCGTAACCATCACATGCATGTACAGCTCCTTGTTCGTGTCTTGTCAATATGTTTTTGATGTTAGAATCTAGCAAAAGATCGTACATTTCCAAAATTCTTTTTCCGGGAATTCCAAAAACAGTCTTTACGTTAGCATCTTCTAATGCCTTTAAGAAGGGATTCATAAGATTTCCCTTAACGTTTTTATTAGAGATTCAGTAAATTCTTTTGTAGACGAATTTCCATTTAAATCAGGAGTTTTTATTCCTCTTTTTAATACTTTTTCGATGGACGATTCAATCTTTTTTGCATAATCTTTTTTTCCGAGATAACTCAGCATTAGGCAAGAGGACAATATGCTAGCAATGGGATTTGCTATGCCTTTACCTGCGATATCTGGGGCACTACCATGAATCGGCTCGAAGAGAGCATAATTATCCCCCAAATTCATACTTGGAACTATACCGATGCCCCCTATCAAACCTGCGCCGATGTCGGAGATTATGTCTCCGAAGAGATTTGTCGTCAGAATAACGTCAAATTTTTTTGGATCTTCTACGAGATGCATACAAAATGAATCTATCAGACACTCTTCTTTCTCTATTTCTTGATATCTTTCACCCACTTTAAGAGAGACATCTCTGAACAATCCACATGTCTTTCTTAGGACATTTGCTTTGTGGACAATTGTTACTTTCTTTCTTTTTTCTTTTCTAGCCTGTTCAAAAGCAATCTTTGCTATTCTCTCGCTTCCCTTTTTTGTAATAATTCTCTTCGCAGAGTATCCGTCGTTTAACTCTTCTTCAATTCCTGAGTATAATCCCTCTGAGTTTTCCCTTACCACTATCAGGTCGACATCTTTGTGGATTCCTCTTATTTCCTTTAGGCTCTTTATGGGTCTGATATTAGCGTATAATTCAAGTTCTTTTCTTAATGTAAGTATGGGACTTTTATATCCTTCAATAATCTTGGGAGGGGTGGTTGTTGCACCGAATAAACATGCATCAGTTTCTTTTACTGTCTCAATTACTTCTTCAGATATGGACTCTCCGCATTTCTTATAACATTCATATCCTGCTTCCAGAAAGACGAATTCCATGTCCAAATTCAATTCTTTTAAAATTTTTATGGTGGCTCCAATTACTTCAGGTCCTATTCCGTCGCCTTCAATAACCGAGATTCGCATATCCTTTTCTTCCTGTAAGGGATTAAACCTCCACTTTTTAGAATATCTAACATAAATTCTGGAAGTTTTTCTGCCTTTAGCACGTTTTTTTCGGTTTTTACGATGCCATTTTCAATATCCACCTCTATTATATCACCTTCTTCAACCATTTTTGTTATTCCTTTGCATTCGACAACTGGGAGACCTAAGTTTATCGAGTTTCTGAAGAAAATTCTGGCAAAGGATTCTGCGATAACACATTTTATGCCCGCCTCTTTTATTGCTATGGGGGCCTGTTCCCTACTAGATCCACATCCAAAGTTTTCTCCCGCTACTATTAAGTCACCTTCCTTTATTTTCTTAGAAAAATCAGGATCTAACCCTTCTAATAGATGTTCTACCCAGATGGTGTGATCCAACGTCCTTAGATATTTTCCAGGAATGATAACGTCAGTATCGATATGATCGCCAAGTTTCCATACCCTTCCTTTAATTCTCATGTTATCTCCCTTGGGTCCGTTATCTCTCCCGTTATCGCAGAAGCTGCCACGGTCGCAGGGCTAGCCAGGTATATCTTTGCCTTTCTGCTTCCCATTCTTCCTATGAAATTTCTATTCGAGGAGGAAATACAGATTTCCCCCTTTCCAAGAACCCCGAAATTCCCACCCAAGCACGGGCCGCAACCTGGCGGACCCAAAACCGCTCCGGCTCTTAAAAAATGTGCCAACAAACCTTCTTTACATGCTTTGTCCAAAGTCTTCTTTGAAGCAGGAACAATGATGAGTCTAACGTCTTCATGGATTTTTTTATCCTTCAAAATATTTGCAACTATCCTAAGATCCTCTATCCTTCCGTTAGTACATGATCCAATGAAAGCCTGATCTATCGAGCTTTTTACGTCTGATACTGGCCTTACAGAGTCTACTCTGTTTGGAGAAGAAACTGAAATATCTATATCGTCTGCATCTAAGAATATTTCTTTTTCCACCTGGTATGAATCATTGTTGGCGATGATTCCTGTTTTTGCACCCATCTCTACTGACATATTACAAAGAGTCTGTTTTTCTGAGATGTTCATGTTATTTACGGTCTCTCCGAAGAATTCTATGCACATATAGTGGGCCCCACTCATTCCGATTTCTTTTATTACATTAAGAATTACATCTTTTGCACTAACTAAGTTTGTGAGGTTACCGTTTATGTTCACCCTGTACGTTTTTGGTACCTTGAGCCAAGTCATCCCGCTTTCTAAAATATAGGCGCAGTCTGTAGCACCCATACCTATGGCAAGGGCTTTAGATGCCCCATTCGTACACGTGTGAGAATCCGCTCCTACCAATATCATTCCTGGCTTCACCAGTCCCCTTTCATAGATTACTTGGTGGCATATTCCGTGACCTATGTCAAAGAAGTTTTTTATATTCTGCTCTCTTGCAAATCTTCTTATCATGTTGTGCAAGTTGGCTGTTTGTTCATTGTTAGCAGGTATTAGGTGATCAAACACGATAGCTACTTTATCAGGATCCCATACTTTCTCTGCTAGCTCTTTAAAGCTTTTAACAACTAAGGTTGCGGAACCATCATGCATCATGCAAAGATCCACAGGAGTTTCAACGAAATCTCCAGCGTATACTTTTTCTTTTATTTTTTTGCTGATTATTTCCTCAGCCAAGGACATATCTTTCTCCTTTCTTTACTCTTTCAGCAAATTCTCTGATTAAATCGTCTGTTATTGTGTATCCATCCTCTCTGTATTCTTTAACGAGATAAACTACCGAATCTACTTCTTCTTCGCTCAAATTATAGTTTAATTCCTTTAATTTTTCCAAAACACCACGAAATCCGCTGTGTTTACCATAAACTAATTCTCTTTTCTTTCCAACTATCTGAGGAAGGTATGGTTCGTAGGTAAATGAATTTTCCAATACGGCAGCAACATGAATTCCTGATTCATGTCTGAAAACATTTTTGCCGACTATAGCCTTGTTTGGTGGAATATCTATTCCTGAGTACCTAGACACCAACTCAGAGAGCTCACTGAGCACAGAATACCTGAAGCCCAAGTCGACTCCATACAGGATGTAAAGAGACATGATTACTTCCTCGAGAGAGGCATTTCCCCCTCTTTCTCCGATTCCATTTACCGTACATGATACCGCATTAATTCCGGCTTCCACAGCGGCTAAGGAATTGGCAACTGCAAGCCCAAAGTCGTTGTGACAATGAACCGCCATGGGTATTTTGATCTCTTTTCTGAGCGTGGATATGAGTGATTTCATTGCAGTTGGGTGTATGCAGCCAACCGTATCTGCCAGCCCCACTCTATCGGTTTTTAATTCCTCAGCGATTTTGTATACCTTTAACAGGGCATCGATATCGGATCTCGTACCATCTTCACAACTTAACTGTGTCCATATACCATGGTCTTTTGCATACTCTACTGTTTCTATTCCTTTTTCGATTATTTCGTCTAAACGCGCTTTTACTTTATACTTCAGGTGGATATGAGATGTTGGGAAAAATATTATGACACCGTCAACTCCACACTTCAGGGCATAGTCCACATCCTTTATGTTTGCCCTTGCAAGAGAAAGTACTTTTAAATTTAAACCTTGGTCAACTATCTTTTTTATACCAATCCTTTCCCTTCTTGATACACTGGGAAAGCCAGCTTCGATTTCTTGAACACCCAGTTCATCCAGCTTTATTGCTATTTCTAACTTTTGTTGGGGAGTAAACGCCACCCCCGGAGTTTGTTCACCATCCCTTAAGGTAGTATCATATATAGTCAGGTTTTCCGCTATAGAGATGTTTTTTCTCACTTCATCTGTTAAGTTAAATCCACTGACACAACTTTTCATCTATATCCTTCCTATGAGTTCATTCAGAGATGAGGCAATCTCTTCTTTTGAAGCGCCAAAGTGAATTGCGATTCCTATATTATTGTTTAACTTCATGAATCCTAATTTATCTCTCAGACAACACCTCAGTATAAAAGGATGTCTCACGATTTCTTTTGCTACTTCTCTTGGACATATGTTTTCGTGGATGAATTTCTCGTTAAATTTCTCTTCAAATACCATCTTTGATACTTCACAGCCAATAAGCACATTATTTTCCTTTACCTCTTGGACATCTGTTAGAAAGGCGAAGTTTCCATTCAGTTCATTTTTTGTTATCCCGATATCACACGGAAATAGGAGAAGGGTATTTTTAGCAATATATTTTCTTCCTTTTTCTATCAAATTTATGGCATTCAACTCGAAATCTATGAAAAAATCTTTTTCTTTTATCAAACCGCACCGTCTTAGATAAGTGATATCCTCCATCAGTTTTGAGGGGAAAGGCGGAACAACGTCTATGACCTGTATTTTTTTGATATTTGAATCTAAGGGATCGATAACGAAATTCATATGTTCATGCTCTCCAAATACTACTACTGCCTTTGCATTAGATTTTTTAGCCTCTTTGTAAGCAGTGGTTATAAGTTCGCTCTTACATCTCACGTCTATGGGTCTTTTTATCACTGAAGTCTCTTCTGGCATTGAAATTATGGATAAATTAATTATTTTTTGAATAAATCCTTTTCCAGCTAATTCTGTCTCAACGATTGCTGCATCATTACTTTTTTCATTTAACAGAACTATGTACTTAGATGAAAAGTAGGCTTCTTTGTTCTTAAGAGACCTTTTAATTTCTTCTCTGTCCCTCAAATTGATTTTGACTTTTTTCAATGAAACAAATCTACAGTGCTCCGGCAAGATCATAAGATATCCCTGTGAGGAGTTAGGTCGCATCCTGTACACGGCGGACACATTGTCTTTGGCTTATCCATCTTTAGCCCGTATGAATCGAGTATTTCCTTCTGCGCTATAGCGAGTCTTAAAAGCCTATCAGCGCTGGGTCTACTTGCTCTATTATCTGTTGAACGCATCAAATCCCCCCTTCTCAAAGGAGATATAACTAGTGCCCGTAGTATGGGAATGACCCCAATCGATGCTAAATGCTCGATTCCTTCTATTACCGTTTCATCGCTCTCTCCCAGACCTATAATCATGTTTGAAGTCACTTTATTTTCTCCAAATACTTCTACAGCATATTTCAGTGAATCTATAATTTCATCGAGAGATAAATCCTTGCATGTTCTTTTGAATATCTCCTGATCGTAACTCTCTATGTTGTACTTTATTTCATCGGCTCCAGCGCTGTACAGTAGATCTGTCCCCTCGTTTCCTGCAGAATAAGGAGATACGCCTATTGGGACATTAAATTCTTCTTTTGCCAGTCTGATTATTTTTGCCAGTTTAATTACCTCTTCTCTGGGATCTTTAGGTACCCCACTCGTTAGAGAAATCGCTGAAAATTCCTTATTTTTTGAGGCTGATCTTATCATATCCAATACTTTCTCAACTGATCTGTTTTCACCTTTCAGTTTGGGTACTGGACAGAATTTACAATCGAATATACAGGAGGCATCTACTGTTATGTAAGCCTGTTTTGGACAATGAAGAATTGGTTCTTCAAGTTCAAATTTATCGATTATTATTTCGTCCTCCATTATTATTTCATTTTCCTTTAGTATAAGAGGAGAATCCTTTGCTATTGTAAGTCTTACTCTTTTCCCACCTTTTTTTATGAATATGGATTCTGAACCGGCGCCAGGTCCAGAAGCAGAGTAACCTAGCCTTAAATTATCAATACTAACCTCGTCGATGTTTATTTTTCCTATTGAGATTAGTTTTGCCTTTATTTCGGGCTTCATATCAGAACACCTTGATCTGGTTTATCATAATAAGGTATCGCTGCCAATGCACCGATTAACCCTCTTTTTCCTGTTATTTGGAATAAGTTTACGTCGTTTTTTCTCGCAACATTATAGGCTTTTTCTATTGTGACTATGCTTTCCTTTGCCTCTCTTGAAAATTTTTTTAAATCCTCATTAATAAAAAATCTCCCATATGTTGCGAGTCCGGTTTGATCAGATAGGGTATTCTTTTCGAGATATTTCTGGGCAAACTCTATGATTTCATTCTTTTTTTCTTTTTTTGAGGCAAATCCCAATGATACACTCACGCAATTTTGAGTTTTATCAGGATTTTTTGGATAAAGCTGAACTATTGAGTGATATATGTATTCTCCCAATCCTTTTTTCTGAATTTCGCACCCCAAATTATGCGTTAATGACCATGTTGCTCCTTCTTCTTTATTATCTGTATCATCTACTCCCAAGACTAATCTTTCCATTCTTGGCAAGACTACGGTTGCTCTACTGTACTTGCTTCCGCCTCCGCTAGCGTGTATCTCGACTCTTTTAACTCCTTCTGCCATTCCACGCGAATAGGATGCGCCAACACCTCCTCCCCCCAATCCTGCATAAGTAACATGGATTTCATTCTCTATTATTTTGATTTCCTCTATTCCTGCGCCCGAAATGCCGGGAACCAAGTTGAGATCGCATTTTCCAGCAAGAGTTAAGAAAACATTTCTCTTTCCTTCCCTTCTAGCTTCTTTTACTAATTTGCTGGTTTTTTTGAAGTGGAGAGTGGTCCAAGCCGAACCCCCAAAACTTGCAGTCTCCTCTATAATCTCTACATAGGTATTGTCCTCGCTTGCTATGGCAATTATTTTGTCACAGGGAGCAATCCACTCCTTATCTCCGAATTCTTCAGCAAACTCCTCTCTCGAATAGACCTTCATCCTATCACCTTTGAAGAAGGTTTATTAAAATGATATTTCTTTTCTAAAGAACCTTTGGATGTCAAAGCCCTTAGTTTTCATCCTTAAGAGAGTTGTTGAGTAGGGATCGATAATCTCCTCTTCCAGATATTTTACCAAAATGGGATCTATCTCCTTTAATTTATCGATTAACTCGTTTCTTTCAGATTTATTCATTATTCTGGGATCTGTCATTGCTGCAACATGAAATCTTACACCGTAATCCAACAGATTTTTGATAGCATCAAATGGAATTTCGAAAGACTCGGGAATTGCTCCTGTCAGAAATGAGAACTTTTCCGGAGTTCCTGCTTTGAGCGATACTCTTACATGGACTTTTTTATAATTTTTTAATTTTTTTACGTAGTCTTTATCAATTCCAAATAAGATTCCGTTGGTTTCTAATATAAATAAAGAAAAATCCGAATCTTCTACATACTCTAAAAGAGATAGAAGGTGTTCTTTTCCTAAAGTTGGTTCTGCTCCTGAAATCCTTAATTTTCGAACGTTATACATTTTTGCTGCCTTGGATAACCTCTCATAGGCTTCTTTGGGAGAATAGAAAGAACCCATGCTCTCAGGATACTCTCTGCTTAAATCCACCCAGCAAAAACAGCATCTCAAGCAGCATCCACATGCGTATCCAGTACTGATCCCTCCATAGACACCTACCGTATAGAAATCCGTGTATTTTCTCTCTTCTCTATTTTTTCCTCTGGTAACTATTTTCTCGGTTTCTTTAGCTAACCAAACCGGATCGAATGGTTTTGAGTCCTCTTCTAGAAGCCTTGGATACATAGGTGAAACATTCATAAATAAAATTTGGAACCGATGATTAATAAGTTGAAGGATAAGGCAAGAGATAAATATCAGTTTATGGTTTCTTAAATATCGTGTCTCATGGGCCCGTAGCTTAGTGGTTAGAGCGCCCGGCTCATAACCGGGCGGTCGCGGGTTCGAATCCTGCCGGGCCCACCTCACACGAAGATCGAAGATCCTCGGTGCGCCAAAAATCCTCGATTCAACCTTTTATAAAGGTTGATCAAAGGAACCACCTCTTCGAGGTAGATCATCATGCATTTGTTTTTACATTTTTGTTTTATTTCTAAAAGTTCGTTTTTTATTTTCGCTTTGTCACCTATCTCACGCAAGATCTTCCCTCTTGAATTATTTCTTTCATTTCTACAGGAGCGTTCTCTTCATAAAATTGTGTCACATATCCTAATACTTTTTCAGCATTTCCTACCAATTCCTTAGACAACTTTTCATCGTAGATTTCTTCAGGGGAGATTATTCTCTCGTGTGTTTCCCATCCATATCTTGGCATACTCCGTTGTTCTTCCAACGAACCCGCTTCTTTAATAATTTTTACCAGGAGATTTACGTCTTTTTCTTTAATTTTCAGTCTCTTTAACTGAGTGGGCTTTCCAAAATATCTGAGATGTTTCTCGATGGAAAATGAGTTTTTTCAATTGTCATCCGAAACCAATCAGAAGACCCTTGCGTGTTTTTCATTGATATCTAAATTTCATTTAAGAATAGGAGTTTAGATGCATGAGGAGAAAATCAAAAGCAAGACATAATTAAGCGATTTCTAAGAATGAATATCACTTAATCAAATTATTTAAACTAGTTATGCTGGATAAAATTCATGGATGATACTCTGAATAAGAGATCTGTTTTACTTGTTGCTACATTGGCTTCTTTCCTTACTCCATTTATGGGCTCATCCATTAATATTGCACTTCCTTCAATTGGAACAGAATTTGCAATGGATGCGGTTCTGTTGAGTTGGGTTGCCACTTCGTATCTTTTAGCCGCCGCAATGTTTCTTGTTCCATTTGGAAGGATAGCAGACATACATGGAAGAAAGAGAATCTTTACATACGGCATAATAATCTATACGGTTTCCTCATTCCTCTCCGCAATCTCAACTTCTTCTCTTATGCTTATTTCATTTAGGGTTTTACATGGGATAGGTAGTGCAATGATATTTGGTACTGGGGTTGCACTTCTCACTTCCGTATTTCCTGTTGGAGAGAGGGGTAAGGTCTTGGGAATAAATGTTGCAGCAGTTTATTTAGGACTTTCATCTGGCCCATTTTTGGGCGGATTTCTTACACAACATTTTGGCTGGAGAAGCATATTTCTTGCAAACATCCCTCTAGGCTTGATAATAATTTTTTTAATTTTCTGGAAATTGAAGGGAGAGTGGGCAGGGGCAAAAGGTGAAAAGTTCGATTTCACCGGCTCCATAATCTACAGTCTCACGCTCATCGCGATAATTTATGGTTTCTCCCTGCTTCCAGCGATGTCAGGTGCTTGGTTAATTTTGATTGGTCTTTTGGGGATTTCAACATTTGTTAGGTGGGAAATGAATGTGGAAAGTCCTGTTTTGGATATAAATCTCTTCAGAAATAACACAGTATTTGCTTTCTCTAATCTTGCGGCGTTGATTAACTATAGTGCAACCTTTGCGGTAAGTTTCCTCTTAAGTCTTTACTTGCAGTACGTAAAAGGGCTTAACCCTCAGGAAGCAGGTTTCATCCTTGTCTCTCAGCCAGCTGTGATGGCTGTTTTTTCACCACTAGCAGGAAGGCTTTCCGATAGAATAGAGCCAAGAATAGTTGCCTCATCAGGAATGGCCTTGACAACCATAGGACTTTTCCTATTTACCTTTTTATCTGAAAAAACAGCCTTAGAGTTCGTTGTGGGCAGTTTAATTCTGCTAGGTTTTGGTCTCGCCCTTTTTTCGTCTCCAAATACAAACGCGGTTATGAGTTCTGTTGAAAAAAGATTTTATGGAGTGGCTTCAGGGACACTTGCAACTATGCGGCTCGTTGGACAGATGCTCAGCATGGGCATTGCCATGCTGATATTTGCCATATTTCTTGGTAGGGTTCAGATTACACCTGCTAACTTCCATCTCTTTTTAATAAGTGCGAAGGTAGCGTTCATCGTTTTCTCCATACTTTGTTTTGGTGGCATATTCGCATCGCTTGGAAGGGGAAAAGTTAGATAATTTTTTAAGTTTTTTCTGGTATTTTAAGCACCAGATTTTTAAGTTTTATGAAAAAGTCTAATGATATGACTCTTAAATTCAAACCCATATGGTTTGATTCTTTTGGTGCAAAAAGTTCTTGCACGCTGGTTAAAACTCCAGATGTTTCTGTTCTAATAGACCCTGGGATAGCGGTCATGCATCCGAGTTTTCCCGCTGGTAAAGAAGAAAAAATTTACTGGAAATCTCAGGGTCAAAAAGCGATAAAAAAAGCGAGTGAAAAAGCAGATGTGATAATCATATCTCATTATCATTACGATCACTATCTTCCAAATGATATGAATTTGTACGAAAATAAACTTTTGCTCGCAAAAAATCCAAATGAATACATAAACGATTCACAGCGAAGGAGAGCAGAGGATTTTTATTCAAAAATTTGCGAGCAATTTGGAAAGATTAAACTGGAAAGTGTATTAAAACAACCAAAGAGCAAAGAGTATGTAGATCCCTTGGACGATTTGCCCATAGCCAGACATAAAGACTTTGGAAATTATAACGAAAGGAGAAACCAATTGTTTGATCAAGGTAGAAAAGGATTTAAACGCAGAGTTAGCAAGTGGAACAAAAATCCAGAGATACCTGAGTTGAGATTCAACGGGTTAGAGGTAAAATTCGCAGAAGGCAGGGAGTTCCGCTTCGGTGAGACAAAACTAAGATTCACAAACCCTTTGTTTCATGGAATTGAATTTTCAAGGGTAGGATGGATATTTGCTACGGTAATAGAGCATGAAGGTAAAAAATTGATGCACACAAGCGATATGAACGGTCCAATAATAGAAGACTATGCAGAATTAATTGTAGGGGAAAAGCCAAACATACTGATTTTAGACGGTCCGATGACTTATATGCTCGGTTACTTGCTGAACAGAACTAATTTGAAAAGAGCAATAACCAATGTTTTGAGGATAATAAAGGATACTAAAACAGATCTCATTATCTATGACCATCATTTGCCGAGAGAAGCCAAATTTAAGGAAAATACCAAAGATGTCTGGGAGGTTGCAAAAAAATTAAATAAAAAGGTGCTTACTGCTGCGGAGTTTTTGGGTGAAACCCCAAAGGTTTTGGAAAGGAAGACTTCGTGAACTTTACTTCGACCTTCTTTTTTATTCTTTGAACTTCTTCCAGTAGGACAAATCCTCTCTCAGGACTTTATATGAATTGGTTTAAATCTAATTTCTGGAGAGAGTCAAGTACTCTTGACATATAGTAAAGTTTAAATAACATTATGTAATATATTCTTTACATAAGAGGTGATGATATGGATCGGAAGAAATTCAGACTGTGCGCAATAATAATATCAGGAACTATGGGAGGCTTAATCGGTTGGTCTGTGGCAATTGGAAATCCCGTACTGCCAATAGTTGCGGTTTTTGGGGGGATGGCGCTACTTTACTTGTGTAAAAGCAGAGTTGAAGAAGTAATAGAGGATGAGAGACTCTGGAGAATAGGTGAAAAGGCATCCCAAAGAACGCTACAGATCTTCGGATTGATGATTGCGCTAACTGGTGCCGTTTTAATAGCACTGAGTAAAGGCGGGAGCGCTGAGTTTACACAGGCTGGCTTTGCATTAGCCTACTCTGCCTGCGCCTTAATGGTGTTGTATTACATTTTCTACGGATACTACAGCAAGAAATATGGATACTAGTGGTAAGATGAGAAACAAACTCAAGGTTTACAGAGCGATGCATGATTTAACACAGGAGGCGCTTGCAGAGGAGCTTGGAGTAACTAGACAGACAATAATAGCCATAGAAAAAGGAAAGTACGACCCATCTTTAGAACTGGCATTCAAAATAGCAAGGCTCTTTAAAGTTAAAATTGAAGACATCTTTATCTATGAAGAAAATGAGAAATAAGTTGGCAACTCTGGTATGCTTCGCTTATATGGTTCCACCGAGTCGAACAATGGCAAGTATATGATCGCTTCTGCCGTTCAAATTGCTCTCGTCAACTCTCCTATCCGCGAAACGCTAGCAGAAATTTGGTGCTCTAAATTAGTTAACGATACAAAATTCTAAAATTTTTTAAATATATGATTCAATCACGCTAGGATATTCTTTATGGAGCAATTTCTCTAGTTCTTCCGTTAACATTAAATCCAATTTCTTCTGCTTCTTTGAAATAAGCCTAAGATTAGAGTATATTACAGGTCCTTGCGCCACCATGGGACCCTTTAACTTATCTTGTGGAACCGGTTTTATGTCCGCAATCATTTCAACCGTTTGCTGAGAAAGAAAACCTTTTTTCTCTATTTCTTTTGATAATTCAATCATCAATCTCTTAGAAATAGGTCTAAATCCATAAGATGGGAATTTTTCTGTGATTTTCTTTATATAATCTCTATCCGTTCTTGCACCAAATCCAACTGACTTGTAAGGATTTATTGTTTCCGTTTTAATGTGCCAAGATTCTTCTAAACTGGAAATGAATATATTACTATAACCTCTCTCATCTTTTCCTACCAAAACTCCCCATCCCTCGGGTTTTTTGTTGTACTTTCTTACTATTTCATCCATTATTTCTTCAAAGTGTTTTATTTCCATACGTCATCATCTTAGGATCATTTATTTTAACATAAATCTTCATTCGGGAAGGTATATTACAACTTTCCCCTTCTCATTAGTACTCTCATTTATCTTCTTGATCAGGTAATTTCTCCATTCTTGGGTTCCAACGGCTCTGACATCTATATCTTTCAATTCTGAAATTGAATTTGCGGTTAATATTTTCTTTCTTAACCTAGCTTTTTCGGGATTATATGCCAGAGGGCCCGTGAAAATTTTCTCAACCTCTGATAGTTTTTCATACCTAAGTCTTTCAAGCGTGGCTATGCTCTTTACCTCTATTGCATTAACTTCTTCTATTGATCTTGCTTTCATTGTTCTTTCAATTAAGTCATTCATTTTTGGACTCCTAATGCCAGAAAACTCCTTTTTAATCTCCAAAATTTTGTTCTTTTTTGTAATTTCTAGTTTTTCCTTTTTAGGCTTCAGATAAAATAAATAAGTGATTCCACCACCTATTGAGGAGAATATTAAAATAAAAACCAACGCTCCCACAATCAATCTTAGTTTATCTCTTTCTGGAGGTCTTTCTACTACTAATTCAGCTTCAGGTATTCTTTCTCTAAGATCCCTGATTTTTTCTCTAATATCCTCAGTCCTTGCCATCTTTAAAATGAATCATTTTTCTTTGTTTGGATTATTTTCAAATATATGTTTCTTTCTTTAAGAACCTATCGTGTTTGCGATAACTTTGGAATTTAACGATAAAATACAATTTATATAAATAATTTAACACAATAATAGGTATGGAGTATTCCATAGTAAATACTACAAAATCCATGGTGTTAGCACATACGGCTAAAATAGCAAATAATTTTTTTTCTAGATTTAAAGGACTCATGCTGAAAACTGAGTTAAAAGACGGCTCTGGGTTGATTATTGATTTAAAAAAAGAGAGAAAATGGGCGAGCATTCACACCTTTTTCATGAGATTCCCAATTGATCTGATATATGTTGATTCGAATAACATCGTAAAAGAGGTTGTGGAAGACCTAAGACCCTGGAGATTATACTTTCCTAAAAATAATGCTAGATACGTGATTGAATTGCCAGCGGGAATTCTTGCCGCAACCAAAACAGAAGTTGGAGATGAAATTTCATTAGAAGAGGCAGACTTCAGCTCAGCATTAACCCTAAAAGTCCAGTCTAGAAAAAACGTTACGAAAGCACTTACTTATGTGGTAAGAAATTCAATTCTCTCAATGAAATTGAAATCCGAGGTTTACTATAATCCGAACACAGGGGGACTCCATGTTGGGGGGCCTGATAAATACTTCGTTATTGACGCTCTGGAAGAAATTTTCGGGGACGACATAGAAATTAGCGAGGGAAAAATGAAGTTCATGAAGGACGACCATACACTGGTAGTTAGAGTAAAAAGAACGCTTCCTCTAATAAAAAAATTAAAAGAGATGAAAGGATACGAAGAAAGTATAATCCTCAAAGAAATCCACGAGTTGTTCTAGAAGAGGACCCTACTTATTTAATGCTGATTTTATTCTATCTCCCATCCTAACTTATTATCTCCTCCTCTCTCTTTCCTGCATCCCTATAAAGGAGGTCGGATAAAAATAAAGGGTGGAACACGACTAATTTAAACCATTAATAAAATAATCTCGGATATTATCGCGCATAGAACAAGTATCGCTGTATTTTTCTATCAAAAAATTTGTAAAGTCTGACAAACGTCTTAAACACATTTATATACTTGTTATTCTAAGAATTAAATGTTCGGAGGGGGGCAATGTGCTCAACGAACTCGTAATAGATGATTTGGGATTAACCAAAGAGGAGTTGTATCATTTATTCAAGGGAAAGTACAGTGCGGAATGGTTGCACAGTCTCTTGGATACAAAAGATTCCCAGCCAATTAAGGAGAATGCAGAAGGAATATGGAGTAATGCCGTAAAAGCAGTTATTGACTTGGAATCCTGTAAGTATTATGAAGTGACAAGTATAAACTTGGGGAAAACAACAAAAATAGCAGGACATTTTGAGGTGGATTTTAAGTCCGAAAAGGCCCATCATGTAATCCAACTAAACGGGCAGAAATCAGAGGCTTATATAATCGGGAATACCGAATACCTCTACAAGAATAAATGGAAGAAGACTCACGCAAGACTCGATTATTGGAGTGATGAAGCTAAACTGGAGGAACTATTGGGTTCAAAAGAAAATGCTAAAATAAGTTTTATCGGCAGTGATAATATAAATGGGGAAGAATGTTGGGTTTTGAAAGTTATACCTAACGAAAAACAAGAAGATGTCGAAAAAATCGTAAGAGTTTGGGTATCAAAAGAGAGTTACCTGCCATTGAAAAACGTGGTAGAGGCGAAGATAAAAGTTAAGAAGGGAATTCTCACTTCAACCAAAATAACATCCATATACGATTTCAACGTTCCGATAGATATAAAATTGCCTGATCACCTCCGCCCTCACTTTGCGAGTGTTGAGATCAACCATAACTTGAATAAAAAGAGATTTTCCGTGACTGGGGAAGTTGAGAATGTGGGCACAATGAACATTGGTTTCATGAGGGTCATTGCTTTCTTCCGTGATGAAGAAGGAAATCTGATAGATAAAGAATCTTTTGAAACCAACGACATAATAACGCCTGGAATGAAATATCCCTTCGAAATTAGTGTTGGATCAACTCCATTTGAAATCGCGAGTTGCGATCTAGATGTTGATTTCATGACGACAAGAGAGAAACCTTATAAGGAGTTAGAGATTTTGAGGAAAGAACTTAAAGTAACTCACCATCACTATCAGGTCGAGGCGGTTGTGAAAAATAAAGGAGAATTGGATTTAGATAAGGTAAAAGGTATAGGTACTTTCTATGATGCAAAGGGAAATGTAATAGCCATGGTTAACTCAACAGTAAATAACTTAGCCTCAGGTAAAATCGCCTTACTTTATCTGCAGGTACCTAAAGATAACTTGACTGAGGAGGTAAGTGATTACTCTGTACAGGTGTTTGTTCCGAGGTAGAATGAACTACTAGAGTCTATCCAACTCATCACCTATTTTTTCTTTTATTATATTCAAAAGCGCTGTAAAACCATCTATTGCTCTCTTTTCTTCCTCTTTTTTTGCCTCAATTAATTTGAGGTTTGACTCTAGAACATCAACGCACGTTTCGATATTTACTCTACCTTTTAGCCAAGCGTATAGTATTAACGATTCCACAATATCCCCTATTTTACCCCTATCTAGACGTGAAGGAAAAAATTCACGAATTCCGGAGGCAATACAGGCATTTTTTAAAATTTTGTCTGAAACTTTTTTCCCTCCTGGTTTTTTGAGGGCTTTTGAATAAGAAAGCGAATATATGAAGTTGACAAAACTGTCCCCAAGCCTTGCCCACCCACTATCTTCCAGAACTGCTCTTAAATTTAATCCGGGAGAGATTTCAAGAATTCTTTCCTGAAGACTTGAAATTTCTTTATTAATCTTTCAGCAGCCTCCTTAAATGCCTGCTTTGGATCTTTATTACCATCTGTAATTACATATATTTTTGGATTACTCAGGAGAGGATGTTCTATTATGTAAGCAGAAGAAACGACGTTTTCATCTTCAAACAATTCTGTTCTCAATGAGTTGCAAAAGGTATGGTCTTCTCCAATGATCTCAATCTCAAGCATATTCTCGCCGACCTCAACTAACTTGATCTCCATTTAGAAACCCCCTAGGGCATTCATAATTTTTTCAATTGCTATTTTTTTATCTGTTGCCAGTTCAAATCTACTTTCGTCAATAACTCTAAATACTCCAATTTTACAGCCTGTTTCAGCGATTTCACGTGGGTCAAATTCGGTAAAGAACGATATTTCAGTCAGTATCTCTGCCAACGGTTTTGATGAAGAAATTTTGGAACTTTCATCCATCAAGTAAGATAGTTCAATGCATACGTCTACAAGTTCTTCCTCAGGGATGTTACTTTTTAAAATGTTTCCATGAGAATATGCAAGATGACCAAGGCGCCTTAAGACGTTGGTTACCAGTTTCGGGGAAACAGTCCTTTTACATTCCTTGAATATATCGTTCCAAACATAAGTATAGAATCCATTTTTGTCAGCAAGTTTCTTTTTTCTCGCGTTCTCAACTATTTTTTTGATTAAATAGGATGCCTGCTTCAACTGGTCTCTTTCTCCATAAAGTCTTATCTTAATTTCTCCTGGTCTTGAGTCAATTTTCATGTTTAACTCTTCCAATCTGCTAAATGCAGTTAGCAGGCTTATCCTTTCTTCCTCGTTTACATGAATACCAATTACTTTCTTCTTCATTTATATCATACCCTTCCCATAAAGTGTAGATAACTTTCTGGTTTCCATGTTTTTACATCGAGGACATATCAATGATCTTCTATTCTTTTTCACCATGGAAGCTCTGCACTTGGAGCAGTACGCCTTTATTACCCCCAGATGGTCTTGGACCGTGGAGAGTTGAAGGGGTAATTTCCCTGCGTTTATTACACTGGCAGTAATGATGTCTCCTGGTCTGAATTCTTCCGTGAGAGAGTTCACGTATGCGTCCTTTACTTGAGAGATATGTATTCCAGCAAGCGTAGGTACAGGAAGTTCTCTATCCTCTCTGCCTTTGAGTCTAGAAACATCTACGAGAACGAGTTGATCCCTAATTTCTATGACTTTACCCATCACAACGTCCTTGTCTTTCAGTGTGGGCGGTGTGCTTGTCTTTGGAAATATCGAAATTACCTTTTCCTTAAGATCTATCAAAACTATGCCTGTTAAGGATGCGAAAACTTTTCCCTTCTCCTCATAGGTACCTTCTCCTGGTATGAATTCTTCTGAAACACCGAGTATATCTCCGGGAACAACGAAATCGCCACTCTTAACCTTCATACCTACACCTCAACCAATTTGTCTTGGAAACAAACAGGAAAATCTCCATTAATTTTTCTATGGTATATATTTATAAACTTCTCGAAAGAGCATGAGCTTATAATTAAATTCATAACTTATGTTTGGTCCATAACTATTGTTATGCTTTACTCAGAACTCGCAGACGTATTTGAGAAAGTGGAAGGGACAAGCAAGAGACTTGAAAAAATTGAGATAGTTAGCAATCTTTTAAGAAGTTTGGAAGACGATGAAATTCCAATCGTTGTTTTACTTACCCTAGGCAAAATATTCCCTGATGGTGATCCAAGGGAATTAGGTGTTTCTTCAAGGACGATAAAAAAAGTATTAACCAATCTGGCGGGATTAAAGGGGGAAGATATTGTGAGAGCCCACAAAAAAACAGGAGATCTGGGCGGGGCTATAGAAATATTACTTGATAAAAAATCCCAGACCACTCTCAGGGAATCTGCCCCTCTTTCTGTGAGAACACTGTACCAAAAACTCTTGAAGTTGTCGGAGTATAGCGGAGAGGATTCAATGAGAAGGAAGGAGAGATCCCTCTTCGATATATTTGGTAAGTTGTCCCCAAGAGAGGCGAAGTATGTCGTTAGAACGATCTTGTTTTCTATGTATATAGGGTTTAACGAGGGATTGATGGAAGAGTCAATTTCAAAAGCCTTCAATGTAAAAATAGATCTAGTCAGGAGATCCAATCAGATAATCTGTGATTTGGGCGAGATCGCCTTAATAGCCAAGCAAGAAGGTAGGGAAGGTTTAGAAAAAATAAAACCAAAGCCATTGAAACCTATAAAACCTATGTTGGCAGTAAATGCATCATTAGATGAATTAAAAGGTGAATACGCCTTCGAATACAAGTACGATGGAGCGAGAATCCAGTTACATAGAAGTTACGACAGGATAAAAATCTTCTCAAGAAGGTTGGAAGATGTAACTCATGCTTTTCCTGAAATTGTCTCGGAAGCATTTGAAAAAATTGAGGGTAAAGAATACATAATCGAGGGAGAAATTATAGCAGAAAGAATGAAGGAAAAGTTACCTTTCCAAGAACTTCTCCATAGGTTGAGGCGCAAATATGATGTAGAAGAGAAACTTAAAGATATTCCAATTACACTCTATGCTTTTGATTTGTTGTACTACAAGAGCCTAAATTATGATTCCCTCTTAAAAAAGCCTTTTTTCCAAAGAAGAGGATTGTTAGAGAGTATAATCAAAGAATCCGATCATATCAAACTTTCTCATCTAACGATTACGGAGGATATGGATGAAATTAGAAATCTGTTTGAAAATGCTATAAAGCAAGGATATGAAGGATTGATGGCAAAAAATCTAAAAGCCACCTATTCTCCCGGAATCAGGGGTAAGAAAATGCTAAAAATAAAAGAGGCTTTGGATACATTAGATTTAGTGATAACCGGAGCGGAGTACGGTGAAGGAAGAAAAAGCAAATATTTAAGCAGGTACTTCATGGCATGCCTCAACGATGAACTTATACCTCTTGCAAAAGTATCTTCCGGTTTAACCGATCAAGAACTGGAATACTTGACGAAAAGGCTAAAAGAACTAATCATATCAGAGAAAGGAAGAATAGTTCAGGTGAGACCAGAAATTGTATTAGAGATAGCGTTCAGTGAAATTCAAAAGAGTAAAAAATATGAATGCGGATACACGTTAAGGTTCCCAAGAATCAAGAGATTGAGGGAGGATCTCTCGATTTACGATGTTGATACCTTAAAGAGAGTGGAGGAAATCTATAAAATCCAGAGGAGGCGCGCTAAATGAAGTTAAATGCGCCTCCTCCCGAGGGGGTGGTTTAGGTGTTATGTACGATGTACTTCAAAGTTATAAAGAAAGCAGAAGCGATAATGCCTATGAACAAGAAAAAGAGCGTATATGCAAATAATTTAGTTCCTATAGAAGCATCTTTGACGATAGGTCTCCCATAGGCATCAACTTCGTAATCGCATTTCAAAATAACCACCTGTTCTATAGGTTAACAAACACAAATAAACAATTTTCATCTACAAAAATGTATAAAAAGAAGGACACTTATGCAAATTTTTTTTAAACTCTTTGGGGGTACAAATTTGTTATGAGCGGTAGCAATTGTGTTCAGATTCAATCTAAATAACTCATTCGAAGTCTTTGATGGAAGAGATGATGAGATCTGTAGGATCTTCCATTGTTCTTTTTACCTCTTTAGAGAGATCCTCAAAATATTTTTTACCCTCTAACAACTCAATCGATTTTTTTACTATTTCATCCGGGTCGAATAATTTAAAAGCCAATCCCTTCTTTATTATAAAATCATCCGAGACAGGAATGGGCCCAGAATAACAATTTATAACTGGTGTGCCAAGTAAAGCAGCCTCCCTATTCATCGTTCCTCCTGCCCCTATCAACAAATTTGAATATGCAAGTAAACTTGGAGCATCGATAGCCCCCTTTGGAACAATAACCTTATTACCAAACTTCTTTTCTATTACGCTACGCTGATTTGGATATCTGGGCAAAACAACAATTTTTATATCACCCAAATTAATTAATTTATTGATTGTTGGAAATAAAACTGAATTCGATAGCATATAGGAAGATTGGGGTTCTGTTCTTACGACAACAATCGCATCTTCACTTTCCAATCCTAAATCTTCAAGCACTTTCGAGCTTGGGGTGAAATTTTTGAGATAGGCATATTCAAATATTCCGTCGAAGAGCCTAATTCCATTGGGATCTGCTCCGCATGAAATTAATTCCTCCATGTCGGTTACGCTTGGAGCAATGATCCTATCGCTAAAGGGCAACCCAAGTTTGCTCTGTGCTTTGGCGTGAATATCGTCTATAAGATATACAACGGGCTTTCCCAGTCCAAATCCTACCTGAGAGGCAGGGGCAGAATGTCTTGATAGGACAACATCAGGGGGATTCTCTTTAAACATTTTTGCAAGTTCTAGAGTTCTTTCAAGCCGCATTAAAAGTTTTTCGCCCAATGTATTGCCGCCGTGGGATCCCACAATTATATGGGGCATTTTCACACACTGTAGCAGAGAAGGAGTTTCCTGATAAGTTCTACCTGTGATAATTATCTCATGTCCTTCTTTGCTCAGGAACTTCCATATATCCTTGAATAAGAATACGTCAGGGGGACAGATAACATCGATCCATATCTTCATAGGATTTACCTTAGTCGGGATGAATAAAAGATTTTCCCCAGAACCATGGATAAAAACTTGTTCAAAGGAGAACTTTTTTGAAAGGTGAGTATTGAGTTCTAAAACACAGAGACAATATATTTATCTATAGAGTCGTTCAATATCAAACCTATGGGATTCGCAAAAAGGACAGAGGAGATTTCTCTCTCAGGTATAAGGAAGATGTTCGAACTTATTAAAGAGGATACGATAAATCTGGCGCTTGGAGAGCCAGATTTTACAACTCCCAAGCATATATGCGATGCTGCTAAAAATGCATTGAATGCTGGTTTTACTCACTACACATCAACTTTCGGCATGGAAGAGCTGAGAGAGGCTATTGCAAATAAATTAAAAAAAGATAACAACTTGGATGTGACTTCTGAAAATATAATGGTTACCTGCGGAGCGAGTGAGGCTATACTATGCGCAATACTCGCTTTGGTGGAGAAAGGAGACGAAGTAATAATTACGGACCCCGGATTCGTCTCTTACGATGCATGTGTGAAGATCGCAGAGGGAAAAACCGTTTATCTGCCTGTTTACGAAGAAAACGAATTTTCCATTTCGCTTGAGAGCCTTTCTGAAAAAATTACCAAAAGAACTAAGTTACTGATAATAAACTCCCCAAACAATCCAACAGGCTCCGTATTTCCAAAATCAAATCTCAAGGCAATAGCTGACCTAGCAGAGGATCATGATTTTTTTGTCCTTTCGGATGAGGTTTATGAGAAGATATTGTATGAAGGAGAGCACCACAGCATAGGAAAATGGATACCTGATAGAACAATAACAGTAAATGCTTTTTCAAAGACTTATGCCATGACCGGCTGGAGAATAGGATATTTAGCAGCTAGTGAAGAGTTGATGGAGGAGATACTGAAGATACATCAATATACAAGTGTTTGTGCATCTTCCATTTCACAATTCGCAGCATTGGCAGCATTAAATGGTCCACAGGACTTTGTCTATCAAATGAAAGAAGATTTTCTCAAGAGAAGGAACTTAATGTTAACTAAAATAAATGAGATAGAGGGCTTTTCTTGTATGAAACCAAAGGGAGCCTTTTATGTCTTTGTGAATGCAAAAGCTCTGGGAATGCTCTCTACTTCACTCGCTGATTATATATTTGAAGACGCAGGAGTACTAACCGTTCCAGGAATAGCCTTCGGAAAAAATGGAGAAGGGTATTTAAGAATCTCATACGCTACATCTATGGATAAAATATCCCTAGCTCTAGACCTAATCAAGAAATCTATAGAAAAACTGAGTAAAAAATGAGGTGGTGGAATGTTTGAATTACTCAAAAGACTTTCAGAAGCTCCTGGTTTGTCTAGCAGCGAAGATAACGTAAGAAACATAATTTACGAGGAACTGAAGGGGCATGCAGACAAGGTAGAGAAAGATAGATTAGGCAACCTGATTTTCACCAAAGAAGGTAAACCCCCTAAGGTTATGCTAGCGGCTCATATGGATGAAATAGGCTTAATGGTAAAGTTCATAGACGAAAAAGGATTCGTAAGGTTCATAAAGGTAGGTGGCTTCTACGATCCTTCACTTCTGAATCAGAGAGTGGTGATTCATGGAGAGAAGGATGTTTATGGAGTCATTGGATCTAAACCTCCTCATTTGCTAAAGGAAGAGGAAAAAAAGAAGGAAATAAAGAGTGAAGACATGTTCATAGACGTTGGTGCCTTAAGCAGGGAAGATTGCAAGAAACTAGGCATAAAGCACGGAGACCCTATTACACTCGAGAGAGAAATGATCAGACTCGCAAATAACCTTGTTACCGGCAAGGCATTTGATGATAGAGTTGGCTGCGCAATCTTAATAGAGACTTTTAAAGGTTTAGAGACCGATAATTCTGTCTATGCAGTCTTTACTGTGCAGGAAGAAGTTGGTTTGAAGGGAGCTACCGTATCGAGTTTCAAGATAAATCCAGATGTTGGAATAGCGATAGATGTAACAACTGCTGGCGATTATCCAGGAATGAAGGAACATGAGTCTCCCATCTACGTAGGAAAGGGTCCCGCTATAAAGATAGCAGATGGAAGAAGAGAGAGCCTAGGAGGAGGTTTGATTTCCCATCCTTTGGTTAGACAATTGCTCATAGAAACCGCAAAAGCAGAAAACATTCCACATCAGGTCGAAATACTAGAGGGAGGAACCACAGATGCTACGGCAATACATTTGTCTAGGGAAGGAGTACCATCTGGAGTACTATCCATACCCACGAGGTATATTCACTCTGCGGTAGAGGTCTTGTCACTTGACGACGTTGAAAATTCCGTAAAGTTACTCAGAGCCTCTTTGAAGCGAATAAATGAATACTTTAAATAAAAACTCCAGGAAATCTTTTATGGATGTTCCCAAGTCTATACTAAAGGAAAGGTGTATGAAGTTATTGAGTATCATAGATCAGAATACAATTCCATATTCAGAATTTGTGAATCTGCTGGAACTGGTTACATTTGACTTAGAGGTAAAAAAAGAAGTAATCAGGGAGGCACAAGAAAAAGGTATCATAAAAAAAGAAGGGAAACACATAATATTTTGCGTTTCCGAAAAGAGAGAATTTGAACCAAAGATTATAAAAAGAGAATTAGAGAATAAGTGTAGAAGATGTGGAAGAAGGATAAAAAACTGCTATTATATAGAATTCTCAGACGGTAGACTGGGTCCATTTGGTTCATCGTGTATAAAAAAGTCTGGGCTGTCTACAAAAATATAATAAAATGGAGAGATAAAATGGTAAGCATCTTATCGCCTATTTACAAGGTGTATGAGTGGAAACTGATGCAGGAAGTGAGAAATGGGCCAATACCCAATCATGTTGCAATTATAATGGATGGCAACAGGAGATTTGCAAAGAAACTTGGTATGAAGCCATGGGACGGTCACGAACTAGGTGCAAACAAACTTGAAGAAGTTTTGGATTGGTGTCTCGAACTTGGTATTAAAGTTGTTACGGTATACGGATTTTCCACTGAAAATAAGGGGAGATCACATCCTGAGCTGGATCAGTTGATGAAAATAATCGAAAGAAAGTTTAACGAGGTCTGCAATCATAGCAAAATACACAAAAAGAAGGTAAGAATAAAGGCGATTGGAAGAATTGAAGAACTACCAGAAGGGGTTAAAAAAGCAATCAAGAAAGCCGAGGAAGCGACAAAAGATTATGATAACTATTTCCTAAATGTAGCGATACTTTATGGGGGTAGAGGGGAGATAGTAGACGCAGTTAAAAAGATATCAAACGCGGTACTCTCTGGAGAATTGGCACCCGAAGATATAGATGAGAAAGTCATAAATAAAAACTTATACACGGCAGGACTTCCAGATCCGGACCTAATAATCAGGACGAGTGGAGAAGAAAGAATAAGCGGCTTCCTCCTCTGGCAGGCAGCATACAGTGAGTTCTACTTTTGCGATACTTACTGGCCTGTTTTTAGGAAGGTCGATTTCCTAAGGGCACTGCGAACCTATCAGCAGAGGGAAAGGAGATATGGACTTTAAGGGGAGTAATGAATCATGAGAAAAAACTTTGCTTTGCTCTCTATCTTGATTCTCTCATTGTTCTTCATTAAACCCTCAACATCTTTAAATGTAACACTAATCTATGTCAAGGGTTGCCCCTCGTGCGAGAGAGCCTACGAGGTTATGGAAGAAACCAAGATTAAAAATGTAACCTATAACGTCATCGATTGGTATGAGGTCCCAGATTTGGTGGCAGAATATGGAGAGAAATGCTGCCCCATGTTAATGATTGGCAATAAGGTTATATCTGCCTCTGAACTTGAAGAAATGTCTAAACAGGAGATAAGGGATACTTTGGTAAGAGAGGTGATGTATCAGAGGATGAATAAAACTAAACCAAAAGATGAGAGTACCATAAGGAAATTCGTTTTGAGTCCATACGTAGTATTTTCTACAGGGTTTCTTGCTGGTTTAAGTCCATGTACCTATGCGGTATGGGTCTTTCTTGTTTCCTATCTGATAGCATCCGGAAAGAGGAGACTGCAGATGTTTTATCTGTTAACTGCCTTTTGCCTAGGAATATTTGCCCTCTCAATGTCTCAGGGTTTGTTAATATTATTTCTATTCCAGTCTCTACCTGAGTATACGGGAATATTAACCTATATTCTGGCTATATTTACCATTTTCCTCGGTCTATGGTATATAAAAGACTATGCGAACCCAGAAAGTAGATTATTCAGAACTCCTGATAGTGTTAAGAGGTTGGTCAGCAAATTCACGTTGCGTGCAACCCTCTTATCTGTTTTTCTTTTGGGATTCATCTTTAGCCTCGTAAAAGCACCATGTATAAGTGGTGTTTACATAGCAATAGTAAATGCAATAGCAAAAGGACACAATGTAGCGCAGGGAGTGCCATTGTTGATATTATACAACATTGGTCAAACCATAGATGATTTCTTGCTTGGAATAGGAACGGTTATAAGTTTGAGCCCAAAAGCATTGGATAAATTTAGAGAAGAGGAAAGGCCCATATTCAGGCTATTTGCGGGCATACTAATGGTAATCCTCGGAATACTCCTGATAACGGGCATTCTTTAGTAGATGAAAATTAAAATCTCTTATTTCTCGAAATCAGATATATTCTTCTATCCCCTCGAACAACCTCTCGCAGTAGTAACATCTCAACCTAACCGGTGCTGTGGTTTCGACAAAAAATTTGGTTTTGATGGGTTCAGGGTCGTTTGTAATGCAGTCAGGATTTGGACACTTCAAGAATGCTTCTATTGTGGGTGGTAGTGCTACCTTTCTTTTTTCCACAACTTTGTAATCTCTGATGATGTTTATAGTGGCTTCTGATGAGATCAGGGCAATTTTATTTACCTCGTCTTCAGCAAGCTCTCTCCCTTCCACCTTTACTATGTCCTTTGATCCCATCTTTTCGCTTGGAACGTTCATAGCAACCGAGACTGTAGTCTGGAGAGATCTATGGTCCACGCCCAAGATCTTTAAAACAATTAGAGCCTTTCCTTTTTGGATATGATCGATTACAGTTCCATTTCTTATTTTTTTAACCTTTAATTCTTCCTCCATCAAAAGTCAACTCCTAAAACAAGACAGAGTAAAGCCATTCTTACTATCAACCCGTTAAGGACTTGGTCGAAGTACTTTGCATGTGCTGTACTGTCCAAGGATGGATCTATCTCATCTATTCTTGGGAGCGGATGCAGGACTATTGCGTCGGTATTTCTTAAAATCTCTGCTGATAACCTGTATGTTCCCTTGACTTTTTCATATTCGCTAGGATCAGCAAATCTTTCTCTCTGAATTCTCGTCACATATATTACATCAGCATCGACTAATTCCTTTAAATCATGTGTTTGTTTAAGAGATGAATTGTATGACTTTAAATCATTTATAACGCTTTCTGGCATCTCCAATCCTTTTGGTGAGATACAGATTATATTTGAATCGTAGTGAGCGAGAGCATAGGCAAGAGAATGAACAGTTCTACCATATTTGAGATCTCCTACAAGAGCAATACTCAAACCGTCTATTTTCCCTTTTTCTTTTTTTATTGAATATAAATCTAACAGTGTCTGGGTTGGATGCTGATTTGCTCCATCTCCTGCATTTATGACAGGTATCTTGGCTACTTCTGCGGCCCATCTTGCCGATCCTTCTTTTGGATGTCTGATTACTATTACGTCCGAGTATTTCTCAATGGTCTTTATCGTATCCGCGAGTGTTTCGCCCTTCGCTAGGGAAGTAGTTTCCCTTTCCGATATACCAACAACCCTTCCTCCTAGTCTATGCATTGCGCTTTCAAAAGAAAAGCGTGTTCTCGTACTTGGTTCAAAGAACAGGCTAGCCAATACCCTTCCCGAGGCAAAATCAAGGTTCTTTTTCGTTTCAATAATTTTCTCCATTATTTTGCTTTTATCTAAAATAAGTTCTAGATCTTCTCTTGAAAGATCCCTAATTGAGAGGATATCTCTCCCTAAAAAACTCATTTGAGACCTCCTTCAGCATTTCTTTTTATAGCCCCTTCGTATAGAATCTTCACCATCTCCAGAACAAGAAAAACGCCAACAAGGTAAGTATTAATGCCAGTACAAGCACAATCTTGGCAGAATCTATATCAGTACCCAATACTATGGGTATTGGTCCGATAAGAATGACTCCTCCACCTTTTACTTCTGATCTCCCCTCTTTTTGTGCAAAACTACCTTTAGCAATGCTAAATAGGATGCCCGCCGTTATCAGCAAGAAACCTAGGACTAGAAATACTATTCCCAGTCCTATAATGCTAATCCCCTTCATCGTATCCCCCCAAAGTATAAATAAATAGGATACATGATCACATCCAAATGCTTTATTCCTATTCATGAATCTTATGGTGTTGAGATGGTTGAGAGATTCAAGATTCCATATGAAAAACTCATGGTTATTCCAGTTTTCCTTCTGATATCTTCATTATTGATTGTATATTTCCATGGACTCTCTTTAGGTGTTGATCTAAAGGGGGGGACAACTGTCACCATTTTACTTTCTGATAACCCCTCCTCTTATGAGATAGAAAGTCTTTTGGAAACCGAACTGAAAATATCTGATGTTGTGGTCAGAATAACGCAACCTTGGGGAGAAAAAAATAGATACGCTGAGATTGATTTTCCATTAAGTAAAGAAGAATTAGATATGAAAAGAGTGGAGGAGGTACTATCAAGGTATGGCACTATTACCGAGTCGGTATCGTTTGGGGCATCTCTAAGCAGATCGTTCGTTGAGCAAGGGAAGAAGGCCATACTAATTGCTTTCTTTTTTATGGCCGCGGTTGTTTTCATAACCTTTAGAACCATCGTACCGGCCTTTGCAGTTATTTTAGCCGCTTTCTCAGACATCGTTGTTACGCTTGGAGTTATGAGTCTTTTGAAAATACCTGTTTCTCTGGCATCAATAGCTGCACTGCTCGTGCTAATAGGCTACTCGGTAGATACTGATATATTGTTAACCACACGCGTTCTGAAAAGAAAAAAAGGCTCCGTAGAAGATAGAATTTGGTCTGCTATGGAAACAGGGTTGACTACGGGCGGAACAACTATTGCTGTCGTCTTAATAATGTACTTGATTGCAAAATTCTTGGCTGTTGAGGTAATCGATCAGATTGCGAGTGTTTTGGTAATAGGTTTATTTATAGACATGATAAATACTTGGATACAGAATGCATGGATAATCAAGATTTATGCTGAGCGTGGTAAGAGATGAAAGTTGAAGATTTTATTCGTGATACGAAAATTATCATACTTCTTTTGTTTCTGGCAGGGTCATTCACCCTTATCTTTTCAAAAGGCTTAGTAATGGGTCTTGATCTTCAAGGAGGAACAAGAATCATTGTAGAATTGAAGGAAAAGCCTGAAAACAAGACAATGACTCAAGTAAGGGAGGAAGCAATCGATGTTTTGAAAATAAGGTTGAATGCCCTAGGTATTGGAGATATAACTCCGAAACCATGGGGAGATCGATTTATTCTAATCGATGCCGCAATAAGGGGAAAAAATGAGAGTCAAATGAGAAAAGAAGCAGAGACCATACTCGGTATTCTGCAGGAAACAGGTGTTTTTGAGGCAAAAATTGGCAATAAAACTGTATTCACAGGAGAGGACATCGTTCAGGTATTCCCACCACGAGTATCTCAGATTCAAACTGCTGGAGGAACATCATTCAGGTGGGAAGTTCCCTTTGCCCTCTCTTCTGAAGGAGCAAGACGTTTTGCAAACCTAACTAAAGATATGGAGAGTTACTACGATCAGAGCGAAGGAAAGAGATATCTTGTCAAGCCTCTTGATATGTATCTAGATAAATCTCTGGAATCCAGTCCAAGGATCTCCGCAGATTTAGCAGGGAGAATAGAGCAAAGAGTGGAGATAAGTGGTGTGAATGCTTCTCATAGATTCGCATTAAAAGAAGCAGAGAGAATCAAGTCAATATTGACCTCTGGTCGCCTACCTGTAGAAATAGAGATCGTGCAGAAAAAAAGCGTTTCACCTAGGCTTGGTGAAGGTTTCATAGAAGCATCAAGAATTATGGGCCTTCTTGCTGTTTTTGTAGTTGCAGCCATAGTCTTCGGTAGATATAAAGAAAAGAAGATCGTTGTCCCGATAATTGTTACGTGTATAAGCGAGGTAGTAATAATTTTAGGTTTTGCCTCTTTCATAAGGTGGAACCTAGACCTTGCATCGATAGGGGGTATAATAGCAGCAGTCGGCACCGGGGTAGATCATCAAATCGTAATAACAGATGAGGTTTTGAGAGGAGAGACAAGAAGAACTGCTTACGGTATAAAAAAAGGCATAGATATGGCCTTTTTCATTATCCTTGCTGCTGCGGCAACCACAATTGTTGCAATGATACCGCTTTTCAGAATTATAGATGTAAGAGGATTTGCCCTGACCACGATAGTTGGGGTGTTTGTCGGCGTGTTTGTAACAAGGCCAGCTTATGCGAGGATCATCGCCATTTTACTTAAAGAGTAAAATTACCGTAAAAATATAGACAAAAAAAGAGAGTTGATGGTTGAGAAGCATTGTTAAATGTTGTATAACAAAAAATTAAAATACAAACCCACATAATTCTTATGACGGTGCATCCAATGAAAACTCACTCGGTAAAGGCAGTAGTTTTCACTTCTCCTTATTGCGTTGTATGTGAGATCCTTGCATCTCAGTTGATGGACATTGCCGATGAAATCAAGATTCCGGTTAAGGTATACATGGTTGACGTAGTTGAGGCTCCAGACATGGCAGGGAAATATTGCATAAGAACTGTTCCAACTACATTTATCGGTGAAGAAAGGTTCGAGGGAACAGTAGACGATGAGGATCTCCGTGAATTACTGACAACTGCATATTGTGAACGTCAGGCATCTCCAATTGATAAGGATGAGAGGCTTTTTCAGGTGGCAAAATCGTATCCCATGTACTGGTACGAACTTGCGAGCAAGATTAACGTAATGGTCAAAGACTCGATAAAAAAAAGTATTAAAGGTGAGGAGATGAGAAATATGGGTGATAAGGCTACCATGCATCTCATCAATACCTTAGGACTTTCATTAATTGAAGAGAGTAAAGGGAGGAAAATAGGACACATTCTGAGAAGATCTGCCAATTTAGTAGCGGATGCTTGTATTGAATCCATTGACCTTGAGAGAGTCGAATCTATTGAATCTGAGATTAAAAAATATGCTGAGAGACTGGGATTAGGAAGAATTGAGTTAGTAAAGGAAACCCCTGAAAAGATGATATGCCGTGTTCATGAGTGTTATCTGTGTGTTTTTTTCAAAGATCAAAAATTTGAGTTAGACTTTCCTTATTGTTTGTGGATGGGCGAGTTTCTTTTAGCAGTTTTCTCCCATGTAGCAGAAGTTACCACGTTCAAAGAGATTCGGTGCACGGGTATGGGAGATCCGTACTGCGAATTCGAGCTGTATAAAAGAAAGAAAACATGATTCTTCATATTTCTATAACTCTATAAATCTACGAAAAATTTGAAATGCGAAAATTTTAAATAACGATAAGGTCACCGATATACTCGCAAAAATTGATTTAAGGAAGGATGAGTGGCTTAATGGGGAGTAAACCAAAATTTATCATTACTTGTGACTACTGTAAAAAAGAAACCGATAAAATCGTTGAATGTTACATGTGCGGAAAACTTACCTGTTTAGATTGCGAAAGAATACTTGCCGGACATTACTCCGATGGAAGACTTTTCGCACATATAGTGTGTCCCTCTTGCAAAGTTGAGGCGACATATCCTAGATTCAAGGTTTACGAAGAAAAAGAGGAAAAGGGAAAGTAATTCTGATTTATTCTTTACTAAACTCTCTTATCACGGCATAGATATTTGTAAAAAAACCTGCAAAAAAGCCACAAATGAAACCGATTGTTGACCAGGTTGTACCGAATTTTTTTCCGATGAGGTACCCAATAAATCCAAATAAGATGCTAGATAAAGCCAATTTTACCCCAAAAGTCATGGCTTGGATAGTTTTTCTCATTTTACATCTTTTCTCATTTTACATCATTTATCTTATATCGTTTTTATCTTACATCGTTTCGATGTATAAAATTTCTATCATGAGTGATGTGAATGAAATAAAGAGGATGAGGCAGTATATTTTACCAATCGTGCTCTTTACTATCACTTTGTGCATAACAAGCACCACGCCCAATGAGGAAAGCGCGAGCCAGAGGGATATTCCGAAAGTGATGTAAAGTAGATTTACTTTTGCTAGGAGCAGCAACCCATAGAAGAACCCAACCAAAATTAATTGTAAACTGAGGGTGGAAACTAAAAAAATATCATTTGCATGCTCTACTCGTGCCAAAATTTGTCTTTTTCTAAGTCGTTTCAAGAGCCAGATATTTGTCGATTTCATCCGGGCTCAAGCCCTCCTGTATTCCCGTTAGTATACTGCGGACACAATCAATCTCAATCTCTTTTATTAGTAAGAAGGCGATTATTGGACCGGCTCCAAATGATCTTTTCAGTGAGATATCCCGCACTCTACTAATCAAAATTTTTTGTAGGTATTTCTCAATTCCAACGTAGTCTTTATCTCTCTCAAATTCCTTAATGGCTTGTGTTATGAACTCCCCATAGGGAGTAGCAGTTAATAGATTTAATATATCCTCTATCTTATCCAGCTGGACAAGGCTGTTCATGGTTTCTGGATCGATTTCAAATCCTGGGTAAATTAAATTCTCTTTTATGGTTTCTGGTGGTACCTGATCCACTTTTAATCTGATGATAAGTCTTATATTGGTAATATCTATAATGGTCCCGATTAGAGTGAGAAGATCTTCTCTGTCCTCCCCCTTAATGTCTTCTATGAGTCGATGGCATTTCGAGAAATAATATCTAAATAAAAGAGTTGTTAGTGGCGATATCGAGCCGGTTTCTCTCCAGTCTCGAACACCTTCTGTAATCAGTGCAGCGTACTCTGTTTCGTCTAACTTGGGCAAAATTTCACCTAACTCTTGAGTCTCGTACATTGATTTTACTAGATCAAAATCGATTGTTCCTATTCTGATTAGATCGACTGGCATTTCAATGATTCTTTCCTTTGAATATGCCTCTAATAGGACTCTTTTAATGTTTCTGATATCCCATCTTGCTCTAACAAATGAATCAAAAAAGCCCCTTAGGTGCTGAGGAATAACAAGGTCAATTTCCTCCTGAGTATGTGCCAGATATAACCTCAGACCCACTTCGTATCCGTTTTCCAGACTCAGGTAGGTGGGATAGTCCAAACCTTCGAGGCTGGATATGAACACTGGAACGTTATCAGCCTCTGTTAATTCCTTGATTTTGGAGGAAGAAAGGAGTTTGCCTTCCATTGTTCTTATACCTGAAACGGGATAGAAATAAGGTATTTTTCTGTACAGCCATTGTACTGTCGGGGCTATTAGAATTGCAATTAGCATGAAACCTAGGAAAATAACAATTATCAGAGCTGCCTCGAATCCCACTAGTTCTACCAGATAATCAAACAACCCCAATCAGATGCACCTATCCGAGTAGACCGGAGTTCAGTAAGATCATGACAGCCATGACAAATCCCAGTATAGCGAAGAATTCTGCCATTATTCCAAATACCATGGATTTTCCGAATACTTCTTCATTCTTCGCAGTGGCGCTTATGCCCCCTGCACAGGTTATTCCCTGCCCTATTGCTGTTAGACCTGCTACTCCCATGCATAAACCCGCAGCAATAGCAGCGAGGCTTACTGGACTTGTAATCTCCTTTCCTGAAAGAAGGGCGCCAGAAAGAATGAATATACCTACCAAAAATCCGTAGATCCCCTGAGTTTGAGGTAATTGCTGTAGTATTAGGGATTTACTGAACTTCTTCGGATCTTGCGCAGTAACTCCAGCTGCAGAGGCTCCAGCAATACCGACACCCAGTGCTGCCCCGAATCCCGCAATTCCAACTGATAGTCCAATACCTATGGTTGCGAGAGCAGCAGTTTGCGTCAATTCAACCATAGTCACACCTCCTTAATTTTGTATATTTTCTTACAGCGCGGAAGGGAATGTACTTATCTCCTCCACCTTCATAGAACTTTCCAAATAATTCTGCATAGTGTAATCTCAATGAATGGATGAATCCACCGAGAGAATTTAATCCGAAACTTGTCAAGTGTCCTATGAACAATATCAAAAATACCAAGAAAAGTGCAAGTAAACCAAAAGGAGATTTCATTCCATTGCTTATTATACCAAAGATGCTTGTGTATCCACCTATCTCTGCCAATCCCATGGTGGTTGCCAAGATATAAGCAGTTACATTTACAGCTAGAGCCAAGCCACCCGTTGCCATTGCAAGCGCCAGAATTCTTGAATAAGAGATCAGATCGCCAAGAAGTCCGGTACAATCGAAAAAGCCTAGTGGACCTCCGCGTACTATTACTAATGCAGAGCCAACCAAGAGCAAGTAGAGTCCATATTTGAAGGCTTTTTCAGTGATAGCTTTAACTCCAAACAACTTGAATAACACAAGTATTAGGCCTATTTCGAGTGTCAATAATCCAACTTGACCTATAGCTTCTCTCAAGTTTTTATTCTCTAACGCATTCTTGAAAGAAATGAGAATCCCTATATCCATATGAACGGCTCCCAAAAGTACTGAAACTACTAATACTAGCAAAACCGGACTTATTGGATGGCCTAAAAACAGTAATGACTCGGTAGCAAAGGGATCTACCCATATAGGCTTTGTTTCAAAGTTTAGGAAACGTTCTGAAAAATCTCCAAGGTAACTGCCTGTTAGAATACCGAAGAATATTGCTGAGAGTCCGCCTATTATAAGGATACTAGAAACGTCGTTTATACTCTCGTTGATTTTTCCATGACCCTTTTTCACGAGCAGGGCAAAAATTACGGCCATCAACCCGTAAATAGCATCTGTTAGCATAAAACCAAAGAATACTGTGAAGAAAACTGCTATTATCAAGGTTGGATCGAGTTCTCCCTTCTTTGGTAGTCCAAACATTCCGGTCAGCATCTCGTAAGGCTTTATAAGCTTGGGATTCTCAAGCAGAACCGGAGGCTCTTCTTCAGAGGAACTTTGGGCTTCCTCTACCAATACACATCCATCGGTAATTTCCTCGGATAGTTTCTTTACCCTATCAAGATTTCTCTTTGGACACCATGCCTCAAGGATAACAGCGTTTTTTGTCTCAAGAAGGAAAGGGGTTATTCCTTCTCTCTCAGCCTCTATGACAGAGATTTCATGGTTTAATAGCATGTTCCACTCATTTTCTTTGACAATTTCGTATGCCGATTCAATTATCCTCTTTTCTTCGGCCTCTAGTTCATCAAGGGCTCTTTCTATTTTCTCTACAGACTCTGAAGGCGTACCTTCAACTTCTGGCAATTCAATAGACTCAAACTTAACTTTCAACAAAAAATCGTTTACCACTTCCATAAACTCATTGGTTGTTATTACAACCACTAGTGATCTTCCGTCTATCTCTTCGGCGTGGAAAAATAAGCATTCATTTGTTAAAGATCTTAAAATTTCTAATTCTTTCACTTTCTCCAGAGATATAGTACCGATCCAGATTTTGCAAAACTTGTAATTTTCTTCCTTTAAATACTCAACATTTACATCTAAAGGTTCCAGCAATTTTAGTGTATTTAAATAATCCCTAAACCTGTCTTTTTCAGAATCGATTTCGTTCAGTCTTGTCTCAAAAACACTTACCTCATTCTCGATTTCCGATATGCTGGTCTCTAGACGGTTAATCAGCTCATCTACTTCAAGTTTGTCTATCTCTTCCCCTTCTATAACTCCTGGAAACAAAGCCGAGTAAATGTTGTTCAGCGCTGCTCGAACTTTTGATTTTAAATTTCCTTTTTTTGTTTCAGAACCTTTTATATCTTTTATTACATCGAAAAATGTGAGTATACGCCTGAACCTCATTGAGAAGTGCAGAAAAATACGCTCTTCACCCTTTGATTCTTCAGCAAATTCTGATAATTCTTTGCTGGTTTCTTTAACTTGGAGAAGCCCTTCTTCGTGCAGCGCTCTGATGAGGGGGGCAGCAAAGTATTTATGCGTAACTATTACTACCTTTTTCATCTCTGCAGGCCGCATCATCTAAGTACACCATGGACTAAAGTGCCTTCAACTCGACCTTGAACACATTTTCAACCTGCCTTATGTCATCGGCTAATTTTTCAAGGTTTGCTTTATCAGGTCCGGAGAGAAATCCTTCCCAAATACAAGCTTCTTTTGCATAGCAAAATCCAGTTGTATGTATGATCTTCACTTTTGCATCTGCCAGCTTCAATTCTAACTTGTGAGTGGTGTCGTAGATATCCTTTGCAACGATCCTCAATTTGTACAGTTCTTTATCGATCTTCATTAATCTAACTTGCTTCCTCTCTGGAATTAATATGGTAGCCACTGCATCTCCATCCTTTAGATTTAAGGCTTCCAGAATATTTTTAGGGATTTCGATTTTTCCATCTTTAATTTCACACCTCTCTCCTACGGATATCTCCGGAAACTCTTCAACTTTCTTTTCCATACTTCCACCTCTAAACTTTTAATCAGGTCCAAATAATCTTCTCCAGCTTTTGAAAGAACTATCTTATCGTTTTGTCTCTCGACAAGACCCAAAACCTCCAACATTTTAGATCTTCTTTCTATAAGACCCCTAGGCAGGCCTGTTAGAGTTTCTATTTGCTCTATATCATGAACTCCTGTTCCCGCGGTTTTAAGTATTAATGTCCCTGCTTCACCGAGTCTTATTTCAGTTTTTCTTAGTAAATTCTCAATGCGCTTAAACTGGAGTGGCAGGAGGAGCCAATAACCCACAATTGATGCGATTGTTGCTATAATTACTGAGGCCCATATCAATACGTTTAGACCAAAATAAGATATGAGCAATACTATCACGAAGATGCCAATACTTCCCATTGATGCGATGTTGACTCTCATTGAAATTTTCCCCCATGTTGTTATTTCAAGTTTGATCTAAAATAATATATTAAATTTTTCGTATATAATGCCCTGATAGTTGTAATTAAAATTAAGAACAGTTGATAGAATACCTTATACAAAAAACCCCGAGTCTCATCGTTTTTTCTCCAAAAAAAGTTGTATGCATTTTAAAAAAAAATTGTAAGAAAATTATATAAAAAATGTACAAAGGAGTTTATTCTTCTTCCACCCTCTTTATTAGTTTTACAATACTCTCTCCTTTTCTGGTTAATTTTAGTCCTTTTTCCGTTTCTGCAACCAAACCCATCAATCTGAGCACTCTCAGTCTTTCTTCTATTCTATGTCTCGGTAATCCGGTGGTGGACTCTATTCCTTCAATGTCTTTAGCCCCATAGTGGATTGACATTGTTATAAGGCGACCCATCTCGCCTAGGTCAATATCAAGCCTGGTTCTAATTGCTTCCGGCTCAAACAATTCTATTACTGGAACTGCCACTCCATATTCAATGAGTTTTTGAGTTTGTTCAGAGTCATATCCCTCTTCCTTGCATTTAAGAACTGTTCTAATATCATTAATTTCATTCTCCCTTTGAAGTAGATAGTTTACGAGCGGTGAAATAGAAAAAGGCTGCCTTAAGGAGAGTGCCAACTCAGTCTCCAACAAGAATTCATCAAGTTTTCTTTCAAAAGGAATTATTGACCCGATTTCTTCGTATTCGGGCAATAGTTCACTTATTATTCTACCGTAAGGAGTTCCCTCGAGACCGCTTATGACCTCTTCTACGTTATATGCCTCTGCTAGGCTCAAGAGAACCTCAGGCATTATGTTATAGCCAATCGGTATGAGCAGACTTTTTATGTCTTCCGGAGAAACGTTCTCTGACTTCAGTCTTAGCAGATTCTTTATATTTTCTATGTCAATCCATGTTCCGAGGAATACCTTGAACATCTTTAGCTCATCTGTTAAACCTGATGCAACCAGCGACCAAACTTTAAAGTAGTAATACCTGTCTAGAGCACTTTCCAGGACCAAAAGAGATTTTTTCTCTTCATAATCCGGTAAAACTTCCTTGAGAACATTCGCATACTCCGTACCCTCGAGTTTTGAGATGAATTCTTCCATACTCCTAGAATCAGCAAGGGTTTCCAACTCAGTTAGGTCAAGATCGCCAATGGGTATCATCGTATTGATATCTGGCATTACATTTGCATGGATCGCCCTGATTATCTTTTTTAGGTTTTTTATTTCCCATCTCTTCGTCCATGCAGCAACAATCCTTTTGGCATCTTCTGGAGAGTAATGTAAAATCTTCTCGTATACATCCTTCAAACAGCGGTTAAACATAATTTCAGCATCGAATAATCCCTTGCTTTCCGCTAAAACTTCTTCTGTATATTTCCCATATTCTGTATCGCCCAGGTTTACCATAGCTTCAATCAAAGAATCAGATTCTAAAAGTTGATTGAATTTAGGTTTGCCGATGTATTTTGCTTCCATTGCCCGAATTTTTGCGTTAAGCAAAGAATATGGTGCAATATCTGTCACGAACCTAATAATGGGTATAATGATGATTATAAAACACAGAATCGCCAAAAGAAGAACTAGAAAGAAGAAAATTTGAGGATGGTCTGAAAATCCAAAAACTTCTGCAATGGCTAGGTAATCTTCGATACCGCCTACCATAACTTTACACCGCTTGTACCTTTGAGTGGAATTTAACCAAACAGCCCAGTGCCGTACATTATTAGCAAAGCAATCAACAGGCCAAATATCGCGAAAGTTTCAGACATAACTGCCAATACAATGCTTTTTCCCATTGTAGCGGGCTCTTTTGCAGCCGCTCCTATTCCACTTGCCGCAGTTATTCCCTGTCCTATTCCCGATAGTCCTGCTAGCCCTACAGAAGCACCTGCTCCAATTGTTGCGAGTCCTACCATGGGTGAGAGTGCTTTACCCATCGTACCTATGATACCAGCGAAAACAAGCAATAGTATAGCCGTGAGTAACCCATAGATTGCCTGGGTCTCAGGCAATACGGAGAATACCATTCCCTTACCGAATACCTCTGGATTCTCTGATGTTGCCCCTATTCCACTTGCCGCTGCTATTCCTTGTCCTATGGCAGATAAACCTGCCATACCAACTCCTATTCCTGCTCCAAGAGATGCCATAGCCATAAGAGCGGAAAAACCCTCTCTTGGAGCCTTCGTTATTAGTCCAGTCCCTAGAAGTATTAATATCGCTGTCAATAATCCATAAATGGCTTGAGTTTGTGGCAGCGCTGAGAATACGATTGTTACGCCAAATTTCTCTGGGCTCTCCGATATCACGGTGGCTCCTGCAGCCCCAGTTATACCTACACCAATTCCAGATCCTACCGCTGCAATTCCCATTGCAAGACCTGCTCCAACTGCTGCAAGAGCGAGATTAACATCCAATGGCATATTTTCATTCCCCCGTTACGGCAGATGTTGTTACAAACAGTTCACAAAATTTATATTATTAAAGATTTCGGAGTAAAATTAAAGATTGTAGTAAAAAAATTAGAACATAATGTTGTAAAAAAATTAAATATCCAATGAGAGAATCCTTTTGATCCCTATGAAGAATCCAAACAACAATCCTATAGTTAGACCTAAAACAGTTTGAATTTCACCGAACTTTCTCCCGATAAAATATCCCAAAAATGTGCAAATTACAATGGTGAATGCTAATTCCGTTCCGATTGTTATTCCCCTTATCCAAGTTATGGTTTTTTTGTCTGGTCTAGAGGCCACTTTTATCCCGCTCTATAACTCTTTTATGGGCGATAAAATATAAATACCCATTCAATAAATTACAACGTAGAAGAGACGGGGGCTTAACAGTGGTTGTAGAGGCATTGATGACCATAAAAAAAGTCGAAAATGAGTGTCTAAAGAAAATAGAAGACGCAGAAAAGGAAGCAGAAAGAATGATTGAAAATGCTGAGATAGAAGCTTCTGACATGCTCAAAAAGGCTGAAGAAGAGGCAAAAGATCATGTAAGGAAATTAATCGAAAAAGCGAGAGAGGAAGCAGAGGAAGAAGCCTCAAAAATACTCAAAGAGGGTGAAAAAGAGTCAGAAGAATTAAAAAAAAGAGCTATTAGAAAACTCGATGAGGCCGTTGATGCAATAATAAAGCCAGTTCTTGGACTTTGAATATTGTTCAGAGGGAAATCTATGTTTAGACCAGCGAGAATGCAAAAATTAAAAGTAGTTACTTTAGACGTGTACAAACACGATCTTGTAAGGAACCTTCATGAACTGGGAACTGTCCAACTCTATGATCTTTCTGATAAAGTTTCGGCACCTGATTTGGCAAAGATCGTTAGAAAAGATGAACCCTCGGAAATCGGCCGCAAGGTTTCCCCCCTTCTCATGAGGATCGGAAGGGTTTTATCTATTTTTGAGTCTGCCAAACCAGAACAAAAAATAAATCCTATAAAAGCATTTTTTGCTCCTAATGAGCCCAAAAAAATAAAAATTAAAAAGAGGGAGCCTGAGGAATTAATTGAAGAAACAAACAAAATATTGAATGATATCGAGCCGTTAGTTCAAGAACTTGAGAGAAACTTGAATTCTTTAGAAGAGAGAGGAGAACAGATTGATGCTCTTCTCAAAGTGATGGACGAGTTAAAACACATAGATGTGAATTTAGAGTTACTCTATGATGGTCCTTATGTATCTATCTTATGTGGGTCGTTGCCCGCTGGCAAGGACTTAACCAACGTAATACTCGCCGAAGCAAACGGTGAAGCAATAACGAAAACAAAAATAATCGACGAAGAGCATGCTATACTGGTGGTTGCCGTTTCTAAGGAGTATCTCGAAAATGTTAGTGAAGTTTTGAGAAGAGCGGGATTTGAGGCGTTTGAATTACCTTCTGGTCTAAGAGGCCATCCTTCCAAGGTAACTTCAGATTTAAAGGAAGAATTGATTGAAATAAACTCAAAAAAAGATAAAATCCTTTCCGAGATAAGAGAACTGTCTGATAATTGGGAGGATAAATTGCTGGCAATTCAAGAAGAACTTACGATAGAGAAGGAGAGAGGAGAAGTAAGTATGAACTTCTTGAAGACTGAAAATGCCTTTATGTTGGAAGCATGGGTTACTGCAAAGAACTCTCCGGAAACTGTGAGGAAAATAGAGCATATAACGGATGGACATTGTGTAATCGAAATTTCAAATCCGATTAATGAGCCTGTAGAGGAGATTCCCGTACTCTTTGATAATCCAAAGATATTCAGGCCTTTTGAACTCTTAACCGAAACTTTTTCACCTCCAAGATACGATGAAATCGATCCTACGATAATATTTGCGATTGCATTTCTAATCTTTTATGGCTTGATGCTTTCTGATGCTTTTTACGGTATCATAATAGGATTGATAGGTTTTGGACTTTTCAGAGGGGCTGGAAAATACAATATGGGAGTAAGAAAGTTCAGCGTAATACTAATGTCCGCAGGAGCCAGCACGGTGGTTATAGGAGCCTTGTTGGGAGGTTGGCTGGGAGATCTACCAACAAGGTTGCATGAGGCGGGAATAATCCCTTTTAAGATACCCGCGATATGGTTTGAACCTCTTGGAAAAGAAAATATAAGTTTTCTTGGAACGGTTCAGAGCCCCCTAGTTGTTTTTCTTTTAACGGCATTGATATTCGGGCTTATCCACATAAATATTGGAGTTCTAATAGGTCTCTACCTCTCCGTAAAAAGGAAGCGATATATGGAGGCGGTAAGCGAACATTTGTGGTTATGGTTTTTCCAACCGGGCATGTACGTGCTGGTGACCTCCACGTTGTTTGGTTTGGAGTTTAGCCCTTTCATAAAGAAAATTGCAGTCCTAATAACAATAGTATCTCTGTTGATGCTTTTGGTTAGACCAGAATTCCCTTACATAGATCCAATGGGCTTTTTTGATATTACGGGTTATATAGGTGACTTTTTATCCTATGCAAGGTTACTTGCATTAGGATTGGCCACTGGAGGAATTGCTATGACGGTAAACATGCTTGCCGGAATGGTAAAAGCAACTCCTTATATTGGATTGATATTAATGGTAATAGTATTCATCGTGGGTCACACATTTAACATGGCGATGAACGGACTTGGAGCCTTTGTTCATTCGCTTAGGTTACACTACGTAGAATTCTTCGGAAAATTTTATGAGGGCGGCGGCAAAAGATTCACGCCCTTTAAAGTAAATCGAGAGGTTACAGTAGTGGAATAGGAGGAGTTGATATGCCAATGAACCCAAATGTTGCCCTTGCAGCTGTAGGAGCAGGTCTTGCAATGGGACTCTCTGGTATTGGATCTGGAATTGGTGTAGGTATAACTGGGGCTGCTGGAACCGGTGTAATAGCTGAGGATCCCGGTAAATTTGGCACGGCTATTGTATTTCAGGCACTGCCACAAACTCAAGCCATTTATGGATTATTGACAGCGATATTAATACTTCTCGGAACCGGTTTACTGGCGGGAGCGCCAAAAACAGATTTCAATTTATTAATGGGTCTTGCCTCTTTGGGAGCAGGAATAGGAGTTGGTATGGCAGGTTTGTCTGCCATAGGACAGGGGATAGCAGCGGCAAGTGGAGTTGGAATTACAGCAGAGGCGCCGGAGATGTTCGGTAAGGGAATGGTATTCTCCGTATTGCCTGAGACCCAGGCAATCTATGGGTTACTCACGGCTATACTATTGCTTGCCTCTACCGGCGTCCTCGCCGGCGCAGGAAAAGTAGCACCTTACGAAGATTTTTACTTCCTTGCGGGCCTAGCTGGTGTAGGCGCAGGAGTTGCAGTAGGTTTAGCAGGCTTATCTGCCATAGGACAGGGGATAGCGGCCTCAGCAGGCATTGGAGCCTCCAGAGAAGTACCTGAAATATTCGGTAAGGGAATGGTATTCTCCGTATTGCCTGAGACCCAAGCAATCTATGGGTTGCTGATTGCCATACTGCTACTAGTATTTTCAGGACTTTTAGGAACGATTAAAGAGATTTCTCCCTTGGTTGGAGTTGCTTTAATCGGAGCAGGTGCTTCTGTAGGATTAGCGGGACTATCGGGAATAGGACAGGGAATAACTGCTGCCGGAGGAATCGGTGCGGCTGCAAAAGAGCCCGCTACAATGGGTAAAAGTCTAGTCCTCTCGGTAATGTCCGAGACGTTCGCGATATTTGGCCTGTTAA
>JBHIEG010000005.1:0-85867 GCA_046760505.1 Candidatus Hydrothermarchaeota archaeon
AACAGTTGCTATGGGTATATCTAGTTCTTCACTTAACTGCAGGGCGGACTTTTCTTCTTTTACAGTAGCTGCTAATATCATTCTTGAATAATCGTCCGCCAAGAATTTCAGTATTTCTATATCATTTTTCATTTTAACCCTTTTTGACGGCATATATCAATACTACAAAGGGCTAAAATTTCGAAGACTTCTGAGATTATTCTGGTCAAATCATAATCATGGTACACCCTGAAAAAAAGATCCTCTATCAGCGTATCTCCAATCCAATCGCCAGCAAAATCATTGGAACGTATCTTGTTCTTCTGTATCCTCTGAGTGCTAAAAATACCAAAATGAATCCGAGGAACAAATGTACAATCTCTAAGGCTAGCAGCTGATATGACACGTATAATTACCTTCGCATCTTCTCTTATTTATAATTGTACAGGGGACATGAAAAGTTGCAAAGACGTTATCACTCGTGAGAATGGTCGATAATTATATTTATTTCAACTTCTATACAACTAAGAGCATTGGGGAGGAGTATCAGGGCGAGGTGAGAGGATTTGAAAAGAAACAAAATCCTTGGAATAATTTTGGTGAGTATACTTCTAGCGACCCTTGTAGTGCCTGTTTGATCGTGGACGGTTACCGAAACAAAGACGAAATCTCTCCCTGTCATAGGCGATGTAGCGTTTACTTCATCCATCAGCGCTACGGATGGCGAAATCATTACTATTACCATCTGGCCGGTAGATCCATCAGTCACGATTACCGATGTGGTATTAGTCAGAGCCACCCCCAAACCGAATGAGTCCAATGCATACATAGATGGAATAAATATTGCTCCAAATGGAAAAAGTGCAACTCTAAATGTCCATAATGCCGGAAAGAAGACCCTTCACCTGTGACTCTACCTTAATACAGGAGAGCACGTGGGAGTCAACGTCCACTTCGGCTTAATTCCATAAGTTGCCTCTATCAACAAAAAATGTCAAAAAAAATGCACCTTTTGGGTGCATGTCTTTTTTAAAAAGTAGTTCGATGTAAAATTAAAAAGTTGAATTATTTCTCATCACTTTTTTCCTTTTTCATTAACTCCAAAATCTGTCCGAGGTTTTCTGCTATCCTTTCGTTTGAAGAAACCATTCTCATACAACATTCCCAAGGCTTGAAATCTTCTGGACATTCTTCAATCATCTTGGAAATTTTTTTCATAATTTTCTGCATCGATTCCATCATCTCATTTTTTTCTCCTAATAAACTCTCAATCATCTTTGGTATAGTTTCTTTCATCATCTCCTTCTTATCTTCAGCCGTCATATCAGCAAAGAATTTCTCCATCATTTTTTCCATCAAATTCATTTCACCACCTCTTCAAAACATTTTTTACTGGTGAACAAATACGATAATATAAAAACAAAGATTAATGTTCTCCTTAAGGTGAGAGCTTGCGGGAAATTTATGTGCATCTCCCTCTTTTAGAGCCTTTAGAGGCTCTTAATCAATTAAAGGATACAGATTTTGGCATAGTCCTTAATTTTGATTCCAGATACCTAGATTATCCTAAAAAGAAAATGACTGAGGTAAAGAAACTCACATCAGATGTGGATAACCTTTCGATTCATGGGCCCTTCATGGATTTAAACGCTGGGAGCATTGATGAAAGGGTAAGAAATCTTACCATGTACAGATACAACCAAGCACTGAACTTGTGCGAATTTCTCGGTGCCAAAACAGTTATATTTCACACAGGCTATAGTCCCTTTTCCTATGATTTTATAGTGGATTTATGGATAGAAAATAGCATTGAGGCATGGAATGAAATAGCAAAAGAAGCAAGCAAGATTGATATAAATATACATCTGGAGAATTCTTACGAAGACAAACCAGAGGTTATTTCACAACTCTTGGAGAAGATCAATGCAAAAAACATATCTTTCTGCTTTGATGTTGGTCATGCCAACGTATATTCTGAAGAGAATTTAGATAACTGGATGTACTCTCTGAGAGATTACATAAAAGAAGTTCATCTACACGATAACGATGGTAAACAGGATTTGCATAAACCCCTTGGGGAGGGAAACATAGATTTCTCCTTCTTAACTAAATTTAAAGATATTAAGCCAAGATTGACTCTTGAGATGATGACCTTGGAAGATGTTTCAAAAAGCGTAAAATTTCTGGAGGATCAAAATGGAAGAGTACGAAAAAATTGGCAAACTATCTGAAGAAATAGTAAAAGAAATCGTTGAAGGTCTAAGAAGAGAGTTGGATGATAAGTTAATATCTGTTTTTCTGATGGGAAGCGCTGCCGCAGGCAAGGTTAACCCCCTGCTTCAAGACTTAGACTTCATCATAGTTGTTCGCAGCGATATAAAGGTGAACGAACTGAAAAAAGTAGCAGAAATAGCTGAGAGAGTCTCTTCTAAATACAGGAGCGAAGATCTTGCGGTAAACTGGTATACAAAAGATGGCCCATGGAAACCAAAAATACAGGCCAAGAATAACATAGGAATTCATCTTAACCTGCAAAATCCTTTACAGATTTATAGAAGAGCGGCTCACCAAACTAATCTCGCACACACCATGTTCCTCAAAAGCAAACTCCTGTATGGAACCCCTCCGACTGAAATTTGGAATATTTCCCGAATAACTCCTAAAATCATGATGGAAAATCAGTATGCGGTTCCTTGGCTAAAAAAATTAATAATAAATACGCTATTCTCTTTCGGTTTTGAAGCCCCAGATGAATTCTTGTTTGAAATTTTGCAGTACTCTGTATTATCAGCTTCACTGAGTTATCTAATGATCCAAGGCTTAATACCTGAGGATCGAGAAGAAACAGCAGAAAAGTTCAATGAAATTTATAGAGGGAAGTATGCTTCTTTTCCTAAAGAAATATACGAAAAAAAAGATAAAATGGAATACAAAGTCTCAAAAGAGACTTTTGATAAGGCTTTAGAATTCTTGGATGAATTAATGAAAGAGGTTGGAAAATATGCCTGAAAACGCTCTTGAAGATATAATCAAACAAAAAGAAGTAAAAACAATAGTAATGAGAGATGATAGTTCTTTCTTTAAATCTCTTGGCCTTCATGAGACCTTTATTTTATTTATTATACTAAAAGACGGAATTTTATCCAAAGACATTTTGAAACTCAGAGAAATATTTGACAGAAAATCTTTTCCCTACATAGACTACGTTAGAACGCAGGTAAATCATATACTAAGTGAAAGAAAAGAGCCCATTTACATTTCAGTCGTTTTAACAGAAAATATATTCGATGTATTTTGTAATTCCCCAGAATACACCATTTTGATGAACAGGGATTTTTTAAGGGGAGAATTTTATAAAAGGAGGGATAATAAAACGTATAGAATAAGAAGAGTTTTACCCTACGATGTGGCAATGAGTACCGAAGAGGGCTTGGTAACGTTTCATCAAATATTTTTAGAATTTCTCGTAAACGAAAAAATAGAAAGCGAAAAGGTAATCGACTACTTAACCCTAGCCATGATGAGAAACATGCTTCTAGTTTATAATGTGTACGAGGACGATAAAGAGGCTATAACTGAAGAGTACAAGAACTATTTCCCTAAATCATTTAAACTCGCAAGAGAAATATTAGAAGGTGATGAAAAATCTCAGAAACTTTTAGATTTCCCTAAAGTAGCCATCAAAGAACTATGGATCCCCATGGATCTCCTATGATTTTTTTTAAAATCCGCCCAGTATAAATCCAAGGCTTAAGAGGAGACCTCCTGTGAAGTGAAGCATATGAGTCATGTGGATTGATTTTACGAATTCTTCTTCGTTCTCGATATTGTCACTGGCGTTTCTCAATGCTTTATAAGCAAGAGGCAAGGTGAGCAAAAAAAGTAATGAAGGAAAAGGTTCTTGTTTTAACAGATAGTAAAGAGGTACAAGGAAAAAAGGAATCAGAATCATGGCATAGTATATCTTTAATGCTTTATTCCTTCCCAATTTAACTATTGGAGTGATTTTTCCGGCTTTTCTATCGACTTCCTCGTGAATGAAATGATGGACGTATAGAATTGCAACAACCAAAAAACCTATGGGTATAGAGAGGAGAAAAGGAGCTAATGAGAGGGTATTGGTTTGAATGTAGTATGCTCCTAATACAGATAAAGGTCCGAAAGCCAAGAAAACAAAAGGTTCTCCTGCTGTGCGATAACTAAGTTTAATTGGCGGTGCAGTATAAAAAAATCCTGCTAAAACGCCTATCAAACCAAAGAGAATTATTGTGTGTCCCTCACTTACATAATCTAGGAAAAGACCTATTGTACTCCCCAAGGCAAAAAATGCCAGAGAAGCATAAAAGATAGAATCAGGTTTGGTTTCGAAACTTGAGAGTATTTTATCATCGATTCTGTGGGATATGCTTTGAGTTTCTCTATCAACTCCGCTCAGATAATCGAAGTAATCATTGGCGAGATTTGCCCCTAACTGCAGCGATATCAAACCCATTAAAGTTAGAAAAAAGAGAGTTAAGGAAATATCGCCGGTATGGTACCAAGCAATGGAAGCGCCTAAAATCACAGGTACTACCGAAGCAGATAAAGAGCCTCCTCGAATGCCCTTGATTGTTATTCTTAACATAATATTCACCGGTTTATTCAGACTAAAGATCTATGGGCGCGTTCCATAATTTTTTAAGAGCCTCCTTTTCCATAAAATGAAGATCTCCTGGAATTATAATGCTATGGGGCTTCTTTCCAACATCACATCCTTTAAGATTTGGGATAAAATCTATGGTTATCTTAGGATTCAGAGAGCCTACCTCTGCCAAGACTATTCCCAAGGTATCTTCTTTTATCAATCCTTCTTTTACTTGTTCCTCCATTTTTATCAGTAAATCGATAGCTTCTTTAGCGTGCATCATCCTATTATCCTTTATATCCAAAAGGACCAGTGTATGCAGACCTCTATCCTTGTTTTCTTTTATCGTATAGTAGGGACTCTTTGGAAAGTATTTTTCCTCAGGAAAGACCAAGGTAGTAGATCTGCCAAATTTGTAGTGCTGCAATCCGACAATACTTGGAGCAGCAGAGTATATTGAAGGCGCATGAATTATGCGGGTTTCTATATCCATCTCTTTGGCTCTCAGGCGGAGCCAAGAATGTGTGGTTGCGATGAGAGGATCTCCAGGTATAAAAATGGCGATTTTATTTTCTTTTGCCCTGTTTAAGATTTTTTCTCCCTCTTCCTCTAAATCTCTTCTGGATAATAAAATGATCTCTTTATCTATTAGGGAAGACAAAGATTTAATATCTAAAGAGGGCAAAAAACTAGTGTACAATTCGCAGTAGACCTTATCGCATTCCTTAGCGTATTTAATGCCTTTTAAGGTAATATCGCTCTCATCGTATAAACCGAGGCCTATGAGGTAAAGCATAATACCACGTGATAAAATGAAAGGTTTAAAGGTAAATAAAGTTAGGGCTGAGTCCGTGAGAAAAATCCTAAGAGAAAGAATGCTTTTGGATGAAGATTATAAGATAACTTCTCAGGGAGAATACGTTTATTTCCCCTTGAAGACTTTTGAGAAAAATTTGAGTAAAATAGGAGAAATAATCGACTTCCAATTTGCTCCGATAAAAAAGAAACGATCCTTCAGAGAAAGGTTGAAGGAATTGGGAATCAAAGATTTTAGATCATTTGATGTCATAGGAGACATAGCAATCCTCCAGATACCTGAAAAGTATAGGCCTCTGAAGAAAGAAATAGCAAAGATCTTGCTTGAAACAAATAAAAATATAAAGAGCGTGTTTGAAAAAAGAGGAAAGGTAGAGGAAGAATATCGCTTGGCTCCCCTGAGTTTTTTGGCTGGGTCAAAAAATACCATTACAGTACATAGAGAACATGGATGTTTTTTTGAATTAGATGTACAAAAAGTTTATTTTAGCCCCAGACTCTCCTATGAAAGGCTTAGAGTTGCGAAAAAAGTCAAAGAAGAGTTTGTTCTGGATATGTTCGCAGGCGTAGGACCTTTCTCAATTGTCATTGCTAAACACTCCAAGGCAAGGAAAGTATATGCTGTAGACAAAAACCCGGAAGCATTTGGTTATTTAAAGAGAAATATAGAATTGAATAAGGTAAATAACGTTATTCCTATATTGGATGACGCCAAGAATATAAGAATAAAGTGTGACCGCATCATAATGAATCTTCCTCATTCTTCTCACGAATATCTAATTTATGCTCTGAGAAATTTAAAAAGAGGAGGAGTTGTACATTATTACTTTACCTCTCAAGGAGAAGACATGTTTGAAAAAGGTACCGAAGAGTTCAATAAACACTGCAAAGAATTCGAAGTGTTAGAAGAGAGAATAGTCAGATCTTATGCGCCCCGCAAGTATCATTGTGTATTGGATGTCCGCGTAGAAGATGTTGGAGACAATTCCATATGAGTACCTTGGATGCAATAAAAAATAACAGAGAAATAATAATTATTTTATTGATTGGCGCACTTTTCAGAGTTATTGATTTAAATAGACCATTTTACGGCATTCAAATGTGGCCCGAGGCACACTACAGCATGAAAGCGGAGAATTTCTTTAAGTACGGTCTTTTTAAACAATACGCTGAGTTTGGGCTAGATTATACCACCCCTCCATTAATACCTTGGTTCATCTTCTTGTCTTTCAAGGTATTTGGGATCCATGAGTGGGCAGCAAGACTTCCAATGTTCATCTTTGGGATGCTCTCTTTAATCATGCTATTTTTGATTACAAAAAAAATCTACACGAGAGACATTGCTCTTTTTGCCGTATTTATAGCCGCAACATCTCCAGGAATAGTTTACTTCTCCAGAAATATTCAACTTGAATCGCCCATGACATTTTTTTCGCTATCATCCATGCTGTTTCTGATGAAATACAAAGAAAATTTCGATCTAAAGTGGTATTCTTTTTCATTGCTATCCTTTTCGCTTGCTATTCTCAGCAAGTATGTGGCCTTACTAGTTCTTCCAGCCTTGCTCGCGATTTGGCTTTTTTATGGTAAAAGAGAAGAGAAAAGTAGTAAAATTTTATCCTATATTTTCTTGGCTTTTATGCCTTCTTTACTCTGGATTTTATGGGGATTTTTCATCACGGAAGGGGGTACCCTGTGGTACTTCATGAGACCACATTTATTTTCAATAAAGCATATTTTTGAGGCTTTTTACTATACATTCACATATCTATTGCCTTGGCAACTTGGAATGTGGTTCCCTTTAGTGATAATCTCTCTTTTTAAACTTAAAAATATAAAAGAGCACATTATTCTCTTTTCTTACATTGTACCTTGGTTTTTTTTGATATTTCCCTATCCGAAGTTGTTTGTAATGGTAATAACCGGCTCTCCATGTGGATACTATGACTACCCTGCTTTATATGGGCTCTCAATTCTAGGTGCATCAGTGCTTTTAAACTTTGACTACAAAAGGTACTTGGAAATTTTTCTCCTAGCACTCATACTTTTAACTGTTATGCAAGGACTCGCTTACTACATTGGATACCACAAGGTAGTTTTGAACCTAGAAGAGTATAATGAAACCGAGCCTTATTATTCTGCTAAATACGTGAGAAAGATTAATGTTGAAAAGAAGCCAGTTCTGGTAGATTGTCCACCAATTATGTTCTATGCTGGAGGGGATCCTTCTTATATAAAGTGCGCGCTCGATGAAGAATTTGCAACTTCCGATAGAAATGTGCTTATAGAAGAAATTGAAAGTGAAAGATACGAGTATGTGGTTACATACTGGTACGATTACGGTATCGATAAAGTTTTAAAGGAGCATAACTACCAGCAGATAGCGCCGAGGGCATGGAAAAAGTCGATTAATTCTTAAAGAACCCTATATAACTCAAATCTGTAACCGTAACCTTTTTTCTCCGCAATTAGTTCAAAATATTTTGTTTTATTGTGTTCGACAAATGGAAATTGCCTGTAGTCGTTGGATAAAAGCAAGTAGGTTATGTCGTTTTCTCTCAAGATATTTCTTGCATCTCTAACCGATAGTCCGGGAGTCATCAACTTTTCATGGACCTTAATATTTTCTTGCCATTTTTTTGTATCCGTAAGATCGCTTAAGAATGTGTTGGCATCTGTGTAATAGACGATTACATGACCTATATCCCAATCGTTTGATAAAATTGTATCATTGGGCGAGAAACTTGTGCTTGATAGTATCTCTCTAATTAAATTTGCTTCCTTGTTTAAGGGCTTAAAATGATCATGTAGGATTCCGTTTATAGCAAATGGATTTAAAATTATGACTGAAATGGAAAAAATAACAAAAAGACGCATTTTTGAATCCTCTTGCTTGAGTAAATCAAATAATGCGATGGAAATCGCTAAACAGAAACTGAAGATGAAAAAAATTGTTATCTTCATCATGAAAAACAAGGAGATAATTCCTATTAAAACGAAGTAAGTAAATAGATAATTTTTCAGTTGATACATTTTAAATACACCATAAACCAAAAAGGGAAAGCAAAAAAGCAGATAAAATGTAAAAAGAGTAAAAAATATTGAGTAAAAACTTTTAAAATAGAATAATGAAGCGTATTCAATCGTGTATCCAGAGTGAGGATGCAAATACCCTATGAATTTGAAAAAATAAAGCAGGTAAATCAAAAAAGAAAAAACTAGCACCAAAGAAATCTCTTTGAAATTATTTCTGGTTATTAGGGCAAATATGAATAAAATAAACAGGAAAAAAAGTGCAAACGAATGTGTAAACAAAAATGAGGTGGCAATCATAAAAAAAAGGATGAAATTCGATGGAGAATTTTCTGAGAGGTTAACATAAGAAAAAGTCAAGAGAATAAGGAGAAGAATAGTTAATCCGGTGGGTCGCGCGAATAAGCCCGTTCTATACACTAAAGCTGGATTTACCGCAAAGAGAAAGGCGGATAAAAGTGCTATTTGCTGATTAAATAATCTCTTGCATAATACATACAAGGTGAGAATGCTTAGGTCCGCGCAGTAGACGGTTAAGAGACTGCCGATTTTTAAGAAGTTTAGATTGATGAAGAACTTCGATATCACATTCAAGATATGATAAAAGGGAGGATAGTAGTAAGGTATACCCCCCAGTTCTCTACTATCCCAGTCAGGAATTTTACCCTCACTAAAAATATTTTCGCTTATTCTGGCATGATAAAAAGGATCTGAATCTATGAAGCCCAGCTCAAAATTATAGATCCAGAATCTTAATAGAGTAGCGATAAATAAAATAAAAAGTAGGGGTAAAATAGGATTTGGATTGGCCAGTACCTTTCTATCCATAATTTTAAGGTTCTGCAAAGTATATAAAATAGTTTGGATAAAACGGTTTGGACGTTAGATCATGTTTGTGCTTCATTCAGTAACGCTTCAATTGAGGTATTCGTATAGTTGTACGCTCTCTGTGCCTTGTTTTTAGTTGCAGTAGCCTTTCCTCTCATGAACACCACGATAACTGCTACTACCGCTAGTGCGACTGCTATCATTAGAATGTACTCTAAGGCTCCTTGCCCTTCCTCTTCCCAGATCATTTTTCTCAAACCTTGCACCTCCAGCGGGTTTTTTGATGATATAATGGACTCGATTGGAGATATAGTTTACGTAGACAATTTTGAGGATTTGGACGACACTTTTCTGGCTGCCGCAATTTTGAGAGTTAAATTGACATTTTTCTAAGTTCCGAATAAGAGAGCCGTTAAATATTTTACCAGCCAGAAGATGCCTATTGATCCGGGAACGATCAATGCGGCGAATTTAAGACCCCTTTGCATCTCGCCGTATCTTATTACACCAATTACAAGTGAGCTTATCAATGCCTGAAAGGCAATGTAACCTAGTAATATGTATGTTACTTCCCTAACTGGAAAAACTTGGGCTCCGATTGTTCCGAAAAGGACCATGATGGTCGCAATCATTCCTATGGCTAAGGGAGCCGCAAATCCCGATGCCGCCGCTATGAAAGAGACCTGCATCATTGTGGTTGCTGCTCGTTCTCTCTGTATTCTCTGAGTTTCTCTTATATCATTTGAAACTGCTTCAAGAACCTCAGAAAGTGCAGCGCCCATTCTCATGCCTTCCACTACCATTCTTATTGCACGATCGAAAATAACAGAGCCTACCCGCTTTCCCAGAGCCAGTAATGCGTGCTCGACCATTCTTCCCCTTCTTATTTCCATCAGAGTTTTTTCAAATTCCTCGGATATTGCACCATACTTTGAGACAGCGACATCTTCCATGGCTCCCTCGATTCCTAAACCTGCTCTTAAGGTAAGAGCCATTTGCCTTAGAACTTCTGGAAGCATGTTTTCCATCTGGGTAACTCTTCTCGATCTCAATCCGTATGGAATCGCATAATAGAAGATAAAAAATATCACCAAGGGAGTGGTTAAGGCCAGAGGGAAGTATGGAGTGGGTCTTAAAACCAATATAGCCAGGGGAGTGAGAACTACAATGATGAGGAAGATGATCGATAAATATTCGCTTGAGGACAGGGGTATTCCTGTCATCTCTAATTTTCTATCTGCACTTTTCAGTCTAGAAGGGGGTATTATTCTCTCAACTGCCTTTGCGAGTGTTGCGAGCATTTTTCACCCTCTTTTATAACCTAGTTCTTCTAAGTCCTTGTAAATTATATCCCTTGATACCGTAAAAATTTCCGCCACCTTTGAAATGTTTAGTGCCTTCGGGTCTCCCCCTAACAATGAGATGGCGTTCCTTAGTATTTCTCTCCTACTACCCTTATCAACTGGTATTTCGGTCTGGGAGTTCTCGTTGATCGCCACAATTATTGTTGAGTAGACCCTTCCGGGAATTGGGGTTGTGGTTGTCTTTACAAAAAAATCTGCTATGCTACCGTTCAAGTCCTTTAAGATGTTATTTATTTTCCTCTCAGCATTTTTTAGGGCTTGTTCCTCACTTATTCCTCTTTCGTTCACGAATACAACTTTCTTTTTAGCATAGTTGTCTCCGCTAACCGAGAGGGCTATTTCTATGACTGCTCCTCCGACCCCTGCTTCAATGCTTACCCTCATCTTTTCGATATTTCCACCTATTCCTGTTAGTTTCTTGTTTATCTCCTCTCCTGCTTTTTCTAATGCAGTTTTAACATCACTTCCGCTCTTGCATACCCCTACGATCCTCATTATACCTGAGGCTCCATTTTCTTAACGAAAAGACCAAAGTAGAATAGCATGAACGGAATTAGGATGAGATAAAGGATCGCTAGAACTGACGTGGAAAATACCATGGCTCCCGCAAGCGTTGAAACAGCCATATTTGTTGCCATTAGCATAACCGGAGCGACAACCGAGAGCATCATGTACAAGAGCCCGAACGTATTCAAGGTTTGAGCGTAGTCTCTTAACTTCATCCTTAACTCAAATCCTACCTCGTCCGCTAAGATGGTAAGAGTTTCTGCAAGGTCTCCACCGGTGCGCATGGCCCTTATCATGTTTCTTACCGTTTTTTGGATTCCTTCAGTGGGAATTCTCTGAGAAAGCCTTTCAAATGCTTCTTCTACCGGAACGCCGCGGTTGATATCCAGTATAACCCTTCCGAATTCTTCTGAAAGGGCACCATATCCTGCATTCGCCACAGAGGTGAGGCTTTCAAACAGGCCTATTCCAGATTGCAGTTGAGTTGCAAGATGTCTCAGAGCGAATGGAATGGCTCTATTTGCTTCCCCGGCTCTTCTATTTGCGACCTGTTTTGGATACATTCTTACGATTAATAAGACTAAAACTGCTGCTATAATGGAGAATGGAATTGAGTACAAGGGGAGGAAAAATACAGAAACTGCGAAAACGGCGGCTCCTGCCATCAGAGAAAAACCTATCATCATTGCCACGTATTTTATGGGAGTAATGAATAAATGGGCTCGATAAAGATCATCGTCTAAACCGGTGAAAAATCTAACAGAGCCTGAGGCTCCCCTTCCAAAAACAGAATAGAAAATATCAGCAAGTCTTTCGGCTAGGGGTCTTTCCAATTCTACTCTTTTCCATTCTTCCTCTTCTCCTTCCATCGCTGATACAGTTTCCTTATAGAATTCCTGCAGTTCTTTAAGTTCCTTCAATCTTTCGGCGACCGCGCTGTCCACTTTTCTTTCAGGTCTGAGGCTTTTTAGGACGGAACCTATTTTCTCTCCGATTTCAAATGAGCCGAATATACCACCTATCCTGCTAACTCCTGAGGGCTTAGCCATAGATTCTCTTGCAAATACCTTTTCTACGCCTTTAGCACGCTCAGCTGTCTTTACGATTCCATCGCCGGTTTTTTCGACAGATACTATAACGCCGCCGCCTACTGTTGTTAAAAACCTCCTCAGACCTTTTTCGGTATATTTCTGACTTTTTTCAATTTCTCTTGATTGTAGAATTAGATTTTCGACTTCTTTTGCTACCTTTTCGCTTTTCTCGGTTTTAAACACTTCTTTCTCTGCTTTTTCATCTTTCTCCATCTTTTTCTTTCTAAGCAGTTCTTCTAATTTATCGAGGTCAAACTTTTTTGGCAATTAGGTAACCCCCCTACTTGCCATTGCGATATCAAGTAGTGTGTCAGGTTCTTGGTAGTACAACTGGACTATCTGGCCCACCTCTTCTACGCTCCTGATTCCTTTCTCAATCATCCATCTCAATATCTCTTCTCTCTTCTTAATTTCTGTGTTTAATTCATCTCCGACCATCCCAGCATATTCTCCAATCTCCTGTTTCAGTCTGCTGGGCACACCTGTGGGCCTTATGGTATCTGTTTTTGGATCCCATTCGTAGATCCTGTTTAATTGTATCTTACCTCTCTCCATTCCTGCTACCTCTGCTATCTCGGTGACTCTCCTTATAGATCCTTTTTCTCTGTGATGATACCTGTTCTGCATGATGATTAGATCCAAAGAGGGGATCATAATTTCCGGAACATTCATTGGTGCACTAGTTAAACGCGTTATTGTTTCCTGTGCACTATTTGAATGGATTGTACCCATGCATCCATCATGACCTGTGTTCATCGCGGTAAATAGAGTTTTCGCCTCTGGACCTCTCACTTCTCCAACTATTATTCTGTCAGGCCTCATTCTGAGGGTATTTTTCACCAAGTCATTCATGGATATCTCTCCACGACCCTCAATGTTGGCGGGCCTAGTCTCTAGTCTTACCCAGTGTTTTATGGGTAACTTCAACTCAGCAGTATCTTCTATGGTAACGACTCGATCTGTATCAGGTATAAAGGTGGCCAATGAATTTGCGGTAGTGGTTTTTCCGCTTCCTGTACCTCCTGAAACAAGAATGTTGGCTGGCTTTGTTCCCAGTCCTTCGACGCAGAGCCAGAGAAACGCGGCAACATCTGGACTTAAGGTCCTGAAGTTCATTATATCAACTATGGTAAGGGGATCTTCGCGGAATTTTCTTATCGTAAGTGTTGGGCCATCTAAAGAGACGGGTGGTATGGTAGCGTTAACCCTACTTCCGTCAGGTAATCTTGCATCCAGCAGGGGGCTCTGATGATCTATTCTCCGGCCTATTGGTCGGGCAATTCTTTCGATTATCAGCTTTATATCCTCGTCACTCTCGAAAACTAAATTTGTTTTACACATGTCGTATTTTCTATGTGCGACGTACACTGGTTTACCGGTTGCGATGACCATTACCTCTTCTAGGTTATCATCTTCTATCAGATAATCGAGCAAGCCATAACCTATCATGTTGGAAGTAATATATTCTGCCAGTAATTTTCTTTTTCCTGGAGAAATAGAAGGATCAGTTTTTTTTATGAGCTCTTCGATTTCGTTCATGAATATTTGACGTCTCATTACCGGATCAGGTATAGAATCAGGATCTATCTTTATCTCACTAATCGCAAGTTCCCTTATTTTTTTAATCAGTTCCTTTTCTTCCGTGAATTTTGGTATATTTACTTTGTAGATGGGAATCGACTCCCTACCTACCTGCAATATTTCAACTCTGCCATAACTGTCGATTACATCTGCATCTCTGTATTCCCTTTCTGTTATTGCATCTTCAGTTAGTACTCTTTCAAAAGATTTAATTTCAGGTTTAGATTCAGCTTCTGAAACAGGATTGGTTTTAGTTTGTTCGCCTTTAGATAAAATCTCGTCTAAGAATTTTTTTGAGTCTTGAGATCTTAAGCCGGTTAGTTTTTTTATTCTCTCTTCTTTTTCGCTCATAGGAGCACCATAAATCAGAAGTTATCTTGTAATACTTTTATGGTTACATTGCCTTAACTTTTTTGGTAATTTGCTCATTTCGTAAGTAAGGATACGCTTGGTTGAATGGATATAGTAGTTTCATAAACTAATAATTCTTTTTGTTACAATTTTGAAAAACTCTTAGGCATAATTGTCTGGTCAAAAATATAATTAGTTTAGGTCATGGCTAAATCAAGGAATCTTGAATCTAAAATCCCTCTTTTGCATCTTTAGGACGACCAAAGGCAGATTATCTTCTACTTCCAAAGATATCTTATCTAATACAGAATTCAAATCTTCCTTCGATTTTAGGTAAAGAACTGCCAGAATGTTCCATTCTGATGCATTTTCGGTTAGAAATTTTGTCTCTTCGAGATCTTTCAGGTACGAAATGACTTTTTCTTTGTTTTGGGGAGTTACCTTTACCAGCAAGGCTACTGGAAAAAGTCTTCCCACCTTAGCCGGATCTATGGACATCGTATATCTCTCTATTATCTTGTCTTCTTCCAATCTCTTTACCCTATACCTGATGGTTGCCTCGCTAACTCCTATTTCATTTGCTATCTCTCTGAATGACTTTCTTGAATTCTGCTGTAATCTTTCTAAAATCTTAGAATCTAATTTATCCAAGGGTACACCAGGCTTAACCATTATTGGAGTGAGTATGGCTCTGTAACTTCTCAATATTTCTTCCTTATAATCTGCTATCTTCTCTGGATTTAGTAAGTACTCATAAGTCTCCATTGTCTCTACGTTATTTTTTCTGAAGGTGGAATTACAGTAAATGCAGTTAATCTCCTCGTTTGGAACCTGGAAAAAGTTTTTACATTTATTGCAGAAGTAAACATCGGTTACCCTTGTATAGTCGACTCCCAGCGACTTTAAAGGCAAGTCACATTTTGGACATCTTAATCTTGAAAATTCATCTTCCAGATCTATGTGTCCGCATTCAAAGTGCTCAATGTAAGATGCCTTTCTGATGTTTGATGAATTACAAAGTGAGCATGTGGATTTTAGTTTAAAAACGAATTTATGACAGTTTGGACATGAGTATATCTTATCATAGGTTTTTTTTATCAGGAATCCGTTTGAATGTAATCCCTCAAGTATTTTAATGGTTTCTTCTCCTCTAGTTCCCAGTACATCATCTGCTTCGGGATAAGAAATTCCTTCGAGATCTATGTATGGAGATAGCGAATTCTTGCTTTCTGTTATCATCATTCCCAGTAAATCAATCTCTTTCTTACCGAGCATGGAATTATTTCTCCCTAATGAGTCTTAAACCATTTGAGTCTATTGTAAAAGGTATTAGCTCAGGTGAATGATTTGTGCCTCGCATCTTCAGTATCTCTAATGCGCGCACCCTTCTGTTACCTTTTCTCAAGTAGTATAGCACGATAACTCCATCCGCAATGAAAGTCTCTATGCCGAAACGGCCCGTAGGGCTCCTTGGAGATGATTCAGCGATCATGAGAGTGGTCATGTTCTTGCTTTCCATGGATTTTGCCAAAACTGATATTTCCTGTCTCACCCTGAAGGTATTTGATTCATAGAATTCGAGAGATGATATTGGATCAAATACAATGCGTGTCGCATTTATTTGCTGAATGTTCTCATGAACTAGGCTTGCAAGATTTTCAACAGAAAAATCGCGGTACCCGGATGTGGATACTCTCTCTAAAATGTATTTCTCCTTTGAGAGTCTCGTTGGTATGGCTCTCACAATTCTCAACAAATCTGATTCTATCAACGCATCTAGATCCCATCCAAATCTCATCATATTTGCCTTGATTTTTTCAGGTTCTTCTTCGAGTACGACCAGCACTCCTGGCTCATCGTATTGGAGGGCGCCTTTCACTAGGAACTGGGTGGCCATTATGCTTTTACCTGTTCCTGCGGCGCCCACTATTAGGATTGTTCTCTTTTTTGGAAATCCCCCCTCGATCAATGGATCCAGTCCATCGATACCAGAGGATATCCTTTCCACCCCTCTCATACTTCACCTCTGGGAACCTGTAAAATTACTTCAAACCTATTTTTAAGGTTTATAGAATCACATATATAGGTTTGTATGTTCCCATCTGGGTTTATGAGTTATCGGAAAATTCCACCATTTTTTATCGTTTTTTCAAGGAAAAACTTAGGTTAAATCGTTCCTATTCATTATTTAGGAATCAATCTGTAGGCAAGAGTTGCGGTGATTTCTGATTCGATGAAGGCCGCGATTATAAATAAGAGAATGGAAATGAAGAACAAGATAATAGAAGATCTAATTCCTTTCTTTACATCTTCCATTTCTCTTTCGACGGTAAAGGTGATTAAAGACTTCCAAAACCTGATTCCCGCGGTACCAACCAAGATCAAGGCTGGTATTTCAAATATTCCATGTGGAACTAATAGAAATAGGACCGTATAGATATTTAGGCCCTTTTCAACCATAAAAAATACCATATAGGCTATTATGGATGCATTGGCAACTAAATACAGGCAAGTTCCAATTAAAGGAGCGGGAATATACTGCTCATCGTAGGGAATGACGCTCAGATAGATCAGAGAGGCGGTTATTAGATTATGCTTGAAGATAGATCCTGGTGAAATGGTTAATTCACCGGTTCGAATTTGTTTCACTATTTCATTATAAACTGGCTCTATAACATCCTTAATTCCAGATTGGCTCCCCTGAAGTGAAATTGATGTTACTGCAAAGGATAGAGAAAACAGTAGGGAGCAAAAAAATATGATCTTTATGTTTTCTTTAATTAATTCCCCTATCATTTAGGGCACTCCATGTTTTAAGTCGTCTTCAAGGGTTCTATAGGATATTGAGATCTTCATAGATAAAAGTTTTAAGTAAAAAAGAAAAAAAATAGTAGGCAAAAAAATGAGAACTCTTGGAGGGGAGATGTTTGCGTGAACCGCTGGTATTTATCAACGGTGAACTTGTTCCAAAAAAAGAGGCAAAAGTCTCCGTATTCGATCACGGTTACCTTTATGGAGATGGTGTTTTCGAAGGTATACGCGCGTACAATGGAAGGGTCTTCAAACTAAATGAACACATAGATCGGTTATATGAATCAGCCCATACAATAATGCTGAAAATTCCCATATCAAAGGAAGAAATGAAAGAGAACGTGTTAAAGACACTTCGTGCCAACGGACTTAAGGACTCCTACATCCGTCTGGTTGTTTCGAGAGGCGAGGGCGATCTTGGTTTAGATCCAAGGAAATGTGAAGGAAATGCCACAATAGTTATAATAGCGGAGAGACTCGAATTATATGACCAAAGTGATGTTGGAATTAAAATCATTACTGCTTCCACTAGGAATCGATCGCCTGATTGTCTCAGTCCCAACATAAAAACCCTCAACTATCTAAGCAATATTCTGGCAAAAATAGAGGCTATCCAAGCAAATGCTCAGGAGGCGATTATGCTAGATTCCAGAGGTTTCGTTGCAGAATGCACCGGAGACAACATCTTTTTCGTAAAGAAGCGAACGATCTTCACACCTCCTGTGCACAATATACTTAAGGGAATAACAAGAGAGGTCGTATTCCAGATTGCAAATGAATTTAAAGTCCCGATAATTGAAAGAGAGTGCACCTTACACGAATTATACAACGCTGATGAGGTATTTTTAACCGGTACGGGAGCCGAAATAGTTCCAGTGGTAGAAATTGACGGAAGGCGAATTGGTAATGGAAAGCCAGGGGAACTTACAAAGAGAATACTCTCAAGATTTAGAGAAATCACACAAACCGAGGGAGTTCCGATTTGATTTTATTCGCGGAGGTCTTATCCTTCTCTTCAATAACCTATTTGTCAGGTTAGGTGGATATGCATACAGGATTTTAACCGCCAATCTACTCGAAATATCGGAGTATGGAATACTTTCCCTTGCTCTCCCAGTACAGAGTGGTCTTCTCCTCGTAACCTCGGGAGGCGTTGCACCGGGCGTTGCTAAATATGTTGCAGAGGGAAGAGATGTTCTAAGGTCTTCCTTTGTCTTTTATACCTTATTTTCCTCGCTTATTACCATAATCCTGATCTTTCTTATCCTGCTTTTTTCACCATTTGGCGAAAAAGCAAGAATTCCTCTTATTATAGCGAGTGCCTCAATTCCATTTGGTGTTTTAATCTCCGTTCTAACCGGCAATTTTCAGGGTAAAAGGAAATACGGTAGAATGTGCTTTGTCTTGTCCTTTGAACAGGTCATGCGAATAATACTTGCTTTCTTGTTCATAGGTTTGGGTGCTACAGGAGCCATACTTGGATCTACACTGGGTTTTGTAATATCTCTATTTTTGGCTTTTCTTTTAATGCCCTTTAGACCTAGTTTTGGTAAAGAATATAAAGAAGTCTTTCTTTTTTCAATCCCTGCTTCTGTAACAGCAATAGGCGCGTTCCTTCTTTACAATATTGATACACTTTGCTTGGGCTGGCTGGATACATACAGAAACGTTGGCCTCTACAACGCTGCAAGCCCGACAGCTAGAATCGTTATGGGAATCTCAGTAGCGGCTTCTGCCTCTCTCCTACCTCTTATAGTTTCATCTGAGGAAAAAGAAATATTTTGGAGACAGTCTCAAAGATTTACAGCCTTTTTTCTATTTCCAGCTACGGGAATTCTTGTAGCGATGCCTGAATGGATATTGAAACTCCTTTTCAAAGATGAGTTTGTGCTTGCGAAGAATTCTTTAATTATTTTAGCGATTGGCATGTTTTTCTTTGCATTTTATACTCTTTCTACTAGTGTATTTCAGGGAATTGGAATGCCACATATACCTATGTATATTTTAATGGTTTCAACGATGTTGGATATTATATTGAACGTTATTTTGATACCAATTTACCATATAAACGGTGCTTCTTTATCTACTTCAATCTCTTGCGTGTATGCCTTTTTCATGAGTATATTCTTCCTTAGACCTTTTGGATTTAAACTCGATACAGATGCAATATTGCGTGGATTTGTGTCTGTTCTACTACCCTTTTTCTTATGGTATCACTTTAAAGGGTTAGCGGGACTATTTCTTGGATTGGTCACGTATATATCATTTTTCGTATTTTTTAAAGGCATAACCAAGGAAGAAATTGAACTCCTTTTTAAATGGCTACGTACATTGCATAAATGATGAGAAATAATGCGAAACCGTTTACCCAAGAGATATATAATATAATTTAAATAGTTCGGATTGATGAACTAATGTGAAGTGAGAGACATGACGGAAAAATCCAACGAAGAACTTAAAAAATGTGAGGCGAAACTGAATGCCCTCACCATTCTTGTAGGAGGGCTTTCAAGGTCAATGGAGGCTGTAATGGGAAAGGGAGGAAGAGCAGTAGCATATAAAATGGGGAGAGATGGCGGGAAGAGAATAGCGAAGAAGCTAGGCAAGGCTGAGAGCATAAAAGAGGCTATAACCAAACTTACAAGCGAAATTGGAGATCTCTATGATATTGAGATAAAGGAAAACGGAGATGAAATTGAATTAACTACAAATTACTGTTACATAAGGGAGGTAATAAAAAAGAGACAGGCGGTGGGACTTAAACCTGCTGGTACTTTATGCAGGGTAACTAGGGGCTATCTGGAGAGCGTAATAGAAGAGATGACGGGAAAAAAAGTTCAACTTAAACTGATAGAATCTGACTTGGAAAAGGACTTTTGCAAGGTGACGCTAAAGGGGTAGAGGTATCCTTTCAATTTCTAACCTATCGTGGGTTGGATACTCCTTAACTATCGCTGCATCACAATCTAGAAGATCAGAGAGACGCTCAGCAATGTACCATGAAGTCTCAATCCTTTCCTTAGATTCGTCTACATGAAACATATCTTCTGGAATGGAGAATTCGAAAATTAATCTTTTTTTAAGTGTTTTTAGGTCTTTACTTGATTTTGGATAGATTATACCTTTGACAAGCAGACCTTCTTCGGTAATCTCCTCGTACTTTTTTCTAACGTTCTTTGCTCTTCTTAAAAATCTGTTTTTCAACTGGACTGAATCCTTTATAAAAGAAGGGCAGAAATGTATGTTAAATCCTTCTAAATTCTTGAAGATTTCCATTGCTTTTTCAAAACTTCCCTTTATGGCATTCGATGAATCATTTACTAACCCATATTTTTTCAGATAGGGTGCATTCGTTTCAGAGAGTTCCAGTTCGTTTATGTTTATGAAAGAGTAATTCGATTCAGGGAGATATTCGATTAAACCACTGTAATCTTTATCTGGAATTGCGGGGATCTCTATCCCTGTATGGAGATATTCTGTAACCCACTCAAGGCTCTTTAACCCTTGCAGTTCAGCGTTAATCCTGAGTTCATCCAATCCTGCATCGGCGAGCAATTCTGCTTGCCTTTGATTCAGGAGATCACCACATGTATAAAGATGGATGTGATGTTTGCCAAAATTTTCTTTGAGAAGGTTTATCACTTCCAAAGTTCTGTTAAACACGAGTAAAGGCTCGCCTCCCGTTATTCCGGTTCCCCTGGCATCTATTAACCTCGCCTCCTCTAATATATCTTCATAAGATCTCACCTTTCTTTCATTCGCCCATATTGCGTCAACCTTTCTCTCATTTGAAACAGGACAGAAATAACAGTTTTTTTTGCATAGCCCCGTTATGAAAAGTACTAATTTCGCACCCTTTAAGCATAGTCTGCATCCTTTAGACATTTTGCCTTTCAGGAATGAGCCGTATTTGGTCTTCATATTCATCAACGGAAAAGTTATCAAGGTGATTGTGAAATGCAGGTTAATTACTCTTCATCTTCATTAAATCTCTTTAATATTCGGTCTATTATCTTTTCCTCAGGATCTTTGAGTCGGTGCGTTTTCAAAAGCAAGTCCCTTGAAAGGTAGACCCTATGAACGATATTAAATCCCTCTTCCGTTATGTACATTTCACTATGGTCCTTCAAAAATTCAACCAACTTATCTACTTCCACAGAAAATATCTCGATCGAGCATGGACCCAAATTGTACAAAAAATATTGGAGAGCCTTATCGGATGTGAACTCTTCCTTTCCAACCGCAAAGCATGCCATTGGAGCGCCCTCTTTGGCGACTATGTAAAAGTCAAAATCTTCCATGGAGAACTTGGCATACCCAGACAATAATTCAGAGCCTATTTCAGCAAAAATATTCCTTAAATCTGGTGTTTCAACCTTAATTTTCTTTATTAACTTTCCACGAGGCAGTTCAGTCACTATCCTGAACCCAGTGAAAAGATACTTTGAATTCAGCTCTTTTATGTATCTCAGTTGGTATGGAGAAAATTCAAAAATTGCAAATGAAGGATTTTCAATTGACTTTATGCATTCGAGAGCATCTTTTCCTTTTTTTGTATTTTCTTTGCCTTTTTTACAACTAGCCCCGATTAAAACTCCCTTTTCAAATATGAGATAAGATTCTGCGTTGGGGGCTGAGATCTTTATGTATCCGTTTAATTTATCTTCTTCTTTTTCTCTAATTAAAGTATCAATTTCAACCTCATTCGGAGAAAATGATGCGATTAAAGTACCCTCTTTTGGTATCAACATATTTTTAATCCCATCCACTTTCGTTATTTGAGATCTTTATATTAAAATGTTTAGGCCTGAATTTTGTACCTTAACAGAGCAGCGATACCTCCTAGCGATAATAAATTCTCGCCAGCCTCGTGTTCGGAGCTAATTATCATTATGTGAGAGGAAGTCTTTCTTGCATTTTCCATTATTTCTTCTATTCTATCATCTTTTCTCGATCTGAACTCCCTCAGAGTTCTATCGGATACGATTAGTTTGTCTACGGCCCCATAGTTCACCGCCCTTTCTACTTCCTGCAAGCCGTATACTCCGAGACCTGTGCCCTTTCCTATTTCTTCGAGAAGACTTTCCACCACCTTGAATTCCTTGGATATACGATCATCCTTTATTACTCTATCTATCGCCCCCCTCTTTATTATTTCATGGACTCCCGGTTTCCCTGTGTTACTTGCTGGCTCGAGTTTAGAAATTTCGCTCAATTCCTTGTAGTTTTCAGATAAAAAGTTCAAGAAATCTTCCTTCATAAATCCCGGGCCACAGATTATTATTGCTTGTATCATCTCATTTTTTATCATTTCCCTTGTCATTTCACTTTCAGTTGATTTATTCTCTATTATTTTATTTTCCATCATTTTATTTGCTATTTCCCTGAAAAATCCTTTCTTTGTGGTTGAAAATGACTTTTCGTCCATCTTCTTGCTAAGCCCTGAGTATATCTTACCAAGCGACTCTATACCATACTGGCGGAAAATAAAAATCTCTGCCTCACTCTCATCTATGGTCACAACCATTATTAAAGGTCTTTTTGCCTCTATTTCCGCCTCTTTAAGCCTTTCTAATTGATCATTTTTCCAAGATTTTTCTATCGTAATAATGGTTCTCTCGGTTACATCCAGAGTATGGTGCTTTCCAAGGTCTGTGCCATGTTCTATTACTCCTAGAATTCTTAAACGGTTTGAATGGGGATGAAAATCAACATTCTTTACCCTTATTCCGAGGTATACCAGTTTTTTTTCTGGTCTTTCTGTCCTTATCTTATTTTTAATAACTTCCTGATCCCTTCGATAAGACTTAGAAAAAACAAGGTCTCCACTTTCGATGATGTTCTGTAGGTGCCAGAGGTCATTTAAACTATCTATCCTGAGTTTGATCCTGCCCTTCTTTAGGTCTCGATGTATGATTTTCATACGAGCACCATCGAAATCTATATTTAGTCTTATAATAATCTTCCCAGAGGGTCATAAGTGAATGAGTGCACCAAAGATATTAGAAAAGATGCTGAAGATTTGATTGAAAAGTTCAAAAAATCCAAAGGGGAAATGCCCTTTAACCTTTATGCAACCGTTAACATAGAGATAATCTGGAAAGAAGGGGACATTCACAATTGTATCTTAACCATCGACGCATGTGATCCTGATGAATTAAAGGCTATAACTGAAAACTTAACTTCCTCTATCACTGGAGAAATCAAATTTTGTGAGGTTTTCATCGAGTACTATGACGAAAAAGAAGATAACTATATGGAATTCAGACTTCAAGACTGAACTCGCGTTATCTCAATATCAACGTACAAATGTGTACTCAAAATACTTAAATATTGCACTGTACTACATAAATGGACATCATAATCGGAGGGAAGAGAAATGTCGGTTGTAACTTTATCAATAGATGAAATGCCGAGAAAGTGGTACAACATCCTTCCAGATCTGCCAAGACCTCTAGATCCTCCAAAAGATCCTGATGAAGGCCCATCAAGAATGGCGAACTTGCCAAAAATCTTCCCGAAAGCCCTGTTGCAACAAGAAATGAGCATGGATCCATATATTGATATACCAGAGGAGATAGTAGAGATTTACTACAAAATAGGAAGACCCACCCCTCTTTATAGAGCAACGAGGCTCGAAAAATTTCTGAATACGCCCGCCAAGATATATCTCAAGAGAGAGGATCTTTCTCCTACAGGCAGTCATAAGTCAAACACTGCTGTAGCACAGGCATACTATGGAATGAAGGAAGGCGCAGAAAGATTGACCACAGAAACAGGTGCTGGACAGTGGGGATCTGCACTTTCCCTCGGATGCGCTCTGTTTGACCTTGAGTGTCTAGTTTATATGGTGAGAGTGAGTTACGAGCAGAAACCATATCGAAGAATTGTAATGCAGTTGTACGGTGCAGAAGTTGTCCCATCCCCGAGCGAGAGAACAGAGGCAGGCAGAAAGATATTGGCAGAAAATCCTGATCATCCAGGATCTTTGGGTATTGCCATCTCAGAAGCGGTGGAAACAGCCATAAATCACGATGAAACATTCTATTCTCTGGGAAGTGTATTGAATCACGTGCTACTTCACCAAACAGTGATCGGACAGGAGTTGATAAAACAGTTTGAACTCCTCGATGAAACTCCTGATTTCATGGCAGGCTGTGTGGGAGGAGGAAGCAATTTCTCAGGATTTATGTTTCCTTTCATAGGCAAAAAGCTCAGGGGAGAATACGATGAAACAACGTTTATGGCGGTTGAGCCTAAAGCGGTGCCAACTCTAACTGGTGAGAAGATCTCGGTGTCTCAATACAGATACGACCACGGAGATACTGCAACGCTCACTCCCTTGTTGAAGATGTATACACTAGGTCATGATTTTGTACCTCCACCAATCCACAGCGGCGGACTGAGATACCATGGAGATGCTCCGATCCTATGTTTGCTAGTAAAAGAGGGATTAGTTAAGGCCAAGGCATATCATCAGAGCGAGATATTCAGAGCGGGTCAGATACTGGCAAAAACAGAGGGATTAGTAACAGCGCCAGAGACCTGTCATGCGCTTGCAGCTGTGATAGACGAGGCAAGAGAAGCGAAAAAGACAGGAGAGAAAAAAATCCTAGTGTACAATCATTCTGGACATGGATTGTTAGATCTCGCGGGATACGATGATTTTCTTTCTGGAAGGCTAAAAGACTACGAACCAACTAAGTAAGGGCTTTTGTACTATTTTTTATTCCCTTTCTCAATCCATTTCTATACCATAGACACAAGAATGATTACCTTTTTTTGTGCAGGCAATTTCTTTGACCTTAACATCTTCTCCCGTAGCTGTAGATAGTGCGGAGGCAAAAAAACTGGCATTCCAAACACAATATCTTGAGTCGACTTCTGTCTTGGGTATAGTGGAACAGAGCCAGCAGTCCTCAACCACAAAAGTATTGCCATCCACGCTTACTTTGCCCAACCCGAGTTCATTGGAGACATCTGCTAACATTGAAATAGATTCTTTGGGGTCTTTTTCCAGTGATCTCCCCACGTTCTGACCTACTATTATGGCTCCAGTTCTGAGCACGGATCCCGCCCTGCCTACGCCAAGCTGCCTAACAACTGAAGCACCGATCATGTGTCCTAGGTGAATTGGACTTCTTACATCCTTAACCTTGTTGAACGTGGAGAAGTAAGTCTTTATGAGTTTATCAGCATCATTCATTGTGTACTCAATGGGCTTTATTAGAAGATCCTTTATACTTCTTGATGGGGAGAAAACAAACCTACATTCATCCTCTCCTTTTGCTATACACTTTTCTTCCACAACGCTGTAGTTCTTGCCAGTAGCCCCCTTCAAGATATATTGAAGTAAAATTCTTGTGGTACTGCACATGGGTTTTTCCATAGAATTCTCAAAACTTAAACATTCATGACAGTTTCCAGTGGTTGCGAAGCCTAATTGGTCAAACTCCAAATCGAAGACTTTGAGCGCCTCATTAAAGGTCGTTTCTGAACTTAGAATACCCTTCCCAATATGCTCGCTTACCTGTCTCAAAATTGGGTGACATCCTCCACCCATATTCTTTATTACACCAACGTAAACCCCTGTATTCACCGCAAGGCTCATAGAATCTCCGATCTTTCTAGTCTCTTTCTGGTCACAGAGTTCAGATAGCTTTTCCGCTATCTCCTCCATAGCATCTACAGATATCCTTTGCCAGTCCATTAGAGGGCCTCACAGCAGTGCGCTGAGTTCGGGAACAATCTTATTCATCTGCATTCTTATGTAGCCCAAGTTGGCCGAGGTATCAGCAAGAACTCCCAGCACAGCTGAATCATCAACCGAAATTAAGAAAACATTTCCATTCTCACCCTCCGCGATAACAAACTTCACGGCACCCTGCTTTAACTCTTCAAAAGAAACTGAAAGGGCACCATAAGAGGCTGAGAGTGTTGCGCCTGCATCATCTTTACTTATGTTCTTTGGGAGGACTTCTGCTATTATAAATCCATCCATACTCACCAAGAAAGATCCTTTTACGCCTGAGATATCATTCAGCTTCGATATTATTCTCTCTATCTCGGCTACCAACCCATACACCTCCACTCAGTATTCTATCTATTTCCTCCTCCGTAGGTTCCTTTATCTTGTACTTCTTAAGAAGAGCTTCTCGGAGAGCCTCTCTTTCACTTTCGATCGGACATAGATCCACTCCAGACTCGCTTATCAAATGGTCCTTGTAGTACTCGTTGATCAGGCCTATTTCCGAGTCAGAATACTCGAACAATTCAATCCTTATATTGTTCCATCTTCGACTCGAAAGTTTCTTTATAAAATCAATGCCTTTTCCCTCTTCACCTTCTCTCAAAAATTTTCCAACCGCAAGAATTGCCTTACCATCTTTAAGAACTACCTGACATCTTACCGACTGATCTGGACTTCTTAGGTAAGCATCGACAAGTCCGGTAAATTTCTTGCAAGAAATCTCTTGTAAATACAAAAGCAAGTTACTATCCTTCGCTTGGTAAGTTTCTTCTAGCCTAACACCTTTTGGGAGTAACATGAAAACCCTTCCTCAACCATTCAGCCTTAATTAAAATAAATTATAAGGCTCCGTATATAAAAATTCTTCCGTAACGAAATTTATTAAATAATTTCAAATTTAGAAGTTAAGTCGTGGACGATCAACAAAAATTTTAATTAAAAAAGATTAAAATAAGTGAAATATTGGATAATACCTACTATTTCTTAAAAAAACTAAGTTTTTTTCTTCTAATTTGTCCAAGGCCTTTTTAATGGAATCTTCTTTTAATTCTGTTTCGTTTTTAATTTCTGATTGGCTGATTCCTCTAGATCTGTTGCTCAGAATACAGTTGTAAACAACTCTCTCGGTTACCGTCAAACTTCCTGAGAGGGGGATTCTTATTCTCTCATCCATCATGATCACATATACTTGAGTTTCCAGGTATTGCCTGCATTATCTCATCTAGATCTCCATTTATCCTGTTTTTAATAATCTTTGCGATTTCGTTCTTTGGAGTGTCACCGGGCTCTATGACAACAAAGTTTTTTGTTTTGCTGGCAACGGATGATAAAGGACCGTATATTATCTTATCGTTAACTCTTCCAATGGCAATTTTAAGGTCCACAGATAGATAATTTCTTTTTCCGTATATCATGAATCCTCCTTTTGGGATGTATTCTCCGGATGGCGCCTCCTTTGAAACCTGATCAGGGTATACCCAGTAAACTTCTGTCCCATGAAAACCCATCTTCCAGGCATTTGAATAACAAGCAGCGAATATTGCTGCCTCTTTCATTGATTGCTCTGATGGCTCTTTTCCTTTTGTCTTAAGTATCACGTGGGGGGCTCCGCTTATATTAGCATGAAAATAACGGTCTGAAGGTTCCATATGTCTTTTTACGACTTTTTCATTGCTTTTGGCATCTTTTCCCCCTATTACAAGAAATCCCTCCGAAGTGAAAAACCACCTGTATTGCTCATACCACTTTTTCTTTCTTACTTTTTTCTCTTTGGGCATTTTAATCTCTACAGGGACTTCTTCTTTTTTTGCATACTCTATGAGCTTTTTTGTTTCTTCTATTGCTTTTTTGGCGCCCTCTATCTTTTCTTTGGCTTTTTTAGCCTTTTTATAGTGTACTTCGGCATTTTCAGGTAGAGTTTTTTTCAAGTCTATTTCCACTTCATCTTCTAAATCCAAGTAAATTTTCCCTGTTTTGAGATCTATTCTCTTTAAAATCTGTAGTTCCTTGTTTTTTTCTTTGCTTGATTCAATAGCAGCTAGTATATCTTCCCATGAATATCCTTTATCCCTCGCCTCTTTAAGCATATTCAATATGTTCTCTATGATGTGATAATTAGCGTATATTAAATCTCCCAATTTTTTCTCTTTGATAGCAACTTTTTCCAAATTTTTCAATGTCTCTTCTTGTTCATTTAGCCTTATATACAATTTAGCCAGTTTATTTTCCTTTAAATCATAAGTTTTTTTATCCAAGATTTCTATTTCAGTTTTTGTAAAGAAATCGTCCAGTGCTTGATTGAAAGATTCGTAATATACAAGTTTTTTCCCTTCATAGACTTCTAAGGGGAAAGGTAAAACATCTATTAGGTTTCCATTTTCAATTACCATAACTGGTCTTGGATTTTCAAGTTTGCTTATCAAATTTCTGAATGATAGGTACAATTTTTCTATATCGTTGTCTTCTAGTTCTTCTCCAAGAATATTTTTCTCCAATCCAGCGATTTTACATACTTCTTCTGCATATATGCCACTCAAATTTAGTTTTCTCGCCAGCAATCTCACTGTTTCAATAGGCTCGTTTAACAATTCTTTTAGATCTTCCTTGCTTATGGAGAAAATATCAATACCTGAAGGTGGGTATTCATAGATTTCTCCACTTATAACATTTCTATGTCTCCATTTTTGCGGAAATAGAGGTCTTATAATTTTTTTAGAACTATCCAATAAAATAAGATTGCCCTTTCCAAATATTTCAAATACAAGCGTGTAGTTTTCTTTATGAGATAGATCAAACTCTAAAATCCTGTCGAAGTTGTGTTGCCTTATATCGGCGATTATTGAATTACCTACGTATTTCCTTAGGAACATAGCAAAGTTTGAGGGCCTTTCAGGGTTTTCTCTGGGGTATTTTGTTATGTGGGCTCTTTTTCCAAGTGTAAAGACAAAATCTATAGTTCCTTGAGGTGATTTGTGCAATTTGAATGTGAATTCTTCAGGGAGCGGCTGATAGATTTTAACTATCCTACCGCCTTCTAGCCATTTTAATTCTCTTACCAATACACTTATATCAACGTTAGTCATCTCTTTTTTCATATTCTTCATGGTGAACACACATGGATAACGAAAGTAAAGCTGCGATGGTCTATATGTTGTTTGGTGTGTTATCTGGTATATTAAGTTGGGCACTCGTGCTGGGAGTACTCTTTGCTCCTGTGATATTGGTGCTTGTGGGTAGATTAAATGAGAAAATACTCAAGATAACGGTAGAAGACATCGGAGGCTCCAAGGGCTGGTTTGGAAACTGTTTCGTTCCTTTTGTTCTTTTATGGTTGTTTACGTGGATTCTGTTATTTAATCTCTTTTGAGGTTCGTTTTTATGAGAATCGCCGTTTTAGATAAAGATACCTGTCAACCAAAGAAATGCTCATACGAGTGCGTAAAGTACTGTCCTGGAGTGAGGATGAAAGAAGAAACGGTGATAATCGACGAAAAAACAGGAAAGCCTATAATATCAGAGGAACTTTGCTCGGGCTGTGGAATATGCATTAAAAGATGTCCTTTTGAGTCTATAACTGTTATAAATCTTCCAGAAGAACTTGAAGAGGAAAGCATCCACAGATACGGGTTAAATCAATTTAAGCTGTATGGTCTTCCATATCCACTTGAATCTGGCGTAGTCGGCTTGATAGGTCCTAATGGCATTGGAAAAACAACCGCCATAAATATTCTATCTGGGGAGATAAAGCCGAATCTCGGTAGATTCGAGGACCCTCCTGACTGGGACGAAGTAATCCTTTCTTTCAGAGGATCAGAAATCCAAAAATACCTTGAAAATCTCTCAAAAGGCAAAATAAAAGCAATACACAAACCACAGTATATAGAAGGACTCTCAAGGGCAGTATCTGGATGTGTGAAGGATCTTTTAAAAAATATTGACGAGAGAGATCAATTGAAAAACTTAATCGAAATGCTAGATCTGGAAAGTTTTCTGAATAAGGACATCAAAGAATTAAGTGGAGGAGAATTACAGAGAGTAGCGATATCTGCTTGTTTATTAAAAGAAGGGGATGTATATCTCATTGATGAGCCTTCAAGTTATTTAGACGTGAGACAAAGGGTGAACGTGGCGAGAGCAATACAAGAACTTGCTAAGGAAAAGATGGTCGTTGTTGTGGAGCACGATCTTGTAATTTTAGACTGGATATGCGACTACGTGCAAATTCTCTATGGAAAGCCAGGCGTCTATGGTATTATTACCCACCCCAAGAGCGTCAGGGTAGGGATAAACGAATACCTAGAGGGATATTTAAGAGAAGAGAACGTGAGATTCAGAAAGGAAAGAGTTACTTTTGAGATTAGACCACCTTCTCGTCCAACAGAAGGAGAAGAGTTGCTCACTTATCCAAAATTAACAAAAAAATATGATGGTTTCTCTCTTAAATGTAATGCTGGTTCCTTGATCAAAAGAGAAATAGTGGGTGTATTGGGTCCTAATGCAATTGGAAAAACAACGTTCGTAAAGATGCTTGCAGGGGTTTTAAAGCCCTCTACAGGCACTTTAGATTTAAACATTAAGGTATCATACAAGCCCCAGTACCTCTCGCCAGAGTATGAAGAAACCGTATTAGAATTATTATCTAAGGTAACGAAAGAGTTTGGAACGAGTAGATATGAGAATGAAATACTCAAACCTCTGCAACTTGAAAAACTGTTAAACCAGCGAATAAACGAGCTCAGCGGAGGAGAACTACAAAGGGTTGCAATTGCCCTGTGCCTCTCAAGGGAAGCGGATATTTACCTTCTGGATGAACCAAGCGCATATCTTGATGTGGAGCAGAGAATTTCGCTGACAAAAATGTTGAGGAGACTGATGGAACAAAGAGAAAAAACTGCTTTGGTCGTAGATCACGACGTGTTGCTGATAGATTATCTCTCGGATAGGATAATGATTTTTGATGGATATCCTGGAATTCAGGGTGAATCTATCGGACCGTTAGAAAAAAGAGACGGCATGAATCATTTTTTGAGAAAAATGAACATTACATTTAGAAGAGACAAAGAAACCGGGAGACCTAGAATAAACAAAGAGGGCTCAAAACTTGACAGAGAACAGAAGATGGCGGGAGAGTACTACTACGTTATTTCATGAGAAAATTAAGTTGTTAGCCAGTATGAAAACAGGATCCCTATTATGAACATTATGGCGTTGAACTCGCCAGCAAGAACGAATGCTACGCTAAAAACGATTATCGAGAAAATCATGAAGATTATTTTTGCCTTATAACCTAAATCTGTGGTTTCGAAGCTAAAACTCTTGGATAGAATTGATACGATAACTCTTCTTAAAAAAACACCCGTCACTATACCTACCGCGATACTTACTAGGGGCCCTATCAGGGCTAGTGAGTAATACGCTAGGGCATCCAGTATGTTGGGCAAAGTTTCCACCAATCCAATGAAAAAATGAAAACCATTATAAACCTTTGCATCGATGTTGATGCAAATGAAGTATATATTGATTGTGGCAGATGGGATGTCTGATTATCCCGTTGAAGAACTCAATGGTAAAACGCCATTAATGATCTCTGAAAAACCAAACATCGATGAAATAGCACTTAAGGGTAGATGTGGCCTTCTAAAGACCATACCAAACGACATGCCTGCGGGTAGCGATATAGCTAATTTATCAATCCTTGGGTACGATCCAAGAATATATTATACGGGAAGAGGACCCCTTGAGGCCGCGAGTATTGGCATACCTCTTGGGAAATCAGACATAGCCTTTAGATGTAACTTGATTACGGTAGAAAAGGGAGAGATTAAAGACTATAGCGCAGGGCACATATCAGACGGTGAAAGTAGAGAGTTGATAGACACTCTGAATCAAAGATTTGGCTCTGACAAAATCTGTTTTTACTCTGGTGTAAGCTACAGGAACCTAATGGTTTTAAAGGACGACATAAACCCAGAAGATATCGAAACAACGCCGCCTCATGATGCGTTGGGCAAAAAAATAAAAGAGGTTCTTATCAGATCTAAAGAAAGATCCAAAACAGGTCTTATAAATATTTTGAACGATATAGTTGTTGATTCAAAAAAAGTACTTGAAAAACATCCTGTAAATATAAAAAGAATAGAAGAGGGAAAAAATCCTGCCAACATGATATGGCTGTGGGGACAAGGTAGAGCTCCAAAAATGACCCCTTTCTTGGAAAAATATAATCTGAGAGGCTCGGTTATATCTGCAGTTGACCTGATAAAGGGAATAGGCGTATTTACCAAAATGAACGTTATAAATGTCCCTGGAGCAACCGGATATTACAATACAGATTATAAGGCCAAAGCCGAATACACTTTAAGGGCACTTGAGGATTCTGATTTCGTTTTCCTGCATATTGAATCTCCTGATGAAGCGGGTCATGCGGGAGATATTGAAGAGAAGGTGAAGGCGATTGAAAGAATTGACAAATTCGTAGTAGGCAGGATATTGGATTCAGGAATCGAAGATCTATCCATAGGAATTATGTCGGATCACCATACGCCGGTAAGTGTGAAAACACACGTTAAAGATCCAGCCCCCTTTGCATTATACGATCCTCTAAAAGAGGGGGATGATGTCAAAAAATTTGATGAGGAATCCGTAAGGAAGGGGATTTTTGGCATAATTGAAGAAGGTTTTTTGAGAACTTTCTTCAAAGTTGAAAAATTAAAATAGTATAACTGAACATTTTTGATCGATGCCCCGATACAGAAGCACTCCAAGAAGTAAAATAAGGGACGAAGAAAGCGCCATGTACGTGATAACGCTTACAGGAAACGACCGGCCTGGACTAATAGCAGGAATAACCTCTGTACTCGCAAAACACCACGTTAACATCGTGGACATCGAGCAAACGGCTCTCCAAGGCCTCTTTTTAATGTTTACCATAGTAGATTTTAAAACCAGCGACTCTTCCTTCAAGACCGTAATGAAAGAACTCCGGGAAGAGGCGAATAAATTAGGATTGGATATCCAGATAACGCCATACCACAGATATGCGGCACTGAGAAGATTGGAAAGAAAGAAGTTGTACGTCGTTACTGTATTAGGCAGAGACAGGCCAGGCATCGTATATGCATTATCCAGTTTGTTTGCGAGCATGGGGGTAAACATTGAAAAAACCCAGTTAATTGCCAGAGGAGACATTATTTCCCTTCAAATGACGATTGATATAAGAGACTGCGATCTTCCATCACTCAAAGAAAAGGTTGCCAAAAAATGCGAAGAACTGGGTCTAGATGCTGTAGTACAAGATTATGATATTTACAAGAAGGAGAAACGCCTTATCGTTTTCGATATGGACTCTACAATTGTGGATGTTGAAATAATAAATGAACTTGCCAAGGCGGCTGGAGTCAGTGAAAGGGTTGAAGACATAACCAAACTTGCAAAGCGCGGTGAGATCGATTTTGAACAATCTCTAAGAGAAAGAGTTAGACTTCTCAAGGGCTTGTCCGTCGATGTTCTTGAAAAAATATCAGAAAATCTCACGTTTACCCCTGGAACAGAAGAACTAATTACTGCACTCAAGAGAAGCGGTTACAAAATAGCCTTAATAAGCGGAGGATTTTCGTACTTTACGGATAAAATACGAGAAAAGCTTGGATTTGACTATGCATTTGGCAATAAATTGGTCATAAAGGACGGTATAGTAACCGGTGAAATAGAAGGTCCGATAATCGATGCGGAGGCGAAGGGAAGAATCATACGGGAATTATCACAAAAAGAGGGTATCTCACCTGATCAAATTGTTGCCGTTGGAGACAGCGCCAACGATAGGATCATGTTACAAAATGCAGGTTTAGGTGTTGCATTTAACGCGGAAGAGATTTTAAGATACGTATCAGATGGCTCTCTCTCTAAGAATAATCTCATTGGGCTATTGAATGTCTTGGGATTATCTGATGTCGACTTAAAAGGCGATTAAGTGATGAGAATTATAGCAAGAGGTGCAGAGGCAGTTATCTACCTTAGAGAATGGCACGGAGAACACGTTATTGAAAAGAGAAGAATTGAGAAAAAGTATCGTGTTCGTAATCTTGACGAAAGGCTGAGATACGAAAGAACTAAAAAAGAAGCCAAACTCCTGAGATTGGCAAGGGAAAGCGGCGTTCCCACACCAATTGTTTTAGATATACTGCTGAGAGGCACTTCCATTCTAATGGAGTATATTCCAGGCAAAATTCTGAGAGATATGTTGGATGGCGCTAAAAAAGAAGATAGAGATGAATTGTGCGCAAGAATAGGGGATATGATCGGAAAACTTCACAATAAGGACATAATTCATGGAGATCTAACAACATCGAATATGATTTTCCATGAAGATCTCATATACTTTATAGATTTTGGCTTGGGGGAGATCTCGAATTCCATAGAAGACAAGGGAGTCGACCTACATCTAATGAGAGAAGCATTTTACAGTACACATCATAGTATAGCTGAATCCTGCTATTCATCAGTGATTGATAGTTACCTCAACATAATGGATAAAGAAGTTGTCAGGAGAGTAGAAGAAATCGAAAAGAGGGGAAGGTATGCCAGATAAAAAAATTATAGATAAAATAGCCATAGTTACAACCAACACCGGAAAAATGAGGGAGTTTGAGGAGTTACTTGGCGATTACATCGAGCTAGAACAAGTCAAATTAGAATGCCCAGAGATTCAATCAGAATCGCTTGAAGAGATATCCTGCCACTCTGCTATTTTTGCCTGCAAGGTGATAAACATGCCTGTAATTGTTGAGGATTCTGGTTTGTTCATTCATGCGCTTAAAGGATTCCCCGGCCCTTACTCATCCTATGTTCAAAAAACCATAGGGAACGAGGGAATACTTAAGTTGATGGAGGGTTTAAAAAACAGAAAGGCTTACTTCAAATCGGTTATAGGCTTTTGTATGCCCGATGAGGAGCCTGTTTCTTTTGAGGGAATCGTTAAAGGAAATATATCTCGGGAAATAAGGGGAGAGGAAGGCTTTGGTTACGACCCAATATTCATACCAGAAGGTTATAGCAAGACGTTTGGAGAGGATAAAGAACTTAAAAATAGGATTTCACACAGGAAAAGAGCTATAGAAAATTTTGTCGCCTGGTTGGAAAAAAATAATTATTGATTGGTTTGCACACTCATGACCCAAATATTAAAATATCAAATATCAAAATATCATTACAGCAAATTTCCACGAGGTGAAGTATGGCAAGAATGCACTCAAGAGCAAAAGGCTCCTCCAGATCAACGAGACCTCCAAGAACCATAGCTCCAAGTTGGGTAGAATACTCTGCGGAAGAAGTTGAGGAGCTGATAGTAAAGTACGCCAAGGAAGGTTACTCCCAAAGTGAGATAGGTACCATTCTCAGGGATCAATACGGGATCCCGCAAGCAAAACTTTTGACCGGGAAAAAGATTCAGAAAATACTTCAGGAATACGATTTGGCTCCAAAAATACCTGAAGATCTAGGAAACCTTATTAGAAGGGCAATTAGGGTAAGGAAGCATCTATTAGAACATAAAAAAGATTTGCACTCAAGAAGGGGGCTAGAACTGCTGGAGTCTAAGATAAGAAGGCTGGCAAATTATTACAGAAGGAAGGGTGTGCTCCCGGAGGATTGGAAGTATACTCCTGAAATGGCAGAATTACTTCTTGAATGATCTAAATGCCTTTTCCTGATTTAAGAGAGGCTGTACAATGGATAGAAGATAGAAAAAATGAGTGTTTTAGATGCGTTTCGCATTACGATGCTGATGGCATCTCCGCTGCTGGAATCTTGGGAAAACTCTTAATTGATCTGAAGGCTGATTTTCACTTCACCATCTTAAGGCAACTCGAGAAGGATAAAATTAAAGAGCTTGCAAGAGAGAATTATTCATACTACATATTTACAGATTTTGGAAGTGGTCAGTTACCACAGCTCCAAGAAATTTTGATAAACAATGGAAAAGAGGCAATGGTGATAGATCATCATCAGCCAGAAGAAATTAAACCCAGTAGATCTTTGCTACATATAAATGCTCATGAATTTGGCATGGATGGCTCAAGAGAGATTTCTGGTTCTGGAATGACATATCTTATTGCTAGAGGTATCTCAAAGAATTATTCCCATCTCGCCATAGTAGGCGCCCTCGGGGATATGCAAGATAGAGATGGAAAACTCATAGGAGTAAACAGGGAAATCCTAAATGAGGGAGAAAAGGAAGGTACAATAAAGTCAGAAATTGATCTCAGGTTTTTTGGAAGATTTACACGACCTATATACAAGGCAATGGAGTATACTACAGACCCATTTATTCCGGGAATAACTGGAAACGAAGAAAGATGTCTCGCAGTTCTTAGAGAATTGGGAATAAAGATTAAGGACGGCGAACATTGGAGAAGAGTCGTAGATCTTGACTTTGAAGAGAAAAAATCCCTTGCAACCTATTTACTTTTTAAAATTCTTGGAGATGCTCCTGAAGAAAGGGCAGAAAGCCTAATAGGAGAAGTATACACGGTATTGGGGGAGGACGATAGAAGCGAGCTAAGAGACGCCAAGAGTTTTGCTACTCTACTAAATGCGTGTGGAAGAAACAACTATGGCGGAGTGGGACTCTCCATATGTTTGGGCGAAAGAGATTCAATGTACAAACTAGCGGAAAACATCCTTCTAGAACATAGAAGACTGTTATCTGAGAGTATAAACATTTTAAATGAGTTAGAGGTTTCTAAACTTGAAAATATACAATATTTCCATGGAAAGGAGAGAATAAAAGATTCCATAATAGGTACAGTTACTATGATGGGGCTTGGCACTAGGATAATTGATGTTTCAAAGCCCTCGATAGGGATGGTATATGCAGAAGATAACTTGACCAAGGTTTCCGCAAGAACTACAAGAAAACTCTGTAGAATGGGTATAAATCTAGGATTGGCTCTGAAAAAGGCATCTGAACAGGTAGGCGGAGAAGGAGGAGGTCATGATATCGCTGCTGGCGCAAAAATACCCAGGGAAAAGGAACAAGAATTTTTGAGGGCTGTGGATAGTATTGTGGGAAAACAGCTCGGTAAGGGTTAAGTTGAAAATCCAGATGGATGATAAAAAAACATCGTTAACCGTTTTTAGGGCGGTTTCTCCTGAAAATAAGGAAACTCCAGAGGAAGTTATGATAAAAAGCTGGATAGAGGACGATGTTTTTTTTACAGAAATGGAATCCAAAAACCTTCAAAAGCTGATCAGCACATTGGATGATCTCCTAGGCGCGATAATACTTAGTAAGAGATGTATTTCTGCAGTTGAATAGTGGTGCTCAGAAAATATCACAAATTTATTGGATTTATATTTCTAACTTCTCTGATATCTGGTCTAGCCGCCTTTCTATTTTTTGAAGTTCAGCGAGGAGGTCTTCAACAGTATGGCTGGTCAGTTTTTCTTCAAGCTCTATAATCCTTTCCTCTAGGTCTCTGTCCTTTTTGGAACGCGCAAGTATATCCAAGATTATATCTTCAAGTCTCTTTATTCTCTCCTCGAATTCCTGAATTTTCTCGTCCATCCCAGGCCCCCGTGAAGTAGGGTATTAAATGATCTTCTTGCAAGATGATTCTTTTTCTTTGGAAGCATATATATATTTCTATAAAACCATAAAAAATTTGAAATAAACTTCGTATCAGAGTAAAATGAGAAAGGAAGGTTTATAAGTTCCATTCAAAATAAATAGCACCTCTCCTGCTGATATGATTCAGGAAATTAAATATAAATATGCAGATAAAAACAAAATTTAGAGGCATGTAGATGTTGGATATCAGATTATTCAGAGAAAATCCAGACTTAATAAGAAAATCCGAGGAAAAAAGATTTAGAGATCCCAAATTAGTAGATAAGGTTATATTCTATGATAATGAGTGGAGGAAGGCAGTACGAGAAGTAAATGAACTGAAAAGTAAGAGAAACATTATATCAAGGGAAATCTCTGAGATGAAAAAAAGAGGTGAAGACACATCATCTAAAATTAAAGAAATGCAAGAATTAAATGATAAAATCAAGAATCTAGACCGTAAAACAAGGGAATTGTTAACAAAAAGAGATGAAATTCGCTATCGTATCGGGAACATCTTGCACGATTCAGTTCCTGTGGGCCCTGATGAATCATACAACGAGATTGTGCGGGAATGGGGTAAGATTCCTAAATTTGATTTTAAGCCAAAACATCATGTAGATTTAGTTTTAGATCTAAATCTAGCTGATTTAGAAAAAGCAGCCCAGGTTTCTGGTTCAAGGTTTTACTATCTAAAAAATGACCTCTTATTTTTAAATTTAGCCTTGATTCATCTTGCCCTAAATTATCTTGTTAGTAAGGGTTACACCCCGTTTTGGACCCCTTACCTAATAAAGAAAGAAGTAATGAGGGCTGTTTCCGAGCTAGCGGATTTTGAAGAGCAGTTATATAAAGTAGAGGGCGAAGATCTCTTCTTAATTGCAACTTCAGAACAAACCCTCGGCGCCTTGCATTTCAATGAGATCATTGATGAAAGAGACCTTCCTTTAAAGTACACAGGGTTCTCAACTTGCTTTAGAAGAGAAGCAGGAGCCCATGGCAAAGATACAAAAGGAATCTTCAGAGTTCATCAGTTCGATAAGGTGGAGCAGTTTGTATTTTGTAAACCAGAAGATTCTTGGGATCTTCACGAGGAAATGATACAGCATGCGGAGAAACTATACCAGATGTTGGAACTGCCCTATAGAGTGGTAAATATCGCGAGCGGAGAGATGAACGATAACGCTGCGAAAAAATATGACCTAGAGGTATGGTTTCCAAGCCAGAGTACGTACAGAGAAGTCGTTTCTTGCAGCAATTGCACAGATTACCAGGCAAGAAAACTAAATATACGTTATGGCAGGGTTGGAACGAAAAAAGAATTTGTACACACACTAAATTCAACTGCAATTGCCACAGAGAGGACTATATGCTCTATACTTGAGAATTACCAGAGAGAAGATGGATCGGTAGAGATCCCAAAGGTACTACGAAAATATATGGGTGGAAAGAAAGAGATACTGACTCCTGCCTGAGAATTTCATGTTGCTCTTTATTCATAACCGATAGATATATAAAGCGACTCTCCATCAAATTTGTGATCGTATGGCGAAAAGAAAGAGAGTAAGTAGGAAGGCAAAAGATACATGGAAGGCAAAAAAATGGTACAAAATAATATCCCCAGAGACCTTCGGGTCTACTCCCATCGGGGAAACTCCAAGCGACGATCCCTCAAAACTCATAGGCAGGGTTGTAGAGGTTACATTGCATGAGCTCACCGGGGATTTCAGCAAGAGTTACGTAAAATTAAGGTTTGAGATCAATGAGGTAAGAGGAGACAAGGCTTATACAAAATTCATTGGTCATTCACTTGCAAGAGATTACATACGGAGTCTTGTAAGGAGAGGTTCAAGTAAGGTTGAGGGAATCACAGACGTATTCACAAAGGACCAGTACAAAATCAGGGTAAAGGGTCTGGTCTTTACTACAAGAAGAACTAAAACCTCACAAGAGAGACTGATCAGAAAGAAGATGTTTGAAACCGTGGAAAAAATAGCCCAAGAAAGACCTTTTAAGCAATTCGTACAGGAAGTCGTTTTGGGTAAATTGAGTGCAGATGTGTATAAGGCGGCTCTTAAGGCATACTCCTTGAGGAGTGTTGAGATAAGAGAAACAGAGGTTCTAGCAGAGCCAGCCTAGTCCATTTAGAATAAATAAAAACTACACAGGATTAAAAAATGACCAGAAAAATTCTAGGAGTCGTACATCTCTTACCATTGCCTGGCTCCCCAGATTTTGAGGATATTGACCTAGTATTAGAGAGAGCAAGGTCAGACACTTCAAAGTACTATGAAGCAGGCTTCGATGGAATAATAATAGAAAACTTCGGGGACATGCCCTTTGAAAAAGAAGCGAGAAAGGAAACCATCGCTTCCATGGCTATAGTAGCAAACGAAATACGTAAAACTTTTGATTTCACCATTGGAATAAATTTACTTAGAAATGACCCTATCGGGGCTATAGCGATTGCTGGAGTCGCAAAATGCGATTTTGTCAGAATTAACGTTCATGTGGGAACATATGTAACGGATCAGGGAATAATTGAGGGAAACGCGGGTAAAACGCTCCGATACAGAAGGATGTTTCCATCCATAAAAATATATGCGGACGTTCATGTAAAGCATGCATATCCCCTAATGAACCTAGCAATTGAAGAAGCCGCATTGGATTGCTGGAAGAGAGGTAAAGCAGATGCCTTAATTGTTACAGGGAAACGCACGGGAGGAAAAATAGATATCGAAGAATTGAAAAGAGTTAAGCAAACTGTAGGATGTCCGGTCTTTGCAGGAAGCGGTGTGGGTAAGAATAACATATCGGAAATACTTAAATATGCAGACGGTGCTATAATAGGAAGCCAAGTGAAGCGCAACAACGATCCTAATCAGCCAGTTGATGAGGTAAAAGCGAAAGAAATTATAAAATTGGTCAAAAGTTCTATATAATGGGGAGTTGGATGATGTTTTGGTCAAAGATTCTCATTTGCTTAGTTCTTGGAATTCTCTGTTATATGAAAAAAGTTTTTGACTTCACTGGCTCCTTGTCTGCTTTCTTCGTTGGACTCATAGTCCTTTTTTCAACCGATTTCTCATGGTTTTTTCTTCTCCTAAGTTTTGTTTTTTTCGGTTATTTGTCAACGCGGTATAAATACGATAAAAAAAAATCCATGAACGTCGCCGAGGGAGATTCAGGAAGAAGATCTTGGAGAAATGTTATGGGAAATGGACTGATTCCCACCATTATGGCTGTAACAGGAAACTTTCATGGTTACCTTGGAGCGGTTTCAACTGCATTGGCTGACACCTTGGCTGCTGAAATAGGTGTGTTATCGAAGACCCAGCCTCGGTTAATCACAAATCCTTCGAAGATTGTCCCGCATGGAACAGATGGCGGAGTTACTCTATTGGGCACCACAATGGGAATCATTGGTGCCTCCTTCATGGGTATTTTTGCATACGTATTGTTCCATAATCTCTACTATACCACAGTTGCCCTGTTATCAGGTTTCATCGGGTGCATGGCAGATAGCGTACTGGGTGCCCTTCTCGAGAGAAATGGGTATATTACTGGAGATGTCGTGAATATCTGCGCAACATCCGTAGGAGCTTTCGCAGGGATATTCGTGGCTAGGGGAATTTGATTTATTGGATAATAAGGAGTAAATAATAAGAAATAAAGTAAGAGGGAAATAAGTAATGGGTAAAATGATACAGAAAGGTACCCTAAGTAAATTATATTTTTAAATTAGGTGAAATTAAATTATGCCGGGTATAAATTACACTGGATATGCTATATAGGTAACTAAATTCAGTTTACCATGATAAAGATAATAAGTTTAAAATAATAAGTTAAGGAAGTGAACTGAGTGGGGTTATTTGGCACATCAGGAATAAGGGCTGTCGTCCAAGAAGAACTTACATCCGAGATAGCACATCTTGCAGGTCTTTCTCTCGGCACTTATTTGAACAATCAGGGCATGGTTCTGGTTGGGAGAGATCCCCGAACTTCTGGAGAGATGATCGAGCACGCGGTAATATCAGGGCTTCTCTCCTCAGGCTGCGAGGTTCTAAAACTTGGAATAGTGCCCACGCCTACGATTGCTCTTGCGACTAAGTACTATAATGGAGATGCGGGCGTTTCCATTACAGCGTCTCATAACCCGCCTGAATACAACGGAATAAAGTTCTGGCAACCGAACGGCATGGCGTATACTCCACACATGGAAGAGAAGATTGAAAACATTATAAAACACAGATCTTTCAAAAGAGTTGACTGGTCTCGAATAAAAGGCGTTTCCTCCCTCCATGGTGTCAGTGACGTTCATATTAACGCCATTATAAAGTCTGTAAGCATAGACAATCCTTTAAGAGTCGTCATTGATTGCGCGAATGGAGCATCTTCAAGTATAACTCCATACGTGCTTAGAAAATTGGGATGCGATGTAATCACATTGAACTCCCAGTTGGATGGTCATTTTCCAGGCAGACATCCTGAACCATGTTCAGATACCCTGAATGACCTTTGTAAGGTGGTGAAGTCTATAGGCGCTGATGTCGGTATTGCCCATGATGGAGACGGCGATAGAACGGTAGTTGTAGATGAAAGAGGATCTTTGGTAGATTTTGATAAGTTTCTGGCACTTGTAGCAGGTGAAATGACCGTTAAGAACTCTATTGTAGTTACAAACATCGATACTTCAATATGCGTTGACGAATATGTTGCTAAAAAAGGAGGAAATGTTATAAGAACTAAGGTAGGCGACGTTCATATAGCAGAGGCTATAATAAACCATGGCGCAGTATTTGGAGGGGAACCAAGCGGTTCTTTAATATTTCCGGATGTGCACCTATGTCCTGATGGCCCTCTTGCTGGGGCAAAGATTGTTGAGATAATAGATAAGTCTGGGGAAAGTCTAAGCGAGCTCGTCGAGAGAATTCCCAGTTATCCCTTGGAGAGAGGCAAAGTAAAATGCAGAAATGACCTTAAATTAATTTTAATGAACCTTCTAAAGGAGGAATTACCGAAAAGATTAGAGGACATAGATCATGTGGATGAAATAGACGGTATTAGAATTGTACTGAAAGATAATTCTTGGATACTTGTCAGACCTTCTGGAACAGAGCCTTATATGAGGATAACCGTGGAAGCAAAGGAGGATCCAAGTTGTCTGTATGAAACTACCTTCGAAACCCTTAAGGAGCTCTTGGAGAAAATAGGATGAAGGTTGTCATACTTGCTGCAGGAGAAGGGACAAGACTTAGGCCTCTCACACTCACCTCCCCTAAGGTATTGCTTCCCCTAGCAAATAAGCCCCTATTAAAACATGTAATAGAGAGAACTAAAGAAAGAGAGATAATTTTGGTCGTCAACTACATGAAGGACAAAATAAAAGAGTTCTTTGAGAATAATGATTATGAAATCGTTTTTATAGAGCAAGGAGATACGTTAGGCACGGCTCATGCTATATCTTGCGTTGAAAAATTTATCGATGAGGACTTCATAGCGATAAACGGAGATATAGTTTACGATCAAAGTCTAAAAGATGATATAGTATCATTTCACTTTAAAAACAACTCAAAAGCAACTTTAGCCGTAAAAAAAATTAGAAACTGCTCTAATTATGGTGTAATCAAGTTAGAGGGTTATAAGGTAAAAAATGTAGTCGAAAAACCTGAGAAAACTGAGAATATGGAGTACGTGAATCTTGGGTTCTATGTGTTCGATCCAATAATATTTGATTACATAAAAAAGACAAAAACGTCGAAAAGAGGAGAATACGAGATAACGGACTCGATCCAACTTATGTTGAGTGAAGAAGACGTATTTGCCTTCCCGTATGAAGGAACTTGGATAGACATCGGTAGACCATGGGACCTGCTGACTGCGAATCAGTATTTCCTTTCCGATTTAAAAAGAGAGTTGGGTGGCGAGTGTGAAAATAACGCAAAAATAATAGGAAACGTGAAGATTGGAAAGGGAACCAAGGTAAGGAGCGGATCCTACATCGAGGGTCCTGCTATAATAGGAAACCACTGTGACATCGGACCTAACTGTTACATAAGAAAAGGTACTTCCATTGGTGATTATGTAAGGATAGGGAACGCAGTCGAGATAAAAAATTCCATTATAATGGAAGGAACCCGAATAGGTCATCTCACATACGTCGGAGACAGTATTGTTGGAAGGGAATGCAATTTTGGTGCTGGAACACTGGTCGGAAATCTTCGCTTAGATGAAAAGAACGTCTTTGTAACCATAAAGGGTGAGAAGGTAGACAGCGGAAGGAGAAAGTTGGGAGCAATAATAGGAGATAGAGTGAAGACAGGTTTGAACGTCACAATTAATCCTGGCGTTACCATAGGTCACAACTCCTTCATTTATCCAGGAGTTAACCTGATGGAAGATTTGCCGCCTAATTCTATAATATATGCGGAGCAAAAGATAGTTAAGAAAAGGAAAAAATAGTTTGGAGATGTTTAAGTGCGAATCGGAATTGTTGGGAAGCCAAACGTAGGGAAGACTACATTCTTCAACGCAATAACTCTAGCTCATGCAGAAGTAGGGGAGTATCCTTTCACAACTATTAAACCTAACAGGGGTATCACATCTGTCAGAGTGAACTGCGTATGCAAGGAGTTCAATGTTGAATGCAATCCGAGATTTGGCTCATGTGAGGATGGCATAAGGTTGGTTCCAACAACAATCATAGATGTCGCGGGATTGGTGCCAGATGCCCATAAAGGTAAAGGCCTAGGAAACCAGTTCTTAAATGATTTGAGTAGAGCAAAGGCATTGATTCATGTAGTTGACATATCAGGCTCAACAGATTCGGAAGGAAATCCTTGTGAGGCAGGGAGAAACGATCCCCTTTCGGATATTACATTCCTTGAAAAAGAGATAGACATGTGGTTTCTATCAATACTGGAAAAAGAGTGGAAAAAAATCCTGAGGAGATCTAAACTAAAAAAGGAAAAAATAGAAGATTTAATTCACGAAAAGATGTCTGGTGTGGGAGTAACAAGGGAAAACGTAATGGATGCAATGAAAAATATGGAAGATGATTGTGAGTCATGGGATTCTGATAAATTGTTTGAATTCGTTTCTAATCTAAGAAAATTATCAATGCCCATCGTAATCTCAGCAAATAAGATCGACTTACCGCATGGAGAGGAAAATTTCAAGAAGATTGAAAAGAAAGGGATAAAACTAATTCCAACCTGTGCTGAGGCTGAACTTGCACTGAGAAGAGCTAGCGAACAAAAATTAATCAAATATTCGCCGGGTGATAACCACTTTGAAATAATAGGCGACCTAGAGGAAAAACAAAGAGCAGCACTGAAGTTCATCGAGAAGTTGATCAGAAAGTGGAACGGCACAGGAGTGCAGCAATGCATTGATTATGTGGTCAAGGACGTGCTTTCATTTATCCCTGTATTTCCGGTTGAAGACGAAAACAAACTCACTGATAAGGATGGTAACGTGCTTCCAGATGTTTTTTTGATGCCAAAAGGCTCAAGGGCAATAGATCTGGCATACAACATACACACAGAAATCGGAGAAGGATTTATATGCGGGATCGATGTTAGAACAAAGAAGAGGGTAGGTAAGGACTACCAATTAAAGGAAGGGGACGTAATCAAAATAATAACTGAGAAATAAAAGCTTCGGAAAAATTTAAAGTTATGACAAGTCTTAAATAAGAAAATATTCCTACTGATGAAACATTTAAATATAAAATCAGATCTGCCTAACCTGAAGAGGGTGAAAAACTTGAGGGTTCTTATCACGGACCCGATTGACGAAGAAGGGATAGCACTAATTAAGAAGGTAGGAGAGGTAGAGTACTTGCCGAACATTCCTAGATCCGATCTGATTGAAAAAATAAAGGATTACGATATACTAGTTGTAAGAAGCGGAACAAACGTCGACGAAGAAGTTATAAATAGTGGTACAAGGCTCAAGATGATTGCCCGAGTTGGAGTTGGAGTAGACAACGTAGATGTCGATGCAGCCACCAGAAGGGGTATAGTGGTAATAAATTCACCAGATGCAAGTTCTATCTCGGTGGCTGAACACTCTTTTGGTCTTATGCTTGCTCTTGCGAGAAAGATTGTCCAATCAAATATTTCTCTCAAGGAAGGGAAATGGGACAGAAAAAAATTCATGGGTACCGAATTACACGGCAAAACCTTGGGCATAATAGGATTAGGAAGAATTGGCTCTCAGGTTGCAATTCGGGCTAAAGCCTTTGGTATGAAGGTAATTGCCTATGATCCTTACATATCCGAGGCTGCCATAAAAGAGATGGATGTAAAACTGGTGGATCTTGAGACACTCCTCAAAACATCTGATGTGATATCCATCCATGTGCCGTTAACAAATAGTACAAGGGATATGATAGACGAAAAAGAATTGAAAATGATGAAGAACACTGCTTTATTGATTAACTGTGCAAGAGGAGGAATAGTGAATGAAAAAGCCCTTTACAAAGCGTTGAAAGAAGGTTGGATTGCAGGGGCTGCACTGGATGTGTTTTCCACAGAGCCTCCAAGGGACAATCCTTTATTGACCTTAGAAAACTTAATTTCAACCCCTCACTTGGGCGCTTCTACGGAGGAAGCGCAAAAAAGCGCTGCTGTGGAGATAGGTAACGAAATAATTAATTTCACCAATAACAAGCCACTGCACAATGTCGTAAATATGCCGGTTATGGATCCAGAAACCTTAAAGAGATTAGAACCGTATATTCCACTCTCAGAGAAACTAGGGAGGCTTGCGATACAGTTAATTAAGGGCAGATTGGTTGAGGTAAACGCTACTTATTGTGGTGAACTCTCTAAAATCGACCAACTGGCTCTACTAACTTCCTCATGCTTGAAGGGAATCTTGAATCAGATAATTATGGAGCCGGTGAACGTGATAAATGCACCAGTTATTTCGAAAAAGAGAGGTATTAAAGTAGTAGAAGGAAAAACTGAGGTAGCAAACGGTTTCAAAGCTCTTATCAGGCTGAATTTGAGAACAGAAGAGGGCAATTCCATAGAAGTGGCAGGTACCCGCGATATCAGAGGGATGGAAAAACTTCTTGAAATAGACGGTTACAGCATGGATATTCCTCTGGAAGGAATACTTTTATTTGTGAAAATAGAAGATCGTCCTGGAATGATAGGAAGAGTAGGAACGATACTTGGATCTCATGCAATCAACATTGCAGCAATGCAGGTGGGGAGAAAAGAAAAAGGTGGAATCATGCTTATGGCTAATGTATTAGATCATGACGTAACAAAGGAAGTGTTGGCGGTCTTGGAGAGCGCAGACGGTATAATAGAAGCCACTCCAGCAAGGATATGAGGTTTTTTCATGTCATACTATAAATATCTAGCAGAAGCTTGGAAATCGCCCGAAAAAAGTTATATTGGAGAATTGTTAAAGAAAAGAATGATCTCCTGGAGAAAAGGGCCTAGTGTGGTAAGGGTAGAAAGACCTCTCAGGATTGATCGTGCAAGGAGTTTAGGATACAAGGCGAAACAAGGCTTTGTTGTATGTAGAATTCGCATAAGAAGAGGTGGAATGAGGAAATCTAGGCCTAGGGGTGGAAGAAGGCCTAAGAGGATGGGAGTCAGGAAACTATCTCCCAAGAAAAGTTTGCAGTGGATCGCGGAAGAGAGAGCAGCAAGAAGATTCCCAAATCTTGAAGTTCTAAACTCTTATTGGATAGGCGAGGATGGAAAATACAAATACTTCGAAATTATTCTGGTTGATCCAAATCATCCTGTTATAAAGAGTGACCCAAAGATAAATTGGATTACAGAATCTGTGCATAGGGGTAGAGTCTTTCGAGGGCTTACCAGTGCGGGAAGAAAATCGAGAGGCCTTAGAAATAAGGGTCGCGGATCTGAAAAAGTAAGGCCCAGTGTAAGAAAATATAGGAGTAGAGGTAAATAATGAGTAGCAGGTTTGATGCAAAGAGGAGAAGAACGGTAAGAAAGAAGAAAAGTAACGCTCCCTTGATTGCAATCGCAGCAGTAATCATAATCGCTGCAGGTGCCTTCTCCTATCTGTATTTACTCAAACCTAAACCCCCGGAGAAGATAACCCCAACTGCTCCAGAAGAAAAAGTTCCAGAAGAAAAGGAAGTAATTCCAGAAAAAGAAGTTCCAGAAGAAAAAGTTCCGGAAGAAAAGCCACCTGAGACAAAACCTCCAGAAGAAGTACCAAAGGTTACAGAAAATGTGACAAAACCTGCAATTACATTTGTAAAAAAAATTGTGCTCATCCTTCCAAAGTACAATTTGCCTAGCGGCTTGGAGTTTTCAAAGGAAATAGGTCCAACGTTTCCTTTGGCAAACACAAAGCACACTACCGGAGTATATACTTTAAACGGCAATCCAGTTCTTTTCGTCCATATTATTGAAGGACCTGACAATGCTAGCGTAAAAACCGTTATGAACCCAATTTTACAGGACATGGGTATATCAGGAACAGGGAGAGAAGAAAAAATAGAAGGATACAAGGTAACTTTCTATGAGGAGGTAGCAGGAAAGCCAGAGATTGTTTATGTTTCCTACTTAAATCAAGCAGGGGTTATAACGACCGGTTCAGGCGCAGTAACCAAAGATTTACTTAGAGAAGTTACTTCAAGAGTATTAAAGGGTGAGATAGGCGCTAGGGAGATAGTACGCGTAATTACCCTGCCTGAACCCCCGAGGGATGATCTTCCAGAGGGTGTAGCATGGGGCAGACATCCTAGAAATCCAATCATTACTGAGAAAAGAGATGCTGAAGGTAACCTCTATCTAAAAGCATACACTGGAATATATTCAGCAAACGGAAAGGGACTTTACGTGCATATAGTAAGAGGAAAAACTCTTGAAGATACCCAGAAAGAGATTGAGAGCAGATTGAGAGGAATGGGTGCTTACCAAGCATCTAAAAGTACTGAGACAATAAACTGGATACCAGTCACAAAGTACACAAATGCCCAAGGAGAGTACAATGTTTTTGGCTATATCTATACTTGGTACAAAGGCGATACCGGTTTTATCGTTGATGCAGTTGAAGGAGTGAGTGAAGATACAGTAGTAAGCATGGTTAAGAGGGTAATGGAGTAGTTCGGAGCATTACCATGCCTGTTCGCAAAATAGTAGGTAGAATCTCCTGTCATGCAACAGAAGACGAAAGAAGGATAAAAGATTCAATTCGATTTCTCCTTACCGAAAAAGCCAAGGTTAAAGAATTTACACTCCTTGGCCATCATGGAAATCCTATAAAGGTATTTGAGGCAAGCTTGTCCGATGAAGAAACCATCAAATCAGTGATTTCTAGGCTGAAAGATGGTTTAAGGGAGGACATACACACACTGAGAGACAGTTTTTCTGAAAGAATTGAAAATAATGTATATTTTTTAAGACTTGATAAGCAGGAACTCGTTAAGGGAGGTTATAAGCTAGCAAATGATGGAGAATCCATCCAGTTGAAGATCTTTATAAAGTCCAAAGAAAGATTTTCAACCGAAATGTTTGGTGGGATTTGATGTACGATCTCCACGTTCATAGTTCACTCTCCACTGGATCTACTTCTCCAGTCAAATTAGCCGTGGATGCTAAAAAACTTGGACTAAATGGGATATCTCTAACCGACCTGAGCGATCGCATGGAGTGGAAGACACTTGAAAACAATAGAAAAGCTATCTATGAGGAGTTAGATGATTTTAAAATTTTATTAGGGGCGGAAATTAAAGGTACATCTACATACGAGCTGAAAAAGCAAATAAAAAAATTTAGAAAAAAATGTGATTTAATACTCGTTCACGGAGGAGATTTGAAGATAAATAGATGGGCTGTAAAAGAGAAAGAAGTTGATATTCTTGCACATCCAGAACTGTACAGACAGGATAGCGGTCTCGACCATGGTATGGTTAGGTTAGCTGAGAAAAATGACGTGGCGATTGAACTGAATTTTCGTAATTTATTGTCTACATCCCACTCCTCTAGAGCCAGATTGATAGAGAAGATGAGGAAGAACCTGAGATTGTGCCTGAAGTACAACGCAAGGGTCATTGTAACAAGCGGAGCGCACTCCACATATGATTTAAGAGGTCCGTATGATTTCCGCGCCTTTTTGCATATTTTAGGCGCCAAGGAAGATGAAAGTAAAAGGATAATAGAAGAAACAGAAAATATCGTAACAAAATGGGGACTCTAATTGAAGAAAGATAAGCCAAAAAGACCTAAGCCAAGCCAAAGGAGGAAAAAAAGATATATATGCTTCAGGATAGACTATGAAAACCACCCTATAAAAAGAAAAGACCTAATTAGCCTAATATGGAACTCTGTACTGCAAACTATTGGCGAGTTAGGAATGGGTGAATCGGAATTAAAGTTAATTTCGTTCGATGAGGAAAAACAGGAGGGAATATTGAGGTGTAATCATTACATGGTTGATCACGTAAGATTCTCATTATCTCTGATTTCTAAAATTAATGATGGTAGGGTTGCCATAAACGTTTTAGGTATCAGCGGTACAATAAGATCAGCAAGGGAAAAGTTTTTAGGAAAGGAAAGATCACCTATATCCCAAACCTAAGTAAACAAAAAAAGGATAATGAGACAAACTCACACGTAAACAAAGTTATAGAATAAAGTACAGAATAGATGAATATAAAACATGATTTAACATAACGATTTTGACTTAAAATTGTGGAGGATAAACAATGCAACCTATGACAATGGGTTATGACAGGGCTATTACTGTTTTTAGTCCTGATGGAAGATTGTTTCAAGTAGAATATGCAAGAGAGGCTGTAAAAAGGGGTACCACATCTATAGGAATAAAATGTAAGGATGGAGTTGCACTTCTCGTGGGTAAGAGACTTACCAGCAGACTAATCGAACCAAAATCCATCGAAAAAATATTTCAAATAGACGAGCACATTGGTGCCTCTACATCAGGTCTCGTGGCTGACGCCAGGATTTTGATAGACAGAGCAAGAGTAGAGGCCCAAATAAATCGAATAACCTACAACGAACCTATCAGTGTTGAGACGTTAACCAAAAAAATATGTGACCTCAAGCAACTGTACACCCAGCACGGCGGTGTTAGACCCTTTGGCACTGCATTACTAGTAGCAGGTACAGATGGAGATGGTGCCAGATTATTTGAAACAGATCCGAGTGGCGCTTTAATTGAGTACATGGCAACCGCTATAGGAGCAGGACGGCCTACCGTGCTAGAAACTTTCGAGGAAAAGTATACCCCTGATATCGACGTCAATAAGGGCATTGATCTAGCCCTGGAAGCACTTTACCATGTGACCGAGGGAAAATTGAATCAAAACAATTTAGAGATAGCCGTAATTTATGTGGATGAGAGAAAATTCACAAAATTCACACCAGAAGAAGTCTCAAAATATGTGGACACGGTTCTCAAGCGATTACGAAAGGAAGAGTGAAAGTATTGGTTACCATAGACGAAGCAGTCATCGCTCGTCTTGAGACTCACGGGGAGAAATTTGAAGTTCTCGTAGACCCAGATAAAGCGGCTGAGATTAAAAAAGGAAAGAAATACGAGCCTAACGAATTTTTAGCCGTGGAAACTATATTTAAAGATGCTAAAAAAGGTGATAAAGCATCTGAAGAGAAAATGAAACTTTTGTTCGGGACAACTGATCCCATAGCCATAGCAGAGATAATAATAAAGAAGGGAGAGATTCAGCTTACAACTGAGCAAAGGAGAAGGATTCAGGCAGAGAAAAGACAAAAGATAGTGTCAATAATTGCAAGAAATGCTATAAATCCTCAAACAAATACGCCACATCCACCAAAAAGGATTGAAAAGGCTTTAGAAGAAGCCAAGGTACACATAGATCCCTTTAAAGATGCGGAGGAACAAATACCTGCAATCTTGAAGGCATTGAGACCAATAATCCCATTGAGGTTCGAAGAGAGGACTGTTGCGGTAAAGATACCCTCTAAATACACCGGCTCAGCCTATGGAGTCGTCAAGGAATTCGGTAAGATCACCAAAGAAGAATGGCTGAATGACGGCTCGTGGGTTTTTTTGATCAAAATACCAGCTGGCATTCAGGATGAATTCTATTCTAAATTAAATAAATTAACCAAGGGAGAAGCACAAACAAAAATAATCGAGAAGGGATCAAAATGAAAAAAACTTCACATCCAAGAAAAATTGTGGTTCCTGGAGATATCTTGGCGGAAAAATGGAAAAATCCTCCAATTTATGGCACGTATCTAGATGGCGATAAACTCTGTTCATCCGTGGTTGGCGTGGTAGAAGTAAAAAACGACAGGGTAAAGATAATTCCTCTACAGGGAAAATATATCCCAAGAGAAGGAGACAAGGTTATCGGCAAGATAATTGAAGTCCGTTTCTCAAATTGGCTTGTAGACGTAAATGCAGTCTATCCCGTAACCATGCACGTGGCCGACGTTGTTTCTGGTAAGATAGATGTTCAAAACACAGATATTAGGAAGATCTATGATGTAGGAGATGTTGTTTATGGTGTGATAAGCAGGATAGATGAGCTAAGGAGAGTATCGATGTCTTGCAAGGGTAAGGGACTCGGCAAGATAAGAGGGGGAAGATTGCTGACCCTTACATACGCAAAGGTTCCTCGATTAATAGGAAGAGGCGGATCAATGATAAATCTGATTAGGGAAAAAATGAACCTGAGGTACATTATAGGACAGAATGGGATAATTTGGGTTGATGGACCAGATAGAGACATCGAGTTAATGGCAAACATGATTAATATGATAGAGAAGGAATCGCATACCACTGGTCTTACAGACAGGGTCAGAGCGATGTTAGAGGAAAGCATGGAGAGTGATTCAAATGGATAAACCCGAATATTTAGTGAAGGACGGCATAAGATTAGATGGCAGGAGATTGGATGAACTGAGACCGCTCAGCATAGAGGCAGGCATCTTAAAAAGAGCGGATGGATCCGCTTACGTTACATTAGGGAACAACAAGATAATTGCAGCCGTCTATGGTCCGAGGGAGGTCCATCCCAGACATCTCCAAAAGTTGGACACTGCGATAGTAAGGTGTAGGTACAACATGGCTCCATTTTCCGTAAGGGAAAGAAAAAGACCGGGTCCGGATAGAAGGTCTGTTGAGATATCAAAGGTTATCAGAGAAGCGCTGGAGCCAGCGTTATTCGTTGAAGATTTTCCCAGGACTAGCATAGATATATTTATTGAAGTACTAGAATCCGACGCCGGTACAAGATGTATGGGTATTACCGCTGCTTCCGTAGCCCTGGCCGATGCAGGAGTACCTATGAAAGACCTTGTATCCGGTGTTTCTGTTGGCAAGATAGACGGAAACATCGCCTTGGATCTGAACGGAATAGAGGATAACTACGGAGAAGCAGATATGCCGGTCGCAATAATGTCCAAAAAGGAGGAAATAACGCTTCTCCAGATGGATGGTCATCTAACAGAAGAAGAATTTAAAGAAGGTCTAAAAAAGGCAATAAGCGTATGTAAAGAAATTTATAAAGAGCAAAGAAACGCATTGAAGAGAAAATATGCGCCTAGGGTAGGAGGAAATAAAAATGACTGAAGTGGTGGCTGAGATAAAAAAAGATTACATACACAACCTTGTTAAAAACAATAAAAGGATTGATGGACGACATTTTGAAGAATATAGAGAAATAAGCATAGAAACAGGAATCATCTCCCATGCAAATGGTTCTGCCCTTGTAAAAATAGGGAATACTCAGGTGATAGTGGGAATTAAGGCAGAAATTGGGGAACCCTTTTCAGACACCCCAGACAAGGGAGTACTTACAACAAATGTAGAGCTGGTTCCTCTAGCGAGCCCAACATTTGAGCCCGGCCCCCCAGATGAAAATTCAATTGAAATAGCAAGAGTTGTGGATAGAGGAATTCGAGAAGGTAAAATGATAGATCTAGATAACCTCTGCATCATCGAAGGAAAAAAGGTGTGGGTGATATTTATAGATGTTCACGTCCTAGATCATGACGGAAATTTAATAGATGCTTCTGCACTAGGGGCTGTTGCTGCCTTATTAAACTCGAAAATTCCTAAGGTTGAGGTTGTTAACGACGAGGTTATAATAAACGAAAAGGAACTTATACCCTTGCCTATAAATTCCGTGCCGGTTTACTGTACCATGGGGAAGATCGACGACAAGCTTATAGTAGATCCCGTGCTTGATGAGGAGATGGTCATGTCAGGTAGATTGACCTTTGTTTTGCTAGAGGATAACACAATATGCGCCATGCAAAAAGGAGAAAATGAAACATTTAAATTGGAAGAGGTATTCTCAGCACTGGAAAAAGCAAAGAAAAACGCATCCAAGATCAGATCAATGCTGAGGGGGGTAATATGACAAAGAAAGTGGGACCAACAGGACGTTTTGGGCCAAGATACGGTAGGAGACTCAGAAAACTGGTGGCAGATATTGAAAGAAAGTCTAAGGTCAAGCATAAATGTGTAAAATGCGGAGAAACTGTGTTAAAGCGAACAGGGACTGGTATATGGAAATGTAAAAAATGTGGAAGCGTAATGGCTGGGGGCGCATACACCCCAACTACGCCTGGAGGAGATGAGGTAGAGAGGGTAATCAAACGTATGGAAGGAGAGTAAGATGTATAAATGTGCGAATCCAGATTGCAACAGGGAAATATTGGATATTGAAGAAAAAACTGGACTTATTGGAGTAAGATGCCCATACTGCGGCCACAGAATTATATTCAAAAAGAGGGCCCCCTTTAGAAAAAAGATTAGGGCAAGATAATGCTGATAACGAGTTCTCTTAATCCAAGCAGGAAGACGCGCCTTCTGTGCAGAGATCTCGAAAGAGCTATATGGAACGCCACTTACTTGCCGAGAGGAAAATTAAAACTTGAAGATATATTTCTGGAAGGAAAAAAACGCAAAAAAAAAGTAATATGCTTCATCAAGGAATTTGGAAAGAGACCGGGAGTTTTAGAGTTTACCGATACCGAAGGAAACATCATCTTAAAAATAAGGATCAGGGACATTTTATTCCAAAAGGATATTAGGAAGAAACCCAGTAGGATGATTCACCACATAAAGGTCTTGGATGCCTCCAAGAATGGTAGTAACAAAAAATTGGTAGAAAAACTTTCATCTGTCTTTGGTAAAGAGGGTGAACTGAAACTCTTGGTCGATCGGGAGAAGATGGGTTTCGTTTACAAAGGAAAAGAAATTGGTCCAAGATTATATATTCATTCGGTGGATATATGAGGAATGAAGTTGTCATCGAAATTCCATGCAATGAGCATATGTACGGTATCCTCAAAGAATCGTTAATTAGAGAGGTTGATCTTTCAAGAAAAAGACAAGAGGTAGATATAAATTATTGTGATGGATTACTAATAATAAATATAAGAACTCGAGATCTCCCTTCGTTAAGGGCAGGAGTAAACACTTATTTAAGGTTGGTGTTATTAATCCAACAGATTGCGAGGTGGTTAAATGAGTGCCGAGATTCCGCAGCATATAAGACATCAGATAGCCCAACTTCAGCAGATGCAACAGCAAGCACAAGCAATAGTCAATCAAAGATATCAGATAGAACTACAACTAAAGGAAACAGAAAAAGCACTGGAAGAACTCAACAAAAGTTCTGAAGGAGCAACAGTTTATAAGGCGGTTGGCAGTATACTGATAAAATCTGAGAAAAATCTCCTTGAAGAGGAGTTGAATGAGAGGAAAGAGACCCTCGAACTCAAAGTTCAAACCCTTAAAAGACAAGAAGAAAGATTACAAACGAAGATACAGGAAAGACAGCAAAAACTTCAACAAGAACTTCAAGGATCTTCATTAGGAATGGCGGGATGAAGGAATTAATAGAATACTTCGAAAAGAACAGAAATAAAAAATTTTTAATCCTTTCACACCATAATTCGGATGCAGATGCCATAAGTAGTAGCATCTGCTTGAGAGACATAATAAAAAAGAAGTATCCTGATTTTAACTGTTCAATAGGCGTGGCAAAGAGCGCAAACAAATTCGTTAGGGAACTTTTCGATGTGGATATAATTAGTAATCCAGATTTAGAAGAATACGACGAGATAATTGTTGTTGATACGGGAAGTATGGATCAACTTAGCCCTTTGAAGCCAGATAACTTCGTTTTGATTGATCATCATGTGGTACATCCTGATATGGTAAAGAAAAGTAAGATCCATCTCGTCGATCCAAATGCATCATCTACAGCAGAGATCATATATGAACTATCCAAGGAGATGAACGTTTTCGACGAAAACATCTTAAAAAATATCGTAATCGGAATAATGGCGGATACTGGCCATTTACGCTTTTCAACTCCAAGAACTCTTAAAAACTTGGCAGAGATCTTGGAAAAGACTAACTGCGAAATTGAAGATTACTTCAGGATTATGGATGGAAAATTAGATGTCTCACAAAGGATAGCTCATATAAAGGCATCTAAGAGGGCAAAGATAACCAGAAATAACGATATCCTGATCGCAACTTCTTTCGTTAGTGCCTTCGAGTCTTCTGCCGCGAGAGCTCTTTTATCTCTAGGTGCAGACATAGCCTTCGTAGCCTCTAAAAAAGAGGACGAGATAAGAGTCAGTGGCAGGACTACAGGTGAGATGATAAAGAGAGGAGTAAATCTTGCGGAGATTATGAAGGAAATAGGAGACTTAATAGAAGGAAGTGGTGGAGGGCACCCTGGCGCTGCGGGAGCAAACGGAGTTAAGGGAGAGATTGAAGGAATCTTGGATGCGTGCGTAAATCTAACTCTAAAACAGCTGGACCCAAAATCTATTGCTTCTGATAAAGTTCCTTCCTCCTAGCCTCTAGTAGATCATTTTCCTGACCCAAGAATTCTGCTGCCGTTAAAATCCTTACATCTTGATCTTCCGCTGCCTCAAATACATTTTCTATCCTTTTTTTCCATTCCAGATCTCTGAGGAAGTGATGATCAACTACGAAATCTTTTACGATGGTTTCGTTGATTATTTTTGTCATATTCTCAACTGATTTTTCCAGACTGAGTTTTGAGTAGCGGAAACCTAGCATATAAGTCATTGGTCCGTCTAGGAAAATTGTTCGGGGATTTTCTTGAATTATGAAGTTAGTTTGCTCATCAATGCTAGGACCTTCTACATCCGATGTAAAGAGAAAGCGATCTTCACCCTCTACTATTGACACCTCTGTTACATACCCCAACTTGCTGCTGGTCCCATGAAATACGGGAGCTGAGAATCTAATCTGAGTATCCCCAAACGTAAATTCTCTACCATCTGAATACTCTAAAGTTTTAGGCAAGCCCTCTATTTGATCCAAAAAATATTTTGCCCTTTTTTTCTGGCTATAGTTTATATTCTGAGTAGGATGCTTGATGAGGGCGATCTTGTCGCGGTAAATCTCGGGTTCATTTGGATCGTGGTGGTCATAGTGATAATGGGTTACCGCGAGAACATCTGACATCTCAGCGTATTTCTTAATTTCACTCCAGTGGGTGTTCATTCTTTCTATCTCTATTGGATGGGGGGATAATCCGTATCTGGTCGGTGCCAATGAAACTCCTGGATCTAAAAGTATCTTAACATCTTCTGTCTCTACATAAGTGGCCATGCTTCTAGTTCCTAGGGAATCGAATGCAATTGGCAATATTTTCATTTTTTATCACCTCTTCAATCTAATGCTAACCACATCATTATCATGCAGAATATAATCCAATCCTACTCTTTGCCCATCAAACTTTCCTGAGCCCCAGATCTGGGCGTACGAAAATCTTCTGACAAAGTCTCTGTGTAATTTTTCACAAACATCTCTAACTGTGGAACCCTCTTTCAATATCATGGGCTCTTCATAATCGACCTCTCCTCTTTGAGGTTTAAGGTAAACTCTTATAAATTTCAATTTTCTGTATATTTCATCTACCAATATATCTACGTTCGTTCCATTAAGAGCAGAGATCGGTATGACCTCAGAATTAAACTCCGAGGAGATTTTCTCGACCTCTTCTTCATCCAGCAGATCAATCTTATTCAGAGCCAGAATGCATGGAATGTAAACCCTGTTTCCCATAAGCGCGTCAATGAATCTATCTAAGGTTATGTCTTCTCTTATGGTGATCTCAGCATTGTGAATGCCGTACTCCCTCAATACTGCGAGAATAGTATTTTCTTCCAGTTCCTTAATTTTTCTTGAAAAATTTAATTTAATGCCGCCTTGTCCAAGTTTTTTTATCTTTACCTTAGGTGGTTCTTCGTTAATCCTAACACCAGTTTCATACAATTCTTTTTTTATGTTTTCAAACTGCTTTTTATCAAATGGATCCAACATTATAAGTATTAGATCTGCATTCCTTATAACAGATATTACTTCTTTTCCCTTCCCTTTACCCTTAGAGGCCCCCTCTATGAGACCTGGAACATCGAAAATCTGGATCATTGCGCCCTTATATTCTAGCATTCCGGGTATAACGTCCATCGTTGTGAATGCATAAGAATCAACCCTTGAATTTGCCTGAGTAATCCTGTTCAGTAGGGTGGATTTTCCCACGGATGGATAGCCTACCAAGACAACGGTAGCGTCGCCGCTTTTCTTCACAGCAAACTTTTTTCCCTTTCTCTTTGATGACTTTTTTATCCTTTCTTCCTTTAATTTCGCGAGTTTTGCCTTTAATTTACCGACGTGGTGCTGAGTGGCTTTGTTATACGGTGTATTTTTGATTTCTTCCTCTATCTGTCTGATTTTCTCATCTACATCCATAAGAAGAACACCGTTGATTTAGCCTCATCTTCATTGATTTATTAAAATGGGATAAACTTTAAATGTTATCTTGCTCATCTCTCTGGTAATGGTGTGGGGCGAATATATCCTTTGGTTATATGAGGTAATCACCAGGTATGAAGTTTTGATTCTATTGATCGTTTTCATCCTATTAATCTTTGTTCTAAGGAGTACAATTAGGCAGAGAAGGTCCTTGAGAGAACTCGATGCAAACATCGAAAAAACGAATAAAAACATTGAAGACCTCAAATCACAACTAAAAGAAATTGCAGAATTGCAAAACAAGAACATAGAAATGTTACATGGTAAAATAGCAGCAATAAAATGTGTTTTAGATGAAATGAAGGAAAAAAAGGAAGAACTAGAATTGGAAGCCTTAATAAACGATGCTATAGCCTTCAGAAATAGATTGTTCAATAGAAAATGACTAATCTGAAAGAAAAATTTCCAATCCCGCTTTCCCTATAATTTTTATGACTTCAGGAGATCTTAAGAGACAAAAAATCAATTTGCCATGCCTGTCAAAATGAGATTCTTCCTTGATGATTTTCTGAATCTCATCGGACTCAAGCAATTCCAAAAGAGCATCAATTTTTTCATCATCCAACTTTCTGTACATTTTTCTGAATATTCTTCCCGCCTTTATTTCCCATCCAATCTCCTTTTCCCATCTTTTCTGGTATCTTTTTAGATTATTTTCTGAGAACTCCTTCATCTCAAATGATTCTTTCACGGTTTCGTATGCGCATTCAGCGCACAGCATACCATAGTAAATCCCCCCTCCTGTGGTAGGTTTTACCTGACCTGCAGTATCTCCTACGAGGATAATTCTATCACCGTATGTCTTCTTTCTAGGCTCTAGCGGTATCAGACCTGCGTTAACTTCAAAATATGAGGTTTTTATCCTGTTCCTCAATAAATCCGAGTTCAGAAGACTATCAAGGTATTTTTTTGGCGTTTCTCTGGCACACAGACCGATCCTAGCGATTCCTTCATAACTTGGAATGCACCATGCAAAGAACTCTGGGGCAATTTTTTTCCCTATATAAACCTCTACATCCTCTATCTCAGATGGGACTTCGTACTGTAAGCCAGAGATATATTCCTTTATCCTTGGAAAACCAAGTCTGTTAGCGAGTTCCGATCTTGATCCTTCGCATATCATGGCTATCTCAGATTTTATTTCGAATTTTTCATCCATTCTTCTTGCTATTATTTTTACAAAGTCCTTTTCTACCTCAACGTTATAGCATCTTGTTTTTAATGATAATTCGCCTCCAGACCTCACATAATCCTTTCCAAGTTCTTTGTCAAAGATTTTTCTGTCAATTACATACGCATTTGGTTTTAAATCTGCGTTAAAAGACTTTTTTGAGGGTGAATATACCTTTATTTTATCTATTTTTCGTAAAATGCTCTTTCTACTCAAAGAAAATCTTTCAAAGACCTCTTCGCCAACCAATCCTGCACACTGAACCGGAATCCCGATCTCCTGATCTTCTTCTAAAATCAATACGTCTAATCCCTCTTTTGAGAGAAGTTTACCAGCATATAAACCGATTGGTCCAGCGCCGATTATTACAACATCTTTTTCCATGTTAAAATTGCTCATATGGGATATTGTATTATCGAAAGCCTTATATCTCCTTCGAAGAAACTCTCTTCTGGTGTTCTCATGAATATGCTTCTAGCGCTCACAGCAGGTCTCGTAATGGGAATAATAGAATCTATTTATCTCCAGAAGAAATCGAAATGGAACTCACAAACTGCTTGGTTTGTTGGTTTGATATCAGGAATTACAATATGGGGATTAATATTTGCTAAGTTTTTATGATTTGGAGGACTTAAACTGGATATCGATGAAAAAGCCTCCATAATTTCGATTGTAGTGAATATTTCCCTTACCATAATGAAGTTAATGGTAGGATTCTTTTCTGGGAGCCTAGGAATAATAGCAGACTCTTTACACTCTTTTTTAGACGCCATATCTTCTGTGCTAGCATATATCGGTATAAGGACAAGTAAAAAGCCCCCGGACGAATCCCATCCTTATGGCCATGCAAAAGCCGAAACAGTAACCGGAGCAGGAATAACCGCTCTTTTGGCTTTGACCGCAACAATGATACTCTATGAGGCAATTAAGAGGCTATTCAAACCAGTAGAATTAAAAGTGGGAGTAATTGCCTTTTCAGCGGTGATTTTATCCATATTTATAAACGAGGCTTTGGCAAGGTATAAGTTTAACGTGGGGAGAGATGCTTTCAGCATCTCTCTAATAGCGGATGCTCAGCATTCTAGAGCCGATGTTTGGAGTTCTATAGCAGTATTATTTGGATTAATAGGATTTAAATTAGGATTTAATAAGGCAGATCCTGTTGCCGCTCTAGTCGTTGCATTTCTCATTTTAAAGAGCGGTCTGGGGATAGGCAAGGAGATAATAGACGTGCTAATGGACGCAAGTCCTGGTGAAAGTGTAATTGATTGCATAAGAGAATCAGCGAATCGCATAGAGGGCGTGATAGAGTGCCATAATATAAGAGCGAGAAAAGTGGGAGACAACGTATTCGTAGATCTACATATAGAAGTAGATGGCTCATTAAGCGTGAAGGCTGGTCATGAAATTTCAAATAAGGTTGAAAAAGAGATTTCAAAGTGTTTGATTGGAGTTAAATCAGTTATGGTTCATGTAGAACCCTTAAAGGACAGGCATTAATTTTCCTGCATCAATGCTCTACATTGGGGTGATTACTCTATACTGTAATGGTATTCTCCGGTTAGGCACGCGATGCAGAGTTCATTCTCTGGAAGTCCTATGGAATTTATAAGACCCTCTATACTTAAATAACCAAGACTATCTGCGTTTAAAAGTTTTCTAATCTCTTCCACCGTCTTAAATGATGCGATGAGCTCTTCTTTGGTGGCTATGTCTATTCCAAAGAAGCACGGACCTTTTATTGGAGGACAACCAATCCTCATATGGATTTCTTTTGCCCCAGCACTTCTAACCAGTTCGACTATTCTTTTTGACGTGGTCCCTCTTACGATGCTATCATCAAGCAATACTATCGACTTACCTTTCAGCACTTTCTCCATGGGATTTAACTTAAGGTGTACCGCGTTTTCTCTGTGTTCTTGATAAGGCATGAGAAACGTTCTTCCAACGTATCTATTCTTTGTTAGTCCTAAGGCTAGTGGTATGCCAGATTCGTTTGAATATGCTATAGAAGCTGGAACTGCAGACTCTGGGACCGGTACTACCAAATCAGCATCTACAGGATGTTCTCTAGCGAGCGTTCTCCCTATTTTCTCCCTAACCTGATAAACCAGCCTGTTTTCTACTATAGAATCAGGCCTCGCAAAATAAACGAACTCAAACATGCAGTGTCTATGTATCCTTGAGTCGCATATTTTATAACATTCGAAGCCATCTGATATGTAAACCAATTCCCCGGGAGATACATCTCTCTCATGGTTCGCGTTTAATATATCAAAGGCAACCGTTTCAGAAGCAGTCATGAAGGATGTTTTATTTCTACCCAAAGAAAGAGGTCTGAAACCTAAGGGGTCTCTAACGGATATAAGGTCTCCCTCAGATGTTAGTATGGTAAGGCAGTATGAGCCTTTAATGATTCGCATTATATCTTCAAATGCACTCTCAAAATCATTGCCTTTTAAAAGTAACAATGCGCCAATCGCCTCGCTGTCACTTGTAGTAGAAAGTTTTACACCATTGGACTTGAGGTATGACTTTATTTCTTCAAAGTTCATTACGTGACCGTTGTGTCCTATAACGATGGAAAGGCTCTTTGATTCTAAGTAGAGGGGTTGTGCATTTTCCAATGCAGATACTCCAGCAGTAGAATATCTTACATGACCAATACCAACGGTTCCCTTGAGAGTGCTCAAAAGTTCTCTGTTAAACACCTCACTCACAAGACCCATTCCCTTGTAGAGATATAAACTTCCGTCAAAGGTTGCTATTCCTGCTGATTCCTGACCTCTGTGTTGCAATACATGTAAAGCCTCGTATATGGAGTTAGATACTTCGGCACTTGAGTTTATACCGAATACGGCACATTTTTCACCTAAAAACATCTTTATCCCATTATACGCGCGTAAATTTCTTTATAACCTTCTAATACATCATCTCTACCGAGTCTAAATCTATCCTTGTCCAATATCTCTTTTGTTTGAGAGTCCCATATCCTACAGGTATCCGGGCTTATCTCATCTCCGAGGATGATGTTTCCCTCTTCATCTTTTCCAAATTCTAGTTTAAAATCAACTAGAGTAAGACTCTTTTTGCTGAAGAAATCACTCAAAATTTCGTTTATTCTTATTGTAACCTTTTTTATGAAAGATATTTCTTCCCAAGTCAATATGCCCATAGAGACCAGATGATCCTCGTTTATCAAGGGATCACCGAGTTCATCATTTTTGTAGAAAAATTCTATGATCGGTGTATCCAATATCTGTCCTCTTTCAACAGGAATCCTTTTCAACAAACTACCCATCGCTATATTTCTGCAGACAACTTCTATGGGAAGCATCTCCAATCTCTTCGCTATAAAACAATTTTTTCCATGTCTTTCTATAAAATGGGTTTTTATTTCCTTTGATTCCAATAATTGGAAAAGATACGCGGAGATATCTGCATTTAACTCCCCTTTTCCCGCTATTATATCGTGTTTCTGTCTGTTAAAAGCAGTGATATCATCTTTAAAACAGATCTTGATTAGTTGGGGGTCTTCGGTAAAAAAAATTTTTTTTGACTTCCCCTCATACACTCACATCACCTTTTTACATATACGAAAAATTGATGTCCTATAAAAAGATTTTTTTAGACAAACATTTAAAAAGGTGCATGAATGATCAAGTATGCAGATGTAGGAGTGGATATAGAAGAAGAGGCTGAAGCGGTTTCTGCAATATCTAAATCGATAATAGAAACTTTTAAAAACAGAGAAGGTAAAATTGGAAGAGTTTTAGAAGAATTCGGTCATTTTTCCGGTCTCCTGGATATGGGAGAATTTGCTCTCGCGATTACAACAGATGGAGTTGGTTCAAAGGTTCTCGTATCACAAGAAGCAGGTAAATTCGATACGGTAGGCATCGATCTCGTAGCGATGAACGTGAATGACATAATCTGCAATGGAGCAGAGCCCGTCGCGATGGTAAACTACATTGCCGTGCAAAAACCCAACCCGAGAATTATGTATGAAATAGGAAAGGGTCTTGAAAAGGGGGCTAGAGAGAGCGGTATAGCCATAGTAGGAGGAGAAACCGCTACTTTGCCCGAAATAATTAAGGGAAAAGATGGAAAGGGATTTGATCTGGCAGGAACCTGCATAGGAATAGTAAAAAAAGAAAACATAATAACTGGAAAAGATATCAAAGAAGGAGACGTCGTTTTAGGAATAGAAAGCAGCGGTATCCATAGCAATGGACTTACTCTAGCAAGAAAAGTTTTCGAGGAAAAAGGTTTTGACTATAAAATTCCAAACGGTAAATCGGTAAAGGAAGAACTTCTGACTCCAACCAGAATATATGTCAAACCAGTTTTACAGATCTTAAAGGAACTAGATATTCATGGACTCGCACACATAACTGGTGGAGGTTTGCTAAAACTCAAAAGAATTGGAAAAATAGCTAAATTAGGTTTTATATTGGATAATCTACCCGAACCCCAGCCCATATTTAAGGAAATACAAAGATTAGGTAATGTTTCCAATGTTGAGATGTACAAAACATTTAACATGGGAATAGGATTTTGCATCGTATTAGACGAGGGAGAATCCCCAAGAGCCATAGAAATTATAGAAGGTTACGGATTTAAGGCAAAAATAATTGGTAAAGCAGTGAAAGAGGAAGGATGTAAAGTTAAACTGCCTTCATTAGGTATAGAGATCTGAACATACCAGTCTGTCTGGGTGAGGAAGATTGAGTTTTCACGCATTTGGAATTTCACAATCCAAGAACGTCAAAAGAACTGTAGATCTTTCCCGTCTTCCCAACAGAATTTACGAATCTAATGGCTTTTAATGCTCCATTGGCGAAAGCTCTCCTGCTGTGGGCACGGTGAGTGAGTTCTATTCTTTCTCCAGGTCCAGCGAATAGTACGGTATGTTCTCCTACTATATCTCCTGCTCGAATAGCATGGAATCCTATATCTTTTTTACCTCTTTCTCCAATAACCCCCCTCTGCCTGCCGAATACGCCGTCTTTGTCCAAGTCTCTTCCAAGTACTTGGGCTATTATTTCTCCAGTTCTTATTGCAGTGCCGCTTGGAGCGTCTAATTTGTGCTTGTGATGCGCCTCTATTATCTCTATGTCGTAGTCATCTCCCAGAACTTTGGCTAACTCCCCTGTTATTTTAAAGAATAGGTTTACTCCAACCGCCATGTTTGGTGAAATTACGGCTGAGACGCCTGATTCTTTTATTGCCTTCTCCATTATCTCTCTTTGTTCAGGCGTAAATCCTGTCGTGCCTACAACAAGATTTACTCCCATCTCACAAGATTTTTTTACAGTTTCTACCGCGGCATGAGCGTTCGTAAAATCTACCAGCACATCTACATTGTTTTTCAATACATTCAACAGATCATCTGACTTGTATACGGTAACACCTATCTTCCCGAGACCAACGACTTCTCCTAAGTCCTTTCCAATGTATGGAGAATCATTGCGCTCTATTCCTGCTACTATCTTCATATCTTCTTGTTCGTAAATTGTCCTTACCATCTCGCTTCCCATACGACCACAACTTCCCGCTACCACAACATTTATCAACATCTCACCCCCGATTGGAGTTTAAAGGTTACATGAAATAAAATCAGCATCATATTATCTGAGATTTTTCATCGGACTTGATCTTTGTTATATAACCAGCGATTCTGTTCCTAACTAACTTACTGTTTATATTTGTAAATTTTTCCACCAAAAGTTTGTTGTCTTCAAAATTCTCGGTGAATGAATCACCGTGTTCCTTTAACAACTCATCTGCTATCCTTTTCATGAACCCTGGTTTCACTCTGCCCAATATTTCACCTCTGGAAGAATTTATTTTCTCATTTATTAATGTTTTCGTCTCCCATTATATGAAATCAAGCAAAGGATAAAAAAAGAGGAGGAGGGCGCCGAGAGTCAGGAAGAAATCATTAGGGCATCTAATCGTGGTGAGATAGTAGCGCCCCCTCATTAATCTATCAACCATATATATTTACTTTTCGACTTATGAGTAATAACCGAAATAACAAAAATTACCACCAAATTTAAATCAGTCAACAGATTTATAGATCTAAAAGCAATCGGATATCCGTATGATCTGTCTGGGAATAGAGGGCACCGCGGAAAAACTGGGTGTTGGAATCGTAGATGAAAATGGGAATATACTGGCAAATTTAGGCAGGCAATTTTATCCACCGGTTGGAGGCATTCATCCCAGAGAAGCTGCCCAGCATCATTCTCACTACCTACCTGAGTTATTAAAAAACGCGGTAGAGAAAGCGGAGATAAGTCCAAGCGAAATAGATTTGGTTTCTTTCCCCAAAGGTCCAGGTCTGGGTCCATGTCTAAGGACAATTGCCACTGCTGCGAGGTCAGTGTCACTCTTATTGGATATCCCGATAGTCGGAGTTAACCATTGCATAGCGCATATAGAGATAGGAATACTAAAAACTGGTCTTAAAGACCCTGTAACTCTATATGTAAGCGGTGCAAATACTCAAGTAATCGCGTACGCAGGCAAAAGGTATAGAGTGTTCGGCGAAACTCTGGATATCGGGGTGGGCAATTTCCTAGATAAATTCGGAAGAGAAGTGGGTTTACAGCATCCTGGCGGACCGAAGATAGAGGAACTTGCTAGAAAAGGAGAAGAATACATTGAGCTCCCTTACACGGTAAAGGGCATGGATCTCTCCTTCTCCGGTCTACTTACAGCCTCTTTGAAATTGCATAAAAAAGGCGAGGAACTGGAGAATATATGTTTCAGCATTCAGGAAACCGCCTTTGCAATGCTTACCGAGGTGACAGAAAGAGCAGTCGCGCACTGCAAGAAGAAGGAAGTCTTGCTCTGTGGAGGAGTAGCTTCAAATAAAAGACTACAAGAAATGATTAAAACGATGTGTAGGGATCAGGGCGTAAAATTTGGCGTACCGGAGAGGGAACTCGCTGTAGATAACGGAGCAATGATTGCATGGCTTGGTATATTGTACGCTAGAAGCGGTATTACACATAGCATAGAAGAAACCACGGTTGATCAAAAATACAGGACAGATGAAGTTGATGTCATCTGGAGAGATTAATAGCGTGCTACTAAATTATATAAATAAAACCATAAAAATTTCAAATAATTTTACGATAAGCCTTTTCTAAGGCAGAAACCCACGATAAGTTAAGCCTATGTAAAACATGGTAATGCTCAGGGCAAAAACAACCATTCCAATAAAAAACTCCAAGGCTCCGCCTGATTTTTTGCTAGCATCCACGAATGATTCTAGAGAGAAGTGCAAACAAACGAGTGCAGATATAATGCAAGTCCAAAAAAACAGTGTGACGCTTCCTATCCACTGGGAATAAAGCAACATGAAGAAGAGTAAACCAACTATTAACATTACGAAGGTAAAATCATCATCAATCCTCTTCTTTCTTCTTCTAGGCATGACCTCTCCCCTAGAAATCTTTGACCAAAAAGGATATATATGTTTAATGCTTCATGGAGAATTTCTAGGGGATAAACATCAAGAAGACATTTCTTAAATCAGATTTATTAGATCAAATAGAGGAAATAAAACCTGTGGATATTTTAGTTGGAATAAGCGCGAAGAATGTCGAATCAACCATTGTTCATGTAATGAACGTTGTTAGTTTAGGTCTAATGGAGTTCTTTTCCGAATACAACAATCTCGTCGTTGTATCGGATGGATTCTCCACGGATAGAACGTTTGAACTTGCTGAGTTGTTCGGACTACCAGATAGAATAAATAAAATAGTTACAGAAGACCATGGAAATTCCGGAAAGGGATGCGCGATTAGAACTATATTTGAAATCGCTGCCCTTTCAGATGCAAAGGCAGTTGTTACGATTGATGGCGATCTATTTAGCATAAAGCCAGATTGGATCCAGAACTTAGTTCAACCCTGCATGTACGGGAGAGCGGATTTGGTGGTTCCTTTTTATGTAAGGGACAAATACGATGGCGTAATAACCAATAATCTTGCATATCCTTACATGAGATCTCTGTATGGAATAAAGGTGAGACAGCCGATAGGCGGAGACTATGGACTATCCAATGAAATGGTTGAAATCTTGAGAAAACATCCGATGTTTCCAGATCATTTTGGGATAGATATTTTCATCACCACAGTTGCCTCTGGAGAACACATGGACATAAGTGAGGCTCTCTTGGGCTTGAAAATTCATGAATCAACCACAAAATACTTAGAACCCGGAAAACACCTCATACCTATGTTTAGACAGGTGGTAGGCACGATGTTCGGCCTGACGGAATACTATGAAGACGAATGGAAAAAAACGCATAAGAGGGACATAAAAAGGAGGATCGGAAGATACTACGGACAGAGACCCGTTCCTGTAAAAGTAGACTTGGAAAAGATTGTAAAGACATATAAGGCCGATTATTTAAACTATAAGGAATACCTTGCAAGTATCCTGCCTGAAGAATTGCTCAATGTAGTGGAGGAAAATATCAACTCTGAAAAGCCAGATTTCAAACCTGAGCATTGGGCGAGGACCGTTTACACAATTGCAAGCAAATATAAAAGATCGGATAAAAATGAGAAACCTTTCATTCTTGATGCATTGAGAGTGTTATGGCTAATTAGATACGCGAGCTACGTGGTTGAGACAGAGGGGATGGACATCGATGAAGCAGAGAGAGTAATAGAAGAGCAGGCAAGAATCTTCGAGGAGGAAAAGGATTACCTTATCTCCATTTATTAGTTTTTTTAACCACTCCAATACCTGCTATGTCTTCAACTTCCATTTTCCAGACCTGAATGCTTTTTAGACCTGCTTTTTCTAAAATTTTTTTGAAATCATCCTCTGAGATGTTTTTCTCCAAAATCGTAACAATCAACAATGCTCCATCCCTGCAAACTCTTACCATCTCCCTCAAAGTATCGAGAGGATTCTCTGAATTCTGCAGTAATGTAAAGGAAAATAACTTGGTAAAGATGTTATGCTTAAATGGCAGGAAATCGCAGTCCGCTAAAACAAGATGAACTTCATGATCCAATTTCCCTCTGGCAATTTCAATCATCTTTTCCGAAAAATCCAATCCAAAAACTCTGTTTGATTTAATTTTTTCTAAAAATAATCCAGTGCCACAGCCTAAATCCAGAATAACATCTGATTGATCGACTTTAACTTTCTCGAGTATCTCTGAGTACTTTTTATTTTGAATTTCTTCATACCTCTTATCGTATAGCCATGCTGTCTGGTTGTATCTGCCTCTCAATTCCTTTTTTCTCATGGAATTAATAACCGACACCTTTTTAAAATCATTTTGGATACTTAAAACTGGGGAGGGTAAGGTAATGAGCCTCGAGGTATTTCGAAAATTCTTGAGAGAAATAGGCGTCTACAGATTAAACATGAGGGAAGAGGAGCACCTCTTTAGAGATGTTATTCGATGTTTTGGCGTGATAGGTTCGAATGAATGTGATCACCTAGAAAAAATGCTAGAAGATCCATACTACAGAGAAGCAATAAAAAAATTCGTCCTTGGCGCCATAAGGCTACTGAAAGAAGTGGACAGGGAAGAAGAAAGAGGAGAGAAAATGCGAATATATGTATGAGAACAATATATATTTAGGTTGACAATATTTTAAAGTACCTGATGAGCCTTGGTGGCTTAGCAGGTAGAGCGCCTGCTTGGTAAGCAGGAGGTCGCGGGTTCGAATCCCGCCCAAGGCTTCTTCTCTTGATTTCATAACTCTTTGAGATTACTTCCCTGCTCAGTTAAACCTTTATGTAATAAACCTCAGATGTATTTCGGTGAGCCTATGAGGCTTTACCTAGTTCAGCACGGAGAAGCTAAAAGAGAAGAAGAAGATCCTGAGAGAGGTTTAACCGAAAAAGGTTTTAAAGACTCTGAAAAGGTTGCAAAATACATTTCCAACCTCAATATAAAAATCAAAAGGATTTTTCACAGTGGAAAAACTAGAGCCAGACAGACGGCAGAAATTTATGCCAGATATTTGAAGCCAGAAGAGTTATTAGAAAGTGATGGTCTGAGCCCTCTAGATGAAATAAAAATCTGGAAAGATAGAATAAAAAATATGGACGAGAATATAATGCTTGTAGGACATTTGCCTCATCTAAGCAAACTAGCATCAGCATTAATAACAGAAGACGAGAGTAAAGAACTCATAAAATTCAAGATGGCGGGAACAGTCTGCCTTGAAAGGGATGAACAGGGCAAGTGGAGAATACTATGGTCGGTAATTCCAGAAATAGTTTCAGGATAATCAATCAATCTGGAAAGGATATCCTTTCATGAGACTCGCTGAATATGAACTCTCCCCTCTCCAGCATTTCGTTTAGAATTTTAATCGCCTTTTTTGCCTTATTCCTGTCTGAGAGCCTATACCCTATTTTGACTCTGTTTTCGTTGACCTTCAAGACGCCTAAATTCGCGTGAAAAGCTTCGCATAATGAAGTGCAGGCACCGCAGTTATGACAAAGATCCCTGTCTAATTTTTTGTTCGAAAAAGCAGAGGTGGGGCATTTTTCCTCTACCATGCACTTTTTAACGCATCCCACGCAGAGATCCGGGTACCATTTTACCTCCAAATCAACGCCTCTCCAAACTTCTCCATAATTCGTTTCCCCCAAAATGGATCTATCATTCACATTCAATACCGGTAATGAAATATTTTCGTCCGTTATCTTACAGTTTTCAAGAATCAAATCATTTATTACGGGAATTGGAACAGCGAGGGTTGAAACAAGTTCTGGGCCACCTGATGTATTAAATCCGCACAGAAATCTGGGACTCATGGTCTTCATATTGGCAGAGATCATCAGGTTTGGCCTTTCTTTTACGCTTCTGGTTCCTCTGCCTATTACATATCCGATTGCTCCATTTATCCAGATCTTCGATCCTATTCCAATGGTTTCCAAGAAGGAATCGTGTTGTAATGGATTTAATTCGCCACAACCCGCAAATGTGGCGAACTTATATGGTCCTTCCAACTCCACCGGTGAAAATATCGTTCTAACTTTAGTTTTGTTAGGATTTACGAAAGCATAGTAATTTTTTACTAGATATCTCGTTCCTACCAACTGGGAGAGATTCATCTCATCTATACAGGTAGTTGCGCTTATGTTATTTCCTTCTTCGGTTATCGCATAGACTTCTATTTCTTTACCTTTAACGATGTCATGAATCAAATGCGCACCTCCGTATTTCTCGGAATCTCTGCCAGGAGTGGTGGCAAATACTGCCACGTCCACGATACCCATTCTTTCGTTTGGGCATGGACCATGAAACGCTGGAACGCTATTTAGCCATACACAGGATAATTTTCTAAATTTACCTGGCTCTTCTATCTTAAAATTTAGAATTGCCATGGTTCCTGATACCAGAGAAGAAGTTCCACATGTTACAACGTCAACATCACTGGCCTTAATATTTTTTCCCTCTCTTATATCCTCTGCTAGTTCGTCAGCTCCTACAACTACGGCTTCGCCTCTTTTTAACTTTCTATTTATTTCGGATACTGTCTTCATCGTTTATCCCGCAAATTTTTTTTAGGGATAATCTGAGTTTTTCAATTTTCTCGGAGGGATCAGAGTAATTTAAGGGCTCTCCACACATACATCTAAAATTCGCCTCGCTTGCCTGCTCGAATGTATATTCATAACATCTTCGAGGACATTCATAGATTGCGGTCTCCTCATAAAACCTTATCTTTTCTTCAACACGTTTAATTGCCTTTTCCTTTTTTGTTTCTATTATATCCATGCTCCTGTCAAGGTTTAGCGTCCATGTGTATGTATACCATCCACTTTCTTTATCTCTAGTTCTCACATACGTGGCAAGATGATGATCGTAAAGTTTATACAATACTTTCCTTACAGCATTTACCCTCAAACCAGTTTTCTCGGCGATTTCAGCATCTGTTGCGGATCTCTCGTTCAACATGGAAATTACCTTCATTCCTTCATCTCCCACAATCTCATATAAGAATTTTTTTACTTCTTTTTTCATTTTTTTTGCCTCAGGAGGGAATTATTGATCCGTATACGTAATTTACCAGAAAATTAGCGTTTTTAATAGCTTCTTCTCTTGTATTTCCATCGGCTACTATAGTTACTATTGGTTCTCCCTTCTCAATCTTTCTACCTACATTTGGTACGTCGTATATTCCTTCTCTGTATAGATTTCTGGATACTTTACCTCTATATTTTGAAAAAACGATCATTTTAACAGAATATTTGGTATTTTTTTTCAAAGAGGGTAAATCACCCTTAAGGGAGTCCAGATGCAACTTAATTAAATTTAGGTTATAGGCTCTTTCCACACATTCCAGGGATCCTTGGATTCTAGGATTTACTTCCACAAACCAATAATTTGAACCATCCCATACAAAATCAATGCCAACAGAGCCTACTAAACCCAATTTTTCTATTATTTCACATGCATCCTGCGCTATTTTGTCTGAATCCTTTATGTCGAGCGGCGTTATATTTCCACAGTATCTGAATGGTTGTGTACGTCCAAGAAATCGGGATCCAAGTATTTGTTCATTGATGGAAAGCGAAACAGCCTCTTTTCCGTTGGATATTAGGGATACGCTCGCGTGAATGCCTGAAATATACTCCTGAGCAATGCAATCATCCTCAACAATTTTGTCAGTATGTGACTTTATGAGCCTGCAACCCTTGCCACCGGATCCGTATATAGGTTTTATCAAGAATGTTCCAAGTTCATCTAAAATTGGACTTACATCTTGATTTTTTTCAATTTTTATGGTATTCGGTACATTAAATCCCCATTTTGATAGTTTTTTAATAAGAAGATATTTATTATGAACATCTTTAACCTTCGAATAATTGTTACCAAGTATTTTTATCCCTAGGCTCTCGAGGAATTCTAGGTCGCATCCTGACGTGGGAATTATGCCGTCAACTTCATATTTTTCCAAAACTCTTAATGTAAGTTCATTTAGTTTTTTAACCTCAAATCTATCGTTAAATATTCCATCTGATTCATCTTGGTACTCCTCGAGGATAGATAAACAGTAGTCTGAATTATCAGCTAAATCCAACGATCCATAATGGTCAACAGAATAAACCTTCATACCAAGTCTTTTGGCTGAAAAAACCACGGGTCTCGTATTGTACCCTACTACTAAAACTGATTTGATTTCCATAACTTTTTTCCTCTGTTACTAGGCAAGACGCGCACTTTTGCGTTATCAAAGGACCTATATAGTTCTTCTCCCTTGAAAAGCCTGTCTAGGAAAATTGCAAGTGCTGAAATCTCAGAATGAGGTTGATGTCCAATTGCAACGTTGTAATCCGCTATTTCGAAGATCTCAGCAGGCACCTTCTGCGAGCCGACTACTATCATCTTGTCTTTTTCTGAATTACGTATATTATCCAGAATTTCGTCTATCGGGAGACCATACATTGTTAGATGTATTATTTCCCCTCCCTTATCTTTCCACTCTTTTATTGCCTTTTTGTAGGGCACATTCGTCTTCAAGTAGAAGTTGCCTCCCCACCGGTCAACAATTTCGTTTACGGTTCGAAGAAGGGTTTCATCGTGAGTATCAGCCAAGATCATACCATCTGCGCCAAAAGCCCTTGCTGCAAGGGCTAAATGAGATGTTGTCCTCTTGTCCCTCTTTTCTCGATGACCCAACCTGAGTATTACCACTCGCAATCTATCTCCTGAAAAGAGTAGATATATTTTGCCATTTATTCTTTCCGATTTAAAGATAATATCCTTTTTCTCATTTCTAAAATCCTTTCAACCGAATTTTTGAGCCTAACATCACATCTACCACATATGCACTCTTTCTTTACCGGACAGATCAGATATTTAGCATTGGAGTCATTCGGCTTCAAACCAAAGTTATTCAGAGTTTTTAATACCTTTGAGGGTATTTTATCCTCATAAAGCAAGTAAAAAGGCGTATTTTTTGAAGAAGGGAATAATATGTTGTTTCTTAACTCTTTTCTTTCTTTTTCTCTCCTTTTTAAAATTACTGATGAATCATCCCTAAGATTCGGGTCTCTGAAGGGTATGCCCAGATCGGTCAGTGCAATCATGAGTTCGTCTCTCAGCGATATGTTAAAAGAATAGGTGGAGGGTGATGCAATGGTGCCCCCTCTGCGCCTGGCCCAAGGTCTTGTTTCTCCAATTGACTTGAATCCCGCCTCAATTAGAGATGAACGCATTGGGGAGGAAGATGAGTAGGTTATAAGAAAACCTGTTTCATTCATTTTATTTTTTATTAATTGAAAAAACTCTACTGTATAAAGTTCTGGAGAAAATGTTGGAGAAAATGCATCAAATAACACCATATCGTATCCACCTTCGAGTTCTTTTACCATATCCCTTGCATCTCCGATATAAAAATTTAAGCAAATATTTTTATGTTTTGACTCTTTTCTTTCTGAAAATAAGAAATTAGCAGCATACTCTTTATAAAGTTCATGAAATGGTTTGTAATTATTAAAATGATTTGGTAAATCAATTTTTCTACTAATATCTAATATTTCCCTGTCTTTTTCAACCAAATCTATCCTAATTGATCTGTAATATTTAGAGTTCTCCCAAAAATACTTCAAAGCAGCAACTGTATTGTATCCTAGTCCGCTACATAAATCTAAAATTTTTATATTTTTATATAGAAAAATTACCCATACACAAGGTTTAATAAACTTAAATATGGCCTCTGATAAGGCACCATTACGGTCATGCATCGCCTCCCTTTTCTCAGTACCATTTTGCTCGAATACGAGAGTTTTGGTACCATCCTTTGTATTCAGAAGATATTTCTTCAATCCTATATCTCCTATATGACTGGAGCGTATTTTGTTACTGGACAGTTGTTTAAACATTCCATGCAATGTTTACATCTTTTTTCATCAATCCAGAAACTTCCGTCTTTAAAAAATATCGCGTTTTCTTTGCACTTTCCTGAACAAATTCCACAGGAAACGCATTTAATAGACCTGTACACGATTTCTGCTATTAAATTTGAAACTTCTTTTAATTCCTCTTTCTTATATCCCCTTATTACGACATTGCCGTTTCTTGATATCCATGCGCTATTTCCATTCCATCTTATCATTACTATTCCAAGGTCTTTGTTTAAAATGGGTTTCGCTATACAGTTCATCAGGTTAGCTGTTTTTTCTATATCCAGAGCAGTATTAAATGAACCTTCTATCGATATTTTCTTTTCTCCCAGACACGGTCTAAGTCCAGAAACCAGTTTGAGGTCTGAAACTTTATCATGAACCTTTTTAGGCTTTATATCAACATTCAATTCTTTAGCGATCGCCAGTTGAGACTTCGGAAGTTTTTGCCATCTCCAAAAGCCGAATTTATACCATTCCTTTGAATACCCCCTCTCTTCAGACCATTTAGAGATCAGATTATCCCATTTTTCCCATAAATCCGGATGGATCTCAATTACCCTTCTAAATTCAGCCATATCTGATGATGGACACATCCAGCACCCTATCCTCTCAAAACCATTCTCGTAGAGAGGATTGTACCTTAAACCCTTCCAGAATATGTAGAGCCAAACCTGGAGGGCACTCCAGTCAAATATAGGGCTGGCACCTATCTGCCCCGGTACCCATGGATTCTTCCATATTTTACTTTGTCTGGCCCTGTTTTCTGATTCATATTTCCTTTGTCCAACAAAGGTCAAACAACCCCTGGGGAAATGTTTTTTTATGAGGGTCGTCATCGGTCCGAGTTTGCATGTTTTGCAGCACCATCTGTAGTCTCTACCGGGAGGGCCGAATTTTGAAAATGCCCTCCAGAATTCGTCTGATTTCTTTGTTTTTACGTCAACTTCAAGATCTCTGAGCAAATTCTCCGTATATTTTAATGTCTCAGGAAACTCCAATCCTGTGTCGACAAACAATACGGAGAGGTCTAATCCCTCTTCATCACAAACTTCCCTTACTATATTTAGCGTGACTAGGCTATCCTTGCCACCGCTGAATGCCACGCAAACATCTCTGTTTACATTTTCTATGACGTTTTTTGCAAATTTTTTTGCTCTCCTTTCTTCTCTCTCTAAAACATTTTCGTTTGCATCAATCACGTCTTTCCAGTCTTGCCCGGGTTTGGCTGATATATTGCTAGGAAAACCGTGTCTTCTTATCTTAACCGCCAATCCTTTGGTATTTTGCATTTCATTAGCATTTTTGTAGGCTATACCCAAGGCTATTACCTCATTCCTATGATTTAATACGTAAACCTCATCTCCCTTTTTTATACTCCCCTCTACATCTGTTACTCCAGGAGAGAGGAGATTCTTTCCTTCGAGTACAGCATCTCCCGCTCCTGAGTCACATCTCACCCACTTCTTTCCCCCGGCCTTGTTAATCAGCGCGGCAGATTCTAGTCTCAGGCGGGGCTTGAATTTGCTATTTTGCAAAGAATATTGAACTGATGCTATTACTTTACCATCAACTATTATTTCGTCCATCTTATCTATAGAAGGAGCATTGTTTAGTAAAATAATTTTGTCTGGTGGAATAACAATATTTCCTATACCGTTACCATAGTCTTCATCGAAAACCTTTCTCATCAAATCAATGTCGTAATCAAACGCTGGCCTTATGTCCCCGGGGGGTGTTACCTCTATTTTTCTCCCTGAGGATCCGCATTTATTGCATCTATCTCCTAGCAGAGGAACATTGCATTTCTCGCACCAAAAGTGCTCTAATTTTGCAAGGTAAACTGGCTTGCCCATTCTATCTACCTTAACAGTTATGGTTATAAGGTTGTACGTAATAAGTATTTATACCCTAATTTGAAAGAGTGAGACTCATGCCTGAAGTAAACTACAAAGAGATCGGCGAGAAATTAATTGGATTGGAAGGTGTAACATCGGTGGCTTTTTTCTACGATGGTTTACCGGTTGAAACCATTGGCGAACTATCGGATCACGAACACATCTCAGCAATGAGTGAGGAAATGGTCAGATCCGGCATAAAAATCGCCAAAGAACTAGGTATCGGTGATTTTGAGATGCTTGTGCTTGATAGCAAGAACAACAAACTACTTTTTTTCTCATTTGGAGAAGTGGCTGCAGTCATACTAACAGATCCAAAGCAGGCACCGAACCTCACCGAACTTGAACTAAAGATAAGGCTCGAATGTCTCAAAATTAAAAGAGACTACGGTCTTTAGAATTTTAGATTTTCACAAATTCTATCACGATCCAATAATATCTCTATATTATTGGATAATAAAGAATTTTAAGGGGAGTTAGAATAATCGGGTTATTAAAAATCGTCTGACACACGTCTTAAAACTCTTTTTATACTTTATCGTTCAACTTTAAGGGTATGGAATCACTAAATTTATTCATAAATGAAAAGAGGCTGTCATCAAGTAACTTAACGATAAAACAATATCGACACGTACTTCTTTCTTTCAGAAACTACGTAAAAAAAGATCTTAATGAAGTGAAAAGGGAGGAAATTATAAGTTACCTAAACCACTTGATCTATGAAAAGAATCTCAAGAAGAGCACCGTAAGCACAATACTTAGAACAATAAAATCTTTTTATAATTTTCTATATGAAAACGGATATATTGCTAAAAATCCGGCAAAAAACATCTCTAACATAAAATATGAGAAAAGACCTCCAAGTTATCTCTCGATAAGTGAGGTGAAGTTACTGATAGATACAGCAAGCAATGAACGAGACTATTTGATGATTTATCTTTTGTATTACACAGGAATCAGGGTTTCTGAGATCGTTAACATCAGGGTGCAAGACATAGATTTTGATGGTCTCATGATTAAGGTAAAGGGGAAGGGAGAAAAAACAAGATACCTGATCATAAACGAACATCTCGCGGATTTAATCAGGGAGTACATCAAGAATAATGATATCAGTGAAAGATTGTTCGATGTCACTCCTTGGACGGTTCAGCACGTGGTAAAAACGACCGCGAGAAGAGCGGGTATAAAAAAGAACGTTACTCCGCACAAGTTAAGACATAGTTTTGCGACCCATTTATTGCAGAATAAGGTAAGTATCAGGGCAATACAAAAATTGCTTGGTCACAGCAGCCTAAACACAACCCAGATATATACTCACTATGAGCTGAGTGATTTGAAGGAAATAATTAAGGAGGCACATCCAATGAATGCTAAACCCTGAGTTTACCTTCCATTTTGCCTATCTTTTTCAACAATTCAGCCTTCTTTGAACTGGAATTTTTGGATCTAATCTTTGTACCTTTTATCAATGCTTTATATCTACCCAGTAATCTTTTAACTATTGCCTTTTCCTTTTTTGTCAGGGATTTTCCCTTGATCTCGGCCGATAGTCTCTCCAGGGCTTCATCATATTTTTTCAATTTTAAATCGATTTCTTTTGGTTTTTCCTCAATTTCATTCAGGAAATCTTTTAGTCTGCTTGAAACATTTAACCCCTTTTCGGTTAGTTTAACGTATTTTTTCCTTCCAATCTTCTCTGAAATTAAAAAACCATCTTTTTCCAGTTCTTGAACCAAATTGAGGGTGTAGGCGTAGGTTGTATCTATTTCTTTGGACAATTCGTGGACATATGTTTTTTTCTCACTTTCTATGGCGAGCAAAAGTTTGCATGGCTTTTCTACCAGAAATTTCCAGGCAGACATATTAATCACATTATGTTTTTTAAATTATATTTATTTTTTAATATTTATATTTTTCTATTTTATTTTATATAATTATTTAAAAAAATATAAAATAACGAATAAGTTTTTGTATATAAAATGATTTCTGTATGAAATAAAGAGTGTGTTGAAAAATAGTTGCGAAATAAAATTTAGTTTATGATTTTGAAAAGAGATTGGATGTTATTATGCTCTCTAGGTTATAAATGAAGTTTTCTTCTTCCCCTTTTGGTATAATAGCGCCTGCTGCCACATTATGACCTCCTCCTGAACCTCCAACAAGTTTTGCAGCTGAATATAAGGCAGATGCTAGGTTGATGTTCATTTGAGGGGAGATCCTTGCAGATACCTTTATTTTGCTGTTATCTGTATTTGCCAGTCCTAAATTTACACGATCATCAGGTAAAATTCCAGAACTTACAGCTATTCCCAGAATTGTTCCTATCATCGTGTCCTTAATTTTATCTCTCGCGTAGAAGTACTGCAAATTACCATGTACAATTGGATCCTTTTTTCTAATGTAGTTTAATCCGTCGATTATTTGAGTTCTGTAAAGGTCTAGAAGTTTTCTTGCGAAAAGGAGATCTTTTTCCCTGTCTCCCAGGCATACCGATAGTCCGACCTCAGGGTGATCTGTTCTTGCAGTTGCGTTTAAAAGGGTGGAAAATTCTTTAGCATCTCTGAGTTCGGAGCCCTTTGGCTCATTTGGGAATGTATAGACGTAACCTATCAAATTTTTTGTTGTATCTACCGGTACATTGGATTTAAACATAAGATAGACAAGTTTAGTTATCAAACGCCTTTTTTCATGAAGAGTTAGCTCGGACCATCGCTTGTTCCTGATACCAATGGAACTTAAAAATGAAAAGCACGACTTAATGTTTCCTGTCATTCCGGGGATAAACGGATCAGACGAGTAGCAGAGTAGATTCGCTATCTTTTTTGTTTCCTTTCCATAAAGTCTGATATCCTTTTCTTCCTGGACAACCCCTCTTTCGCATCCTTTTTTCAGGAACCAGCGATTTAAGCCGATTAACTTTCCGTTTCGATCTTGCCTGTCTCCTATTGCTCCCAAAATGGAGAGGGAGAAAAATCTTGAATTTTCTCTGGACTGTAGATAGGAAAATAATCCCAGTAAGCCGGAAGCCGAAATTTCCTCGGAACCGCTGAATCCAAAGTTAAACGGATTTATGACTCCCTGATTCAGGGTGTAATGGTGATCGAATACGATGGAATTTAAATTCGGATCTATATTCAGATCAGTGGCAACAACGAATTCTGAATATTTTTTTAGGTCAACCTCTCCTGAAGATTTTAAGAATTCGACCGAGTAGTCTATGTTTAAATTTCTGAGAACATTTATCAATATGGCAGATGCTGCGATCCCGTCTGCATCGCAGTGAGAGAGTACCTTGACTTCTCGTTGCCTTTTAAGTTCGTGCAACGCCGTCCTCAAGGTTTTTAGCAATCGGTTGAAATGCTTTCTATTCATGATTAATCCTCAATAAATGATTTATTTATTTTTTAATTACTATTGAACGCTCATATATTAAAAATCTTTCGATTTTGTCAGACAATTTAAAAAATAAGAATATATAATAGTTAACTCAATTAAAGAAGAATAATTTGATTCGTAAACATGGTAGATAGGCATTCAAATATAAATGGGAAATTCAGTTAATAGGGCAAAAAAGAGATAAGGAGAATCAACAGAAAAATGGTGATATGATGAAAGTATTTGATGGAATCTATTTTATTCCGGGTAGAATGTATGACTCAAACGTTATATTTCTAAAAGGAGACATAAATGCCATTGTAGATACTGGAACCGGCAGTTTCGTAGAATACTTGATCCAAGAAATAAGGAAATGCGGCTCTGGCATAGAAGATATTGACTGGATAATAGATACACACTGTCATCATGATCATACAGGTGGTAATTTTGAGATAAAGAGAAAAAGCAAGGCCAAGATAGCGATTCATGAGAAAGACTTAAGACCACTTCAGGAAGGAGATCAGAGAGTCACTGGAGCATGGATTTTTGGTCAGACAGCGGTACCGGTTAAGGTGGAAAGAAAATTAAAAGAGGGCGATGTGTTAAAACTTGGAAACTATGATTTTGAGGTTATTCATGCGCCGGGACATACCATTGGCTGCATATGTCTTTACAATGCTGAGAATCAGATTCTAATCTCAGGAGATGTTGTCTTTTCCCATGGAGGAATAGGAAGGGTTGATACGCCCACAGGAAACAGCAGTCAAATGAAAGAATCCATAAAAAGACTTACAAAACTGGATGTTGAAATATTGCTTCCTGGTCACGGCCCATCTGTATCTAAGAAGGCAAAAGAGCACATACTGAAATCTTATAAGATGGCTGAGATGTTTCTTTAAATGGAGGTTAGGAATATTTTAAACAGGCTGAAATGGCATCCTGATGAAAGTCTTGAGGAAGTAGAGATTAAAATAATCCACAGGGGCGAGAAAGGAGACTCAAAAATAATCATGGGCAGGGATATAGAAAAACTTGAGAGGAGTTTCCTCGTAACAAATGACGGTACTTGGATACCCTATCATAGAGTAATCGAGATAAGGAGGGAGAATGAAATACTGTGGAAAAAGGAGATATAGGAATGATAGGAAAAACCCCGGAAGAGGTCAAAAAATTAATTCATGAGGGAAAAATAAGAGTATGTGTATTGGGTCTGGGCTATGTTGGAGCTCCTACTGCATCTGCCTTTGCGCTTGCGGGGGCAAAGGTTTTAGGATACGATATCAATGAAGAAACTGTTAAAAAGATAAACGCAGGCATATCACCTGTTTCAGATTCTCATGGAAAGAGTTTGTTCGAAAAGGCCTATAGAAAGGGGAATCTTCTTGCCACGAACGATCCTAGCAATTTAAAAAATATGGATCTTTTCTTGATATGCGTTCCTACTCCTATAGATTCAATGAAAAGACCCGATCTAAACCCATTGATGGATGCATCAAAAACAATAGGAGAGAATATCAAGGAAGGCTCTCTTGTTATTGTAGAGAGCACGGTATGGCCTGGAACCACGGAAGAAATAGTTCTTCCAATAATAGAGGAGAGATCTGGGTTAAGGGCTTCGAAAGAATTTGGTCTGGCTCACTGTCCTGAAAGAATCGACATAGGAAATCCCGAGTATCATCTTCTAAATATACCGAGAGTGGTGGGAGGAATAGATGAGAGAAGCACAGATCTTGCGCAGGCAGTTTATGAGGCTGTTTTAGATGCTAAAGTCTATAAAGTAAGGAATTCCAGAATCGCTGAGTCTGTAAAATTGTTGGAAAATACCTACAGGGACGTGAACATTGCACTGGTAAACGAACTCGCAAGAATCTTTGAGAGACTCAATATCGATATAATGGAAGTAATCCAAGCAGCAAGCACAAAACCGTTTGCCTTTCAGCCCCATTATCCCGGAGCAGGAGTTGGCGGGCACTGCATACCCGTGGATCCTTACTATTTAGTTTATAAAGCAAGCGAAATTGGTATTGAACCCCTTCTTTTGCTTACTGCAAGAAAAATAAACGAATACATGCCCCACCATGTCGTGACATTGGTAATGGAAGCCTTAAATGAGATCAAAAAACCGGTAAGGGGTACAAAAATCGCAATCATCGGGTTAACCTATAAAGGAGATGTAAAAGATGTAAGGGAATCTCCAGCATTTCCCATAATAAGCGATTTAAAGTCAAAGGGCGCTGTTTTATCTCTTTATGATCCTTTTTTAAGTGAAAATGAGATTTTTGAACATTTTGGAATTAATTCATCTATATCAATAGAAGATGCTTGCAAAGAAGCATCCTGTTTATTATTAATCACAGATCACTCTGAGTTTAAAAATTTGGACTTCAAAAAAATCTCAAAAAGTATGAAAAAGCCGTCTGTAGTAGTTGATGGAAGAAATATTTTTGATCCTGAAGAAGTCGTTAAAAACGATCTTTTGTACATAGGAGTTGGAAGGAGATACTTAAAAGGTATCAATAAAAAAATTGAAATTGTTTAATATTTATTCATTCCAACAATCCTTTTGTTGATGGTATTTCTTTTGATGTCTCTCTTGTAGCCATTTTTAATGATTTTCCAAATGCCTTGAAGGTTGCCTCAATTATATGGTGTGTGTTTTCTCCGCTCAGTTGTTTTATGTGTATGTTCATGCCGCCTTTTGCTGCTAGAATATTGAAAAAAGTTTCTACCAACTCGGTGGGAAAATCTCCAACCTTTTCCTCTAGAACTAAAGAAACATCGCAAAATGATCTCCCGCCTAAATCAACGGAAACCAGTATTAAGGCATCATCCATCGGTAATATGGAAAATCCTATCCTCTCGATTCCAACCTTTCCTCCCAAGGAATCTTGTATGCATTCACCAAGCAGTTCCGCTGTTTCCTTGGTTAATTCATAAATATTCTCCAGATCTCCCTTTATATATAGATCAAAACCGGAAAATACCGAGAAAGAAGATAGAATATGACTGAAGAAGGCGTTTGGAATATCAATATCAAATTTTCCGTCTCCATCCAAGTTCAATTCAATTTTCAATCCCTTTTCCTTGCGCTTACTCCTCCTTTGCAACTCTCTTCGCCTCCCTGAAGTCAAGTATTCCTTTGTAAAACGCCATTCCCACAACAATACCCCATGCTTTTAGCCTTTTTATATTTTTCACGTCTTCCAAACTTGTTATGCCTCCTGAAACGATTACAGGAAGGTTTGTGCTCCTTACAAATTTCTCTATGTATGATAGGCGCACTCCTTTAAGCGTGCCCTCTACACTTACATCCGTATATAAGTATCCCCATGCGCCAAGCCTCTCATATTTTTTCGCGAGTTTTATTGGAGATTCTTTGTAAGATTCACTCCATCCCTTGATCACGACCGAATCATCTTTAAAATCTAATGCAACTATAACTCTTTTTCCAAATTCCTTTGAAAGTTTTTCAACGAGTTCAGGGTTTCTTATGGCAGATGTTCCAAGTATTACTTTGTCAATACCTTTTTCGAGCAAGAGAGAGGCATCCTGATAACTCCTTATTCCTCCTCCCAGATGAACTGGTATTGAAATTTTATCGATTATTTCATCCACCACATCAATGTTCTTTCTTTTTCCCTCAAAGGCGCCGTCTAAGTCTATTATGTGGAGTATCTCAGCTCCTAGATCCTGCCAGTAAAGAGCCATCTTTACCGGATCATCTATTACTATTTGTTCGCTGCCTTTTCTTCCTTGTACCAGTTGAACGCATTTCCTGTTTAGTATATCCACTGAAGGTATAACGATCATAGGCCCACGATATCGATAAAATTTTTCAGAATTTTTAATCCGGATCTTCCGCTCTTTTCCGGATGAAACTGAGTAGCGTATATATTGTTCTTGCTTAAAACACTGCAAAATTCTATTGAATAATTGGTAGTGCATGCTATCACATCTTTTTCATCAGGAATCACTACGTAAGAGTGCACAAAGTAAAAATGATCTCCATCTTTTATATTTTCTAGCAATTTATTTCTCTTCATAATTTTAATCGAATTCCAGCCCATGTGCGGTATTTTTACATGTGCAGGTAGCCTTACGACCTTTCCTCTGATGATATCAAGTCCCTGATGAAATCCGTCTTCATAACTGTATGTTGCGAAAAGTTGCATTCCGAGGCATATTCCTAAGACAGGGGTGTCAGCTTCTATGAGTTCTTTTAAGGTAGTTGCTACGGGATTTATATTTTTTATTGCGTCTCTGAACGCTCCGACTCCTGGTAATACGATTCCACTTGCTTTTTTGAGATCATCAATTCTATGAGATATGATGGTTGAGGCTCCATGCAATTCTAGAGCTTTTTGAACACTTCTCAGATTGCCCATTCCGTAGTCGATGATCACTATTCTAGACATATGAATCCAAAAAAATCTCTGAGTAAGAATATATAATTTTTCTTAAATTAATAAATTAAGGGTGAGATTCCTCTCTCTCTTAAAAGCCTTCTTCCTACAGCCGGATATTTTTTCAGGTACTCTATTTCAAAAAGTTCCTTCTCTCTTTTCATAAGCAACACCTCTTAGTAGTGTTAAAATTATACAACCAAGATTCTTTTCATCTGATTCGTCAAAGATTTGTCAAATCAGAAACAAACCTTTATTTAAGGGAGATCAAAGAAAAAATGATAAGCATATATACTTGCTTAAATCGGAGGATAAATTATTCATATGTTTTACAAATTAGATGATGGGAGAGATAGCGGATTTTTCTAAAAATTCTAAGGGATCCTCAATGATTAGAGCAGAGTTGATCGCAAAAGGAAAGGTCCAGAAAGTTGGCTACAGGGACTTCGTTGAAGAAAAACCATGGAACTGGGATTAAAGGGCTATGTAGAAAATCTTAGGGATAGACCAAAGGTAAAGATAGTCGTGGAAGGAGAAAAAGAAAAAATAGATGAATTTATCAATAAAATAAAGATCAAAGACGAATTTACTAACGTAGAGGATATAGAGGTAGAATACAAAGAATACACCGGAGAATTCGAATACTTTGATATAAAATACGGCTCATTGGAGGAGGAAATAGGAGATCGAATGGTAACAGGTATAGACTACATCAAGGGATTAACAAGCGTTGTAAAAATTAAAAAGGAATAGAATTTTTGCCTTCTATTAAATAAAGACATTCGGCTAGACGTTTGTAGGTGTATAAATGATATTCCCCCTTAACAGTCTTTCCTGTATGCCCGAATATTTCTTGATGAAATCCTCCCAATGTTTTTCAAAAATTTCTTTTCTGCAAGAAATATTCGTTTTTTGCTTTCATTACTAGCAGTTGAGATAGTTATTACTTTTTTACCAATTTTTCAAGATCCGTAAGAGTAGAAGGTATCTCCTCGTTGAAATAATCTTCCAAAAATTCTCTAGACAAGTTCAAAACCTTTTTTGCAGTCTTTAGACCTTTTTCGGCATCCTCAGTGGTAAAAATCAGAGTTGGAATTCTTAATTCTTCCTTCTCGATATCCAATTCTTCATATCTCGTGTTTATCCATCTTTTTTCGACCCAAAGTGCATCTTCTAAAACATTTGAGAATTCTTTTTTCAAGAGATTGCTAGCAAAATCCAAAACTTCTTTTTTGAATAGTCCCACAACAAGGTGGCTCCTGATCTCACCACTGAATTTTACGGTCAGGCATGCTTTCAATGATTTTTCAAGGGACTGTTGAGAATGGAACAGAGATCTGCTGTATATTCCTTTTTCCAGCAAAAATTCAGCGGTTTCCAAATCAACCTGAGCTTCTAATAATCTTCCCAACGCCCTTTTAAACCTAAGTTCCAAGCTCTAACACTCCCTTGCCTAACTCGGATCTCATTTTTATCTTCTTCTCTTTAATCATCTCTTTTATTAGATTTTTATATTCCTCAATATCCTTTCCATAAATTACATTTCCATCAAAGATCGCATAGATCTCAAGGGAGTTTAAGAGTTCTATTGCTTTTTTTATTTCAAATGGAGTTCTAGATATAATATTTGCAGGGAAATCTAATTCGTATAATATTTTAAATTCAAGTTCCTCAGGCATTCTTTCGTTTGTTATCAAAAAGAAATCATAATCAGACCATTTATCATAATCTCCTCTTGCTCTAGAGCCAAAAAGTATTATGGATAGGATATTCTCCTCTCCGATAATTTTTAGAGCAACTTCAACAAATTTTTTAATATTCTTGTCCATGAAAGCACCTGCTAGTTGGCAGATTAATAGTTGATTAGACTCAGTAAATAAATGTTTTTACAAATTGTTTAAAACGTCTCTTCCAATTAGAACATTTTTATACTCTTCTTCTGGAG
>JBHIEG010000006.1:0-84923 GCA_046760505.1 Candidatus Hydrothermarchaeota archaeon
AAATATATCAAATAGAAATACTTGATGATTCGCTGCTATGAGCAACAAGCAATACTTTAACGAAGTCGCGCATCGATGGGATGAGATGCGGGGAACTTTCTTCTCTGAAGCAGTAAGAGAAAAGGCTATTTCTATCGCAAGTGTCCAACATGGTAAGATCGCTGCTGACATCGGAGCCGGAACAGGTTTTATTACCGAGGGACTTATTCAAAGAGGTTTAAGGGTAATTGCCATGGATCAGTCCGAAGCGATGATCAGAGAGATGAAAAAGAAATTTAAAAATATTGAAACAGTTGATTACCGCATAGGCGAGGCAGAAAAACTTCCAATCGAGGATGAGGTCGTTGACTATGTGTTTGCCAATATGTTTCTGCACCATGTAGAGATACCTGAAATTGCAATCAAAGAGATGGCAAGAATCTTAAAGCCTGGTGACATTCTCGTGATAACCGATCTGGATGAGCACAATTTCGAATTCCTGAAAAAGGAGCACCATGATCGCTGGATGGGTTTCAAGAGAGAAAATATCAAACGCTGGATCATGGAAGCGGGACTTAAAAACGTGAGGGTTGAGTGTTTAGGTGAGAGTTGTTGCGCTCAATCTAATGGTAAAGATGAATATGCAAGCATCAGCATATTCGTGGCTTTGGGTGAGAAATAGGGAACACAAAGGTAATCGAGATGCTTTTGTACCTGTTCGATTTTTTAAAGAGATTCGTTTTTTCATCTAACAGCATTTGCGAAATTTTTGCTACGTAACCAAAAATATAAATACTTTGAAAAGGGCAGAGTAAACGCTCAGGGAGGGTGGATAACATTTTTTTAATTTAAATGTGAATGCCAAAACAGTGCACGGCATGGGTGAGATTCTCAGAATAGTTGTGAAGGTTAAAGCAGCAACAGAAGATTAAGCATGCGAGTCTCTTTTACCGGTAGACCCATAAGTACTTTCCAATTAATTAAACCCGTGCTTGCAACCTCGGGTCACTCAGTGAGGTGAAAATCATGGTTAAATAGATCGCTACATGCAACTACGTACCGGGAAAAAAGAAAGATTACAAAAAGCGGGTAAAGGATAGAGTTCGATGATGTCGTTTCATGGGAAAAATACCCTAGGAGACCAGAGATTCAAAAGAATCCTAGGTGAGTGGCACGATATGGGTTCAGATCACCAAGCAGTACCGGTAGAGTTGATATACTCTGAGTAAATTTCTTTTTCCCTTTTTATGATTCAGCACTGAGGAGGCGCGATGACGAAAATACCCGATTAAAAGGAGGTGAAACTATGCACGCAAGAGTGGTGACTGTCCAGATTCAGCCTGGCAAGATGGAGGAGACGATTAGTCTCTATCGGGATTCTGTGGTGCCGGCCGCCAAGCAGCAGCAAGGGTTCAAAGGCGCACTTCTCTTAACAGACTCCAACACGGGCAAAGCTCTCTCGATCGTTCTGTGGGAGACGGAAGCCGATATGAAGGTGACCGAGGCCAGTGGCTATTTCCAAGAGCAGATTGCCAAGTTTGCGGCTTTATTTGCGGCGCCGCCTGTCACGGAACACTATGAGGTTCGTGTCCAGGTGTAAGCCCACACCGAGGGCGCGATGACGAAAATACCCAATTAAAAGGAGGTGAAAAATATCTCATAGATAAAAACAAGGCTATTGTTCGTCGGTTTGCCCCTACCGGCAAGCAGGTGACGTGGACGGGGATGGCCATCTACCACCTTGCTGGCGGCAAGATCGAGTATATCTGGGGCTTGAATGATGCGTTGGGCATAATGCAACAGATCGGCTTCATCTCCCGATGAGTAAGGGAGGGAACCTAAATTTGAAGGCCAAGAAATAGAGTTAGTGGGTAAACCGATAAATGGAAGCTTAAATAGTGTAATCTTAACAAGTAGAGGTGGAAGGAAGATGAAAGAGCAAGAAAATGTGCAGTTAGTGAAAAAACATTTTGCGGCCTTTGAGCAGGGCAATCTACCTGCCGCCTTAAACATGTTGGCAGAGGATATTGATTTTCAGTCGCCAGTAACCCGTAACCCGTCAGTAGAAATCTCTTGGGCTAGACCGCGTCATGGCCGTGAGGAGGTTGCTGCTTTTTTCAAAGAACTCCTTGATAAGGTGCAGCCCGAACGGATGGAAATGATGGAGTTTACCGCCCAAGGAGACCGGGTAATCGTCGAGGGAAGAAACCGTGGTACCGTGAAATCTACCGGGCGCGCCTATGAGCACGATTGGGTGATGGTTTTCACTCTAAGCAGGGGTAAAATCGTCAGGTTCCGGCATTACTACGACACCGCTGATATACTAGTGGCTTTTCGCGGCGAGTGAATCGCATCTCCAGTATTATGAAAATTTGATTGATAATCAGAAGTAGAAATTGATGGGTTAGGCATCGCATCAGAGCATCCCATATCATTTAAATAGCCAGATATTCACGGAAAAAATTGAAGAGTTTCAAAAAATGAGCACGTATATATTGATGAAAATACTTGAATCCGCACCGAGTAGATACGATAAAGGCATTCGCATCCTGACACTTGGAAGATTGGATAGTGTCTACGACCGTTTGACGTCTCATATAAAAAAGGATCAAAAGGTTCTTGACATAGGATGTGGAACCGGGTCATTGAGTATTAGAGCCGCTAGGAGAGATGCAAAGGTTAAGGGGATTGATATCAATCCACAAATGTTAGAAATTGCAAAAAAACGGATAAATGAAGAAGGACTGACGGAAAACATAGAGTTGTGCGAAATGGGAGTTGCAGAGCTTGGAAGCGAAGAGTCAGCATGTTATGACGTGGTAATGAGTGGTCTTTGTTTCTCTGAGTTAACTGATGATGAGCTGAGCTATGCTTTGAAGGAAATAAAAAGAATATTGAAGCCGGGCGGTCTTTTACTCATTGCAGATGAAGTTGTACCCAAAAGCATTCCAAAAAGAGTACTTAACTGGATGATAAGATTTCCTCTCGTAACTATTACGTATCTAATTACCCAAACTAAGACAAATGCAGTTAAGGATTTACCAGAAAAATTGAAAGAAGCTGGTTTTCTGGTAGAGAGAGTTAGATTGAGTAAGACAGAGAATTTTATCGAGTTAGTTGGAAGAAATCCTTTATGAGGAGATTAAATGAATTCGATAAAGTATATCGCTGTGAATATCGTTGAAACCTTGCTTAGGGTTCTTCCGTTTCCATGCAAAACAGGTTTGATCAAAATTGGAAATCCAAGTAGAGATTCACCGGTTTTTCTTACCTGCAATTATCATCTCACTGTAGAAAGGGTAAAAAGAGCATTGAAGGGTATGAATGCTTATCTTCTTGTTGCTAACAGCAGGGGAATTAACGTATGGTGTGCATCTACGGGAGGGCATTTCACCAATCATGATGTTATTTCTGCTTTGAAAACCAGCGGAATCGAAGAACTTGTTAGCCATAGAAATGTGATAATGCCTCAACTCGCTGCAACAGGCGTTGAGGCTAAAATTATAAAGAAAAAGACAGGGTGGAACGTTATATGGGGCCCGGTATATGCGAAGGATATTCCTGCTTTTATTGAAAAAAATAACAAGAAAACTCCGAAAATGCGAGAAGTGGATTTTCCCTGGACTCAACGTATGGAGATGGCTTTTTCTTGGGCATTTCCTGTTTCTTTCATTCTCTCTCTCATATTGATTCCCATCTGGCGTGAAGCCATTTTTCCTCTTGTTTTCTTGGTTTGGGGCCTTTCTCTCCTGATCTTCATATCTTTTCCTATTTACAGTAACTTGCTAAGTATTGAGAAGAGGATTGCCCTCATTTTCTTCAATTTTGGAGGATTCCAGCTTGTCTTGTGGGTGATTACCATCTTTGGAATTGTTTTTTACTCCTTTTTAACTGGAGATTTCAATTGGAAATTCATTTTTCGATGGATTTTTATCTCATTCGTTGTCGTTGTCATGTTAAGCATTGATTTATTGGGAAGCACTCCTGTATACAAGAGTAGCTTGCACGACGATAGATATTTTAGAGTAATTATCGATGAGAATAAATGTAAGGGCACTGGTATCTGCGAGCAGGTTTGTCCGAGGAATTGCTACGAGTTGAATGGGGAGCAGCATGTTATAAGAATGCCACGAGCAGATAAATGCGTGAAATGTGGAGCATGCATCGTTCAATGTCCGTTCGATGCGTTGTACTTCAAAACTTTGAAAGAGGAGATAATACCTCCTGAGACAATCAGAAAATTCAAGCTAAATCTGATGGGCAAGCGGACTGTTGAAGTCAGCGGTTGATACTCTGGAATAGATAAGACTGAATTTTCGAATTGTGAGGAAAACAAGAGAAATTAAACCAATAAATTTACCCCGGGAAATGGGATTCAAGGGAAAAATCCCAATCACATACAGATGTTAAACTATAATTGGTCACCACAAAGATAACAATATCAATATATTTCCATTTCTAGTTGATATCGGTTTTCTTACGGTCACAACATCCTTAAATACAGGAATTTCAGATCCTTCTTCTAAAAATAGTTTACCTTCTCCAATTATTTTTAAATTAAACTGCATATCTAGGGGAAAATTATCTAATGCATATTCTAATGCAAGCTTTGCTGTGTTTCTGTCTGTGTTCTCGTAGGAAATGACGATTGTATCTATCAAGGTTTCATCCGGGATAGATAGATCTTTTTTTAATTCTAACGGGGTAGAAATATAGCCTAAAGCATCTAACGTAGAGTATCCGAGGTCCTGTCTATAGAGATACGGATACTTGGAGGTATATAGGGAAGAATAAAGCATTATGGAAAAAGAAACTACGAGTATAAAGAGCAATCCTATCACTTGAAAGGCCCTCATAAGATCACCGTTAATCTCCCAGGCAAAAACCTAGAATCTCCTGTGTGAATACAAACTAGCCAAGAAAGTTTGATTCCTTCTTTATTTTCCCCCCATCTTTGAGTAATTCTCTTGCCGTCTAGGTAATACTCTAGGATAATTGATTTTCCTTTTACCCTAGATTTATCCTCCAACTTGCAGGATTCAAGTATAATAGAACGGCTGGAATTGTACCCAGAATCGCTGTAGGCCTTTAAAAAATCACTTTTTATCTCTACAATCCTATCGTATTCGCTCCGGATTTTCTCTCTCTGGAGCTCGATCTTGACTACATTTACCGCTACCGCAATCAGCATGATTACAACAACTACAAGTATTATATTACCGTAGACATCTTCAATATCCATCGGAAACTACCTCAAATTTATCGTATCTCTTCTTTATCTTTATTCTTGAATTACTCTTTATTTTACTGCAATTAACATGATAGGAGATTGGAATGTTTACTGTATCACCATTGCTTAGGTATATGGAAACTAATGAATGAGAAGTGTTTTTGGGAACTATTTCTAATTCATAAGTGTATCTGAAGGCTTTTTCTGGCAATTCGTATGATACCTCCACGTCAGATGGAGCGACATTCATGCTCGTGAGTATGTCTTCCAGCGAATTGGTGATGGAATAGCACGCCTCATAACTTCTCCAAAGGATGTATCTGCTCCCTCCCTCCAAGGCGAATGTAAACAAAAGCAGTGTTACTGCGACCACAAACACAGTTCTTATACCAATCTCCATTGGTATCACTTGCCTATCACAAAGGATGCGTTCCTCAAAGCCTCTTTTCCCACTTCAACGGTTTCAGCCCCTAAAGTTCTAATCACGTAAATCACAAAGGCTAAAACGACTACTCCAATCACTATGGTTATTCCAACTCTGACACCAGCCTCCATTAGATCACCCCCTTTATCAGTAGATAAATTAAAATCGGAAGCGAAAACATCGTTTGCGTTATAGAATTATATTTTCCAAGCGCTACTTGTAAGGTAATTCTATCTCCTTCCTCCAGTTCATTTATAACCCATACAATAATCGTGGAAACAAAAAATAAAGTTATACATAAAATAACAAACATGAAAATTGGATCAGGAATCGAAAAATAAATTAAACTCCTCTCTCTCAAAACCGAGTTCAGATGGAAGAACATTCCCACAAACAACAACATTAAAAAAGATAGTACGGGGTTTATTATTTTTAAGAATGTTAAATTGCTCGTGGTTTCTAACTTCAACTCTCTTGAAAGATGATCAATGGACTTAAATGTTTCATGTAATCTTTTCATCGAATTACTGGCAGATACAGAATCTAATTCAATCAACAAGTCTGCAGTATCAGATATCATCTTGGCACTCTTTGAGTCTCTCAGTTCGGGAGATGCCGTAAAGAGTGCCTTGGTAAAAGTCATATTAAGGTTTTTTAAATTAAATAAAGTCTGTAAAAATATTTTTTGAATGAATTTATCCGTGAAAATATTTTTTACCTGCTCCAAACCTTTCGTCACGGTCCCATGACCTGACAAAGACTGGGCAAGTATCAAAGGCATGAGCTGTAAGTTTTGTTCTAACTCTTCGATCCTCCTTTTACTTTTTAACTGACCTTTAGAAGGCAAATATAACAAAAAAATGGATATCAAAATCAGAAACAGTGGAACTACAAAAAATGTTCTTACATAAAAGTATGTAAGCGAGCAAAACAAAGTTATCGCCAAAAAAACAAGGAGTCTGGAAATTTTGTAATCTTCCCTTTCAATGTATCCGTACGATAGGAGCAGAGGTTTATATCTGAGGAGATAAATGCCGTAGAGAAATATTATTGATGGCAAACCCATCAAAAAAAGAAAAATGTAAGCAGGAACTGAGAGTTCTCCCCCTATTACACTAAACATCAACGGTCCTATCATCAAAATTACTACGGGGGTTAAAACACCCAGATAAATATAATTTGTCAAATTATCGGAGAGTATTTTAACTTTTCTTCGATTTTCAAGGCGAATGTCCTTAGTATAATCTTCTATGGCACTTTCAAGCATGAAATTCCTCTCATCTTTTTCTTTTACGTTTAATGCAATCAACAATCTTTCTGCAAATCTCCTAGCAGGGGCTGAAATTTTTTCAATTTCGTTGGCAAAATCCAGAAGGGCCTCCTCAAAGGTATAGTAGTATCCTTGATTAATTCTAGAAATCGATAACTTTGCACTTTTCTCTAACGGTCCTGAGGAGTATCTTGTCGCGAATATGAATGCGTTGTATAGGTGGGGATTGATCTTTAGGTATGTCACCATGTCCAAGAAAAATCTTAGAATAACTGGAGAAATATCCGTTTTCTTCTTTTCTATCATGGATTTCAGGAAAAAAGTAATTATATCAGGTATAAAAATACCTGAAATCCCTAGTGCTCCCAGAATGAGCATGAAAGAGCCTATTAAACATCCTGAGAGATCTCTAAATATAAAATAACTAATGGAGGCGAATAGGGTTCCTAAGATTAAAAGAGAGGTTGAGAGGAGAAAGACTAACTTAAAGAAGTATTTCCTTTCGATTCCAATGCTATCCATTTCCTCAAAAATCTCTCTCCTCCGGGTATTTTTGTAGAATTTCTCAGACAGCATTGAGTATCCAGTCCTCCCATTTCTCATAGACCTCACTGAATAAGGGCTTTCCAAACTCTTCCTTACTATTTTTCATCAGAACTCTCCAAATTTTATTCGATCTTACCACGAAATCTAGCTCTAATATAGAATTTTTCTTGTTTTCCAGTTTTATCATTGTTTCGAAGGATTTAGATCGCCATTTCATATAATTAATAGCATCATAAGTCTCTATGTTCAGTTCATCACATCTTTTCTCTAAGATTCCATTCTTTCTCAGTAGAACATCTTTATTTGGGACCAAATTGCCGTCCTTAATAAAAAATAAAGGCAAAAACCAATTTTCTCTTGGAAGTTCCTCTATACCTTTTAACCAATCTTTGTTTATCTCTGATATGCTCAGTACCTTTCTTGTTCTCTTTTCTGTTCCAAAAATTCGGTCTTTTTTTGTTTGCACAACGAAATCCAGTGATTTGAAAGATTGGGGAGATGCTCCCAAATCTATTACCGTGCGAGTATAAAGCTCCGGTACATCCATCGCGTGAATGGTAAAGCCTACCTGCCTTGATGCTTCAAGTTTAATGGCCTCAAACACAGGTCTTGCATCTAAGCTCGTCCTGATTTCTGAGTAATATAACTTTGCATCGCCGGATCTAATTGTGCTCCAGATCGCTTTGTCAGGCAAAATATCGTACCCTTCTCCGCCTAGATTCAAGGCATCAGAAACGTTTTCCTTCACAATTCCTTTAAAGTGCTTTGAAAATTGATCGTAGGGAAATTCATTCGTGTCCTCTATGTATATTATCCTCTCAGTGGGGAAGGATTGTCCAACAATACTGATCAAAAGCGATGTTTTGCCAGAATCTTTTGATCCCAAGATGGCGAACTTCAAATCCACGTAATTCGCGAAATCTAAGAAACTAGCAGCCCAAGGAGACAAATAACCCCTTTTTATGAATAAAGGCAGTGTCCAAGGCTTAAATCTGAAGTTTCTGATAGATATGGTAGTTTTTTCCGTAAAAGGGCTTCTTGTAACCATTATTCTTGAATCGTTTATCTTTCCATCTAAGATAGGGTGAGAAAGATCTAATGGCCTTCCAATATCATTCTTAAATCTTTCAGATAATCTTATTACTTCATTCTCTTCCAAATATACGTTCGTTTCCATTGTTCCATAGTCATCGATCTCGACGATAATTGGATTCGAGTAAGGAGGATTTATGTAACAATTCTGGATTACCTTTAAACTCATTATGGGTTCCAGAATCGAGTATTGGATCCCATTCGTATAGAAATCAGATATTTTTTGAATTCTAGTTTCTCTGTCTATATTTTCCTTATCTTTTTTTACGCTATTGGATATCAGATCAAATATGTATTTTTTTAAATGATCCTTGCTGAAAATGACTTCTTCCCTAACATTGGTGCATAGTTCTTTGTGAACTTTCTTCAACAATTCTATTTCTTCATAAGAAATGTTTAAATCACTTAAAAATATATAGACATAGTGTTCTTGATTTTTTTTAGAGAAATAAATGTTTAGAGAACCTCCATTAAAGGAAAATTTGTCAACCAAAATGAAATCTTTAGGAACCCTCAGATCAAGGAAAAAATTCGAAAAATAAGGGGTAATATAAAAGGAAAATTCTTTTGTCTCCATTTTTTCCAGTTCTTCTAGTATATCCTTGAGAATATTCGTATATTTCTTATTGCAGCTTTCGCATAGTTCTGAGGATTTTCTGACTGATTTTATATTTAGAGTTTCCCTAATCGCGAATGCTCCCTTCTTGTGGTTCTCCAATATCTCTTCAAACGTCTTTTCTAGAAAGTATTTTCTCTCTTCATAGCATATATCACAGTCTCCGGTTGTTTTTTCTCTCAAAAATGATTCAATTTTCTTTGAGATATTATCTAGTTTTTTCAAAAAATTTAAATTAAAATACTTCTTTTTGTAGTTCTTTTCCAAAATTATGCTATCTTTGTCAAAATTTTCTCTTAAATATTTTAAAGCACACTTCTTGCATTCTTTCTCACTTAAAAGGGCTGAATTTTCACAACTTTCACAGCGAAACATTACATATACCCCAAATAATGTAGTTAAGGATCGCTAGGAGAGAGAAAGAAAGCAAAATTAATTGGAGTATCTGTTTTTTATATTTTCCATTTCTATTTCCGCAGAGCATTCTCTCAAATGTGTAGTGATAAAAAGTAATACCTGTTAAAAGACCTAGTGCAGCCAGAGATATTACTGAAACATCGATCAAAACCGGGATCGTTTTTTGTAAAGAAGTTTCCACAAAAAAATCTATTGTCATTAAACTTTCTAGGAGATATCTGTCTTTCATCAGGGTTGTATAGCAGATGCATGCAAAAATGAAGAGGGAAAACAAAGGTATTGTACCGAAAAAACAGGAGATTATGTAAACCTTAAGAAAATATAAGATTAGGGAAGAAGGTGGCTCTAGAATGTTTTGATTTAATATATTGGCTTTTTCTCCTGCAATTATCATTTTCCCAACCAAAAAGAACGTTAGCAGAATCAGAGCAGGGTATATTTCATTCAAAAAGAAATTGTTTATATCAGCAACCAAATTCCTCATCTAGTTCCTCCAATTTCTTTTTTATGATGTTTTTGATGTCATCATTACCTAAGTCTGATTTTTTCCTGATTAATTGATTGTATCTTTGGAAACCATTTAGTTCTGGAAAAGAAATATGATATGAAATGAAATCTATCTTCACCCTGCCTAATTTGAGAAACCTTAAATAAAGGCATGAAATTGTAATTATTAAAAAGTACGAGGTTGAAATTAGGAATAAATCATAAAATAAGGATAATATAACTAAAAAAGTACCCAAAAACAAACTTACTATTGTTGAATATATTATCTGGATTTTTTTATCGAGGAAGAGAAATCTGGGATGCTGTGAAAGGATAAAATATGTGATCGATGGAAATCCAATGAGGGGTAAAATACATTTATATTCCATGTGGGTGAAACTTACGCCCACTTATATAACACTTTGGTTTGAGTCTGACAAAGGTGTTGAGATGGCATCTTATCTGATAGCATCATCCAAAGGCGGGAGTGGAAAAAGTACCTTTGCCTGTGAATTCGCATATTATTGCTCAAATATTCTGAAAAAAAGGACTGTCTTGGTTGATGCAGATATTAAGGCATCCTGTATCAGGATGCTCTTGGGGGAAGTGTTTGATCCTTCAAGGACGCTGACTCATCTCCTAAGAGAAGATTTAAAAAACATAGAAGATATCCTGTATACATCTAAATACGCGAATTTATCCTTAATAATGCCTTCAGAGAGAGCAGACCTCAAATTTTTTTCTAAAAATAAAAAGATGATCGATCTCCTGTACTGCCTTAAGGATATTTATGACGTGGTTATAACCGATGCACCACCGGATTTAGAACAAGTTTATAGGCTCTCTATTCCGGTAGATTCTTTAATAGGCATTATAAGACCTGATTTACAATCAATACTTCATGCACCCCAACTTGCTAGCATTCCGATCACTTTAAAACAGGTTTATAGAAGCGAATATACGGTAAGCACTGTATTTGAAGGATTTGTTGTCTCTATGTATGATTCTTCAATAAAAGAACAAAATGAGATACTTAAACTCTTGGAAGATCGTGGATATAGCTTTTTGGGGAAGATATCATTTGACAAAAACGTACAAAAGGCTCAACTAAAGAGCAAAACTCTATTAGAAATGAGGAGGAAGAGCAAAGCCGCTAAGGAGCTGGAGAGAATATTCATTGATCTTCTAAAAATAAGACCTGAAAGAAAAAAAACAATAAAAAAACTCTTCAGGAGGGAAAAAATTGATAGAAAAAGTTAGGAGATTGAAAGATGCAGGGTTTACAGATGATCAGATTAGTATCATACTCAAAGAGGATGGGCTCGATGAAAAAAATATCATCAGTTTATTGAACGAGGAGAGAAGAATAAGAAGTGAAAAGAGACAAGAAAGAGAATTTGAGGAGTTACTTGAATACGCGATGGAGATTGATCCTTCATCGATCTATGTTCCATTAAACGAGAATGAAAGCCTCGATAAAGCGGTAATAAAACAAATGATAAGAAAAGAATTAGAAATCGAACTTGAAAATAAAATTAAATCTATTTGCAAGGAGGAATCAGAGATACAAGCCTCAAAGCTTTGGGAAGAAAAGATCAGACCTGCTTTAACTGAAATAATTGAAAAACTGGAGGTTGATGGCCTTGGAGGAAAAGATTAGGGAAGAACTGGCAAACCATCTTAAGTTAATAGAGTCTCTGATATCAAGGATTGATGCTCTAGAGAATACGGTTGTGGAACTGAGGAAAAAAATCGAGGAGAAATAATGGAAGGAATAGTTCCAAAGGTAATAATTGCCGGTATTGTTCTGATATTTGCTTTTCAAGGCTTATTTTTGGTTTCTAGTGAGTATAAAGCGAAAAAGAATGAACAGAAAGTCTTCGAAGATTTTTCTTTTAAACTGAACATGATTTTTATGGGGGATAAGAATTCTACGGCCTTTGTTGATATAGAAATGTATGAAGGATGGAAAGATTTAAAAATAAGAGGGAATGAAATGATTTTCTTGTATCCAGATCATGTCTCAATTTATGATCTTTCATATAAAGTTTGTACCCCAGTAACGATCTCAGGAGGCATGTACAGGATAACAAATGAAGGAAATTGTTTTTCTGTAAAAAGTGGAGAAGATATCGGTGACCAGCCCGAAGATTTACATAAAGATGTTAATGTTAATTATATTTAAAGCTTTTGTTTCATAAATATTTAAAAATTTAGGGAAAATTAATGGAAAATAATAATATTTTTAGCATTTTTTATTTAAACAAAAAATATTTCCAAAATGGTTTTAACATAAATATGTTAAACTATTTCCCTGATCAGCTTTAGGAGATCCGGGTGTCTTATAACCGTTTTTATTATTTCCTTCTTGCTTTTTGGAAGATCTTTTTCTGAAAGGGCTTCAGCAATAATATTTAGCCCTTCGTCGGATAACTTCTCGATCGACTGCTTTATTCTCAAGGATCTCTCCATGTTTTTTCCTATAGTTTTATACCATTCCTCTTGGTATCTTGAGAGAAATTTCTCGGAAGTATCGTTATTTTCTATTGCCTCAGAGGCAACTTTTCCCGCTATTTTACCGCAAGTCATAGAAGAGTAAATTCCTCCCCCTGTTAGGGGATCTATTTGTCCTGCTGCGTCTCCAACTATCAAAGCTCTCTCTGTATAGGTCTTTTCTAAAGGACCTGAAACAGGGGTTCCTCCAACGTTTAACTCTATTGGAACTCCTTTTTTTAGATTTTCATGGGAATCAATAAATCTCCTTAAATAATTCAGTGCAATCGTATTACTCTTTCTTACACCGAGCCCTACGTTAGCAACATCGTTTCCCTTTGGGAATATCCATGCATATCCTCCCGGGGCAATTTTATTTCCAAAGTAGAAGTATAAGATGTTTGGATCTTCTAAATCTACTCCTACCATCTCAAATTGTACATTAGATGTCATATCTCGAAGTTTGCTTGTGTCAATACCCAGCCATCTAGCAACCTTAGATTCAACGCCGTCTGCTCCGATTACCATCTTGGTCTCTATTTCTAGGGGCTCTCCGAAATGAGAGGCTTTCACTCTCAGGCAGTTGTTTTTATATTCTATTCCCAGAGCGGCTGTTTTTACCATTAATTCAGATCCCGCTCTCACCGCGAGGCTTGCAAGATATTTGTCGAATATTTTTCTCTCCAAGACGAAACCCTGTGTCTCCTTCCATACTCTGCTTATTCTTTTTCCGTTCGGCGCGTGTAGATAAAATCCTTTAATTTCCGAGCAGATCCATCTTTTTTCTATTGGTATCTCTAATCTTCTGAATGTGTTTATGCTTGTTCCTTCTGCGCATCTTTTTGGAGCGCCAATTTCCTGCCTTTTTTCCATTAGCAGTACGTTTAATCCCTGTTCTGCAATCGTCTTGGCAGAGATAGAGCCCCCAGGACCCGCACCGATTACTACTACGTCATATTCTCTATTTTCCATGCGATTACCCCAGAGATATTGCTCCGACAGGACAGATTTTTTCGCATATAGCACATTCTTTACAATCTTCTTCATCGACAACCACGAAGGTTTCTACCAACTCAAGAGCAAGATATGGGCATACTCCTACGCATGCTCCACAGTAACAGCATTTTCTCCTGTTAACATTCACCTCTAACACCTCAGAATGTTCTGATGAATACCATAGAGAATATATTTGTGGTTGCGTGCGCCACTATTGGAGTAACTATGTTCTTTTTCCACTCAAAGAGTAAACCAAGTATCAAACCTAAAAAAGTTGCGCCTATAACTTGAGGAACGTTAAAGTACCCGAACCAATGTACCAATCCAAAGAGCAATGAGGCTGGAAACAGCCCGATCTTGGGCTGTAAAAACCCCCTGAATAAGAGCTCTTCTGAGGGAGCTACCACAAAAATATTGAGGAAAAATATATCCATCAATCCCAGTTTCTTAGATAGCTCAACCGCGATTTGGTTCCTGAATCCTACTTTATCCAGAGATATGGAAAGTAAAGCAAGAGGTATTCCTGCGGCTAGGCCCAAAATAATACAGGAAAGCATATTCTCCCTTGTTATTCCGATTAATCTTGGATTTTTCGTGTAAAGAATATATATAATCGGCGGAACCAGAAGAATAGCAGCCTGTAGTATCAGTGCTTGGACTATCACTTCTCTTGAGAGCATTACTCAAACTCCATCAAACTCTTCTGAGCCTCACCGTAGAACTGGACATCAACTACCTGATTGAAAAATATCTTACCGTACTCTCCTCCCCCTCCAGGGTAGATAGAGAATTTGCCTGTCCTAAAAGCCTCTATACATTCTCCTATTCTTTCATCTGTGACCTTCTTCAATTCTTCTATCGGAACGTCTATCAAAACAGAGATTTCGGTTTGAAATGTTTCTATGAGTAGTCTCCACTGCCTTTGAACTTCATTCACATAGGGATTAGAGTATCCTAGTGCTATTTGGATTACTTCCGCAAGAGGAGGTATGTAGTGGTAGGGTGGCCTATCTGGAGGATGCTTGGGTTCAAACCAATCTGCCAACTCATTTATTCTGTCTTCCACACCTTTTTTTATTAAGCCTTTGCACTTTGGGCACTTCATATTAAATTTTAAAGCGTCTTTAAGCCTAAATCTTTGTTTACACCTTGAACAAGCCGTCAAATGATACTTGCCCAAACGAGGATCGAATCCATAGTTGGCGAGAATCCCCTTACCGCTCCTTAAAATTTTTCTAATGGAATCGAATGAATACTCTTTCAGGTTAAATCTATTGAATTCTCTTCCTATTCTATGTGGCCAGGGGCTGTGAGCATCTGAGTTTGTCAAAAAAACCTTATTTTGCAATTCTTTTAATCTATCCGCCATTTTTGTATCGGCTGAAAGACCCAACTCTATGAAGTGCACATTCTTCAAGCCTTCTCCATAACAGTGAGATATAGAATTAAATTCTTTATAGATAGATGTCCATGGTGTGAAGGCATGGCAAGGTCCAACAATTCCGTCTACGGCTTTTACAATGTCAACTAGGTCTTCTGCATTGATATTTATTCGTGGTCTACCATCGTGATCCAAGCTGTTACAGTATTTAGTCAGAATGGACCGCAGTTCATCAACAGAATTGAGATCTGGGAGCAATATTAAATGATGTACTCTGTTGATGTCTTCAATTTCTACCGTTAATATGAATTTGGTTTTATACCTGGGATGCTGGTATATTCCATTTCCTACGGGAAAGAGAGTTTCTTTGAATTCGCTGAGCCAGGAACTGTGTAATATATCTCCGCTACCCAAGAGATCGAGACCTTTTAATTCAGCCTGCTCTGCTAGATTGACAAAATTCATTTCCTTAGAGGTGGCACCCGAGAATTTACCATGAATGTGAAGATCTGCGTTTACTCTCATCGATTCACCCAATGTAACGGAGATCTTCGTCGGTCTCTATTTCTTTGTGTGCGGCTTCGAGTGCCTTTTTTTGCATCTCGTATATTCGAGATAGTGTTTTTTCAGCCTCTCTTGCCCTGTTTTCGAGTTCTTCCAGACCTATCTCTATATTAAGGATTTTGGTCAGTACCTCTAAAACTGCTTTAGCAGACTTTGCATCTACCAAGTAGCCAGATGTCTCGCCCATCAAGCATACGCCATTCATTCCTCTAAGTTTGCCAATGCCAAGAAGGAGGCCAGAAGCCCCTACTATACCGCCTCTTTCGTCCTCACTTTTGAAGTTGATACCGTATTTTTCCATCTCCGCTATCAAAGAGAGATCTGTTGCGGCGCCAAATACCCTTGGCTTTTTTACAATCCTCCCTGTACCATAGCCTCCTAGAGTGAATATTTGCTTTGTATTATATTTTTCAACTAGATCTAGAATCTTGGTTACGATATCATATTGGCCCTGAGGGGTAAGTCCTTGAGTATTTCCAACGACGAAGATAAGATCTGGATGGCTACCTCCTCCTTGGTAGTAGTAGAATTCATTGGACATCATTTCTATGGTGCCATCTTCCTTCACCAGAACTTGAGGCGGAAAATCTGGCGAAAAGAGTTCTGCAAACTTCTTTGCTTTGATTTCGTTTATCATGTGTTCTGCAGCTAGTTTTCCAACGTGTCCTATTCCGGGCAAACCCTCTATCAATATTGGATCTTTCAACTTTGGTTCGTAATATACCTTAATTATTGCCTCTTTCATACCAATCGCTTTCCTTTTTTAGTCTTCTTCTATACTTCCCATACGGGTCCTCTGGTGAGAATCTTGGAGGATGGGGGTTAGATGTTTCTTGGTTGCAGACAGGACATTTTTCCATTAGTGTATATGTATTACACCTCTTACACTTCTTTAGCAACTTCATACTTTAATCCTTCTCTCTCAAAAATTCTCCCTTTCCACCAAGACTTTCTATTATATTTATTGCCTCCTTTGCTACACTGCTCAACGAATTCTCGGCTATTTTATAATCGGGCGCTGTTATCACTATTTTATACTTTGGTGCCCCTACATAGTATATATCTACATTTACTTCCTCATCATTGTATTTGTCTCTGGCATGGATCAATGCCTCTTTGATGTCATCGATTCCTCTTGGCCTAGGAGAGGAGAGCTTCAGAGTGCCAGATATCTTTACATGAGGGGGCTCGATATTCTCTCTGGCAATCTTTACTAGATTGTCCTTCCAATCTTTTGATATTTTGAGGTTTAAGAAGGCGTCATAACCAGAAATCGCTATTTCTTCCAATGCAGTATAAAGGTCATCATATTCATTCATCAGCGGATATCCTACTTCTCTGTAACCTGTTTCTAAATCCTTTCCAAGAAGATTAGCAACGTATTCCAGCAGTTTTTCAGCTTTCTGTTCTCTTTTCCATTCTTGAATCTTTTCCTGCCTCTGTCTTTCTGTTATCCTCTTCAGAGAGAGATCTATGTGGCCTTTTGAAGGATCTACGTTGAGAACTTGGGCCACAACTTTTTGCCCTTCCCTTACGTGATCCCTGATATTCTTTACCCAGCCTGATGAAACTTCTGAAATATGAATTAGCCCGGACTTTCTTTCGTATTCATCCAGTTCTACAAAAGCTCCGAAGTTTGCTACTCTAGTTACGGTTGCGATTACTAATTCACCTTCTTCTGGCCATTTGTACTTTTTTCTAACCATGTTTTCACTCCAATATTTCAATGACCTTGGTTTTTACCTCTGCTTTTCCTCCCGTGGGTTCAGCCAATACCTTGTTGCAGATTATGCACCTTATCAGGGTGCTGGCGCAACCGAATATTACCTGCTCATTACCACAGTCCATGCACTTTACCCTTAAGAACCTGCTCTTCGGTTTTGGTATGACCTCCATCTTTGACACCTTAGTCCACGAGTTCCAGTCTCTTTGTCCTGAACCCCTCCCTCGTATGGGCTTTTCCACATTCCTTGCACCTGTACCTCAAACTAACTTTTTTCGTTGGTTTTTCTCCAGATGGCAAGGCTCTCGGAAATCCTCCATATCCGCTCATCACTCTTCTGAACTGCCTTTGGCCCCACTTTAATTCACTTGCCTTTCTCTTCTTTACCTGTTCAATTTCATGAATTGTGTGTTTTTTACAGTAGGGACAGTGTGTACGTCTTGATTTCGGCATCTTAACCATGTTTTCACCTCAACTTTATCTCTTCTGCTAAGCCTCTTTTGATGAGGGGTTCTGCATTAGATAATGGTAATATTGCTATGTCCTCTGGTTTAAACTCCCCGTACGTTTTGCCATCTATACCCACTATTTGAGGTATGTATTCAAGCACACGAATCGCGACCTTTGGGATAGCAGATAAATTTTCGTTTTCTTCCTTTAAATCTTTCTCTGAGCTTTCTTCTTTTATTTCCTCAGGTTTTGTATACCCTTCGAAGATTTTCCTGCGGTGAATTTTTAGGTTTTTAACAATCTCCCTATATATCTCCTTTTCTTCCGGAGTCATGCTGGATACATCGGATTCTTCGACTCCACCCCTCACATCTGCTAGTGCCTTGAAGAGTATCTTACGTTCTCTTTGCTCATATATATCTTTTATTATTTTTTTTGCGTTTCTGAGTTCGTCCTCTAGCATCTCGGTTTCTACTGTTAGATTTCCTTCCTTTATCCTTTTAGAATATTCATCAGACAAATTTTTTATGTACTCCATAGCGAGCCTATAAAATTCCGGTGGTAAGGTGTATAGCCTTCTGGATTCTTTTTCCCTAGTTTTCAACTCCCTTAGCTTAATTATTTCCATTTTTTTCATTTATTCTTGCATCTCCCCTGCAAATCAAGAAAATGGCGGCATACGAAGGTAAAACTGCCTCTTCCTCCTCAAATGGTCCAAATGATTCTTCTTTCAGATTGAACTCGGGTGCCCTTCTTATCCAGACTTTAATCGGTTTATCATCGAATACAACAGCGTTAGAGAACGGATCAAAGTCTGGGAGTTCTTCTAGACTTAATTTCTTCGCTAACAAGCCTGTTTTTCCATGCAAAGATTCTGGAAGTCTAATAAGTCTTTTTATGTCTGTTGTTACTAATTGATCAATTTCTGATCCAAGGTTAACGGAAACGATGCTCTTTAGGTAATCGAATACCTTGGTATCGATCATTATTTGCCAGTATCCCTTTTTTATTCCTGTTATCAGTTCATCTCTGTACTCATTTATTCTCTTCAATGTTTTATCGTCTAGGTCGATATTAAATTTTTCTGGATCTTCAAGAAATTCGATCATACCTTCGGCTATTCTTCCATACCATCCAGCATCAGATGGTTTAGGTCCTATTAGAATTTCCTTTCCTCTTTTTGTGCTTGTATTTAAATTGCGCTTAGATTTAAGTATACTTTGGAGCTCTAAGCCTTCTCCCATGATGTACTCAACAATTTCCCTTCTTTCTCTTTGTCCGATATGAAATATATTTGGATTCAAAACATGTACATGATAGCCTCTCTGCCCAGAAAAGTTTATGTTTATATCTTCATCTGAAAAGCCAAAATCTCCAATCAGAAATTCATTTACAAGATTTATGGTTTCATTTTTAACCTTTTCCATGCATTCTTCACATAACCATTTTTTTTCTATCATTTTTCCGCCGCATCTTTTGCAGATTTCTTTTTTTCGTGACATGTATCCGCATTTACACTCGAAGTAGTCATGTTTTTCCTTGCATCTTGTTTTTATGTGATCAGCATCCAGATCAAACACAAGTTCTGCCCCATTCCAAAATTTGTCCTCCATTTTTTGAGCATCCGGATATTTATAGAATGCTGTGGAGTAATATAAGTCCCTTGGACACTCTTTCTTTAGAAAATTTAAAAAGTATGAGGCTTTTTTAAATGCTAGATGTCTTTTCATTATGCCATCGAAGGAAACGAATGCCCATTCTCTCTCGCTATAAGATAATGGCAATTTGGGAGGGTTTTTTTTGTAGTATTCACAGAATTTTTTTCTCGGAAGCATCCATACGCCTCTTGTAGTACGTTAGCGGATGTTTCACTCCCTTACAAAAATCATTTTCCATACAAAGTTGAAAGGTCTTGAGGGTACTGCAAGCAGGAGGAGAATAAACAGTTCCAGAGCCTCTCATTCCTGAGATGTGTTCTACCTGATACACTGTTTTTTTCTCCTCAAAATCAAGTGATTTTGTAAATATGCTTATGATATCTTCTTTTTTCATTCCTATATTTAAAAGGAACGTTACCAGGGCAAATCTACCCATATGTGAGATGTTCTCTCCTGCATTTATTCCGGACATCAGGGACTTGATGCAAGGGGGGAACCCGTACGGAGAAACTTTCCCATATATTTCTTTTTCGAACTTTTTCTTGTTTTTTGATATTATTTTCTTAATAGGAAGTGCATACTTCTCTAATTCTCCAGATATCTGTTCTGGAATCGGAATCGGTAGTTTCGATTGAATGTAAAATCTTATCTTTTCCTGTAATATTCTACAGAATTCAAATTTTGATAGCTCAATGTATCCTTTTTTCATTTTATGTGCTATCAATTTATACTTTGGATCGTTTCTCAGGATGTTGGTAAGTTCCAGAAAATCCACAAAGTATAGCAGAAAGTCTTGATTCAAACGTGCATTTACTCTTAAAGAGGATGCTATTTCAATTAGTTTTTCTTTATTCAGGCTTTTCAAATAAATGTGCGCCTGTTTAGCCTCAAAGAGAGCATATCTTCTTATAAGATACTCATCGTTTATATGCGAGACCAGTAGATTAGAAAAAATATATGAAAGTAATTTGTTGAGATCTAAGGGTTCTTTTTCAATCCTTTCCCTTTCTAATGCTCTTATTAATCTAATTTGAGCATTTCTCCTAATTCCTTCGTAAGCTCTTGAAGTTATAAGTGAATCCAAAGGGATATCTAATCTTTCTATGTATCTCTTTGCCTCTGGAATAAAGGGAAATCTATAGAGGTGTCTTTCGTCCATTTTATCCAGATTCTACCCTTGGAGCTAAGAGGTAGGTAATGTTGCCGTTTGGTATATCAAACCTGAGTTCAAGCGGCAAATCTGTTCCAAGACTGAGCTTTACCGTATCCGTAGTTGGAACAGGTACCATCATGTTTTGGAGGTAGTCCACGTTGAACATGGATTTGGCGTTTTTCTTGACATCTAGGTCTATCAGACCCTCAGATTCTCTATCCAATTCTATATCCAGCTCTCCTAAGTCGCCCCAAGATCTCATCGATAGTTTCTCAGAATCTACCTCGAAAACCAAGAGATCCCCCACAATTCTTGCATCGTTTATTGCATTTTTGAGAACTTCTGATCTGATTTCAACGAAAGCATCGAACTCTAGGTTTGGAACCTTGAATTCTGATTCAGGCATATCAAGGAGAGGAAGCGTAAAACTTCTTCTCGAGGCTCCCTCAAATGTGAGTGTGAAAAGATTTTTTTTCTCGTCAGATTCAATTTTCAAGAGGTCTTCTGGCTGAGCTCTTCTTAGAATTGTCTTTAGTCTCTCTAAATCCAGACCAATGACCCTTTCTTCGTCGATTTCGTATTTATCAAAGGCTTCTTTGTGCAGGTCTAGCATTATCATTGCCACGTGAGGGGGATCCATGGCGCGTACCTTAATTCCTTCTTCAGTTATGTGGAATGCACCTTCATCAATTATCTGCGAAATAGCGTCTATTACAAGTCTAAACGTCTTTATATCATTAATATCTATTCTAAACAATTAATTACCTCCCATTGCTTTCTTGAAAATTTCTACTGCGCGTTTATAGAGATCAAAATCTAAATTTTCCATTAATTGTATAGCTTCACCCCTTATTTCTACTTTTTCCCCTATCAAAGGTGTTCCAAAAACCCTGACAAAATCTTTTACATTCACTTCGGGAGAGAAATCAAACCTCACTAGAACAGAGCCGCTTCCATCATCTAGTAAGATTGAATTTGTCTCTTCTTCTTTGTAGAGAACTACACCAAACAACATAACCCTAGAGTCATCCTCTATTTCATTTATCTTAATCATTTTGGCAGGCAGTTTCCAGTCTTTAAAAGATTTTGACACTAGTATTCCCTCCAAGTATAATGACACTTGCTACATCTATAAAATCTTGTCTCTGGCTCATCGCTAGATCTAGTTTGCCTAATCCACCAGTAAGCAGTGTCGTTTCCACATTCCTTGCATGGGATCTTTGTACTTGGCAGCGCGGGGACTTCTTCGATTACTGGAATCTTTTCTTCTCTTCCCAATTTGTTGTCTTCAGACCTGTATTCTTTCCGTATGTGCGCATATTTATTTGAGATTTCTCGTGAGTCACATCTGCGACAATAAAGTATTACTTTCTCCTCTTCTTTTGTAATCTCCATCAATGTTCCGCATTGTTTGCAGAATTCCATCTAAACACCTTAAAATCCTCTACAATTTTGCCGTGGTCAAACGCTAATTCAGGGAGATCTTCTATGTTGAACCATTTTGCCTCACTTGCATCTGTAGTTGGTAAAAATTCTTGAGTAATTGGCTCGAGCACATAAACAATGGAGACCATATGTCCCCTGGGATCCCTCTTTGGATCAGAGTAGACCCCAAATAGCATGTCTATTTTGCAATCCAAGCCAGTCTCTTCCTTGACTTCTCTTAAAACTGCTTTCTCTACACTTTCTCCGCATTCTACAAATCCGCCGGGAAGTGCCCAGGATCCTTTGTAGGGTTCTTTTTTCCGTTTTATTAGTACTATCTCGTTTTCCTTTAAGACAATTCCATCTACTGTTAGGGCAGGAGCCTTAAATTTGCCGCAAACACATGGACATTTAATCATGGAATTAACCTCTTTACCTTAAGCAAGATGAGTTTCAAATAACCGACTTTTGGGATGGATATTATTACTTTCCCTATTATCCAGTCCGGCTTAACCTTCCATGGATCTGCTTGCTTATTGTGGTCCCCCCTCGTCCTAAGGGTATTGTCAGGGTAAATTTTGGTGACGCGATGCACTATTGGTATAGAGAATCCAGGCGGTCTAAAAACTATGATGTCTCCCTCTTTTATGGTTGTAATGTTCGCTCCTTTGACAATAAGTAGATCTCCCGGATAGTAGACTGGAATCATACTGTCACTTGCTACAGCAACCATTGGCGTTTCTGTATTGAGTGCATATGAAAGCCCTTGGTTGAAAAAGAAGCCTACTAGTATGCCTATTATTGCATATAACAAAATCTCCTTTACAGTACCCTTCTTATTTTCCATTTATGCTCGCCCCATGGATTCTCCAAGCGTGACTCCTCTCGCTATTATATGTGCTAGCCTTATAGGCTCTGGAACGACCCCTCTGTAAAGGGAAAGTTTAACCAGATTTATGGCTGCTTCTTTAGATACGCCGTAAGATTGGAGGTATATCTTGCTTCTTTTGTAGTTAAATATAAATATGTTCCCGGCTCTCTTTACTCTATCCCATCTTTTCTTTGCATCATCAAACTGCTCTAGAGCCTTCTTCATAGATTCCATGTCTGGTTTCTTCCTCATAACTACAATAATTGGTAATTCCGTCTTTTCACCAAGTTCTGTGATGTCTACTATGTTAAATCCTCCTAAAGTGATTCCTTTGAGCATTATTACTCTAATCTGTTCGTAGTGTCTCGAATTTAGGACAAGGGAAGTAAGTCTTTCTGTTGCATCATCTCCATCTACTGTAACTTTTGTGCTTATGACTCCATCCAAGTGATGTTTTCTCGTTACCGCTCCCACAACGAGAACTTCTTTGTCATCAAATGTGAATGGCGCATCATCGAATCCCAACATCCTTATTTCTTCTTTTATATGGGAAAAATCAGTTGTCATTTTTTTCAATAGCCTCCTTGATGGCTTTTTCGATCGCATTCATGTGAAACTTTCCAGCAAGATGTATTGGACTTTCCCCCTTAACTATATCCATGCCTCTTTTTGACCTACATGGATAGTACTGAGTGTATAATCCGGCAAGTCTTGGTGCCTGACTTACATCTTTTCCCACTAAATTTTCAGCTACGAACCATGATGCCCCACATGGAGATCCTTTAATCACTGTTATTTCTTTGATGGTATCATCTTCTAACTTTATCTTGTACTTTGGGAAGCCAAATTCCTTTGCGAATCTATCGTATTCTTTTATTCCTTTGGGAACGAGACTGCAGCATGTAAGAGGTACTATTATGCTAAGGTCTTTCCTCTTATTTTTAAGGTAGAGCGCGGATTCATCTTCCTTTGGTATCAAAAATGTTTTAACTCCCTGTTTTGATCCGATGTCTACTATGTATGATGTAAGGTCAGGGTGTAGAGAATAGGTGAAAACCATGTCCACATCTTTGAAGTAATCGGGAAAATCCTCAGGAAAATATTCCTCTGGATGCTCTATAAAGGAGGGAACTTCTTTGGGAAGTGAGAACTTTTTAACAACCGAGACATTTCTTCCATATTTATTTATGGTCTCTTCAACTCTTTCTCCGTACTTGCCACGCAAAATAAGAAGTATTTTTAATTTATCCACCAATAGACCTCAGTATAGCCTTTATCGACTCAACTGAGATGGAATTTTTATTTAGATCGTATGGAGACTTTCCTTGGATATCAGCATTTACAATGTTCTCATCGTAGGGAATCGATCCTAGGAGAGGCATATCAATAGAACTTTTTATGAATTCGATCTGCTCATCGTGAGTTATTTTGTTTGCTACCGCTGCAATATTTTTTATTCCGATCCCTTTGGACAATTCTTTTATCCTGTTTGCCGTGTCTATGGATCTTTGTCCAGGCTCAACTATCACTACCATCAAATCAACATTTTCAGCTGTTCTTCTTCCCAGATGCTCTATGCCTGCTTCCATGTCCAGGATCACCCAGTCTTCCTCCTTCAGTATTAGATGTCTAAGTAATGCGCGTAGAAATGTACTTTCTGGACATACACACCCTGATCCACCGGTTTCAACCGTACCCATAACAAGAAGCCTTATTTTGTTCTTTTTTATGCTAAAATTATCCAAGACATCATTTACCTTTGGATTCAGCCTGTATAGACCAGATCCCATCACGGTTCTTTCTTCTATCAACTCTTTTAGCTTTGAGACCGGGGTTGGTAATTCTGAGATTCCAAGGCTTGTGTGCAAGTTCATATCCGGATCTGCATCTATTGCTATTACATTCTTTCCTTCTTCGTCAAGTATTCTTGCAAGTATTCCGGAAAAGGTTGTTTTGCCGGTCCCCCCTTTACCGGCGACTGCAATTTTCAAAAGATCACCTAAATTTAATAAAAAAAGGTTACTTCAGTTCCAAAGTCGATACAAGCTTTGGTATTCCGCTAGAATCCCTTGGACCTACCACTACTTTCCAACCGGATATGTCTTCAAGTTCTCCCGTTATACGCGCGGCCATTCCAGGTATTACAATAGTCCTGTGTTTTACCTTCTCCTCTATTTTTGTCTCGTCCATTGTCTCCTTAACCCTTGACGCATTTAATTGCCCCCCTGCAACCGCAGATTCTACGCCAATTCCCTCTGTATCTACAACAAGGAGCCAACAGTCTATGTTTCCAGATTCTATATCACTTGCTACCGTGTAGTAAGTGAGCGCAAAGTTCGTGGTGAACATGACCGGAGACATATCTGTTGGCGATCCTATTTCCTTCAATCCAGGTTCTACGGATACGGGTCTTCTGGGGTCTGTGTATAGGTTCTCCCTAAGCGTTATCAACGGTATGATCATCCAAGGCTCGATGCAATGGAGTATCATGAGATCACTAAAGTTTACTAAACAAATATTAGATACAATAGCCTCTAAATTTGCTTTTGTAATATCATCTCCTTCCGTTAACCATGCAACTGCTGGAACTGTCATTAGTGGAAATCCTAAGTCTTTTTGTCCTTCCTCTATGGCTGCTCTTCTTAGCATTACCAGATTGTTTACCGTGGTGCTTATTCCTTCTCCTTGAGGGTATGTTCCGGGATCCAATACGATTTCTTCAATTCCCATTGCTAGTAAGGCTCTCGTAATAGATCTCATTAATTCAAGGTCATTTGGAGCGAATACCGCCAAAGGCACGTTGTATTTTAGCGCTAACTTGCCGACTTCCTCCCAATTTTCCCTTGTTGCAGCGTATATCAAAGGCCTTCTATCCTTAACAACTTCTAAGCCCGCTTCTAAGATTTTGGGATCGAATGAACAGAGTATTAGCGGTATTTTCACATTATCTGCAACTGTTTTCACTGCCTTCTTGAATTTTTCTGCATCTTTGCTCACGCTTCTTATGGCAACCATTTCTAACTTCAATATCATCCCTATGTATTCCTTTGTAAAGTCCTGAGCAAACTTGGAACGCTTTATTATCTCATCTTCTTTCATTTCATCCGTAACTTCTATTGCTATGGCTGTTTTGTTATAATATGTTAATTCATGTCTGTAGAGTACTTCTTCTCCTCCTATGAGAACCTGATTATCACCAACTCCTACTCTCACTAACGAAACAAGAGGTGCAAGGTAATCCTTTAGTTTCTCAAGTTTTTCCTTATATTTTGGCTCCTTCATGTATGGACAGTCTTCTATATCCTTTGTGCGTTCAATCAATTGGGCTGCGAATGCCATACATGTGTTGAATCCGCAATCTCCACAGTTTGTTTGAGGAAGAAACTGATATGCTTCCAGAGGGCTTTTTACCTTAACCATCCTTGATACCTCCTAAAACCGGGCTGATACCCAGTCTGTTATCTCTGGATATTCCTTCTCCAGCATTCCTGCTAGTTGAAGGCAGGTCTCTTTCAGGGTTTTGACTGCAAACGGATGCATCATCATGAATAGATCCCCCCCTGCCAAAGCGAGGGTCAGTCCTGTTACAACTTCCCACAGAGGACCTCTCAGTTCTCTTGGCCCCCATTCCTCTCCTTCAACGGGAGATTGTTTCATCCAAGCCTCTCTTGCTCCCCAGGCATTTGTAGTTCCGCTGGACATCGGGAAGTTTAGGTCTCTATCCCCCTTCAAACCGCTTATTCTTATCCTTTGCATGTTTGTAAAGGCATAATCCAATCCATAACCCAGAGCTGCTGTAGTAGGGTCCATAATTATCTGGTCTCTTGGAACTCCCTCTCTAAACAAGTATCTGTTTAGCGTTTTTTGATTGTTTATATCTAGCTGCGTCCATGATAAAACGACGTGCCCATAGTCTATTGCTGCCTTGGCAACTCTCTTATAATCTAGATTTAGGCTTGCAGATGCTAATAGAACTCTTTCTCCTTCCGCAACTTTTGCTGCTTCTTCTAAAACTTCTGGATCTTTCTCCGGAACTCCAGATCCCCCTACCACGATTGGCACCTTAACCGCTTGTAGTATATCTTCAACAACCTTTGCAGCCTCTTTAGAAGGCGTATCTTTTATAGCGGGATCTGTGGAGATAAGGTGTATCGTTACCATATCGGCGCCAAATTCCTTTACACACTTCTTTGCCCAATCAGATGGGTCTTCCATCACATCCTCTATGGTTGCCTTAACAGGTCCTGCTAAGGGAATGGGCATATCAAAAACGTCTACTGTTACTACCGGAACGTTAGGATTTTTTGCCTCGAAGTTGTAAAATGGCAGAGTTTTATGACCTCCTACCTTAATTACATAGTCTCTTGTTCCGCCATCTGATTTTGTCGCGCCAAGTGTTATCTCTTCTATCTCCTGTAGCCATTTTACCTTTGGAATCTCAAATGTGGCTGGCTCTAAGGTAACCTTAGGTACTTCAGGAACGGCTTCAGGAGCAGTAGGAACGGTTGGAATGGTTATACTTACTCCTGTGAGTTCCTGCAAACTTTGAGCCAGTAGTTGTGCGTAATAAGCTACTTTATAGAGTGCAGGTGGAATCTGCATCTGGCCTGGCTCAATTTCAATGACCATCTCGCCATCTTCTCCTAGTTCTATGGTCACATCTTCTAGTTCTTCAATATTAAATGTCTCTAAGATTTTTAAAAGCTCTGAGAGGTCGATTTTTTCCTCCAACTAATATACCTCCTCAAGTTTATTCAGTATATCTTTAATCGCCAACATAGAGGGTGAATCTTCAGGCAATTCAACCACAGGTTTTCCTTCAAGATCATAAAGGGAAACATTCTTGTCTTCCGGTATTACTCCAATAACCTCCAATCCAAGTTCATTTGCTTTTTTTCTTAAACTCTCTTCCATCCCCGGCAGTACTCGATTTAGAATTACCGCCATATAATCAAACTTTATTTCAAGTTCTTTCGCTAGCTCTTTAATTCTTTCTGCTGTTTTTAAGCCTTTAACTGTAGGATCTGTAACTACCAGCAGGATATCAACGTCTCTTGTTGTTCTTCTACTCATGTGTTCGAGTCCAGCTTCAGTATCTATTACAGTGATATCGTAGTGTCTGGCGAATTTGTCTATTATGTCTCTCAGCATATGATTTACAAGACAATAGCATCCAGGACCTTCTGGTCTTCCCATTACCAAGAGATCAAATTTTGGCCCCTCAACAACTATCTCCATTATTTTTCCTTCTAGTAGGACGTCTTTTGAAGTTCCTGGTGGAAGCGATCGAAAGTCATCGGAGATTTTTTCTCTTATATCACCCACAGTTTTCTCAAATTCAATACCCAATGCCTCTGGCAAGTTGGAGTCAGCGTCGGCATCAACTGCCAAGATAGATTTGGAATTTTTACTCAGTAAATGAATTAAACTAGCCGAAACGAATGTTTTTCCGGTACCTCCTTTACCAGAGACGGCTATTACTGTACCTTTCTTCAAGATGTTTCCCCTGGAAATTTGAGAGACCTTACTTGGTCTCTCTCTTTACAATTACTTTGTCTATGTGTATTTTTGCGCCTTTCAGTACCAGTCTTATTGTTCCCCCTGCAATAGGCATTCCTGCTGGAACCGTTGGCATGCTCGGGGCTGTAACCTGCATTTCCGGCATTGGAGTTACCCCCGGTGTAGGAGTTGGAGGCGCCTCAGGTGCTGGAGCTTCTTCTGGAGGAACCTCTTCAGGAACTTCCTCTACCCAGGAAGCCACTACTGGATGACCTCTTTCCTTGAGGAATGCCTTTAGTTCCTCTATATCCTTCACATCTTCTTCTGTAGCGATCTTATCTACAAGATCTTCAGGTATCGCATCCTGTACTCTGTCTTTAAGAGCTTTTGGGAGCCAAACCGTTTTACTCCAACCACCATCTGCCATAAGGAATTTTGGCGATCTGAAGTATTCTATTCCTATTCCTAGGAAGCCTGGAACCTGTTTTCCCCCTCCTGTTTGACCAGCCATCGTTGAGAAAGGCAGGCCATTTACGGTTACTCCCTTGAAGTCTCTGTGAACCCAGCCGAATCCATCTACTTCTGGTATGTAGAAACCTATAACTTCAAAACATCCGCAAGATGTATGAGGATATTGCATAAAGCTGTGGAGCCATATTCTATCATATTCTCCTCCGGAAAGGGTTACAGCGGCCTCATTTACCCCGGAGTATTCACCTACTTCTGCATTCAGTAGCTCTCCTTTTGGTATTACCTTCATAGGTCCTTCTGGATCTACTTTGGCAGCGGCTCTTCCGTCAAACCATGTCATGGCTCCGCAAAGAGAAACCCTGTCTGGCGTAATCACGCATACATTCGTTGGAGCAAAAGATTGACAGAGAGTACATCCATAAAATGTATCCACGTCCTCCTCGCTTAACTCCCTAGTTCTTGCGTCCCTCTCCTCATATGCCTTCATGGCTTCTGGCATTCTCTTTTCCACTTCATCCTTGTCGGTAATGTATATGGCTTCTATCTTTTCTATGAAGGGCAACTCTTGTTTAAACAGAAACATTGTGGCTTGAGCAATCTGTTTTAAGGACTTGAGTCCTTTTTTGATCGCGTCTTTACTTATCCTTATCCAGATATCATATCTTTGGTTTAAATGCATGTAACCTTGGATGAAGTTCTGAAACTCGTGATTTCTTCTCTCAATTACGGATTCAAGGTCTTTTTCAACCATTTCCCCTGCTACCTTGTATATCATGGCAAAAGGATATCTTCCGCCTTCTTCCATATCTTCCAAATCTGGTCCGATTAGGGTAACCCTGTAGTCTTCTATCTCATCCATCGAAGCAGCTTGAACAAGTTCAAAACCTATTCCTTTAGGACCTGCTAATTCCACGTACATGTCTTCCCCTCTGATTCTCTCCCCCTCGTACATAGGGCTCATATCAAACGGGAAAACGTCCGCAGTAATTTCTTCAGCCATTTTTACGCCTCCTTAGAGGTTTTCTATCACCTCTTTTAATTCTTTTTCCCAATCTTCATCGCTCATATTGCCGAAAGACATCGTAGCGTTGGGATGGTAGTACTTATCAAGGGTTAAGGTTCTCATCTTCCCGAAGTGTTTTAGACACTGCAACATGAGCGATTGTTGATAGTATAACCCCCCCACGTAGGCTACTACGTCGTATGGTCCGTTGCCATCTAAACCTTGCCATTCATCATCTCTGAGTAAATTTGTTATTTCTAGAATTCCCATAGATTTTGCATTCACTCCCCTATCCTTAAATTCCCTTACCATGTGAGCAGTTGCTATGATTGGAATGTTTTTTTTCTTCGCTATTTCGATTATGTAATCTATCAGTTTCTTTTCATTCAATTCGTACAGTATTTGAGATCCTGCTACGATCAACGGTCTTTTTGCCTTGGAAAGTAATTTGCCTAGGGTCTTTCCATCCGTGGCTCTCGCTGTAACCGGACCTACTATGTTTGCTCTCTCCCAAGGGGTAGCATCTATTTTTGCCATATGTTACACCCTCCTCTTTCTTATTAATCTCTCCAGGTTCGTGGGATCGAATCTTGGATCATATGCTCTTACCTGTCCGCCTTTAATTTTCTTATCTTTTACTTCGAATCCATGTTCTTTCTCCAAAACTTCCAGTAACTCTGATCTTCTTGCAATAGGAAGATCTGTTTCGCTTCTTACGAAGAGATACCAATCCTCTGGATACTCTCCGAAGTACTTCTTTGATAGATCTAGGTAATGAGTTAATTTTATCGATCTTCCCGGAGCAGTATCGTTTGGTCTCATTACCATGCGAGCTGTTTGCACTATTGCCTCTTCTTTGGTCTCTGCTGTATAAATCAAATGCTCAGGTCCGGGCTCGAAGTAATGGAAGGAGCCATCTTTTGCATCTATGATCTGCCATTCCTCTTTTTTGTCCTTTCTTCCAAGATACATTCTCCTGTATTTAGATCCGTGGGGACCAACTATAACTGGAACTCCAAGTCTGTTACATCCGGTAGCAATAGATGCTGCCTTTTGAGAATATGCTCCCCATGCTACTCCTACCGCGCCAACTCTGTTGAGTATATAATCCGCTATCTCCTCGAAGTTTGCTCTAAGGTTTCTCATCGCAAATATGTTTGCTACCTTTATGGCTGCTCCAGCAATATGGGCGTTAGATACGCAAGAGCCCGTATTACATATATTTCCTGCATCAAAAGCTCCGGGATATCTCTCCCATATGGTCTTTCCTTCCTCATCCTTATAGAATGACACATCCATTGCCGCGCATCCTGAGGTTACAACAATGTAATTTCTAGATGCAAATTCGTTGGCCATTTCAAAAAGATCTTTTCTTGATCCAGGATAGTTTGAGCAACCCACGTAGGCTATTACCCCGGGTATTGTTCCTAAGACAATGGGAGCGCCAACGTTTCTTATCTCCACGTCTGAGACTGCTCCTCTTCCGGATCTCATGACAGATTTTTCAGTCTTTATCTGCGCCTCTGACGCTGCCTCGATTAAGTTCAACGGCTCAATACCCTGAGGACATTCTATAGCGCATTTTCCACATCCTATACATCTTTCATGCAATTCCACAAGTAATGAGAAATCTCCTTTAGATGCTGTCTCGTTTGCTGTGTGAATAGGTAAGTTACTGGGACAAACACGCCTACATTTCTCACAGGAAGTACAAGTTGATGCGATTTCCTGAACTTTGCTCAGATCAGGGATTATTTTAAATTTCTTCCTCTTTGGAGCAATTGCTTGAGCAACCTTGACTGCCACTTCCCCTACCTTATAGGGGTCTGATATGAATGCTCCGGGCAACTTCCCCTCGACAAGATCTTTCACAATTCCATCCGCCGGATCATTGGTCCTATTTGGCAATCCATAAAGGATCTTATCCATGGTTGTGATAACCGGTGCCTTAATCTTCTGGGCTTCTTGTAAAATATCTGCCCTCACGCATTGTTCGTCCACAACTATAACGTCTGGAACGCCAGATCTTATGAATTTAAGTTGTTGAGATATCGGTCCTATTACCTTTGCTTTTGTGTAGTACCTTGTCATGTCATGAGCAGTGCAACATATCGCACAAACTTCGACCTCGTCTTCTAATCCGTGATCCACCATGTAGTCGATGATTCCTACGCCAGGCAGTACGTTATGTCCTATACCTAGGATTACGGGTTTTTCTTTATCTATTGCTCCCATTCCTATCTCTACCAAAGGCGCATCGGGATCTGCCTTTGGGAATCCTAGACAAGATATCTGAGCGACATCTGCCACTTCCATGGCGAGAAGATCAAGCATACCCGTGTGGAGTGCTTTAGACTCAAAATCTAAGTAAGATCCTTCCTGCCCCGTATGTACTGCAGCAAGGCAGTGAGTTATCTGTTCTTCAACGTAGTCCAAAACCTCCTCCAAATCACCTAATGTAGTTGGCCTCATTCCCACGATTAATCTTGTCAGAGGAGCCTCTACATTTATGACATCCTTACCAACATCTATCGGATGATCTCGTCCAAACCTATCTATCAATTGATGAAGCATGTGTCTTGTGTGAGCAGTATGGGCCGCACAACCTATTAAGCAAGCAGCAAGAACTATTCTTCCTGTCTGATTTGAGATGTCTATTCCACAAGCTCCCCTTCTCTCTCCAGAAAGATCACATTTCCCCATAGTACACAAACAGCACATATCGCAGTACGGCGCATAGAAAGGATGGTATCTTCTCAGCAAGGTGAAATCCCAGTCTCTTAGATCTATTATGCTTGGTTTTGGCGTTGGACCCATTGGCTCTTCCCAAATTTCAGCTTCTTCTATGATCCTTCCTATGGTAATGGTAACTCCTTCCAGACCTTCCACAGCGATCCTTTCTGGGTTTTTGGCCATAATCTTACCTCCTGATTTCTCTCTTTCCTGATTACTATCACCAGATAATGAAGCATATATAAAGTTATCTTGCCTACTTAATGAGATACTCGGCCATGAATTTTATATTACTTAGTTATTTTTCTCTGAGAAGCCGGATCGCAGAATTTTTTCGTTTTAAGGAGTTCCTTGGATCAAAGGAAAAATGCCCAAAAGTTTATGATACTTACAGAACAAATTATACTTAAGAATAAAACAGGATGGCTTATGGAAGGGAAGGGGATAGGCGAAGGAGAACTCAGAATAATATCTGAGTTCGCGAATTGTTATGATGTAGTTGAAAACATGCCTAAGTTCATATATTCTCCTAGGATAATAAGAGACTTTTCATCGAAATTAAAGGAGATTGAGAAAGATCTGATGGAGTTTCTTTCAAAGAAGATAAATAAAAAATATGTTGAGAGGCTGTTAAAAGATAACATAGAGATAGTCAAGAAGAAGAGAATGAATTTTGGACGTTATGAGGTAATCCCGTATTTCAGAAGGAGAGAAATAGAGCATTTAACAAAACTGCACCGACAGACCTTGGATGTCGCTATCTTGGATGTCCTGTCGAGGGAAGGCATTATAAATTTACCTCTAGAAGAGCGCGAAACCATAAAAAATAGAATCTGGCTTGGTCTTGAATTAAAGACTTTTGCTATGCTGGGCGGATTACATATACCCGATGAAACCACGTTTTCAGATGAGATCATAGAAAAAATCTCGGAGGAATGTGTGGAAAATCTTTACAGAAAAATAGTTGAAGAAAGAAAGAAATACTTAAAGCATATAATAACCGTGCTTGATTTCAGGTATAAAATAGAAAAATACGATCTGGACCCAGATCTCTGGCAATATTTTACAGTTATAGAAGCAGTCAGACTTTTAGGATTGACTGGAGAATTTGTCTACGACTTCATAAAACTATCAGAGCTCATTCAGAAAATGGAGGGAATAGAATACAAGATCGAGGAGTAATATGCGGGTGGCATGTTTATTCTCAGGTGGAAAAGATTCTAATCTTGCGTTATTTCGCGCAATAAATCAAGGATTAGATGTCAGATATCTTGTGACAGTTTTTCCAAGATCTAGGGAAAGTTACATGTATCACTACCCATGCATACGTATTACGGAACTTCAGGCAAAATGTATTGGACTACCTTTAATAAGCAAAGAGAGCATTCCTGAAAAGGAGAGAGAATTAGAAGACTTGAAGGAAACCCTATCAAAATTAGATATAGATGGAGTAGTTTCAGGAGCACTGGCATCTGAATATCAAAAGAGAAGAATTGAGAGAATATGTGGAGAACTTAAAATAGAGTCAATCACTCCTTTATGGCAAGACGATCCAGTATCGGTGTTGAGAGAAGTAAGTGAAAAATTTCACGTAATCATATCAGGCGTGAGCGCTCAGGGACTTAAAAAAGACTTGATTGGAAGAGATCTGGATAGGGAATGTGTAGAAAAATTAATGGATCTCAACAGAAAGTACAAGATACATTTAACAGGAGAGGGAGGAGAATTCGAGACCTTAGTTCTAGATGCTCCATTTTTCAGAAAAAGAATAGAAATCTTGGAAAAAGAAGTTATTTGGGAAGGAGACAGCGGATATCTAGATATAAAAAAAGCCACATTGATTGATAAACATTAAAATCGAGATTTCAAACCATTTAATTTTAATAACCATGGTTGAAAAGTGGATAGACATGTTGCACAGCGAGTTAAAGACAACAGTGGTTGGGAGTTTTCCTCTAAAGCCATTTCATGATGTAGACTATGAGTACGCTCCTTATTTTAATAGAGAAAAAATATTTTCTGAAAAAGAGCCTGTAGTTACCCATCCATACATACCGAGTATGGCAAAAGCCTTGGAGATTCAGGTAAGGGCAGGAATTGATTATCCTTGTTATGGACAGCTACAAGACATGAATCTGATGTTTTTGGGCCCCCTAGCGAGAAAGAAATGTGGAATAAAAATCATAAACAATAAAGCATACGTTGTCGAAGATCTTAAGCCGCCCAAAACAAGTATTGCTCAGGATGTGTTGCTCTGGGCGAACAGATACAGGAGATATTTTGAGGGGGTAAAAATCCCTTTGACCGGGCCGATAACATTAGCCTCTGTCTCCAGTGTAGGCGATAAATCCGTCTTGAATTATCCGGAGCTTATCAGGGATCTTTCGGAAATAGTAGCCAAGATAGCAAGAGACTACGATAAAAACGGAGCAGGTATAATAACTCTAGATGAACCAAGTCTGCCATACGCTACTTATATAGGAATAGACAGCGATTTAATTATAGATTGTTTAAACAAAGTGATAAAAGAAATAAAAAAAGCCATCCCCGCGATTCATGTATGTGGGAAGTTGGATAGCACTACTACAGAGATTTTACTGGAAACAGATGCTTTATTAGTGGATCATGAGTTTGCTTCCATACCAGAAAACTTAGATGCTTATTCAAAATCAGATCTAGATAAATACGATAAAATCATTGGTTTAGGTTGCGTTGTAAGTAACATTGATCCAGAAAAGTTGATAGAAATCTCAAAAGGACAAAATTGGAATTCTGTTGTTGAAACAAAGGAAGAAATATCTGATTTCATAAAAAAAGCAGCCAATAAATTTGGAATCGAAAGACTTGTCTTGGATCCTGATTGCGGGTTCGGTGGATTGAAACACTACATCAAGGGAGAACTTACCGAAAATGTACTGCTGAAAATATGTTACCAAAAAATGAAGAACATGGTTGATGTTGCGAGAGATTTGAGAAAATTAACCTAGAATATATAATTTATGCTCGATTTATCGAAATCATCTACCATTTCTATATCCAAGTTTCTTGGGAAGTACTCCACGGTAGGATAAACTAGGTTGGGAAAGAACCCGCCCATGTCTTTAGCCATTTTAGTGACCAAGTGACCTTCACCAAATATCTCTTTAGAAATCCAGTAAACTAATTTTCTCGTTTTACTCTCGTCTAAATAACCTAAAGAATGAATGTACTCGTGCAACAAAATGTTAAAGGCGTATGCGTTGAACAAACCAGGATCCGTTTGGAGTATCCTCCTTATGGGTGTTTTGTTCATCACGATTATATTGGAACCTACCGGATAAAATGCTCCAATCCAGAAGTCCTTGCTACTGCCTAATTCAGCTAATCCCAGTGTTAGACCTGCTCTTCCTGTACCCATCGTTTTCCAAACTACTTCTTTTACAATCTCGAATATGTCTCCTATGGTCTTTGCTTCCTCTAATTTTTGAGCATGGGATTTAGGCATAAACTTCCTCCCTATTTTTGAGCCTTAACAGTGATGGAGTATCCGTCCAAACTAAATTTCTCAATCGAAAAGAGTTTAATTTTCTCTAAGATTTGGATTTCTGAGAATCCCGCCTTTTTTATGGTTTCTAAATACTCATTTTCTGGTAAAGCTCCCGCTATACAAGATATCCAGAGATTAAGGTCTTCTCTTATATGATCAGGCACGGGTTTTTCCGTCACAATATCTGATACAACAATCTTGCCGCCCTTCTTTAAAACTCGGTACGCTTCCCTGAAAACCTTCTCTTTGTCTGTTGCGAGATTTATCACACAGTTACTAATTATTGTATCAACTGAATTACTTTCTATGGGCATATTTTCCATATCCCCATGTTTGAATTCCACATTATTGAGTTTTAGCTTTTTTGCATTGTTCGTCGCCTTTTTAATCATTTCCTTTGATAGATCCAGACCAATTACCTTTCCGGTATCTCTAACCTTTTTTGCTGCAATAAAAACATCTAATCCTCTTCCCGAGCCTATATCCAATACAGTGAGGCCTTCATTTATTTCTGAAAAAAGGATGGGATTTCCACAGCCCAAAGAAAGATCGGATATTTCTGGAAATTCTTCGGGAAATTCATCTGTTAGGTTCTGATAGTATCTGCGAAGTAGTGAAAGTGATGTTTCAGGAGGACAGCATTCTTTTAAACAAGACAGGTTCTTTCTTGCTATCTCATCGTACTTTTTTACAATTTCTTCTTTTTTCATGTTGATCCCTCTATTTTGAATTTATAATGGACGTCCAATATTAAGAATATATGCTAATACTTAAATATATTGGTCGACCAATAATATCCATGAGAGATGTTATATGCCCCCCGAACTGCTGCGATATGAGGGGTTTACTTTCATTTATCATTCTTTGGTGCCTGAGGAAAAGACCAATGTACGGACAGGAGATAGCAGAGGAGTTGGCTCGAAGAAGAGGTGAAAAACCAAATCCAGGCACCCTATATCCCGCGTTGAAACAACTAGAGGAGAGGGGACTAGTAGTGTATCGTATTCATGGAAGAAGAAAGATATACACCCTTACCGAGAAAGGTCAACTCGAGATAGAAAAAGCCTGTAGATATTTCTGCCAAGTATTTGGCGATATCTTAGAAGAATTTAAAGAGTAAAATGGAGCGTGGCTCGCCACGCAACGTGGCTCGTTGCATCCGCAATTCTATAAAAAATTATTTTATTACTGATACAATAGATGCGTTTTTCTACTCTGAATATTGTATGGGGGTTTAGAAAGGGGGCGATAAGGTAGTATAGGATAAATTCAGTATAGATTACTTAAAAACCCCTTCTATTTCATCATTTCTGTCAGGATCTTCAAGATTTCTGCCTCATCTATGGGCACGTACATGACTTTACTCTTGTTTTTTGATTGAATTAGCAATGCTGGCAATTCTTTGATACCGTATTTCCATCTGAGCAACGTCAATTTGAAGCCCAGATAGAGCCTGTATGGTTTGCTTGTTTGGAAGGTTGAGTTTGGGTTTATCTCGCCAAAAACATCAACTTGGATGTCAGTACCTCTCACAATTTTTCTTACAGTCTTTTCCAATTTTTTGCTTTCTTCAGTCTGGACTACCTGAGTTGCCCATCCTGGAGCGCTTCCACCAGCTCCACCAACACCAACCAACTTCGTTACTGCTTTTTTAAAAATCGTTATTCTCAGTGACATAGTTATCTTCAAATTCTATTAGATCCTATAGTTGATCTATTTTTATCTTATATTCGTCTTTTCATCTTATATTCATCAACTTATATTAATTCTCAGTGGGAGAGGTGTCTTACTCCCGTAAAAACCATAGAGATCTCATGTTCATTCACTGCTCTTATTACCTCTTCATCTCTTATGGATCCCCCAGGCTGAATTATCGCGGTTATGCCTGCCTCAGCTGCAACATCGATTCCGTCTCTAAAGGGAAAGAAGGCGTCTGACGCGAGAACACTTCCCTCTGTAGAAAAACCGGCCATTCTAGCCTTTTCAACTGCTATCCTCACCGAATCGACCCTGCTCGTTTGACCTGCCCCTATCCCTATCACTTGGTTAGGGATTGCGAGGACTATTGCGTTTGATCTCACGTTTCTTATGAACTTCCATGCAAACATCATTGCATCTATTTCTTCTTCAGTGGGTTTTTTATGGCTTACAACCTTTAAATCCTCCCTTTTTAATTTGATTTGATCGTAACTCTGGCACAATAAACCTCCGATTATTCCTCTGATCTCTTTTCCTCCATAAATGTCGAGGTTCCAAATTTCAGAAATGTCGATCAGCCTTATATTCTTCTTTTGTTTCAGTACATTTAAGGCATCATCGCTGAATCCTGGAGCAGAGACCACTTCTATGAATTGTTTATTTATTTCTATAGCGGTTTCTTCATCTACTTCTCTGCTCAAAGCAACAATTCCTCCAAAGGCGGATACAGGATCCGTTGAGAGAGCTTTTCTATATGCATCGCTCAGTTTTTTTCCTTTTGCGCCGCCACATGGATTTAGGTGTTTTACAATGACGCAGGCGATATCATCTCTAAATTCGTATATTAACCTTAGTGAGGCATCTATGTCAAGAATATTGTTGTAGGAAAGCTTTTTTCCATGAATTTTCTTTATCTTGGAAAAGTTCACCTCGGCATTCTTATCAATGAATAAAGAAGCTGTTTGATGGGGATTTTCACCGTACCTTAACTCTTCTTTTTTTTCGTATGTGAGTATCAATCTATCCGGGTAATCATCCCTTAGGAAATAATTGTATATCTGTGCATCATATTCCGCGGTTCTTTGAAATGCCTCCACGAACAATTCATATCTTGTATCTCTACTGATCGTTCCATTTTCCCTGAGTTCTTTCAGTATTCTATCATATTTAGAGGGATTCACCAGAACAACCACGTTTTCAAAATTTTTTGCTGCAGCCCTAATTAGAGCAGGCCCTCCAATATCGATGTTTTCTAGTATATCCTCCAAAGAATCCTTTTTCTTAATTTTCTCTTCAAATGGATAGAGATTTACAACTACCATATCTATAGAAGGTATGTTATACTTAATAATCGTCTCTTCATCTTCTCTTCTATTTCTCCTCCATAGTATGCCGGCGTGTACTTTTGGATGGAGCGTTTTAACTCTTCCGTTTAATATCTCAGGAAAGCCTGTGTAATCTGAAACTTCCGTTACAGGTATTCCTGATTTTTTCAAAAGTTTTGCAGTTCCTCCCGTAGATAAAATTTCTATACCTAATTCAGTTAATCCTTTAGAAAATTCAACTATGCCTGTTTTGTCGTAAACGCTTATCAGGGCTTTTTTCACAGGAAGCTCGCTCCTCAAATGATCACCCCTAGCTGATTAAATCTTCCAATCTATCCATCTCTATGGCCTTTTTGATCTCCATTGCTATTCTCCTACCCATGCTGACATTCTCTCCATAAAGAAGGTAGGAATAGGGTGAGCCACCTACATAAAGATTTGTGCCAGCCACTATTCTGGCAGAAATTTCGAACGTTATAAATTCCATTTTTTCAGTGCAAACCGTTTCAATGCAAAATGGTCCTATTATTCCTGGAGGACAAAGTTCCTTAGAGGCTTCAACGACCCTGTCACCCATCTCAAATACCTGCTGAAGCAATGCCTCTCTAACAACTATAGGCGAATTACCCACCACAATGTATGTTGGATCTAAGTCAAGTTCTAACTGGTTTTTAGCAGGAATTCTAGTTAATCCATCTACATTGGTCTCGTATCTGACATCTATGCCGAATAATTCGACCTCATCCCTTAAGGGAGAGTAGAAGTATGAAAGGTAAAAATTTACCCCAGGAATGTATTCCTGAATTGTAACGTCTTTGAAGTCTTCTTCTGTTATTAATCCCATTTTGACCATTTCTTCTGCTTTCTTATGAAACGAGTCAGGACCTTTTAGCAAGAAGTATCCCTCACCGCCTCTTGCACCTGGAAACTTAACGATTGCTAGGTTTTCTACTTCCTTCGGATGATTGTATTCTTTTGGAATCTTAAGATTTGATTTTTCCAGCCATTTCCTCTCTAGTTTTCTATCTGCTTCCCAGCGCAATATTTTCCTATTTCCAAACATTGGTACCTGAAGTTCTTCTTCTACACATTTTATGCCCAAATAAGCAACAAAGGATCCGTGTGGTATGATTATTGCATTTAAATCTAGTAACTTCTCTTGGACCTCTGCATCTGTTATGTTTTTGAAACTTTCTAAAACAATAGTCTCATCACATACCCTAAAACGTTTATAGGGCGTTTCTCTTCCTCTTTCAACTATAGCCAATGTCTTGAAACCTTCTTCTTTTGCACCCTTCAATATTTGCAGTGCAGAATGACTTCCTAAAGTTGCGATAACCATATCTTTTTCTTTCTTCATGATCTCACGCATTTTATATTTTTAAAACTATTTTCTTCCACTATCACTCCACAATCCCTTCTTGAGGTACTCTCCATGGCCATATGTCACCTCTAAATCACTATTATATCCGGTCCTATTACATTCACTTACATAATATCTATCAATACATTTCCAGCCTTTTTGGTGCCATCTCTGTCGCTTCCTGCCACCAATATGATATCTTTGCCCTTTCCAAACGGATTTTTAATATACTGGAGGGTACCTTTTCCCCACCCGGGATTTGCATTACTCACAATTACAGGCATTTTATTTAAAATGGAGACGCTTATTTTGTTTACAACAGGACCTCCCACCACTATCATGTGATACTTTGAGTAAGTTTCTTCAGTAACTGACGTATCATTTATTATCTGAGGGAGACGTTCCAGTGCATATTTCTTATCTTCAGAGATTTTTCTAGCAGTTTCACGATCTAATTCTGGAGCATTCTCTCCCACCACTATGACAAACGTTGGATTTCGCCCTTTTCTGTAGTCAAACCTTGAGATACTAAATGGGTCTGATACAACTACGTCTTTCGGTTTTACGTGATATTCAAGCATCTTAATCTCGTATGCTGGTAGTTTGCTATCCTTGTATATCGTTACGCAATCGTTTTCTGGATTGTATTCCTTCCATCCAATTGTAATTGAGAGTTCGTTGTCTCCTTTTTTGAGTATTCTTCCATATCCGGAGAAGCCTTTCCAGCCACTTCCTACCCTACTCGCTGTAGATCCTATTGTTTGCCCGTTTAGATGAACGGTTACTAGTTGGTTTCCTATTTCCTCATTTTCCCACTCTAAATGAAGATAAACGCTTACATGCTTCAAGGGCTCTATAACTGGGTAGCCACCGTACTCGGGTATCCTAAATCTATAAACTATTTTTTTCGAGGATTTATCGTGGGTACAAATCTCTTTATCCCCGTATCCCATATCCGAAAAGGATAGGCTCACGGTTTTAACGGTTACGAGTTGAGCGAAAGATACAGAGATTAAAAATAGAGTTAAAAATATCACCTTTTTCATGATCACACACCTTTAAATGAAGATGAGAAAAGATATATAAAAGGTATCCGATTCAACTATTTGAGAGTAGCCCGGTAGGGTAGTGGTCAATCCTGCCGGCCTTTGGAGCCGGCGACGGCGGTTCGAACCCGCCCCGGGCTATTAGATTCAGCCCTCTTATATATCTACTCCATGACCGGTAAAAAACAATTATCCTCTTTTATTTACCTAGAAACTTCATAGAATCCAAATCAACAACCTTTGCGCGAACATAATAATCAGAAAATCTCAAATATTTTTTTCCTCGAAAAATTAGTAGTCCTGCTAGCAGGTCTAATGGTAGCAAAAATACCTTTCCTATATTTCTTAGCGAACTCTCGACTAAATTGAGTTTTCTGCCATTCTCCTTTAGTACCTTAATTCCTATTAGGTACTTGCCAATTGTTTGACCGTTGTAGGTTTCCATTAGTACCAGAACTATGAGATCAAAAGCGACCAAGCCTTGAGCGTAGATTATAATCTCGATAATATTTATCCCGTGCTTAAGAATTGGAACCCACATACCTACAAGTACTATGAGTGATACCGGGAGAACCACCAGTATCATAAAATCTATAATTGTGGCTGCAAATCTGTTTAAAATAGATGTTTGCGGCTCGATTATAACTTGCTCATCGCTGATTTTTTTAATTTCTTTTATTACGTTGTAAGCAATCTTTCCTTTGTCCGTCAATATGTACGTTCCTTGTCCTGTTGTCTTGCACAGTCCCCTCATTTTCCTAAGGTGGAAATTGAGTTGTCCCGTATCTATTTTTAGGGTGCTCAACATCTCAGTATAGGATAGTTCGGTGTTCTCGTGGAGCAACTCGATTATACTTCTTCTAATTGGATGAGAAAGGGTTTTGAATATATCATCTTCCTCCTTAGCCACGATTTCACCTCTATTTTGACAACAATCTATTTTAATCAAGTTATTGATACCAAGAAATTTTTCATAAGAGTATTTTCCGTTTATTATGATATAAAAATAGTATTGTTTATTCAAAAGTGTGTGAGAAACTCAAGGTTTCCTTGAAAAATATTCCTCATTCGTTGGGAAACATTATTCTCAAAAAACCTTATAACCAAGTTATATGTTATAGTTTAAAATATAATAGTGCCGAAGAAAACCTGAAAAAAGATGGGGGAGAAAATGAAGGCAACCAAATACCTACTGTTTTTGGCTCTACTGACATTACTTCCTTTAGCAGTAGCCTCTCCAGAGGAATATGTTGGCGCTGAGAAATGTAAGATGTGTCACAAAGATGTCTATGAAGAATGGAAAGAATCTGGCCATCCATACATCATAAGAACAGCGGAAGAAGCCAAAGAAGCAGGACTTCCTTTACCGCCTGGCTACACATGGGATGATATATCTCATGTTATTGGAGGTTACAAGTGGAAGGCCCGGTATTTAGATAAAAACGGATACTTCATCACAAAAACAAAAGCAGGTAAGAATGGATCCAACCAATACAATCTAGAAACCAAAACATGGTCTGATTACCATCCAGGAGAAATCAAAAAATATAACTGCGGAAAGTGCCACACCACGGGATACTCTCCAGAAGGACATATGCACGGTATGGAAGGAATAGTTGGCACATGGGTTTATCATGGAGTTCAGTGCGAGGTGTGTCATGGACCGGGAAGCGAGCACATCGCAAAAGGAGGAGATAAAACCTTAATTATCAAAGATACATCATCGGCCCTCTGTGGAAAATGCCATATCAGAGGAGACAAGAATACAATTCCAGCAAAAGGAGGATTCATAAGACACCATGAGCAGTACAATGAATTATTAGCGAGTCCCAAAAAGGACTTTGAATGCGTAGCGTGTCATGATCCGCATAAGAAATCGGAGCTCTCTATAAAAGTTGGTTGTGCTTCCTGTCATGCAGAGGAAGGCAATGAGTTCAACGGAAGCCTCATGCAAAAAGCAGGCGTAAAATGCATAGACTGTCACATGGCTGAGGCTGCAAAATCTGCTATCGCTCGCTCAACGTTCCAAGGGGACGTTAAAACTCATCTCTTCAAAATAAACATTGATCCTGACGCAAAGATGTTTACAGAAGACGGAAAGTTTGCGTTAGGATATTTAACCGTGGAATACGCTTGCTTGAAGTGCCATACTGACAAGGACAAGAGTTGGGCATTAAAATACGCTGAAGGCATTCATGCATTAAAAGAAGTTCCTAAGCCACCTGCTCCGCCTGCAGCCAAGCCGACTTGCGGACCCACGTTGCTGCTGCTATTGGCTTCGCTAACAGCGTTGCTAATTGGACTAAAAAGAAGGAAATAAGCCTTCTTTTTTTATTTTTTATTTATAGGTTGCAATCTCCCTTTTTCGTTGATTTTAAAGACGTATAAACCAACAATAAGCCAGTAAATTAAGTAGGAAAAAGCCTCCAACAGAGAGGGATCCCCGTTGTATCCGAATAGAGATTTCATTGTCGAGCCTATTATACCTTTCTCATGCATCGGAGGATAGCTTCCGTCTGGATTTAATGCTGGATTGATGTCCCAAAGGTGCTCAACAAAAACTGGCAGTACGTTAGCCTCTTGGAGTTCGTGAACTCCTTGCGCAGTAAGTCCAGAGGCAAAGAATATCAATATTGTGCTTGTATAAATGAAGAACTTCCTGTAATCAAGTCTATATGTTCCCTTTAATAATAAAACACCCAGTACGATAACAGAAACAAGACCTCCAAAAAAACCTATGAGAGTATCAGCCGGAGAGATCATTGCCAAGGTACCCAAAAAGAGAACTGTTTCAACTCCTTCTCTGAAAACAGATAGGAATGCTATGCTTGCTATCCCAAATAAATGCCTAGATGAAATAGCAAAATCTATCTTCTCCTGCAACTCTCCTTTTATTAAATAAGCCTGCCTTGACATCCAAAATATCATATAAGTTAGTACAGTTGCTGCAAAGAGCATTACTACGCCTTCAAAGAGTTTTTCTGCCTTCCCTTCAAAACCACCGTAAAGTCCTTTAAAAATAAAAGCAACCACAATGCTTGCTATTAAAGCAGAGGCAGTTCCTATGTATAGAAACTTGTTTAAATCTCTCCTTCCTATCTTTGCTAAATAGGCTGCAATTATTCCTATAATGAGCGCTGCTTCCATTCCTTCTCTTAAAGTAATTATGAAACTCACGAGCATAATTTCATATATTTTTAGGGTAACCTAAATTATATACGTTTCGATTTTTAAACAGTAAAAATAACTAGAGGAGATTTTTTGAATCGCTAATCAATTTCTATTATTTCATATTCATCAGAGCCAAGATTATGATTCTTAGCGGCTTGTAATTGATAGTCCGAGTGAGTCCAATTGAATATGGACCCAAACTTCTCTCCGGATATTCCCTGAGCCATAGAATTCGGTAAACAGGGACTTTCATTTACAAAGTCTATGGAAGCCTTTTCTATCGCAAGTATATCTTCAGAGGCTAAAATACCGACGTCAGGCACGATTGGATTATCTGAATAAGGACAGCAATCGCAGTGGGGTGTTATATCGAGTAAAAAATTGAAGAAGACGAAGTTTTCTTTTCCTACAAGTTTAAAAACTGCTTTTGCACAGTCTATAATTCTTTCTGATAGATCTTTTCCGGTTATCCATTTTAATACTATCGCATTTTCCCTACATACTTCAAAGCATCCGTTGCACTTAAGGCACAATGAATCAACTACCTTGTATTCTTGAATGGCATTCCCAGGACATATATCCACGCATTTATCGCATCTTGTACATAGATTCTCATCAATTACAGGGAGTTCGTATAGATGGATATCGAACTTAGATGGTTTTGCAATACATCCAACACCTATGTTTTTTAGTGCTCCTCCAAAGGCTCCTCTGAAATGTCCCTTGAAGTGCGCTAGAGATATTACCTTGTCTACTTCATCAAAGATTTTGGCGACATATACTTTCTTTAGGTGAAAACCATCCACTTCAACCTCTATGTAATCAAATCCCTTCAATCCATCCGCTATTATTATGGGTGCGCTTAAAGTTTGAGATGTATATCCGTTTTCCTCAGCAATCTTCATCCTTCCTAGGGCAAAACTTCTGTCATCTGTAAAGCCTAATCCTGTTGTCTCCGTTACAAAAGGTTCACCGCCCTTTTCTTTCACAATTTGTGCAATCTTTCTGATATATACGGATCTAAGGGGTTTTGTGGTTCCGTGCACGCCGAAGTGTGTCTTTAAAGCGACAACATCTCCTCTTTCGATAAAGTCTAATATTCCACTTTTTCTTATTAGCCTCTCTAACTTATTTACCATGCTCAAATGCGGCTGATACCATCTTTCAGGCGTTTCTACGGGAGCACGAGAGTTTGCAAAGAAGACTTTGGCTCCTATCTTTTTCCCCTCCTTACGTGTAGAAATGTGAGTATAAATGCAATCAAGAATATAAATGAAATACTGATCAGCATCAGATAAAACTTCTTTTTTTCCCTCTCTCTTTCTTTTTCCTCTTGAATTCTCTTCTCCTCTACTTCAGATATTTTTTCCTCGAGTTTTTTCTGTTCTTCTTTAAATTTTTGGATTTCTTCTTTGGTTACTTTCTGCAGGTAAAGCAATGCTGATGTTTTTAGTTTCGTAGCATTTTTCTCTATTTTATTTGCAATTGATTTGGCTTTAAGCGAATAATTTAAGGCTAAGTCGTATTTTTTAGATTCCTTTAATTCCTCTGCCTTCATTATGAGCTCTTCCGTGGTCCAGTAACTTTCGTTTAATTCTTCAAGTGTTTTATAGTAAGTGCTAGAGTTGGTTAGGTTTCTATGAATGGTTGAAATTACAGATCGAGCCTCTTCAAGGCTGATTCTTGCCTCTTCTAGGCTATCTTTAGCCTCTTTAATTCTTTTGTTGGAGAGTTCAAGAAACTTGCCATATTCTATGTAGAATTCAAGTTTATCTAAGGGGGTAACCTTTTCATCATAAAAGTAAAGCGATAGCCTACTGTCCTTTATTTCCACCATATCGGGCTCTGGTTTGACCCTACCAATTTGCATATTTTCAGGGATCGTTACCTTGTAAGAAACTCTGAGTATGTATAAAGGGGAGAATATACTGTCCCTTATGATATAACCCCTTTCTGTCTTGGCTATAAAATCAGATCTTTTATAGTCGATTTCTATGGTCTTAAATTTTTTTGGCGGAATTGAGGTAATTCTAACGGAGATGCAATTGCCTGTTTCATCCTTGGTGAACGTAACATTGAGTGGAGAGTATCTGCCTGTTAAATTGTGCACGTATGCCGATGCATTGTACATGGAACCCATACAGTAGATGAAAGGCGGCGCTAGATGTGTGTAGTTACCGTAAGAATAATTTCCAGTGTTGATATAATTCCAGAATTGATTCACATTGGCCTCATCAGGTTCTGCTATATCGATTACATAAACGAAGTTATCTACTATCAATTGAGCGGTTGATACCGATATAGCGAACAACAATGCCAAGAACTTAAACCTCATAAAACCATCTTCTTTTTCTCATACAACATATTTTTTATCCTAGTGCAAAAGATTTTTATATCCTTTTGCCAATCGCACTCTTCAGAGATTGAGGGGGAATAAAAATGCAAACAACTGAGGGACAACCTATCTTGATATTACCAGAGGGTTCTGAAAGGTATATGGGAAGAGAAGCTCAAAGGATGAATATTCTTGCAGCCAGAATTATAGCAGAGGCAATAAGAACTACGTTGGGTCCAAAAGGTATGGACAAAATGTTGGTAGACTCTACGGGAGACATAACGATAACAAACGATGGAGCCACGATTTTAAAAGAAATAGATGTAGAACATCCAGTTGCGAAGATGATAATCGAAGTTGCCGAGACCATGGATAATGAAGTCGGGGACGGTACAACAAGCGCGGTGATACTCACTGGGGAGTTACTTAAAAAAACCGAAGAATTGTTAAACCTTGGCATTCATCCCGCAACCATTGCAAAGGGATTCAGAATGGCATCTGAAAAAGCAAGTGAAATACTCGATGAAGTATCAAAAACTATATCGATAGAAGACGTTGATGTACTCAGAAACATCGTCATGACATCAATGAGTGGCAGATTGGCAGATGAAATAAAGGAAGACCTTTCAAAAATAATTATTGATGCTATAAAGACGATTTCAGAAGAAAAAGATGGGAAATACAAGGTAGATTTGGATAATATCAAGATTCAAAAATTTGAGAGCAGTAGTATATCTGAAACCAAACTCGTAGATGGTATCGTACTTGATAAAAAGAAAGCCCATCCCATGATGCCGAAATTGGTTAGGGATGCTAAAATTGCCCTTATAAGGTCTAGAATGAAGGTTAGAGAAACCGAAATGAAGGCCAAGTTTAGAATAACTGATCCAAAAGAGCTTAAAAGATTCTCGGATGAAGAACGCAACATTTTGATGAGCATGTTAAGTAAGATAAAGGAATCTGGAGCAAACGTCGTCTTATGCAAAAGAGACATAGATGAAAACTTCCAAGACCTTCTCGCGAGAGAGGGCATTTTTGCTGTAGAGAGAGTTCCAACTTCAGATATAAAGAGACTTATCCTTGCTACGGGTGCAGAACTTGTTACAAATTTGGAAGATTTATCTAAAGATAATTTAGGACATGCAGACCTAGTTAGAGAAGAAAAAATTGGAGAAAAAGAAATTGTATTCATAGAAGGGTGCAGAAATCCAAAGGCGCTAACAATACTGGTAAGGGGCAGCACGGGACATATCGTAGACGAAATAGAGAGAGATGTGAGCAATGGACTGCACGGAGTAAAGGTTTCCATCGAAGACGGAGGCGTTGTTCCAGGTGGGGGCTCTATAGAAGTTGCAATCTCAAGTCAACTCAGAAATTTTGCCAAGAAGATAGGAGGTAGGGAGCAGTTAGCCATCAATTCATTCGCCGAGGCACTTGAAATTATACCCAAAACCTTAGCCGAGAACGCGGGACTGGATTCTGTGGATGTACTTCTAAGGTTGAAAGCAACCCAGGAGAAGGGGAAAATTAACTACGGGATCGACGTGTTCACAGGCGAAATAAAGGACATGTTCGATGAAAATGTACTAGAGCCAAAAAGGGTTAAGTTGCAGGCAATTAAAACCGCAACCGATACCTCAATCATGATATTGAGGATAGATGACGTAATAGCCATAGCCCCCATAGAGATAGAAGATACAGGATATCCTGGGCCTATGCCTGAAATGGAGTTGTAGGGGGAAGTTACACGTTCCCTGCAAATAGATTAACTCGTTTTGAACGTGCGAGAATAATCGGAGCCAGAGCATTACAAATTTCAATGGGAGCACCGGTACTGATCGATATACCAGAAAATCTAGTAGATCCACTTGAAATAGCAAAGCTTGAGTTCAAAAAGGGCGCCGTACCTCTAACCGTTAGGAGAAAGTTACCAGGAGGAGAGTACGTATTAGTAAAGATGACAGATCTGGCATTGTAAAAAAAGACTTGAGTAAGGAAGAATCAAAACCATACATCGTAGAAACTTTTTCTTTGGAGGAAAGCGGTATATGCGACGAGTGCGGTCATAAGGGAGTGGTCCTTTTTTGTACTCCTTGTGACAGATATTTATGTGAGGTCTGCTACCACAACCATTCTGTGAGCGATGAAGAAATGCACTGGAAATGGAAGAACAATACTATATGCTGGTCATCTAATGATGAACCTATTGAAAAGTTAAAAGAGGAAGAGAAAGAGGAATAACTTAGACCGCCACTTCTAAATCCAATTTTTCAACGAGTTCCTTGTATCTGTTTCTTACAGTTACCTCTGATGTTCCAGCTACACCAGCAACTTCTTTCTGAGCTCTTCTCTCGCCTTGTAGAACGCTGGCAATGTATATTGCGGCTGCTGCAATTCCAGTTGGGTCTCTACCCGCAATCATTTCTTTTTCTATTGCCAGTTTTATTATGTCAATTGCCTTTGATTGAACTTCTCCAGAAAGACCTAATTCGCTGGAAAATCTGGCTACATATTCAATAGGACTTGTTGGCATGAGTTTTAATCCCAATTTCCTACCCAGTAGCCTATAGATCTTACCGAGTCTCTTCTTATCTATTCTGGCTGCCTCAGCAATTTCACCCATGCTTCTCGGTACCTTATGCTGTCTGCATGCAGCGCAGAGAGCTGCTGCTACCACACTCTCTATGGATCTTCCTCTAATTAAATCACTTTTTACCGCTTTTCTGTAGGTTAGAGCAGCGGTTTCCTTTACATGTCTTGGAAGATTCAATTGCGATGAGATGGATTCCAGTTCTGAGAGGGCGAAAGCAAGATTTCTCTCCGTTGCATCGGATAATCTAACCCTCTGCTGCCACTTCCTCAACCTGTATAGTTTGGCTCTCTGACCTGGCGCGAGCTCGTTACCTCTTCCATCCTTTGTACTGAGGTCTATTGTAGTAGAGAGGCCTTTATCGTGCATCACATAGGTCATGGGGGCTCCTACTCTACTCTTAACAACCCATTGATGATGGTCGTGAGCCCTCCATTCTGGACCCGTATCAATCATATCGTGTTCAAGAACAAGCCCGCAGGATTTACAGATTAGTTCCCCTCTTTTCTCGTCCTTCGCTACCTTAGGACTCCCACACTCCGGGCATTTTTCCGTTTTCTACACCTCCATCTTATTATTAATGTGTTTGTACTTCTTTATAAAACTTATGTTTCTCCTATACCCCAACGTGATTGTAATATATAAGTCTTTCGGTATAGATATAGATAGATAACCTGCAGAGAATTTTTGTATAACAAATTTTGCATGATGAATGAAATATAGGGGAATAAAAAACAAATGAAACAAGATTGATTTGATAATTTTATATAACTTTTATATAACTTTATATGGATGATCTGAATGGATGAAACGATTACTGAAAAATTTTATCCACTCGATGTGGATTATTTCACAGAAAATGGAAAACCAGTGATTCGAATATACGGAAAAACTCTAGAAGGAAAAAGGATAGTTGTTTTGGATAAACAATTCGAGCCCTACTTTTACGTTATTCCAGAGGAAGATTCGGATACTGATGAATTAATCAACAGGATTATGGAAGTTAAGGTAGAAAATGCAGAGATTGTAAGGTGTAGCCCAAGGATAATGAAGGAACTAGGCAAAGACGTTCGAGTTATAAAAGTCCTTGTGAGCCATCCTCAAGATGTGCCTAGGTTGAGAGAAATCGTCTCTGATGTAGAAGGAGTAAAGGAAGTGAGAGAACACGATATACCATTTCATAGAAGATATTTAATAGATTCAGGCATCAAACCCATAGAAAAAACTGAAATAAGAGGCACGAAGCTGAAAAAAGATTATAGAGCAGATGTTATTTTGGAAAAGGTGGTAAATGAAATAGGTAAAGATAGATTAAATAAAAATAACGATGGGGATTTTCTATCTCATTTACACCTTTTAAGTTTTGATATTGAAGTTTACAATCCTTTTCTCTCTCCCCGTAGCAAAAAAGATCCCATTATAATGATTAGTCTAGCAGACAATCTTGGCTACTCTTCCGTCCTGACTTACAAAGACGAAACAAGAAACGAATACGTTGAAGTTCTATCCAATGAAAAAGAGATAATAAAACGTTTCGTAGAAATCATAAACGAAAGAAATCCCGATATTCTGGTAGGATACAACACAGATTTGTTTGATTTCGGCTATTTAAGAGACAGGGCTGAAAAATACAAGGCAAAACTTGATTTGGGGATAGATGGAAGTGATTTAAAGTTTGAGAGAGGGGGTTATGGTTCCAAGGCAAAAATAAGGGGAAGACCGCACATAGATCTGTATCCTGTTATAAGAAGATCGTTTAGGCTTAGTAAATACACCCTAGAAGATGTTGCTGAAGAACTGCTTGGTAGAGAGAAAACAAAAATCTCAGTAAAGGAAATATTCAGATGCTGGGATGAGGGCGGAGAGAAACTCAAAGAACTGATTCAGTACTCTTTAGAAGATGCCCTAGTTACGCTTGAAATAGGAGAAAACATCATTCCATTGCAGCTCGAGTTGTGTAAGATAGTTGGTCAAACACCCTTTGATATTGCAAGAATGACTTCGGGTCAGTTGGTTGAATGGCTACTCATAAAAAAAGCTCACGAATACAATGAAGTCGTACCAAACAGACCTAGAGGCAGAGATTTAATCGAGAGAGAGGCTGAGAGCATAGTAGGAGGTTACGTAAGGCAACCAGAGAAAGGTTTGCACGAAGATATCGTTCTCTTTGATTTTAGAGCACTTTATCCAAGCATAATCGTTACCCACAACATAGATCCATCAACCCTTAATTGCGAGTGCTGTGAAAATGAAAATGTCGCTCCAAAATTAGGCTATAGATTCTGTTTAAAAGAAAAAGGCTTCATACCAAGGATACTTGAAGACCTCATAAAGAAGAGAGTGGAAATAAAGAATTCCATCAAAAAAGAGGAAGATCCTACCAAAAGAAGAATCCTAGATATACAGCAACAGGCACTAAAAATACTGGCAAACTCTTTTTACGGCTATATGGGCTACCCTAGGGCGAGATGGTACTGTAAGGAAGCTGCAGAGAGCGTTACTGCATGGGGGAGGTATTACATTCAGGAGACCATAAAGACGGCTGAAAAATTCGGGTTGAAGGTTGTTTATGGAGATACTGACTCTCTGTTCTGCAAAGCTAATGGTATGAGTTCTGAAAAAATAAATGACTTTGTAAGGCAAATCAATTCTAATCTTCCTGGAATTATAGAACTTGAATACGAAGGAAGATATAGAAGGGGGATTTTTGTAACGAAAAAGAGATATGCAATGGTAGATGACCAAGGAAAGATGATTGTTCGTGGCCTAGAACTCGTAAGAAGGGATTGGGCAGAGATTGCAAAAGAGACACAGAAAAAGGTTCTTGGAGCAATTCTAAGAGAAGGATCACCAGAAAAGGCTGCTGAGATTATAAGAAACGAAATAAAGAGAATAAAAGAAAAAAATGTGGACGTTGAAGATCTGATAATATATACTCAGTTAACAAAAGATATTTCAGAGTACAAAACTGATGCACCGCACGTGACTATCGCGAAGAGAGCCAGGAAAATGGGAATGGATATCTCACGAGGCTCCATAATAGGTTATGTCGTAGCAAGAGGAGACGGAAAAATAGGCGATAGAGCTCTTTTAGTAGATGAAATCGAAAAATTCGATTACGACCCAGATTACTACATTGATAATCAGCTTCTTCCAGCCGTCCTGAGGATAATGGAGGCAGTGGGATACACCGAGAAAGACTTGAAGACGGATAAGGTACAATTCAGCCTAGATATGTTTAGTGATTGAAATGATAAAATGCGTTTTTTTCGATGTAGATGATACTTTATTCGATAGTACTGGACTCACTGAAAAGGCTAGAAGAGCAGCAATAGAAGCCATGATCGAAGCCGGACTTCCTCTCAGCCTCGAAGAGGGATACGAGTTACTCATGGAGATCGTTAAGAAATATGGCAGCAACTATGGAAAGCACTTTGATGCCCTATTAGATGATTTAAAGATCGGTTGGAATCCAAAGATCATAGCAGCAGGAGTTTATGCGTATCATAGAATCAAATTCGCCTACCTGAAGCCTTTTCCCGATGTTATTCCGACGCTCATAGAATTGAAGAAGAGGGACCTAAAACTTGGTATAATCTCTGACGGCAATCCTGTGAAGCAATGGGATAAAATAATCCGTCTCGGCCTTCAAAATTTCTTTGATGTAGTAATAACATCTGAGGAGGCTGGAGCAGAGAAGCCTGATTTAAAAATTTATGAAGTAGCATTGGAAAAATCTAAATGTGAGCCAAAAAACAGTGTTATGGTAGGCGATAGGATAAGGAAGGATATACTTGGAGCCAAAAGAACAGGTATGCTTACCGTTAGATTTTTACACGGAAAATACAAGGATGAAAAGCCTTTTTCAGAAGAAGAGAGGCCTGATTTTCAAATAAAAAGTTTTAGGGATCTTATTGATATAATAGATAAATTAAACCGATAAAAACAAATACGCAAATTTTCCAACAATTTTGTTTAAGAAATATTTATCTTTTCTTTCGGCCAGATCCTTTTTCATAACTAAAAAAATTGCGGCTGGATTCGTATGCCCGTTAAAAAAGTAAAAGATATTATGTCGAGAGATATTGTTTTTGTCTCATCGAACGCGGATATAAAGGAGATAATCAGAACCATGATAGAAAAAAATATACACAGCGTCGTAGTAAGAGAAGGATTATACTTCAAGGGATTCGTAACCGATGATGACGTCTTTGATGCACTGAGAACTCTTATATTAGATGGCTTTTTGCCCAAAAGAACTGCAGATTCTTTGATATCATCTCCCACAATAAAAATAGACCAAGAGAACACTGTTGAGGAAGCCATACTTACTATGGCGAGAAACAACGTCAAATATCTTCTAGTGGAAAAAGAAGGAAATGTAGTAGGATTGGTCTCAGTCACAGATCTCCTAAAAATGTACATAGAAGAATAATTACCCTTCAATTAGCCTCAATATGTTTCCTGAAAGAATTTTTTCAAACTCTTTTCTTTTTAAATCGAGATCTAATATTTTCTTTAATTCATATTCCTGAGATCCGTATGGAAAATCCGATCCGAATAAAATTCTATCTACTCCAACGAGTTTTATAGCATAGTTTATTATTCCCCTACTTGCCAAGGAAGTATCAAAGTAGACGTTCTTCTTTCTTTTAAAAGCCTCTAATACTCTGATATGGCCTCCATTCAACATCCCTATGTGAGGAATTATTACGTTTAAATCGGCATTTTCCTCTATAAAGGATACGGTATTCTCATATTCCTCCTCTAAGTTAACAGGAAGACCTAATTCTTTTATTTTTTCAAGCATCTTTTTACAAGATTTGCTTTCGTAGTCGTATTCTGGCTCGTTTAGGTGTCTGTGCCACTTTATTCCCTTGTAGTCTTCTAGATTGGGCGGAATTATGTAGTCTCTCCAGACGAAATAAAAAGGATATATATGCCTTTTAATTCTAGATTTCTCAAGTACGTATCTGTTGGATTCTATTCTTGACTTAGGAGTATCCAAGATTCTATACTGGTCTTCAGGAAAAGGAAATATGACAGCACCATCTATGTTTAACCTGTCTAAGTTTTCTATAATCCTCTCTATTGGATAATGAATTGTCTTACTACCACAGTGAACATGCGCATCTATTATGAGGGGATTGGACATTGCCCTACATTTAACCTGAGTATATTTTTATATTCTTTTTAAAAAGATAACCTTGATGGCTGATAAATTACTTGAGGTAAATAAAATTAACGTCTTTTATAATGGGTTGCAGGTGTTATGGGATATTTCATTAAATGTGGAGGAAGAAGAAATTGTTTCTCTCGTTGGTCCAAATGGAGCGGGCAAGACAACTGTTCTTAAAACGATTCAGGGTCTTATTCATCCATCAAATGGAGAGATCAAATTTCTCGGAAAGAGAATTGAGCACTTATCATGCCATGAGAGGGTTGATATGGGAATAACATATGTCCCCGAGAAGGGGGGAATATTCTTAGACATGACGGTCAGAGAAAATCTTGAACTGGGCGCGTATTCGCCTGCTTCTAGAGAAAAAAGGGATGAAACTCTCGAATACGTCTACGAACTCTTTCCCATGCTCAAAGAGAAAGAGAGCAAAATTGCAGGATCTTTAAGTGGAGGCATGCAGAGGATGCTTGCCATTGGAAAAGGTCTAATGTCAAGGGCCAAGATTTTACTTTTAGATGATCCCTTCTTGGGACTTGCCCCAAAATTGATCCTAAAACTTTATGGAACCATAATGGATATCAACGAAGCCGGAGTTGCAATCTTGCTGGTTGGACAACACGTCTCTCTCATCTTAAATTTATCAGATAGGGCATATTTGATGGAAGCAGGAAGAATCACGTTAGAAGGCAGGGGAGAGGAACTCTTGAATGATGAACACTTAAGGAGAACTATGTTTGGCGTTTGATACTTTATTAAAAATTAAAAGGAGGTATTTTTTGTGACTAAAAAACCAAGTGCGACTGAAATATTTAAGAACGCTTGCCTTGCATGGGCTTACGGAATGCAATTTACGCTATCAAATTATCCTGAGACTAAAAGGATTTTACTCTCTAAAAGCGGTGATATCTGGTTAAAATTTCAGAGTGAGACATCCAACATAGAAATTCAAAAGGGCTCGCCAATAGAAGTAGCAAAAAAATACGTAGAAGACTGTACAAGAGCAGGATACAACAAACCGGAGGACTTCAAGATATACGGAAACGATGAAAAGATAGAGGTAGAGATTTACGATTGCTTCTATAGCCCCATATGTAATTTGTTGAAAGAAAAGGATGTACCGGTAACTTGTCCCCGTACCAATATACTAGAGGGAGTTATTCATAGAGGGAGCGAGAAAAAGTACATTTCCATAATAAAGGTGGGTAAAAAGTGCTGTAAGGGAACTCTATTTAGATGGTAGATTTAGGTTATCAGTTGTTTGAATACATTTATGAGGCTTCTGAGCCATCTTATCACGGCTGAACTAGGTTCCTTTTCGGGGGTTTCAGGTTTTTTAGTTTCTTTCACTTTAGGTATAGTTTTTTTCTCTAAAGGCTTCTCTTTAGTTTCAACTTCTTTAAATGAACCTACGGTAAAATTCAAGTAACTCGTTTTCAGCGTGTGCTTAAGGCCTTTTTCATCCCAGTAAGTTATTGTGGCTGGTTTTAATGAATATGTTCCGTTTTTAGATGCTTTAATATAATAAAAGAAGTATTTTTTCTGCTTAGATTTCAAAAAACCAGACCATGCTATTTTACCCCTTACAACCTCTAAGTTATCAGGCGGATAGTTGTCTTGAGCGTATACAAAGGCGCTTCCATTACCTACATTATTTATTTCAAAATGAACATAGATCAATTTATCTTTTCTCGGGTTTTTCGGGAATATAGTTCTGTTAAACTCCAATTTCACATTCGTTGGTTTTCTAAATACGACCATTAGATCTTTCTTGGTTGGAAACAACTCTCCTCTATCTAGCTTGGTTTCGTAGATTAAATCCGTATAACTTTCGTTCCAGATTACTTTGTTCGGCTCAGGATACAAATCATAGATACCTGCCCAATCTGGTAATCTTACAGTTATTTTTAAATTATCGATCGAGTACCCAAAAGCCTTAAATCTTGTATAAAATAAAACATTTTCTTCCCCTAAAGAGACCAGATCCGGAGTTCGGTACATTATATGGATTTTGCGAGTATCTCCAAAGGTAAGGGGGTATCTCGGATATTTATTGTAAAGTAATTTTAGAACCGTAAAATTGCCCATGTGATAGATTACAGGATCCATTTTACCTTTATTATCTGAACAGTTGTAGATAAATGCAGAGGGACTTGGTAGTGTTAGATAGATAAAATCTAAAGACGCATTAAGTTCCTTTATTTTAACCGTGGTATTGATCTCTACCTTAGTTATACATGTCTTTCCGTTCGGCTCGAGCAGAATATTGTAGTCATAAAATACCTTTCCACAAGTAATTCCAACCATTAGAAGAACCAATAGGAATGGTAAGTACTTCATCTTACCTACCTTACCGTATAACTAGCGGTAGAACCTTCTTTGCATGATACAACTATGAGATCTCCCTCTGATAGCGTAGTTGTTTTATTTGTGCCTATTTCTCCAGGTGTTAGTATGCCTCTTGTTTGGGCGTTTATAAGAGCCCCTCCAACGCCGTTTATGTATACCTTTACATCGGTTGCATTCTTCGTTCCGGAATTTTTTACCATTATTATGTTGTTCTTCGAGTTGTAATCGAGTATCATTAAAGTTATATCAGTAATCTTTGACTGGGTTTCAGTATTATCCTGAATACCTGATTGGATATTAGTAGTATAAGAGGTGAGCCAAACATGAAAAACTCCTGCTATCGCTACAGTGATACCTATAACCAGTATAGCCGCTACTATAGGGCTTACTCCCCTTTCTTCTCTTATTATTTTAACTTTACATTTCATTTTACCACCCTAAAAGATATAGGAGAAGGAAATAGGTCTTACCGTAACTTCATTGTTTTCAAGATTTGATGGATCGTTTAAATCTATGTTTAGCGTAAATCCTCCGTAAGGTCCTATGGAAGGAGAGTCAGAGTATTCTATACCGTAAAGGGTAGGTCTCCACGTTACCGAATTTGTATTTGGATCTACATTGAATGTTATCTGCGTTATTGTTATACCTGCTACGGCATCCGTTACGGTAATGGTAAAGGATCCGGAGTTGCTCGGAGTTGCTAGAGTATACTCGAAAACCCATTCTGTATAGGCGGTAACGGTTTCTCCATCGTTTAAAGTAGTAGATTTAGTCATTGCAAAATCAAAATCATGATCATCTGGATTAGGAGTCTTTATTGTCCATTGAGTATCCACATCTGTCTTTCCGGTCCTCCTTACGTCAGATAGGAATTTCTTCGTAACAACGGTTTCCTTGGAACTCACTATTATGGAATCGCCTTTGACTGGATAAAATACGGTGGTAACATTCCCCAATTCTATAAAACCTGATTCTCCTTCTGCTAAGGTTGTTATTGTATTTCTATTTACGTCTTTTATGGGCAATTCTTTCGTTCCATCGCTCGTCACAAGAACTGATGTAAGGTTAGTCAACGTAATGGTGCCCTGATTGTATACGGTTACGATAGGGTAGGCGCCATCTTGAACAAGATCAGGCAACTTTAAGTCTATATCTGCTAGAGTAGTAATTTCCTGTCTCTCGATATCTTGCTGAATGCTTGCTTGCGTAGAGGTCTGTACCATTGATATCCATACAAATGCAATTCCTATGAGTGCTACAGTTATCATTAGCAATAAGAGAGTCGCTACTATGGGACTTACTCCCTTTTCGTCTTTTAACAGGTTTATTTTTTTCATGTGATCACTTGTTATGGTGGATAATACTTCAGGCAGATTCTGACGAGATCCCAACTGATATCATCAAGATTTCCTTCTTGGTTGACACCGATAGTAAGGTTATTATTCACCTGAGGAGTTGGCCATGTGTTTAAACTCGTGCTGTTGAACCAGTATGTCACATTACTTATGGTGTTTCCGGCAAAACTCTTATTTTCATTTATAACCTCGTCAGAGTCCATGGCATAAATGGAGTCTCGTCTGCCGTTTTTTTGCCAAGAAACTATGTGGAGTTCTACGTCAACCTCGGTAATGTTTGCACCGTTTGGAATGTTAAGGAAGTATACGTATGTTTTGGACAGGTTGCCACCGGTGGTATTGAATATTCCGGATTCAAGATCTCCGCTACACCAGATCGATAGTGCCGCGGATGGAGGAGAAGGCACGACCACTGCTCTTACTTGAGGAGAGACATCCATGCGCCAGTCATCTTCCATACTGAACACGTAGATCATATCTCCTAGCGAAATGTTCCTGCTAAATTTTACATTTATTTCGTTTCCTACATATAATGCATCAAAATGAGCATCTTCATGGGAGAACCATTTAAAACTTGTCCAGTAGCAGTGTATAACAGATACATCATGTAGGGTAACGGATCCGGTATTCTTTATACTTATGCTCTTGTTTCCGGGATAGACAGATGTGAATTCTATATCAGCGCTCCTTTCCATCTCCATTTTTTCGTTGTATCTTTTGCTCACCTCGCTTAATCTATAAGAGACATTTGAAATTTGTGTTACAGAAAATAAAACGGCAATCATAAGTAAGCCAAATATTATTACGAATATGATCGGCTGATAAACCCCCTTCTCTTCGTAAAGCATTTTTTCCACTGTAGGTTATCTCAGGAATGTTTTATATGTTTTTGTGGGCAGGATGATGCTGGCAGAATGAAAATACCTTTTCTCTTCGAATTCAATTATTAAGTGATGGAAGATTATTTCAAGCGCTCTGCATTAGTTTTAAATAATAAAAAGGAGAAAATGGTTACTTTACTTCTGCAGAAGCCATTGCACCTTCTTTACATGTTACGTCTACGACATCACCTGATTGTAACGTGTATCCAGCAGTCGGCATCTTGCCTATTCTGCTAGCATTCAAAGTGTCGAATTTGTAAGTAAAATTCCCATTTACATAAAGCCTCACATCGCTTGCGTTGGCGCTTCCTGTATTCATTACTTTAACGTAGTTTTTATTTTTCTTTGCCTCTAAGATGAGTAAGTTCACATCGAATTGCGCAGTGGCTCCGCTCACCTTAGCAGTTGTTCCCGTGGTAAAACTTGTCACCCAGACATAGGCTATTCCCGCTGCTACTACTGCTATAGCTATCAATAGGATTACTGCTATTACTGGCGAGACACCTTTCTCCTCCTTCCTTATCCCTTGGAACGTTTTTTTCACCCCCAGTAAATATTCTATTTTAATCTGTTATAGTAGTACTCATATTTTATAAGCGTTTTGTCAACAAAAACGATTTATTGTCAGACAAATTTGTGTCAGACGATTATCTGTCCTTTAAATCCATTAATATTTATGATAATTAATTATATCTCAAGCAATCCATGCAACTCGCAAAACTCCTTTGAGCCAAAAACATCGATCAGATTTTTGACCTTCAGGAATTCGGAATCGTTGGATATAACACATTCCGAACCAGATTCTATTGCTGTTGCGGTTATTATTGCATATGGAAGTCTTATCTTCTGCTTTGCTCTAATCTCACCTGCTCTGTCAGCAATTCTTACATTTGGCGGAAAGACTTCAAATTGAGGTGATGTAATTATGTATGAGAAAAAAGCATTCTTCTCCTGAATCAAACCTTGCTGATTATAACCAGCCGAGAGCTCTGTTAGTACGATCGTGGACAATATCGCGGTGAGAGATCCACCATCTATTGCATCCAATATCTTAGAAGAATAAGCCATGAACTCTGGCTCTTTGTTGATAACATTCAAAAATATATTTGTATCTACTGTAACCTTCATATCCACTCTTCTCTAACCTTCTTTTGGAAATCTAGGCTACTCACACTCCATTTTTTTTGACTCATTAAAATACTCGATAGTTTTTCGGTGGTTTCTTTTCTTAACACTATTTTATCACCGTGTTTTTCAAATACTACTTTGTCTCCGGCCTTAAGTCCTAAGAGATCTCTCAGATCTTTTGGTAGTGTTATCTGTCCCTTTTTTGATAATTTAGAAATTGCAACAATCATCTAGGACACCTTACAAAATGGTAAGAATTTCCTTACTTATTAATCTTACTATTCTTTATACTAGAAACTGAAATACGAGATATCCTATCAAGGTTAAAATCACGGAATGTTTTAATCCCGCGAGAATAGACCCTTCACCAACTTCTCCACATACCAAGCCCCCGAATACGGCTTGAATGAGGGCAAGATGATAGAATAGCGTTCTATATCCTTCAGGTGATATGGGCATCCTTAAGAATGCAAACGAGCCCATGCCCCCCATCGCTGGAACCATCGTTTTCTGAATAGCAACAACAATTGCGATGAATACAAAGAAGGTTAGATAAATAATGACTATGTATGGTCGCATAGCCCCTTTTCTCTCCTCCTCTATTTCCATTATCATCTGAGCATCCCTTGCCGCGGAGTCCAGTATATCAGATATGTCTCCTCCAGCTCTGTTGGCCTCTATTATTAGAGAGCATACGCGACTCACAATTCTGCTATTGCTCCTCTCAGAGAACTTCTCTAGCACCTCTTCAAATGGAACTCCCCAAGAAATTTGTGTGGCCATTTTCTTTACCTCGTCAGTTAAAGCGCCATAATCAGATTTTGCAAGTGTGTAGAAAGCCATTGAAAGGGGTACACCGGCACGGCTGGCTTCAACCATATCTCTTAAAAAATCAGGAAATCTTTTTTCTATTTTTCTGGTCCTTATATCCTCAAGTAGTTTTGCTAACATTAGTGGAAATCCAGAGAAAACTAGTGCGAGCACAAATACGGTATCAAATGTCTTTGTATCCCCATATAACCTATAACCTCCACTGACCAGTGCAACAAATATTAACATTCCTATCGCAACGAATGCGGCTATCTTTCTCCTTTTCATGGTTACACCTTGGGCTTAAGAGAATCTACTATTATCAGAAACATTATGCATGCAATCGGAATGAAGAGATAGATCATCATCTGGAAAAATATATTCACCGGAATTTTTAAGGTCCAGCCACCCATCATAGTCATAACTGCTACCATAACTATGAGAAAAACCGGAGCAACAACAAATAAGGTTATGTATATCTCGGTCATCAATCCAAGAGATTCCGTGAACTCTCTCTGTATTTTTCTATGCTCCCATGTGAGCTCTCTTGCAACTTCTCTTAAAAAAATCTTTAAATCACCACTAGATTTTATCGTGTTATTTATTCCCATCAGTATCTCCTTTAGTCGAGAAGATGGACTTCTCTTGCAGGCATTCTCTAGTGCTGTAGATAGATCCTCTCCAAATATCTCGATATCTCTTGTAATGGTCTTGGCTTCTTCTGATACCTCTCCATACAACTCAGATAGACCTAAAGCCTTTAATATAACGGCTGGTGGCATTCCTGCACCAGCCATTATTGATATGTAGTTCACTGCATATGGTAAATTCATGTCAATGTCTAATCTTCTTTCATACGCCTTGAAAAATGGGTATATATAAACTAGACCAGATATAAACAAAGAGATAAGAAAAGAAGCGACTAAAGTAAATCCGAGAGGAAAGTAACCAAGTTTTATAATGGTAAGGCGATAAAAAAATGCAAAAGAAATTAAGAAAGGTATGAAGAATGATAGAAAGAGGATTCCAAGATAACTGCCCAGCGTGGTTTTAATGTTTGATTCATGCAGAGATTCATGAAGTCCCTCAAAGAGATCATAAAAATGAGATTCAAAAAAGGAGCCAATTCTCCTGTACATTACATATACCGCCAAACGTCTTCTAAAACTGTTTCAGGAGACTTATAATATGTTGCAACTACTCTGGCGACATCGGTAAATTTTCTTATTCCTCTATTCTTCATCCATTCTAGAATATTCTTCCTGTTTTCTAATTCTCTCCTCATCTCCTCCTCGCTTATGTTCATATCAGCCATGATTCTTTCCATCAGATACGATCTGCTCGAGACAAAGTGGTGTTTATCTGAGTGGGGATCCCATTTGAAGGTATCATTTGTAATGAGTTCTTGAGTGTTTGGATCCAACCCCACTATTTCGGTGGTTCCCTTTATTCTTCGCACATATTTTCCTTTTACTCTGCTTCTAACCTGCATTACTATTATATCTAGGTTTTGCAATAGTACTCTTGGAATATTTATGGGTGGAGACTCCAATCTGTGGATAACTCCTTGGGGAGAATCTGCATGGATTGTGCTAAGCGCCAGATGCCCTGTTGCCATTGCCTGGAAGAGTGTATTCGCCTCAACGCCTCTTACTTCTCCGACAATTATGTAATCAGGTCTTTGTCTTAAGGCAGTTTTCAGCAAATCGAACATATCTATTTCGCCGTATCTCCTTCCGTTGGTTAAGGCTGGTCCAAAGCCACTTCTCGTTACCTGGGGGATCCAGTTTGAGTGAGGTAAACTCAGCTCCGGAGTATCCTCTATGGTAACGATCTTTAACTCTGGTGGAATAAATAGAGATAAAGCGTTTAGGGTAGTAGTCTTCCCAGCAGCAATTCCTCCCGCTACTAGCACGGAGGCATCGTGCTCTATAGCAAGCCATAAATAGGCGAGAAGCTCCGGAGAAGCGGTTCCGAGTTCTATTAGATCTGGGGGAGTCATTGGATCTCCCCTGAATTTCCTTATCGTAAATGTAGATCCCTTTCTAGAGATTTCCTTGCCATATGTTAACTGAACCCTGCTCCCGTCAGGAAGAGTTCCCTCAAGCAAAGGCTCAGCAACTGAGATATGCTTGCCACTTCTTTGTGCAATCTTGATGATGAAGGAATCCAACTCATCTGAGTCTGAAAACTGCAGGTTGGTTCTCATTGAGCCGAACATTCGATGATAAATGTAGATTGGAATGTTAGCGCCATCACAACTTATATCCTCAATATTAACGTCGTTCATCAAAGGCTCTATGATTTCTAAGCCAGCGAAGTCTCTAATGATGTAATACTTTATTTTTTCTCTGGAATTTTCGCTCAATCTGATTCTGTGTTTCTTTACAACTTCATCTACCTTCTCGCATAGGTATTTGTCTAATTCTTCGACAGAAAAGAAATCCAGTTCCAGTTCGTCTATCAATGTCTCTTTAATCTTCTTCAGAGCTTTTTCTTCATCTTCATTTAACTCGGGTTGTTTGACCTCGTATATCAATTCGTGAGACTCTCTGTCGTAATGTATGTTTGCGAAGGCGTATGGTTCTATCAAGGGATAAGTGGTATCTATTTTTGTCATATAATTCTCATTTTTTGTTATTGCAGGTAAAACAGGCGCCTTCCTTTCCTTTTGTTCTTTTATTTGATTGAGAAGATTATTTAGTTTACTCTTGCTTAATTCAGTTTCTTTCTTTTTTATTTTTTCTAAAATTTCCTGGGCTCTCTCTTCGATATCCATATGGGATACTCCGTAGCCTAATGCTTCTCTTTGCTTAGAGTGTTGTCGATGATTGATTATATTTCTTTCGATTACAAATTAGTTTTCTAACCAGCATATTTGGACAAGGGAAAAATATTTTATCAGAAAGGGAACAATTTCTTTCTTGAGGTAACCTGATGGAAGAAAAGGTGGAGAGATACAGTCTTTCTATAAATCCTTTTGGTTATTTAGCAAGCGAGTCCTTGGATAACATCAAGGATATATGTGTTTATCAAGATGTTGATTACTCTTTGTTGGAGTTACTGGAAGAAGTAAAGAGCGGTGAGAGTAGAGTATTTAGTATAAACGGCCCTTTTGGGACAGGAAAGACGTTACGACTAAAATTTATTCTAGAAAACTATGATGATACTGGAATTTATACAAAGATTCCGATAGGAGATTTTAAGTCTGTTATGGCGCATATTCTAAAAGAAATAAGGATTACAAAGGCAAAGCGCAGCTTCATTAAAAGGATACTCCGTAGATTTTACTCTTCAGTAGACCCTTCTGAAGTAGAGAAAGATCCCATAGAACTATCAAATATAATACTAGAGGAAGTAAGCGGGTGTGTTTTTCTAATAGATGAGTTAGAAAATATTTCTAAGATGAAAGATGATGAAATAGATAATTTTTTCCAGGTATTAAAAGAAATGGTAAGCAATATCCCTCCTAAAACCATGTTAGGTATTTCATGCACGACTTCTGAATACTTTTTATTTAAAAATAAGTACTTCGCCTTCTTTCAGCGCATAGACAAAGAATTCTCACTTAAAGATCTAACAGATGAAGAAGCAATAGAACTGGTAAAAAAAAGATTGCAAACAAACAGAATTCTAAAAGATTTAGATCCATTGTATCCTTTTTCAGAGGGTGCAATAGCAGAGGCAAATAACTTAACATCTGGAAATCCAAGAAATCTTCTTAAATTACTGCAAGAAGCCTTAAGAGTTGGTATAAGGGATGAACTTCCAAATATAGAAGTCCCAGTAATAAGAGAAGTTTACAGCAAGGTTTTCGAGCCATACAAAACGAAATTGGAAATAGAACTTGAGAAAATAGAAAAGGAATTTCTTGAACTCTCCGCTAAATACGATGCCGGAGAGATTGATTTTGAAGTTTATCAGTCAAAAATAAGAGATCTTGAGGTTAGACTGTTAAAAATAGAGAGGGAGGTAAAAGAGACAAAATAAATTCATTCATACTCGATACTTTTGCTTTCCTTTATGAGTTCATACCAGTTTTTTAGCAGGACTATGAAAAGTATAATGAAGATGGATTCGCTCAGTTCGTATAGATAATAAGTCTCGAAGTGAAATAATTCTTTGAATGTGCCTATCGTTTCATGTAAGACGAAGATGACACCTATGAGAAAGATATATGACCATGTTTTACTCAAAAAACCTGCCTTTAAAAATGCCTTTGCCTTGAGCATATCAGGATCTAGGCTCTCAGATTCTTTTCTTATTATTACCAATATCGCTAAAACGACCAAACCTATGATGAAATTTATGATTTCCAATATCGCTTCTGCATGCATCTTTTACCCGCGTCTTCATGTTATTTGTTCAAATTATCACTCACTTTTAAATCATCACTCGATTGTTTATAATAAATTTTGAAATATTTATAGTATTATGATCGATGAAATCGTAATTTTTGCCAAAAAAGAAATATTTATGTGAATTCTATCAATTCTCATCCTTCGATCACTGAGAAGTAAACATGGTATCGTATTCTTCTCTAGCGCGTAAACATGAACTTCAGCGAGATACAAAACCCCTGCATTGATTTCTGCTTACCAAATGAAAAAATTTTGATGCTTAATTATCCTATTTAATTACCCTATTATTCTTTTTATCTTTTCCGCAGCCTTAGACATCTCGACAAGAATTAAACCCAATCCTGCGTCAGGACCTGTCATTACGACAAGTAGAGCCTTTGGACCTGCCCCGGTAGATATCACCTTTGTCTCTGGAGACTCTATTAATATGCGCTCTGGTACACCTTTCTTTAACTCGCTAATGGCTGTTTCTGCAGCTCCGGTCATTGTGGCAGTCATAGCAGCGAAAGTTCCTTTTTCAATGCCCTCTGGTATATCTGATGCCATCAATAAGCCATCTCTAGTAACTACTGCAGAGGCCTCGATATCTCCGACTTTTTTAAGTTCCTTGAGAATCACTTCTAGATCTTCCTTTAGAGTAGACACCCCACTCACCCTCGAATATGAGATCAATTAGTATTTCGAAAGCATTTATAACTTTATCGCTTTTAGTTGCAACACATGGAACTAAAGGCACTTCTTCGCTGATTTTCATGATTTTTCTTATTTCTTCGACATCTAATGCGTCAGCAAGGTCCTGTTTATTAGCAACTATAACGAGAGGCAGTCCATGGGTTTTTGTGATTTCTATCATGTGTTTAGCCCTCTTAAAAGTTTCTGGCTTGCTAGAATCAATAACCAAGAAAACTCCAATGGTTTCTCCTGCTATCCGTCTCAATATAGGGTCAAATCTCTCCTGACCCGGAGTACCGAATATATCAGCAGTATATCCCTTATGATCTACATATCCGTGATCTAATGCCACTGTAGTGCCCAGTCTATCTACGGAAACCGCCTTTTTGGAGATTGTATGGATGAATGTACTCTTCCCCGCGTTGTACGGTCCAGTTACAAGAATCTTTGGAATGTAAGCCTTTACTCCACCTGGGCGCAAAACCTTGAACAGTATAGATTTTTCCCTTATCTCGCACCATTTCACATTCGTTACAGCATAATATTGTCCGATAATGACTCTTTGCGCAATGCCACCAACGGAAACAACCGCATCGAAGGTTGTAAGCAATTTATCAAATACAAAACTCTCATATGGCCATCTTGTAAAGTTGAAAACACCATAATCGTCTTTCAACATTATTCTCTTTGTAAGATACTCGATAAATTCTAACGTTTTTCTTTCTCCACAGAGATCCATCACACTAGAAAGAGATCCAAAAGTTATTATGCTTCCATCTCCAAGATCATCGCATGCCTTTTCCAAAACTCTCTTATAACATTCGATATTTTCAGGATCTTCTACATGGTATTCACTCTCAGGTCTTAAACCAACCAAATTAGAATAACCATCTATAAATATCAAATTCTCAAATCTTTCAACATCCCAACCATATTCCAAAAACTCTTTTTTTACCGTATTTGGAGGACCAGTGGTAGTTAAGTAAATACCCTTCATTCCTTGTTCAAGATTTGAGGCGAAGGTCTGCATACCGAATACGTCGCCTATTACTCCGGGCTCTATAAGGTAGAGTAGGCTTTTTCCTGCGGGTATTCCTCCTCCCAATAACTCATCTAGTCTTGGTATGTTTGTGGTGATCATTTTATCTCTTGAAGCTTATTTGTGCAGATCATTATAAGTGAGTTTTCATTTTGAAATTAAAGCGTGTTCTTTGAGTATTTATGTTTGAGAAATCTCATTTATAACCATACAAATTAGTTACGCATTTGGTAAAATTTTTTACACGATTTTATCAAAAACCAAACTCTCTCAAAGAATGGAAAATCTTAATCTTAAGTCAAATCACTTTGATCATTGAGGTTTCTATGCGATATCTAAATTTATCATTTACGAATCCCTTTAATAACAATTCTTCGCCTTTAAAATGCATTAATCCCTGCATGAGTTGCTGTATAGCGTTTACTTCCTCTGGCTTGTGTATGCTTTCGTTCATGACGAAGAAGCATATTCCACCAACCGCCTTTATTCTTCCCGTGAAAACGTGTAGAAAACGAAATACTGGTTTGATGCTTGAGTACATGAGAAGCGTGGATACCGAGTCTAACACTACTCTTATTCTCTTTATCCCAGACTTGCGCCATAGATCTTCAATATGATTGGACGTGCTAGCCAAAATCATCCCTAAATCAAGAGGTCCCGATACACAAGAGACATTTTCTATATCTCTGGGACAATTCTCATCAAATGTTAACGAATAACAATCAACTATTCTCAAGTTTTCTAGTGAGGAGGAAAACCTGCTTATTTCTTCAACTACCTTCTTCGCGGTATCATTAGTTGATATGTAGATGACTCCTTCATTATTTTTAAGCGATGATCCGCAACATTGGTGACAGAATAGTTTGTGTCCTGAATATGCGTCTCCCAGGACCATTATCATGCATTCTGGCTTTATTTTGACATCTATCCCCTCTAATCCAATGGAATATTCTTCATCTTTCATACCAATCTTACCTTTAATATTCACTTAAAAATTTAAATCTTACGCAAAGACGGTAAAAGTTCTTATTAACCTCTTGAGTCTCAATTTTTATGCAACTATAGCAGGTATATGTGCTTTCTTGCTACGGAGAACCGCAAATTTAGACTAGTCATACTCTTTTTAAGAAATTTGGCAAGATTTCGATCACTTGCTTTATTTGAAGCTTAGATATTTATATTTTGAACAATCAAGGAACAAAAAATGTCAGTAGCCTAGGAAAATTTATTAAATAAAGTCAACAATTAGAGAATATGGTGAGTAAAAACAATCTAATTAAGCTGTTGGTCATATCAGTTGTTTTAGTTAACATTACCGTAATTAGCGGTTGTGTTAAAGAAAAACCACCAACTGAAGAAGTCGTTGGGGAAAAACCCGCGGAAGAATTGTTAGAGGAAAAACCTAAAGAAGAAATAACGCCTCCAACCACTCCTGTTCCGGAAACTCCTTCTGCTCCTGCACCTGCTCCATCGCCTAAAACAACTGCTCCTCCTGTAAAGAAAGGTCCTGAACCTCTCGAAATACCCTTCGAGGCATCACACTTCGGATTTATGCACCCAGAGAGGTCTTTATCTGAGGCAGCGGAGTTGAAAGTACACTGGGCAAGACCTCATCCAGGACCCTTTCTCTGGGATTCGATTGAGCCTGAAAAAGGTAGATTCGATTTTTCTTCTCCGGATAGAGAGGTGAGACTTCTCCAAGAATACGATTTCACAATGATAGCCACAATCTGGCCCTATGCCGATTGGGATCAAGAGAGTTGTAGGAAAAGACTTTCATTTGAAAAAATCAGAGAGTTCAGGGAACTTGGCTACTATCGTCAGATGCCCTGTGATATGGAAGCCTACAAGAATTTTGTAAAAACCGTAGTGGAGCGCTACGATGGCGATGGCATTGACGACATGCCGGGACTGAAGTATCCTGTGAAATACTGGGAAGTGATTAATGAACCGTCAATGAAAGAAGATTTGGTTTTCTTCTATGGCTCTCCAGAAGAGTACTTTGAAGTCTTGAAGGCGACCTACGAAGCAGTAAAAGAGGCAGATCCAGAAGCAAAAGTTCTTAACGGTGGAATCGCAGGCTTCGACTACGAGTCCAGAAATTTCTGGCAGAAGGTCATTGACCTCGGGGGGGCTAAATACTTTGATATATTCAACCATCATTCCATCAGCGGACCTGAAGATCTCCATGTCCCAGAGGCAAAGAGTTTCATGAGAAAAAACAATATAAGAAAGCCCCACTGGATACCTGAGGTAGAATTCAGTGCTTGGGGTCTTAAGAGGGAGAGGCTCACTCCTGAAGAATGGGCGAATGTAATCGTAAGGTCTTACATTTATTCCTTTGGCGAGGGAGTAGATAAGCTCTTCTATGTTGGGCTGGACGAAAGTCCAGGAGATCCTGAGAGCTGGTTATTATACACTGAATCAGAAAAGAAACCCCATAGAGCAAAAGAGGGTCCAAAGAAAAGACAAGCCACCTTCTACGCGTTTAAGACCATGGTAGAAAAGATCGACTATTTTACTGCGGTTAGAAAACTCGGGAAAGGGAAATACAAATTTACTGTAAAAGGAAAGCCAGTTTATGTTCTCTGGGCTCCGGGACCGGTACCTGCTGAGATAACTGGAACCGTCCTCGTAACAAACATTAGGGGTTATACCAGAAAAATTGATGCAACGAGCATAACACTAACAGAAAGCCCAATTTTTGTTGAGCCTCTCCATTGAAATTATCACTATCTACTCTGCGTACTCCCCCTTAGGGTATACCACAAGACCTCGAGAAGTTATTTCTAGAGGATATCTTCTCATTCCATGCCTAGCTTCTCTCATTTTTCGAATCACAATACTTCTTCTCAGTTGTCCACCGCTCTCGGTTAGATACAGGAGTATTAAACCTCTCGTTATGAATTCTTCGACTCCATATCTGCTCAATCTTCCCGTTCCTTCGATGGATTCGGATGTTAAAATTGAAGTGCAGTTGCTTTCAAGAAGTATGGTTGTAAATTTGTGGATTGCTCTTCTTATTTCTGCTTCGCTCTTCAACTGTAGACCTAAAGCAGGAATAGAGTCTATTGCAATTCTTTTTGCTCCAATTTCTTCTATTGTTTCGTAAATTTTAACCGCAAGTGCATCCAAATCGAATCCAGCTGGGGTAACTACTCTCTCTCTCGTGGGTATTCCGGCTCTTGCTAGAGAAGCATCAATAATAACAAATTTACCGTCTTCCTCTAATTTTTTAACGTCCCATCCGAATACCTGCATTTCCCTTCTTACATCATCAGGCCTCTCTTCAAGAGATACATATATACTTGGCTCATTAAACTTAGATGCACCGGCATATAAAAACTGGAAGCAAAATAGGGTCTTTCCCGTACCTGGACCACCTGAAACTAATACAACCGTATTTCTCGGGAAACCGCCATCCAATATCTCATCCAATCCCGGAATGCCTGATTTGACTCTATCTTCTCTCAAACCTTAACACCGAATTATTGTTTAATGTTTATATTTGTTCTTTGATGTTTATAATTCTTATTTTGATAAATTTTGGCTTACCTAAACTACACTATTCTTGTGGCAGTATCTAATACAATACCCTTCTGGGTTATTCGATAGGGTACAATTTTGCTGCTCGGAACTATATGTAACATATTGGTTATGCATATACTTCTCTCAAGTTCATTGCCTCTCTCACGAACCCTTAATTCTATTATTCCATCTGAGACGTGCTCTATCGTACTCAATGTAGATTCATCATGCATTCCTTTTTCCAGTGATACGAGATAAACGCACTTGTATATTCTCACAAATGCCTTTATCCCTTCCAAAACCTCTTTTACCTCTTTCAATGAGTGCAGCCAGAGAATGTCAGAGAGGGAATCTATCACACCAATATGACTTCCCTTGGATGCGAGTTCATCATTCTCTAGAACCCCCAATCTCAGCATGTTTAAGATGCTTGTATCCCAGGATCTGGATACAGAACTCAAAGAAGGTGTTTTTTTGTGAGTTTCTCCAAGAACCCATTTTATTCTTGAAGAAAAAACATCTATGAATGTCAGATTGCCGGACTTTTCAAATTCTTCAACTTCCCATCCAAACCTACTCATGTTAGATTTGATATCCTCTGAGGAACACCAAGTGACAAAATATATTCCTGATCCTCCTTGGGAGAGAGCGTTATAGAGAAACTGTTGACATATGATGGAATGACCGGTACCTGGATTACCAACTAGGAGAATAAGACTACCCTTGGGATATCCTCCTTCTAGAAGCTCATTTAACCCTGAAATTCCTGTATCTACGATATCAGTCATTTCTACAATTTTTACTATTAAACTCTCTGGTATAAAAATCTTCTATAGCGAGAATTCTGCAAAATTGTATAGGAAATATTTATGTTGTTGATTTTTTATAGTTACGATGTCATTATACATTATACTAATAAGGAGGAGAAAAAATGGCAAACATCCCTCAAGAGATAGTGAATATGTTAAACCTCTTGAGAGGATCCTCTCTAATGGTTAAGGGCGCTCCAGGAACTGGAAAGACCATATTCTCGCTCGAACTTCTGAAAGAACTCGGCGAGAACTACAGTGGAATATATGTCTCAACCCGAGTTCAACCAAGAGACCTGTATATAATGTTTCCTTGGTTAAATGGTGTTGTTTTTGAAGAAAATATAATAGATGCTTCCTGTTCTTTTGTATCCAAATCTCAAGAATTAAATAAGGTTATACGCTATAGTAGCCAGCCTGATTTTGTTAAAGCAACATATGAAAAGATAGACGGACTTAAAAAACCAGCGTTATTAGTGATTGATAGTTGGGATGCAGTTTTCAGTGTGGTAAGAGAATCGAACGAAGAAGAACTCGCCAGAACAATGATAGACCTAGCAAAAGAGACCGAGACGAATCTAATTATGGTCGTAGAAAAAGAAAAAAAGACAGGGTTAGATCACTTGGTAGACGGTATCGTATTATTAAAATGGGAAGAAAAAGATGGGGAGTGGTATAGAGAGATCTATCTAGATAAGTTGAGAGGAACTGAAATTCTCCAGCACAAATATCTTTTCACACTGAATGGAGGTAGATTCAGGCATTTTGAACCATTTAAACGAAAATTTCCAAGAACTAGAAGAAAGTTTAAACCCATCATAGACTCGAGATCGCATTTCTCGTCTGGAAATAGATATTTAGACGAGATACTGGGTGGAGGCTTTCCAAGGGGAAGTTATGTTTTTCTTGAGACTGGAGAAAACGTGGATTACTATGCATTCGCGAATATTATCAACCTAACAGTTGCCAATTTTATTACTCAGGGCAGAGGAGTGTTAGGAATTCCTAGGGTAGGAACAAGTCCGGGAATGATCAAGTATTTTGCACACCTCTTTGGTTTTGAAGATGGACTAAAAAGCCTTTTGAGGATGGTTAGGGAAGAAGATTCGTCAGGCAAAGAAACAGAAGATTTTGTTCTTCCCTATACTACTGAAACTCTGAAAGAAGATTTCAGGAAAATTGATTCTGAAATTAGAAGATTGAGAGAGGAAACAGGGGAACCGGTGCTAAAAATAGTGGCTTATGATCACATGGAGTCTCTCTTTGGAGTGAAAGCATTGCCAGAAATGATAAGTCTCGAAGCTCAAGAGATAGCGGACAGTAACGCATTAGCAATTGCTACCGGAACCCACAGCACGCCAGAAACCAATAAAAAACTTGCTGATACCGCTAATATCCATTTAAAAATTATAGAGTTAAATGGAGCCATGGTTCTTTTTGGATTAAAACCAAAAACAGGATTGTACAATATTGAGATTGATATTTCAAAAGGCTATCCAGATATAGTACTGACTCCGATCAGATGATCACATGGCTAAAAAAATACTACTTGTGGATGATGCCGAATTTATGCGCGAAATGCTTGAGGAAATGTTGGATCCATCAGAGTACGAGATCATAGAGCATGTAACAACCGGAAGAGAGGCTATAAATACGTACAGAAAATTAATGGAGGAAGGAAATAGACCGGATATAGTTGCCATAGACATCGTTTTGCCTGAGATAGATGGTATTACAGTTATAAGGGAAATAAAAAAATTAGATCCCAATGCAAAAATTTTTGTAATCAGTGCATTGAGCGCTCCTGGTCCAATAAATGAGTCTATTGAGGCTGGAGCCTCAGATTATATCATCAAGCCTTTTACAACTAAGAAATTAATCAAAACACTAGAAAATCTGCTGAAAGAGAGGTAACCGGGATGGATGAAGTTAGAAAGACGGGAATCGATATTTTAGGTGATGTCCCTTGGGGTACGCATTTCTGTCAATTTTATCTTACAAAAGAAGATTTAATCGACATTTTGGTACCTTATTTCAAAACAGGATTGGAAAACAATGAATTCTGCATGTGGATTACCTCAGAGCCTTTAACAGTTGAGGAAGCAAAAGAATCATTAAAAAAGGTTGTAAAGAATCTAGAGGACTATATTAAAAAAGGACAGATAGAGATACTCCATTCGAGTGAGTGGTACACCAAATCAGGAAAATTCGAGCCTGAAAAGGTCTTGCAAGGTTGGGTTGATAAAGAGAATCAGGCTTTGAAAAAAGGATTTGATGGTCTGCGCCTTACGGGTAATACTTTTTGGCTTGAGAAAGAAGATTGGAAGGGTTTCACTGAGTATGAGTCGCTTGTAAACAATGTCATCGGCAAACATAAAATGATTGCCATTTGTTCCTATTCTCTTGATAAGTGTGGGGCATCCGAAGTAATTGACGTGGTGAACAATCATCAATTTGCTCTCATTAAACGAGAGGGTAAGTGGGAACTTATTGAAAGCTCCGAACGTAAGAGAGCATGGGAAATGCTTCGAGAAACCGAAGAACGCTATAGAGAGCTTGTGGAACTCTGTCCTGATCCAATTGGCGTTCATAGCGAAGGGAAGCTCGTCTTTATAAACACCGCCGGGGCAAAACTTCTTGGAGCATCGAGTCCAGAGGAACTCATTGGAAAATCAATAATGGATACCGTGCACCCGGATTATCGCAAAATCGTTAAGGAAAGAGTTCAAAAGATGATAGAAGAAGGAAAGAGAGTCCCATTAATCGAGGAAAAGTTCTTAAGGTTAGATGGTACTGAAGTAGATGTGGAAACCACCGCGATCCCTATCTCATATAAGGGCAAGCCAGCTGTCTTGGTTATCTCAAGAGACATTACAGAGCGAAAGCGGGTAGAGAAAGAACTTAAAAAACAGAAAGAATTCCTCGAATCGATATTCGACGCTGTTACCGATCACCTCACGGTAATCGATAGGAATTTCAAGATAGTCGCCATGAATAAGAGTCATGCCGCAAGTTTTAATAAAAAACCTGAAGATTTCATAGGAAAGTATTGCTATGAGGAGTTTCATGGAATTAAACAAGTCTGTGAAGATTGTGTGGCAAAAGAATCTTTTGAAACTGGAAATCCATCCTATGGACTAAAATCTGGAATCAGAAAAGATGGCTCACGATACTGGGTTGAAATCAATACATTTCCAGTAAAAGATGAGAATGGACAAGTTAATTCAGTAATAGAATACGTTAAAGACATTACAGAAAAGAAAAAGGTTGAGGAAGAGCTAAAAGAATCCTATGAAAAATTACAGGTTGCCTACGATGAATTAAAAGAATTGGATAGGATTAAATCAGACTTCATTAATATTGCTTCTCATGAACTTAGATCTCCTCTATCTGCTATAATGGGATATCTAACTCTTATGGAAACCAAAACAGAACTCGACGAGAAACAAAAGCATTATTTAGATATTATATTTAGAAATGCAAGTCTCTTGAACGAATTAATTTACAAGATACTGGAACTCTCACTCATAGAATCCGGGAAGATTGAACTTTTTAAAAGGAAATCATCAATTCTAAAGATAACAAAGGAAATCATTGAGGACCTAGAAATAAAAGCCAAAGAAAAAGAACAGGAGATTACTCTAGAATTTTCAGAAAAAGTACCCATGATAAAAATCGATAGAGAAAGAATAAAAGAGGTTTTGACCAATCTGATATCAAATGCCATTAAATTTACACCAGAAGGAGGAAAAATTAAAGTAAATATAGAAAATAGGAAAGAAGATGTACTCGTATCTGTAAGCGACAACGGACCAGGAATTTCGGAAGAGGACCAGAAAAGGATCTTCGATCGTTTCTATAAGGTCGAGAGCTCTCTTACAAGAAGTGTAGAGGGCACAGGTCTTGGACTGTCGATCGCAAAAGGATTGGTAGAACTGCATGGAGGAAAAATCTGGGTTGAGAGCGAACTGGGAAAAGGAAGCACCTTTTACTTTACCATACCAAAAACATAATTTTGGTTTATAAGAGATCTACAGTTTCGAGAAAAGGTGCCCCGGCCGGGACTCGAACCCGAGTCGCAGGCTCCGCAGGCCTGCAGGATATCCACTACCCTACCGGGGCTCCACGATTTCAACATCAATTTTCTAAAGGTGAGAAAATATATCTCGAAAGAGAATAAAAATCTTTTCTCTGTTACCTTAGGATTATTGTTTGTCTTAAAGGCTCAAAACAATACTTAAAGCCGCAAACGAGATCAAAATAATAATCCAGAAAATCTCTCTTAAATCCAGTCTTTCTCTGTAGTTATATTTATGATTACAATTGATTCTTATGAGCTCTTTAACCTCTTCCATGCTTTGAGGCTTTTTATTTTTGATCAAAATCATGGTATGGCAATTAGAGCAATCCATTGTGCAGCTGCAAGACTTAAAGAAGCGGCAGTTCTTATTCATCAAATGAAGAAATGAATTGATTCGATAAATACTTGTCCCTTTAATTATGGAAAACTATATGTACATTCTTGAATCAATTTCCTGTTGTTGATCAGTTCTCATTTTAATTAGTTCTTTTATCTTCTGTTCTAAATTTTCTGCTTCTTCTAATAGTTTAGAAGCTTTTAGATCGACTTCATACGTTTTCTCTATGACTTCAATCGCAATGGCAGCAGCCTGTGGATCTGGCCTTTCTTCAGCATAGGGTAACAAAGCTATGGCGGGAAAATCGTTTATTTCGCAATATGCAAGCAACGATGCAAGAGGTCCAACCACTTGCAGCCCAGGGTCGAGTATCGGTATGTTCAGATCTTTAAGCCTGTGGATCGCCTTAGACGTGGCAACTCCTTTTATTTTAACCTTAGCATCGGTCTGAAACTTTTTGTTCAATCCGCCTATGAGTACTCCTTCTTTAAGTTTATTCGCCCTTGCCCAGTTTGAGACCAGATTCATGGTCTCGTTCATTTCTACCGTAGTGCTGAAAGCCTCATTTACAACGATAACAAGGTTTTCGTGTTTGTATATCTCTGTAGGTAAAGAAAGTCTATCATTTTGAACAGTAACCACCGGAACCATCTCAGGATTCTCTATGTAACCTATCCTTCTCGCCTTCAATACATCTATCATATGCTTAACTGATATGTATCCGGTGAATCCTATGCCTTGGAAGCCGGATATGAGGATGCAATCTTTCAGATTCTCCTTCTCAATTATGTGTACCTTCATGTTTTCATCTCAGTGGTATTTTTTTCAGCCACTCTATATCTCCTCTGTAGAGAAGCCTTATATCATCTATGTCTAACTTCATCATCGCAAGTCTCTCCAAACCAAGACCCCATGCAAGCACCGGATACTTTACTCCCAATGGATCCAGCAACTCCGGTCTAAATATTCCTGCCCCCCCTAATTCTACCCACTCGCCCTTCTCCTCATAGAAAACTTCAACTTCTAAAGAAGGCTCTGTATAAGGAAAGTACCCGGGTCTGATCCTTATTTGTTCAAATCCCATTGCCTTATAAAATTTTCTTAGAATTCCTAGTAGTTGCGCAAAATTAGAATTTTTATCCATTGCTATGCCTTCAACTTGGTGAAACTCAGGTAAATGCTTGTAAGTTATGTTTTCTCTCCTGAAGACCCTATCAACCGCGAACATCCTTACTGGAGGCTCTTTATGTTTATGGAGATACCTGACTGATAGAGAGGTATTATGGGTTCTTAGAAGTGTTTTGGATGCAATATCCTCTTTCCACTCACCGCCCCATCCAATCGACCCGGTCTTGCCACCATGTTCATGGGCCTCCTTTACATTCTTAACTAAATCTTTTGGTAACTTTGCTCTTTCAGGACGTTTGAGATAGAATGTATCCTGCATTTCTCTAGCAGGATGGTCTTGAGGTTGGAATAAAGCATCAAAGTTCCAAAAAGCGGACTCCACTAAAGGCCCTCTGACCTCGACGAAACCCATTAACAAGAAAATTTCGCGAATCTCATCGATTAATCTTCTAAGTGGATGTTTTTTCCCTATTGATACCTTTGGTACGCTTGCTGTTATGTCATATCTTCTGAATTTAACTTCTTTCCATTTTCCAGAGGTTATTATTTCGCTAGTTAATTGAGTAACTTCTTCTTCTAAAGGTATGCCAAAAGAAATGAGTTCTTCACCTTTTTCTGTTAACTCTAGGATTCTCTCTTTTATTTCTATAACTTCTATTAAACCTCTCTTTTCCAGTTCCTTTATGAGTAATTTTTCTCCTTCATACGTTTTGCCATCTAATATTCCTCTTAAGATTTCCTCGTCTCTGCCTAACTTATCTTTAAATTTTTTTCCCTCTTCCGTAAGTTCAAGAAAAGCTTTTCCATCTCTTTTCTTTATTTCCCCCCATCCCTTCTTTCTTATCCAGCCTAAGCCGATTTTCAAATCCTCTTTATCAATGTGGATTTCAGATATAGGCTTTTCATCATATTTTAAGAGTTTTCTCTCTGGAAAACCTTCTTTTAGATATTTCTTTCCCTCTTCTTTTATATTTGCCTTAATTCTCTCTTTTTCATGTACTTTTATGAGATTTTTTCTCCTTAACCATTCTATTGCTCTATTTATTGCAGTCTTGTCTAGATCTACTTTTTTACTTAACTCATCTGGGGTAGATTTTTTTAATCTGCCTAATTCAACCAGGACCTTTCTTTCAAATATGTGTAGTTCTGATATCCTTTCATCCAGGCTCATAAACATTCCTTCTTAGCTAGTATTGTCCTCTCGTTTCTGGTGTTAGATTTAAGGAAGAGTACATGCTCAACTTTCAATCCATTCTTGGTGAACATCTCGCTTACTTCCTTTACCGCTACATCAATGTTCTCTACGGGAAATTTATTGGTTCCTGGTACTATGGCAAGTTTTGTTGTGTGGATGATCTTTCCACCGTCAACCAAGCAGCGTCTAAATTTAAGGGTGAGCGCTGCTGATTCTTTATGTAAGAGATTGACATCGTTGGTGACCATATCTAACTCTCCTACCTCATCTAAACTTAGATCTTCGGCTCTCTTTTGTAAAAATCTGACATTTGGTAATTTTGCTACACTTGGCTCCAATGGCGCGCTGTCTACGGCTATAACCTCTTTTGCATACCTAGAGAGCACCTTCGTCCAGCCTCCAGGTGAAGCACCTATGTCCAATACTCTCTCTTTTGGTATCCAATCCCTATGCAATTCAAATACCTCTTCAAGTTTAAGCATTGCTCTGTTTAAGGGTCTTTCGCCATGCCTCTTTATCTTTCTACCTTTCTTATAGAAAATTTCTTCTTCCTTGCATACACTAACATATGCCTTATTCTGAATTATCTCAACGAATACAATCGAATTCGGCTCCAATAAATCCACTCTTGCGCCGGTAATGTCCTTAATTCTCTTGCCGACTTCTCTTTCCACATCTTCGCTTTTAAAACTGTGAGAACCCCTTCTTCTGCATCTCACCATAAAGCTCTTGTCTATTAAACCGCTAGATTTTCTTGCAAGATCGTCAAACCATCTATTTACTTTACCGGGATATATGTTGAGAACGTAATCAATGGGAATGGCTCTAACCAAGAATTTTGTATCGGATTCTTTTATCTTTTTTATCTTTTCTCTTGGATTCTTCGATTTTATGAGCAAGAGTCCCTTGAAGTAAGTTGTTTTTACTTCATCTTTGGTTATTTCCTCTAATTCTTCTATCGCTTCCTTCTCAAATCCTGAAATAACAGTCGCCACTATCATTTTTTCCTCTCTTTAATAATCTAGTCCATGAATGGGGAATACTTTTTCTTTTATCAATTTTACTCTCTCTTTTACCTCATCAAATAACCTTTTATCCTTATTTAATTCCACTTTATCGTGAAGAAGTTCGAACTTTTCTATTGATTCCTCTGGTAGGGCTTCTGAAATTCTCACAAACATAATGGACCAGCATCTCGCTACATTGTCAGGATTGTAACCTCCTCCCCCCAGTATCACGTACCTTCCATCTGCTGTTTCGTGCGCTAGTTTATGCACGATCTCAGAGACTTCTTGATATGCCCTTGTTGTCAAGGATAAGCCTACAAGTGGATCCAAGTAATGGCCATCTACGCCAAATTGATGGATTAAGATCTCTGGATCGTAAGCCTTTATCAGGGGAGGAACAATTTCTTTAAAAGCATAGAGATATGCTTCGTCATAGGTATTAGATGGGAGGGGTATGTTTACCGAATATCCCCTTCCCTTTCCAATGCCAATTTCTTCTATACCTCCCGTACCAGGATAGAAGAAGGGTTCATACTTGTGGAGAGATATCTTCAGTACAGGCTCTTCATAAAGAATTTTCTGCGTGCCATCCGCATGATGCCCATCTATATCCACGATGGCTATCTTTCTCACATCGTATTTTCTCTCTATGTACTTCACCCCTATCACTACGTCGTTGAAGACGCAAAAACCGCCTGCAGAATCTTTATCTGCATGGTGAAAGCCCCCTCCTGGATTAAAGGCATGATTTACTTCCTCGTTCATTACGAGATCTATTGCAAGCAAAGAGGCTCCAGTTCTCAGACATGAAAGCTCAAAAATTCCCTTGTAGGCGGGAGTATCTCCATAATCTAAGAATCCTGTTCCTATTTTGCTCATTTTTCTAACAAAATCTATGTACTCCTTCGTGTGGACTAAAAGCAGATCTTCCTCTCTTGCATGCGTCGGAACATATACCCTCGCTTTATCGTTGAAAACACCAAGTTCTTTAAGAATATCATATGTTTTCTTGTATCTCTCAGTTATCTGGATGGGTGGAGGGGTAAAACTTATCTCTCCATAACCCTCATGGTGAATGAAACCCACCCTTCCGCTCAATCTATCACTTTCCCATCTTTTTAAGTATCCTCTCCTTTGCCTCCTTAGCCTCCTTAGATTTAGGGTTTATCCCCAATGCTTTTTCATAACATTCAATTGCCTCTTCAAGCATGTTCATGCTCGTCAGAGTTGTTCCCCTGTTTATCCAGGCAAGATAATTGTTCGGGTCTATTTCTAGGATCCTATCGAATAATTCAATTGCCTCTTCATACTTACCTAACTTGGTGAGACAGAAACCTTTATTGCTTAGAGCCAATACATGATCAGGGCTCAATTCAAGTAATTGGTTGTAACATTTAACTGCCTCATCAAACCTGCCAAGCATTATCAGGCAAGCGCCTTTGTTGTTTAATGCTAGCTTAAAATTTGAATCAATCTCTAATGCCCTATCGAAGAATTCTATTGCATTCTCATACTCTCCGAGTTTAAAAAAGGACATCCCTCTTTCATATAGTTTATTTGCATCTATTCCTTTTTTTTCAACGTCTTCTACTTTTATTTCAAATACTAAGGTCACTCCTGCTAGTGGATGATTGAAATCTACTTCGACAAAATCTTTCGAAATCGTAACTATTTGGGCCGGACCTTTCTCTGTATTAATGATCATACCCTCTATAGGCTCTATATCACTTTCCTCGAAAACTTCGAGGGGGATCTGCTGAATTAAGTCTGATCTTCTAATACCGTATCCTTCTTCTGGAGGAACTAAGATTCTTTTTTCCTCTCCTTTCTCCATTCCCACCAATGCCTTCTCAACTCCTTCAATTACCTGAGCCATGCCGATTTCTACCGTGATAGGCGTGTAATCTCTATCCGAATCATAGATTTTCGCGAATCTTGCAACTTCTTCGTATGATGTGTCGACTATCTCCCCTGAAATCAACATGGCGGTGTAGTTTATCTTCGCGATGTCTCCGATTTGTATTTTCTCCATTTTCTCACCAACCTCTCTGACGCTAGATTTTAAGTAAATCTATGCCAGAATCGTTTTGAGATAATAGGAGGATAACCCTTTATATAAGTCTTTAATGATGTAGGGAATATGGAGGTAAAATTCGGGATTCAGTTGCCTCTACATCCAATGGATCTTATTTTCGAGACTGCAGTATATGCCGAGAAAAATTATTTTGATTCAGTCTGGACTCCAGATCATCTAGTAGGAATAGGAATCAGAAGATGGGACTGCTTTGAGGCATGGAGCGTACTGAGCGCACTCGCATTAAAAACGAAAAGAGTAACACTGGGAACCTGTGTAAGTGATCCACACAGAAAACATCCAGCAGTTCTAGCCCAAAACCTAATGACCTTAGATGTTTTATCCAAGGGAAGAGCATGTTTAGGAATGGGAGCAGGAGAGGCCATGAATCTAGATCCATACGGAATAAACTGGGAAAAACCAGTTTCTAAGATGCGAGAGGCGATTGAAATTATAAAGATGCTACTAACTCAAGATAGCGTAAACTACGATGGAAAATTTTTCAGACTTGAAAAAGCCTTCATAGAGCCTAAACCTATAAAAAAACCCCATCCACCCATATGGATTGCAGGAAATTCCGAGAAAACCATGAAACTAACCGCGGAAGTAGGTGATGGGTGGGTACCTACTGCGAGGCTTCCTGAAGACTATAAGAAAAACCTAAAAAAGATAAGGAAATGGGCGAAGGAAAAGGGGAGAGACCCTTCTCAGATTGAGCCGGGAATATTTCTCTATACAGTAGTTGCTGAAGAATACGAAGAAGCCAGGAAACTTCTAGAACTTCCGGCAAAAATGTTAATGATTCTTTCCCCATTTAGAGAAGAAAGATTGAGAGAGTTTGGCGTTAATTTAGAAAAAATAAGCACACCAAACATGTTCGGCTTTGTTTTTAACAGGGAAAATGTCGAGAAGATGATTGAAGAGACGCAAGAAATACCTTTTAGTGCCGTAGAAAAATATTTCGTATTCGGATCTCCAGAGGAATGTATATCCAGATTTGAAGAATATGTAAAAGCAGGAGTAAGACACTTCTTTCTGACTTTGCTGATTTCTCGAGAAGAATACAGGGATATGCTTGAACTTTGCGCGAAAAAGGTGGTTTCTTACTTCAAATATTAAAAATATGAGAAAGATTAGGCGGCTGACCTAATCTTTCCTTCCTTCTCCCAATCTCTTATGAATCTCCTTATAAGTTTTCCAGTTGGCGTCCTTGGCAGCTCGTCTACGTAACCGAAGAGCCTTGGAAGTTTGTAGACCGCTACATAGTCCCTTAGGAAGGTTTTTAACTCTTCCTCAAGTTCTTTTGATGGTTCATAGCCTTCGTTAAGTACGAGAACCGCCTTCGTGTTTTGTCCTCTTACTGGATCTGGAACCCCTATAACGCCTGCATCTTTGACTGCTGGGTGCTTTTTAAGGGCTTCCTCGATTTCTTCTGGTCCGATACGGTAACCAGAGCTCTTTATCATATCGTCGTCTCTTGAAACGAAGTATATGTATCCTTCCTCGTCCTGATAGACCATGTCACCCGCTATGTTATAGCCTTCTTTCACACCTTCCTTTTGCTTCTTCAGAAGCCTGTTATTGTCTGCATGGGGTTTCCAGTACACGGTACCTGTCGGTCCCTTAACTCCCATGGTTCCAATTTCTCCTGGCTTGCATTCCTCTCCTGTATCAGGGTCGAAGATCTTTATTTCGAATCCTGGCAAAGGCTTTCCTATGGATCCAGGTTTTGGCTCTGGAGCGGTAACGTTTGATGTAACCAAGTGTACCGCTTCAGTCATTCCTAGACCCTCGTATATGGGCATTCCAGTCTTTTCCTCCCAAGCCTTGAAAGTCTCAGCCCCTAGGGACTCTCCTCCCGTGGTATACATCCTTATGCTACTCAGATCGTATTTGCTGAAATCTTCTTTCAATAAAACCCTGTATGCGGTTGGAAGACCCGTTAAAACGTTTATCTTGTGGTCTTCAATCGTCTTTAACATTGCTTCCGGAGTGAACTTTGGTAGCAACGATATGGTTGCTCCAGCAATCCATGGAATTATAGCGAAAGTTCCGTAGCCAGCTGCAAAGGATACGGGAGCAGAGCCTCCAAGTACCTCTCCAGGTTTAAGTTTCCAGACATGTTTTGCAACAAGATCTGCCTCTATGAGCACTCCTTGAGCGAAGTGTACGCAGCCTTTAGGAGGACCGGTTGTACCGGATGTATAGAGTATAACCGCTGGATCTGTCTTTTTAATCTTTACAGGTTCAAACTCAGGTTTTCCTTTCTTCAGCAACTCTTCATAGGATACGTAGCCCTTCTTCTTTATCTCTTCGGGATCTCCGCCTATTACTATAATGTGTTCTATAGATTCTAACTCTGGTTTGGCCTTCTCAACTTCTTCTAGCAAACCAGCAAAAACTATTATCGCCTTAGCCTCTGCATTATTCAACGCATATGCTATTTCAAATTTAGACCACAGAGGAGACATGGGTACGGGAATTGCACCAATCTTCATGATGGCGAAGTTTGCCACTACTGCTTGGGGAATGTTTGCTGTTCTTATACCCACTCTGTCGTATTTCTCCAATCCGAGTTCTACCAGACCATTTGCCAGTCTGTTAACGTCCTCGTATACTTGTCTGTAGGTTATTTTTTTGTCTTGGAAGAGTATTGCGACGTTGTCTCCTCTTCCTTCTTTTATGTTCTTGTCCAGAAGTTCTTCTGCTAAATTTAATTCGTCTGGTAGATCTTCGTAACCCGGAGGCGTTACTAAATCAGGCCAGAGATCCTTATCCACGATATAATCTTTGGGTATTTCGCCCATCGCCCTCACCTCAGAATCTCTCTAAAGTTTGTTAATGTTGGGGGGTTATATAAGTCTTATGTTATTTTTTATGACAAATGTATTTGTCTGATTCCCAAGGGTGTTTGCTCTTTTTATGCAGTTTTGTCTCGTCTTGTTTTTTCCGTCAAATTTTCGATTAGAGAAAGCATCTTAAGTAAGAACTTTTCTCAAACAAATGAGGCAAGAAGGTGGCTAAATCAAGCCGAAAGCGTCCTAAGAGCATCAAAAGATAGCAGTAGTGCCAAACACTATGAATGGTCTTGTTTTCAAGCTCTACATTACGCGGAGAAGGCTTTGAAGGCATTTTTATTTTTGAAGGGGGTTAGGGGAATTTTAACTTATTCTGTCAGGAATTAATCCTGGAATGTAATAAATACGAAAATTTTAATGATCCGATGGATTTGGAAGGTCGTTGAATGCACTTTGCATTCCTACACGATATCCAAATGGATTGCCAGGAACAAATATTCCAGCGGAGTTTTATACAAAGGAGGATGCTGAAAGATGCATAAAATACGCAGAATCAATATTGAAAAAGAACAATAATCCTTTCGTCTTGGACGTTTTAGAAAGAGGGAGTACTGATCCTTAAATTCTCGGTTTGAAATGAAAATAAGCCGCCGGTGGG